>NZ_JBXAQH010000003.1:0-270039 GCF_058807035.1 Brevundimonas sp. GW821-FHT12E07 | reverse complement strand
CGACAGAACGGACACGGGGCTTCTCCTTGTCCATCCACACTACATCATGACGTGGGTTTGTCAAAGACATAATGTCCAGTATTTTTTACATGATGTCCGCTTTTTCAAACTTCATCGCCGGTCTGCGGGTCGATCATTAGCGAAGCTTAAGGTGCGCGGGCGACCGGGATCGGCGATGTCGGGATAACTGAGGGATATGCGATGCGATTGACGGTTTTCGCGGCGGCGACGCTGGCGGTCTTGATGACGACAGCCTGCGCGTCGACAGGGACCACATCGCGGCAAGCGGCTTTGCCCTCCCCCGACTTCATGCCCTGCGAGGAGGCCACGCCTGAACGTCTCGCCGGCAGCCTGTGCGTCACGGCGAAGACTCCGCTCCGCTATGGAGACACGACCTCCGGCGAGATCGAACTGTTCATCCGCAAATTCCCGGCGCAAGGAGTCAGCCGCGGCGACGTCTGGCTGGTCGCGGGCGGTCCGGGCGAGGCCGGGGCCAGTTTTTACGGCCTGATCGACCGGTTCAGAGCCGCCTTTCCGGGATACGACATCCTTGTGCCCGACCATCGCGGCACGGGCCGGTCCAGCCGGGTCTGCGCCGCCGAGGAGGCGCCGGAGTCGCCCGGCGGCCGCGGCCTCGAAGGCGCCGAATGGGGCTCCTGCTTCGGCCAGCTCAACGCCCGCTCGCCCTGGGTCCAGTCCTTCACCGTGACCAATGCCGCCCACGACCTCCACGACCTGATCGGGCGCTATTCGCACGGGCGTGAGACCTATGTGTACGGCGTCTCCTACGGCACCCAGCTGGTGTTGCGCATGATGACCGTCGCGCCGCCGGCCGCTGTAAAGGGGATCGTGCTGGACTCCCTCGTGCCGCCGGACGGGAACGAAGTCTGGGACCTCAGCCACCGCTCCCAGGTCGTTGACGCCGTGGGCCGCGAGGTTCTGGCCGACTGCGATCGGGATCCCGCCTGTCACACGAAGATGGGCGGCTCCGCCGTCGAGGCGCTCCAGCGCGTGATCGACGATCCCGAGCGCGCGAAACTGTTTCCGGGTGGACAGCCCAAGGCCTTCCTCGGCGGCCTGCTCGATGCTCCCGACGCGCGCGCCCTGATCCCCGACGTCATCGCCGACGCGATGGCCGGAAGGAAGGACGCGATCGAGCAGGCGCAGACCACGCTGGAAGCCTTCTACGCTCCCCTCATGGCGCCGGAGGCCGCCTCTTCCATCCCCTTGGTCGCCCTGATCTCGGCCTCCGAAAACAATGCGCGGCCGGCCCTGACGCGAGAGGACATCGCCGCCGAAAGCCGGGCCCTGCTCTTCACCAGCAGCCTGCCGTCGCAACTGCTGGGCGGCGCCGACATGACCTATCCGCGCGACGCCGCCTTTGGCCAAAGCCCGGCCAGCCTTCCGCCGGTGCTGGTGCTTCAGGGCGATCGGGATCCGAAGACCCCGCACGCGGGCGCGGCGGCCCATGCAGACAGCCTGCGTACCGCTGGCGACATTCAGTTCGTGACGGTGGCGGGCGCGCCTCATTTCGTGATGCTGACGGACCCCGGGCACGCCGAAAGCGCCATCGCGGCCTTCGTCTCCGGGACCTCCGCGCGGCCGCGTTAGAGCCCCGCCATCTCGCCCAGCTTGAGCACCGTGTTCCAGTTCCGGCCGGTGCCCATGCCCAGCATCTTCGGCGTGGCCTTCTTGAAGATTTCCGAGACGCCCTGGCCGTTCGGGAACCAGAAATACAAGACGCCATCCACCGCCTGGACGTCCTCCCCATCGCGGCACAGGGCCTGAACGGCGTCGAGCGCGCCCGGCTTGATCCCGCCCTTCATGACCATGGCCACGACCTTGGCCGGGTGGGCCTCGGCCTCCTTCGGAAACGGATTGGCGGCGATCAGTTTCGCCCACTGCTCCGGCGTGCGGGCCATGGCGGCGATCTTGAGGTCGAAGCGGCGGGCCATCTCCGTCTCGACGGCCTCTTCCAGCGCCGCCGTCGCCATGCCGGTCTCAACCACCAGATTGCCGCTGGCCTGAAGCGTGCGCGGGTTCTTCAGCCCCATCTCTTCCGCCATGGTCCGCTGCTCGCCGACCGGCGCACGGACGCCGCCGGTGTTCATGCCGCGGAAGAGGATGATGCGGTGGGTCACGTCACTTCCTCTGGCAACTTGGACAGTAGAACGTCGACCGTCCCGCCTGGACGATGCGTTTGACCACGCCGGTGCAGCCCTCTCCGAAGCAGGGCTGGCCCTCGCGGCCGTAGACGTCGAAGCGGTGCTGGAAATAGCCCTGCCCGCCCTCGGCGTTGGCGAAGTCCTTGAGCGTCGAACCGCCCGCCGCGATGGCGTCGTTGAGCACGTCGCGGATGACGCTCGCGAGCGTCTCCAGTCGCGGCCGCGAGACCTTGCCCGCCGCGATCAGGGGCGAGATCCGCGCCCGGTACAGCGCCTCGCAGACATAGATATTGCCCAGACCGGCGACGTTCCTCTGGTCGAGCAGGCTGACCTTGATGTTCTGGGTCTTGCCGGCGAAGACCTCGGCCAGATGGGCGGCGGAGAAGCTGTTGCCCAGCGGCTCGGGGCCCATGGCGGCGAACCACGGATGGGCCTCGGCCTCCTCGGTCGGGATCAGCCCCATGAAGCCGAAGCGGCGGGCGTCGGCGAAGCCCACACGGGTGGCGAGACCGTCCTTCACCGCACAGAAGCTCATATGCTCATGCTTGCCCGCGATGGGCGCCGGCTCCTCGAACTCGCCGATCTGGGTCCCGTCGAGGGTGAAGCGGCCGGTCATGCCCAGATGGGTGACCCAGGTCTCGCCGGTCGACAGCCGGGCCAGCAGATATTTGGCGCGCCGGTCGATAGCGGTGACCGTCGCCCCCTCCAGCCGCTCGACGAAACGGTCGGGGAAGGGAAAGCGCAGGTCCGGGCGATTCTGCCGCACCCGGCTCAGGCGGGCGCCGACCAGAACGGGCTCCAGGCCGCGTCGGACCGTTTCGACCTCGGGAAGTTCAGGCATGGCTTCTCCTAACCCGCTGAGACGCCGGAGAGAAGCGCCGAGACAAGCGTGACTGTAACCGTTCCGGAGCCTGAACGACCCTCACATCCCCGCCGCAAAACAGAGTCGGAACCGCCACGCCGCCGTGACCTTGCCGACGCCGATCCTCGCCAGACTGCGGCCGTCCCTTGAGTTGGGGAAATCGATCCGGGGGGAACGATGGACGGGGCCGAGTACACACGAGCGCGGGCGCCCTTCGCGGCGGCCTGGGGCGCGCCGTCTCTGGCGATGCTGCAACGAGCGGCGCGCGAGGAGGCCGGGCGGCTGAGGCTGGCGATCGGGGTGCGCATCCGCTGGTCCGAGCCAACGACACTGGCCCTGATCGCCGTCCTCGCCCTGTCGGCCTATTTCGTCCTTTTCCCCGGCGTGGACCTCGCCGTCAGCGAAGCCTTCTATCGCGCGGGCGACGGCTTCTTCCTGTCGCAGGAACCGGTGCTGAGGGCGCTGCGCAAGAGCTCCACATATGTCATGGGTCTGATCCTGCTGGCCGCCCTGACCGGGGTCGCCATGCGGCTGTTCCGCGACAGCGAGCGGCGGACGATGTGCGCGCGCCGCTGCGGCTTCCTCCTGATCGGCCTCCTGCTGGGACCGGGGCTGGTGGTCAACACTTGGCTGAAAGGCAGCTGGGGCCGGGCCCGGCCGATCCAGACCGATCTGTTCGGCGGCGAGGCGGGCTTCACCCCGGCCTGGACCCTGTCGGAGGCCTGCGCCCACAACTGTTCCTTCGTGTCCGGAGAGGCGGCCTCAGCGGCCTGGATGGTCGCGGGACTGATCCTTCTGCCCCGCGCCTGGCGGGTGAAGGCCGCGGCGCCCCTGATCGCCTATGCGGTCGCCCTGTCGATGAACCGGCTGGCCTTCGGCGGCCACTATCTGTCGGACATCCTGCTGTCCTGGGCCATCACCGGACTGGTGCTGGCGGTCCTGCACCGGGTCATGGTCGCCTGCCCCTATGCGGCGGCGCAGAAGGCGCGGACGGCGAGCTTCGTGACCGCCTGATCAGGTCAACGGCCGGGGCGGACCCGGTAGGGCTGGTGGCAGGATTTGCAGGTGTCGCTGACCACCGCCAGCTGGGCCTTGAAGGCCTCGGTGTCCTCGGTCAGTTCGCCCAGCCGGTCGGCGGCGGCGGCATAGGCGGCGGCCTTGGCCTCGAAGTCGGCGCGGTTGGCCCAGATGGCCGGGGAAGCAGTCGTCTCGCCCGGCATGTCGGTCGCGCTGGTTCCGGCGGGGAAGAGGCCCGGCAAGGCGTGAGCCCAGCGCGCCAGGGCCTGGGCGCTGAACGACAGCTGGCGCGGGTCCGGCGCGGGCGAGGCCGCCGCCGCGTTCATCGTGCTGAAGGCCACGGCCGACAGGTTGAAGGCCGCCTTCCTCGCCGCGACGGTCTCGGCAGCCGAAGGCGAGGCGGAGGTCTGGGCCCCGGCCGCGCCCGCCGCGCACAGAAGGGCGATGACGCTGGTGACGATGGTGCGGCGCATGGCGGTGTTCCTCGAAACGGATGTGGGACAGTTCGCCGCAGCGGCCTTCCCGTCAAGGGATGGCGCGTCTGACGGCGCCTGCCGTTGCCAGCGAGGGCGTTTCCGGCTTACCTCCGCCGTCAAAGAGGGACCTTATGACCGACACCCCGGCAGTACCGCGCCTCAAGCGCATCGAACTCACCATCCGCGCCCTGATCCTGGGCTGTCTGCTGGCAGTGATCTTCACCGCCGCCAACACCTATCTGGGCCTCAAGGTGGGCCTGACCTTCGCCTCGGCCATTCCGGCGGCGGTCATCTCCATGGCGGTGCTGCGCGCCTTCAAGGGCTCCACCATCTGGGAAAACATGACCGTCCAGACCGTGGCCTCGGTCGGCGGGGCCATGAGCTCCATCATCTTCGTCCTGCCAGGCCTGGTGATGGTCGGCTGGTGGATGGACTTCCCGTTCTGGGAATCGGTGGCCATCTGCGTGCTGGGCGGCGTGCTCGGCGTCACCTTCTCCATCCCGCTGCGCCGCGCCCTGGTGGTCAACGCCAACCTGCCCTACCCCGAAGGCGTCGCCGCCGCCGAGGTGCTCAAGGTCGGCTCCCCCGGCGTGGAACAGAGCGATGAGGCCGTGCGCGAGAACAAGGCCGGTCTCGGCGTCGTCATCGTCGGCTCGATCGTTTCAGCCCTGTTCGCCTTCCTGATTTCGGCCCGCGCCTTCGCCGGCGAGACGGCCAAATTCATCAAGCTTCCCGCCTTCCTCGGCGGCGGCGCCACGGGCGTCGGTTTCGGCATGCAGTTCGCGCTTCTGGGCGCCGGCCACCTGATCGGCCTGACCGTGGGCCTCGCCCAGCTGTTCGGCCTGATCCTGGCCTGGTGCATCGCCGTGCCTATCCTGACCTCGCCCGACACCATCGCCTGGCTGACGGCGCACGGCATTCCGTCGATCGCCACCACCCTGCCCGCCGGCGTCGGCGCCGAGGAGCTGGCCGGAACGGTCTGGCGTCGCGAAGTGCGCTTCATGGGCGCCGGTGTGATCGGCGTCGCCGCCATCTGGACCCTGATCAAACTGCTCGGCCCGCTGGTCGGCGGCCTGACCTCGGCGCTCGCGGCCCAGCGCCGTCGCGCCGGCGGCGAGGTGCTGGAGCGCACCGAGCAGGACATTCCGATCGGCATCGTCGGCGGTCTGTCCATCATCGCCCTGGTCGGCATCGCCACGGTCCTGGCCCTGTTCACCCAGGGCACCGCCCTGGCCGCCAGCGCCCCGATCCTGGTCATCGGCGGTCTGGTCTATGTGATCGTCATCGGCTTCGCGGTCGCCGCCATCTGCGGCTATATGGCCGGCCTTATCGGCTCGTCGAACAGCCCTGTGTCGGGGGTCGGCATCATCGCCATTCTCGTGGCCTCCCTCCTGATGCTGGTGGTCATGGGCATCGCGGGCGTCCCCGCCGATCCGTCCTTCGTCGCCTTCGCCCTGATGGTCACCGCGGTGGTCTTCGCCGTCGCCGTCATCGCCAATGACAACCTTCAGGACCTCAAGACCGGCCAGCTGGTCGAGGCCACCCCCTGGCGCCAGCAAGTCGCGCTGATCGTCGGCGTCGTCGCCGGCGCCATCGTCATTCCGGTGGTTCTCAGCCTCCTGAACAAGGCGATCGGCTTTGAAGGCGGCCCGAAGGCCATCGCCGACGCCCCGCTCGCCGCCCCGCAGGCCACCCTGATCTCGGCCCTGGCCAAGGGCGTCATCGCCGGCGACCTGCGCTGGGACCTGATCGGGATCGGCGCCGTGATCGGCGTCGCCATCATCATCCTCGACGCCGTTCTGGAAAAGGCGACCCGGGGCAAGGTCAAGCTGCCGCCGCTGGCCGTCGGCATCGGCTTCTACCTGCCCGCCGCGGTCACCACCATGCTGGTGGTCGGCGCGGTCGTGGGCTGGTTCTACGACAAGGCCATAGCCGGCACGAAGTACGCCGACATCGGTCGCCGCATGGGCGTGCTGCTGGCCTCTGGCCTGATCGTGGGCGAGAGCTTGTTCGGGGTGGTCCTGGCGGGCGTAATCGTCTTCACCAACAACGAATCCCCGTTCGGTCTGGTCCCCGAGGGTTCGGCCTGGCCAGCCATGCTGGCAGGTGTCGTCGCCTTCGCCGTCCTCGCCTTCGCCCTCTACAACTGGATCAAGCGGGTTTCGGCCAAGGTCGCGGGCTAGTCGCCACAGATCCGAAACGACAAGGGGCGCATCCGCCGGATGCGCCCCTTTTTCGTGGATCAGAGCGCCTCGAAATCCACCACCAACGGCTCACGCCCCAGCAGATCCATCACCCGCCGAAAGGCCGCCTGATCCAGGGCCGTGGTCGCCGTATTGATCAGGGGATGGAAGTTGACGATCGCCGCCTCGTGCAGCCGCCTGTCGAGCACGAAGGTCACCCGCCGGTCGAGGTCGTTGATCAGCCCCAGCGCCGTCACCGAGCCGGGCCGCACGCCCAGGGTCTCGTACATCAGCCCCTCATTGCCGAAGGACAGATTGCCCGTCGCCTCCAAAGCCGTGCGCGCCCGCTTCAGGTCGATGACCGTGTCCTGGGCCGCCGAGATCAGCCACAGCCGCCCCTTCTTGTCCTTCAGGAACAGGTTCTTGGTGTGGACGCCCGGCAGGTCGGCCTTGAGGTCCAGCCCCTCCTCGACGCGGAACACGGCCGGATGGTCGTGGGTGACCTGCTCCACCCCATTCTCCGCCATCCAGGCCAGCAGGCGGTCGCGGTCGTAAGCGGGAACGGCAGGCGTGTCGGACATGGTTGAGGTGCGAGCGTCTGGCGGGCTAGGAAGGAGATCAGTCCCGCTTACAGAACGGAGCCCGGCCTTGGAACTGGAATGCTATCCGATGACGGCGACGCCGCCGGACCTCGTGCCCGGCCGTCAGTCCCGCAACTGGATGGACGCCTTCGTCTCGCGCCACCCCTATCGCTGCCTGCCGCTGAACATGGCCAATACGACGGGGTGGGAGATCCTCTGCCCCTTCGGCTTCACCGCCGAATGGAACGGCGGGCCGCAGCAGTCCGACATCGTGATCACGCCCGACCGGCCCCAGCCGACGCTCAGCCACTTCGTGACCTCGCACTTCTCGCGCGGGGTGCTGACCATGCACCCCCAGTATCTGTTCCGCACGCCGCCGGGCTGGGGGATGATGTGCTCGGGATCGCCCAATCACGTGAAGGACGGCATCCAGCCCCTGGTCGGGTTGATCGAGACCGACTGGCTGCCCTTCCCCTTCACGATGAACTGGATCTTCACGCGGCCGGGCCGGATCAAGTTCGAGAAGGGCGAGCCCTTCTGCTTCATCACCCTGCTGGAACACAAGAAGGTCGAGGAATTCCAGCCGGTCATCCGGACGCTGGAATCCAACCCCGTCATGAATGGCCAGTTCGAGGCCTGGAACCGCCAGCGCACCGACTTCAACACCCGCCTCGCCTCAGGCGACCCGGATGCGGCCAAGGAGGCCTGGCAGCGCTTCTACTTCAAGGGCGAACTGCCCGAGGACCTCGGCAACGCCCCCGCCAGCCACTCCAACAAGCGCCGGCTGAAGTCGCCGAGGATTGGATAGGTCGCCCTTCGAGGCGATGGAGACAGCCAGCCGTGTCAGCCGAAACGAAAGCCGGGATAGCCGTCATCCTCACCTTCGTGGCGCTGTTCGCGTTGGTTGGAATAAGCCTGCTCAACCTCTTCAAGGCCAGAGCGCTTCGGGACAGCCAATTGCGGTGGATCGCCGCCCGGTTCGGCGCGGACAGCGCCGCTTATCAGGCGGCACACAAGCTTCAGGGCGGAGATCGGCACATCTTGATCATCCGGATCGTTTCCGGACTGGCGGGCCTGTTTGTGCTGGGCTTTTTGGCCCTCGCGATAGAACAGGCCGGGTCGAGCCTGAGCCTCTGGGCCGAACATCCCGGCCAGTCGGTCGCAGTCGACCAGAGGTAGGCTCGCAAAACCCTGTCCGCCGGACGACGAACAGGGCCCCGCGATATCTTACATCGGGCGCGTCACGCGCGGCCCGAGGTTGGCGATGACCTCGCCGGCGTCGAAGGCGTTGGGGTCGCCGGCGGGCTTGGCTCCGCGGCCCATGACGATCTCCGAGGAGGCCTCGTAGCGGTCGATCTGGCGGACATCCCAGTCATTGAAACCGGGACCCCAGCCGCGGCCCCACGGGCTGCCCCAGGGGCTCCAGCCGCCGTTGCCGTAGAAGCGCCAGGACGGGCCCCAGTAGCCGCCGTAACGGCCGTAGAACGGATCATTGTACGGGCCGGAGCCGAGGGTCGAATATCGGGTGTCGCGGTCGGTGGCGCGGTTGACCGTGGCGAACCAGTCGAAACCGTTCTGTTTGGTCAGTTCGGCCGAGCGCAGCAGCAGCCCCATCTCGACCTGTTCGCGCGAGGTCACGGAGTTGCCCGCGAAGCTGACCCGGAAGCGGTCGTTCTCCAGCCGCTGCTCGGCATAGCCGCCGCGCGCGCCGCCGGTTCCGACGGGCTGATAGGGGGTGGAGGTGGCGCAGGCGGCGAGCGCCAGGCTGGCGGCCGCCGCGAGCAGAACCGGTTTGAGGAAACGCGTCTTCATCACTGAACTCCCATGGCGACCGCACGGCCGCCTTTTCTGCTCAACGGGTGATAACCGTATCCGTTCCGGAACGGTAACCCCTTACAATCGTGAAACAATCAGAACCGCAGCAAGCAAAAGCAGGACGCCGACGAAAATCCCGAACCCGCGCCGGAACCGGGGCTCCGACAGGCGGCGGGCCAGTGCGGCTCCACCTAGACCGTAAGCGCTCATGGCCAGCACGTCCATGCTGATGGTGGCCATCGCGAACAACAACAGTTGCGGAACGATCGGCCGCTGAACATCGAGGAAGGGCGGCAGGACGGCGGTGAAGAACAGGATGGCCTTGGGGTTGGCGATCTGGACCATGAAGCCGTTCGCGACGGCGCTGCGGTCCCGCACCGTGACGATAGCTTTCGGCTGGCTTTCATTGGCGAAGGCGCCGCGCAGGGCCTTGATCCCCAGCCAGGCGACATAGAGGGCGCCGCCGATCGCGACCAGTTTGAACACCTGCGGAAAGGCCGCGACCAGGGCGCCCAGACCCAGGGCCGCCGCCCCGAACCAGACCAGGGTCGCGGCGTTCATCCCGACCACGCTCTGCAGCGCCGCCGCCCGGCCGCGCTCCACCCCGACGGCGACCTGGAAGACATTGGCCGGACCGGGGGTGATCGCCATCACCGCCATGACGCCCAGGAAGGCGCCGTACAGATGCGGATCGACGGGAAGGCTGTTCATCCGGGCGCTTTCAGCCCCGGCGGGTCGTCAGGTCAAGCTTGCAAACGAAAAGGGCCGGCCTTTCGGCCGGCCCTTACTCCGGGTCGAGGTGGGGGAACCTCATGGCGACCCGGAGGACTGATCCCGTTCCAGCATCTGGGGAGAGTGGGCGGGCTCAGGGGTGCGAATGCGGCGTGTGATGGGCATTCGCGTCAGCGGCGGCGGCTTCTGCGTCCGCCTCCGCATCCCGGGCGGCCTCGGCGGCCTCGGCCTTGTCGTCGTCGCCCGCGTTGGCGATGGCGTCCATGGCCTGATCGACGCCGTACTGGGCCATCAGCCCGTAGGTGACCATCTGTTCGGGGTCGTTCTGGGCCCAGGCGCCGTTTCGGGCCATGCCCGCCGCGCCGGTCAGGGCCGCCTGAACCTCGGGGGTGTCGAGGGCCTCATGGACCAGGGCGTCGACGTCGATATTGGCCAGGGCCTCCGAGGCGATCTGGCCGGCGTGCTGGCTGACCACGGCCGTGAAAACGGCGACCTCGGGCTGGTACTCCGACCACAGGGTCGCGATCTTCATTTCGCGCTGGGCGTCGGTCAGGGACTTGTCGTCATTGATGGCCTCGGCGCGCTCGCCGAACGCTTCCATCCGGGCCTCGAAGGCGCTGGCGGCGGCCTCGATGGCGGCCTCGGACGGGGTCTTGCGCTCGTCGGCGACCGCCTGCGTCAGGGGCAGGACGGCGAGGGCGGCGGCGAGGCTCAGGATCTTGATCATGGCGCGGCTTCCTAGCGGGATATGTCGGGAAACTCCTCCCCGAACCCCGCTACCGCAAGTTACTTCGCGTTAAGGCACCGGAGGCGTCGTCGCGGGCGCCGCCAGATGGTGGTCCCGGATCATGCCGGGCATGTCGCGGACCTGCTGGACGGCGGCCCGTGCGCGGGCCTGATCGTCCGGGGCGACCGGACGGCTGGCGATCAGGGCGGCGACCATCTCGGCGAAGGCGTCGGCCTTGGGCTGGTACTTCGCCACGATGCCGTCGGCGGAGGTTTTCAGGGCGGCGGCGTCGGGGCCCGAAGCGGTCTTCGCCGCCTCAAGCTCTTTCGCCATATCGTCCATCTGGGTCTCGAAGGCGGCGGCGGCGGCCTCGACCGCCGCCTCGTCCGGCACGGTGGTCGAGGCGGGCGCGGCGGCCGAAGGTGCGGTCCGTACCGGACCGTCATCCTGAGCGTACGCCGCCATAGCCGGCAGAACAGCCAGTGCGGCGGCGAGGCTCAGGATGCGGATCATCAGGTGCGACCGATTACTGGACCGGCGCCGCGGCCGGAGCCGGGGGCGGCGCGGCGGCGGCTTCTTCCATCTGGGCGCGCATCATGGCCGGCAGGTTGCGCAGCTGCGCCATGCCGGCGGTAAGCTTGGCCTGCATCTCGGCCCGCCGGTCTTCCGGAGCGGTCGCGATCTCCTTGCCGGCGAAGGCTTCAAGCTCGGTCGCGAAGGCGTCGACTTCAGGCTGGTACTTGGCCTGGATGGCGTCCAGATCGGCCTTCTTCTTGGCGGCGTCGGCCCCCGAGGCGGTGGCGGCAGTCTGCATTTCAGCGGCCATGGCCTGAACGTGGGCGCTGAACACCTCGGCCTTGGCCTCGAACGCAGCTTCCTCGGGCGAGGTCTCCTCTTCGGCCGGGGCGGCCGCTTGCGGAGCGGGGGCCGGAGCCGGAGCGGTCTGGGCGAAGGCCGGGGCGGCCAGGGCGAGAACCGCCACGGCAGGGATGATCAGACGAAGCGACATGGAAGGTCCTGAATTACGAGCGACGGCGCGTGATGACGCCTGGACGTAAGGTGGCGCCATTTTACGACGCCTGCGAGACCCTTTGTGGCCCGCAAACCTTCGCCTAGCCCCCGCGGGCGTAGAACCGGGCGCGATCCGTCTGACGCCGCAGCTGTTCCGGGAGGTTGCGGACGGTGCGTGCGTTGCCGTAGCGCGGGGTCACAAGCCCGTCTTCCCGACGCGCCTCGATCCGGTCGGCAAACGCGTCGGCGACGGGCTGATATTTCGCGGCGATCTCACGCGTTTCCAAGGCGCTCACGGCGCGGTCGAGATCGCGGCGCATGTCGCCCATCTGGTGCTCGAACGCGAAGGTCTGGTCTTCGAACGACTGGCCCGCCGGTTCAGCGAGAGCTGGAACGGAGGCGAGGGTCATGGCGGCGGCGAGGGCGACGGCTAGCATGGGACGCATGGCGAACCTCCGGGTTGAGACAACCCGAAGATGCACTGGAAAACACCAATCCGCCAGAGAGAGCGCCTCACACCAGGGTGAAGCGTCCCTGTCGCCTCAACCGCCCCGCGCGTTACGCTTGGCCAGCACCCGCAGACGCAGGGCGTTCAACTTGATGAAGCCGGCCGCGTCATTGTGGTCATAGGCCTGGACGCCCTCCTCGAAGGTCACCAGGTCCTGGTCGTAGAGGCTGTAGGGGCTTTCGCGGCCGATGATGGTGACATTGCCCTTGTAGAGCTTGACCGTCACCGTCCCCGACACCTTCTGCTGGCTGTAGTCGATGGCGGCCTGCAGCATCTCACGCTCCGGGGCGAACCAGAAGCCGTTGTAGATCAGCTCGGCGTACTTCGGCATCAGCTGGTCCTTCAGGTGCATCGAGCCCCCGTCCAGCGTGATGGATTCCATGCCGCGGTGGGCGGCCAGCAGGATGGTCCCGCCGGGGGTCTCATAGACGCCGCGCGACTTCATCCCGACGTAGCGGTTCTCGACCAGGTCCAGACGGCCGACGCCGTTGTCGTGGCCCAGTTCATTGAGCTTGGTCAGCAGGGTCGCCGGGCTCATGGCCACGCCGTCGATGGCGACCGGGTCGCCCTTTTCGAAGGTCATGGTGAAGACGTGCGGCTTGTCGGGCGCGTCCTCGGGGCTGATCGTGCGCTGGTGGACGAACTCGGGGGCCTCGACCGCCGGGTCTTCCAGCACCTTGCCCTCGGACGAGGAGTGCAGAAGGTTGGCGTCGACCGAGAACGGGGCCTCGCCGCGCTTGTCCTTGGCGATCGGGATCTGGTTCTTCTCGGCGAAGTCCAGCAGGGCCTCGCGGCTGCGGTATTCCCATTCGCGCCACGGCGCGATCACGCGGATGTCGGGCTCCAGGGCGTAATAGCCGATCTCGAAGCGGACCTGGTCGTTGCCCTTGCCGGTCGCGCCGTGACAGACGGCGTCGGCGCCGACCATGCGGGCGATCTCGATCTGGCGCTTGGCGATCAGCGGGCGGGCGATGGAGGTGCCCAGCAGATACTGGCCCTCATAGACGGCGTTGGCGCGGAACATCGGGAAGACGAAGTCGCGCACGAACTCCTCGCGCAGGTCGTCGATGAAGATGTTCTCGGGCTTGATGCCCATCTTCAGCGCCTTCTCGCGCGCCGGGCCCAGCTCCTCGCCCTGGCCCAGGTCGGCGGTGAAGGTCACGACCTCGGCGTTATATTCGGTCTGCAGCCACTTCAGGATGATCGAGGTGTCGAGACCGCCGGAATAGGCGAGGACGACCTTCTTGACGGGCTTGTCGGAGGCTTTGGACATGGCGGGACCTTCGGGAGAGCGGCAGGCAGGCGCACAAGGCGTGTTTGCGGGCGCTTAAAGGACCAGACGCCCCCCGATGCAAGGGCCGGAATGCGGCGAAGCTGTCAGAGCAGGTCCGCGATGGCCGCGCGGGCGGCTTCGCCGAGGGCCTCGTGCTTCAGGGCATAGGCCACATTGGCGCGCAGCAGGCCGACCGCGTCGCCGCAGTCATAGGTCGTGCCTTCGTATTCGAGAGCGTGGAAGTCCTTGACCTTCATCAGCCGCGCCATGGCGTCGGTCAGCTGGATCTCGCCGCCCGCGCCGGTCTGCTGGTCGGCCAGCAGGGGGAAGATGTCGGGCGTCAGGACATAGCGGCCCGAGATGAACAGGTTCGACGGCTCGGTCCCGAGCGGCGGCTTCTCGACCATGCCGGTCATGCGGTTCAGCCGGCCTTCCTGACCGTCCAGGGCGACGATGCCGTATTTGTAGGTCTCGCCCTCGGGCGCCGGCTCGACCACGACGATGTTGCCGCCGGTCTTCTCATGGGCAGCGATGGCCTGACCCAGGGCGGGCGTATCGGCCATCATCAGCATGTCGGGCAGAATGACCGCGAAGGGCTCGTCGCCGATCAGGTCGCGGGCGCAGAAGACGGCATGGCCGAGGCCCAGCGGGGCCATCTGGCGCACGAAGCTCATCTCGCCGGGCTTGGGCAGATCGGCCTGGACCAGTTGCAGGATGTCGTCCTTGCCCTTGGCCTTGAGGATGGCCTCGATCTCATAGGCGTGGTCGAAATAGTCCTCGACGGCCGACTGGCCGCGCCCGACCACGAAGATGAAGTGTTCGATCCCTGCGGCCCGGGCTTCCTCGACGATATGGGCCAGGATCGGCCGGTCGAACACGTTCAGCATGTTCTTCGGCGTCGTCTTGGCGGCGGGCAGAACCCGCGTCCCGAGGCCGGCGACAGGAAGCACGGCCTTGCGCACGCGGGGAGTAGCAGACGACATCAAGTTCCAGCCCGGGGAGTTTCTGACAGCCGAACGATCATAGGCCGGTTTGCGTTGCCCGCGAAAGTCCGCCGCCCGTTCCGGCCCCGTTCTGACCAGTCGCCGTTACTCGACCGTTACGGACTTGGCGAGGTTTCTCGGCTGGTCGACGTCAGCGCCCTTCACCACGGCCACGTGATAGGCCAGCAGCTGGATCGGGGCGGACATCACGAGCGCCGAGACCAGCGGGTCGCTGGCCGGGGCCGTGACCACGACGCGCGCGCCCGCCGGGGCGTGTTTGGCGCCCTCCGGATCGGTGATGAAGACCACCTGACCGCCACGCGCCATGACCTCGCTCATGTTCGAGGCCGACTTCTCGAACCAGCTGTCGAACGGGGCCAGGATGATGATCGGGGTGTTCTCATCGACGAGGGCGATCGGCCCGTGCTTCAGCTCGCCGGCGGCATAGCCCTCGGCGTGGATGTAGCTGATCTCCTTCAGCTTCAGCGCCCCTTCGAGGGCCAGCGCCGACATCGGGCCGCGGCCGAGGTAGAGGACGTCCCGGGCCTTGGCGACCTCGGCGGCGATGTCCTTGATCGCCCCCTCCAGACCGATGGCCTCGGCGATCAGGCGCGGCGCCTCGATCAGGACCCGGACCAGACGCTGCTCCTCGGCCGCGTCGATCCGGCCGCGCGCACGGGCGGCCGCGACGGCGATGGCGATCATCACCGAGACCTGGGCGGTGAAGGCCTTGGTCGAGGCGACGCCGATCTCCGGCCCGCAATGGATCGGCCAGACCACATCGGCCTCGCGGGCGATGGTCGATTCCGTGGCGTTGACCACGGCGGCGGTCTTCATTCCGGCCTGGGCGCAGTGGCGGAAGGCGGCCAGGGTGTCGGCGGTCTCACCCGACTGCGACATGGCGATGGCCAGGGCGTTGGGGCGCAAGGCCGGCTGGCGATAGCGAAACTCCGAGGCGATCTCGACGTCCACCGGCAGGTCGGCCAGCTGCTCGATCAGATAGCGGCCGATCATGCCAGCGATATAGGAGGTGCCGCAGGCGACGATCTGGATCCGGTCCAGCTTGGCGAAGTCGACGTCGCCGCCGACCGTGGTCAGGCCCGACAGGGTGTCCACATAGGCCGCAATGGTGCGCTGGCACCCCTCCGGCTGATCGTGGATTTCCTTCTCCATGAAGTGGCGATAATTGCCCTTCTCCATCAGGACGGCGGAGGCCGGCACGGTCTTGATCTCGCGCGCTACCTCGGCGCCCGTGGCGTCGAAGACCCGGGCCCCGTCATGGGTGGCGATGACGTAGTCGCCGTCCTGCAGGTAGGCGATGCGGTTGGTGAACGGCCCGAGCGCCAGACCGTCCGAGCCGATGAACATCTCGCCGTCGCCATAGCCCACGGCCAGCGGCGGGCCGTTGCGGGCGGCCAGGATGACCTCGTCCTCGCCGGTGATCAGGACGCACAGGGCAAAGGCGCCCGACAGCCGGTCCAGCGTCGCCTTGAACGCGGCCAGCGGCTCCAGCCCCGTGGCCAGTTCGGAATCCAGCAGATGGGCGACCACTTCGGTGTCGGTGTCCGACGTGAACACCCGGCCGGCGGCGATCAGCTCGGCCTTCAGCTCGGCGAAATTCTCGATGATGCCGTTGTGGACCACCGCCACGCGGCCGGCGATGTGCGGGTGGGCGTTGCGTTCGGTCGGGGCGCCGTGGGTGGCCCAGCGCGTATGGCCGATGCCGGTCTGGGCGATCAGGGGTTGGGCCTCGAGCACCTTCTCCAGTTCCTTCAGCTTGCCCGGCGCGCGCCGGCGCTCCAGCGCCCCGTCGACCTGGGCCGCGATCCCGGCCGAGTCATAGCCCCGGTACTCGAGCCGCTTCAGGCTCTCGACCAGCCGGTCCGCGACGGGTTTGGTCCCGACGATGCCGATGATGCCGCACATGATTTCGCTCCTCGGGGACTGAACCCAGCTCGCCTCTATGGGATATTAGGACTCCACGCTGCTAAAATGGCGTTTCGGATGATTTCCGGACCCGGATAAGAAGCCGGCGCGACCACAAGGAGAACCCGTCATGGGCGACAGGAAGTATTTCGGCACCGACGGCATTCGCGGCAAGGCGAACGTCTCTCCGATGACCGCCGAGGTCGCCCTGCGCGTGGGTCTGGCCGCCGGTCGCCTGTTCATGTCGGGCGACGACCGCCGCCATCTGGTGGTCATCGGCAAGGACACCCGGCTGTCGGGTTATATGCTCGAGCCCGCCCTGGTCGCCGGCTTCGCCTCGGTCGGTATGGACGTGCGCACCTTCGGCCCCCTGCCGACGCCGGGCGTGGCCATGATGACCCGCTCGATGCGCGCCGACCTCGGAGTCATGATCTCGGCCAGCCACAACGACTATGCCGACAACGGCATCAAACTGTTCGGCCCCGACGGCTACAAGCTGTCCGACGAGATCGAGCTGAAGATCGAGGCCATGATGGACGCCAGCCTCGACGCCGGTCTGGCCCCGTCCAACCGCCTCGGCCGGGTCAAGCGCCACGACGAGGTGCCGGCCCGCTATATCGAGATCGCCAAGTCCGCCTTCCCCAAACGCCTCAGCCTCAAGGGCCTGCGCGTCGCCATCGATTGCGCCAACGGCGCCGGCTACAAGGTTGCGCCCACCACCCTCTATGAACTGGGCGCCGAGGTCTTCCCCGTGGGCGTGGAGCCGAACGGGACCAACATCAACGCCGACTGCGGTTCGACCCATCCGGCGACCCTGGCCGAGGCCGTCAAACGCTACCGCGCCGACATCGGCATCGCCCTGGACGGCGACGCCGACCGGGTCATCATCTGCGACGAGAAGGGCCAGGTCGTCGATGGCGACCAGATCATGGCCCTGGTCGGCCTCGACTTCGCCCGGCGCGGCCGTCTCAGCGGCGGCGGCGTGGTGGCCACCGTCATGTCCAACCTCGGCCTCGAACGCCGTCTGAAGGCCGAGGGCCTGACGCTGGAGCGCACCAAGGTCGGCGACCGCTATGTCATGGAGCGGATGCGCGAGGGCGGCTTCAACATCGGCGGCGAACAGTCGGGCCACATCATCCTGCACGACCACGCCACCACCGGCGACGGCCTGATGGCGGCCCTGCAGGTGCTGGCCGTGCTGGTCGAGACCGGCAAGCCGATGAGCGAACTGGCCCGCCAGTTCGACCCCGTGCCGCAACTGCTGGAAAACGTCCGCTACTCCGCCGGCAAGCCGCTGGAGAGCGCCAACGTCAAGGCCGCCATCGCCGAGGCCGAGAACGCACTCAACGGCACGGGCCGCCTTCTGGTCCGCCCTTCGGGCACCGAAAAGCTGATCCGCGTCATGGCTGAGGGCGACGACGAGGCGCTCGTGAAGAGGGTGGTGTCGGACGTGTCGGCGGCGGTGCGGTCGGCCAACTAGCGGCCGCTGCGAGCCCTACTTCCCGCTCGGCAGGCCCCTACTTCCCGCTTGGAAGAAAAGGCGAGAAGGTGATCACCGTGAAGGTGTCGCGGATGTGCGGCCGGGTCTGGACGGACTTCGTCACGAAGGTCCCGATGTCCATCTCCTTCGGCAGCTGGAACTTGGCCAGCAGGTCGTACTGGCCCGAGGTCGAATAGACCTCCGAGACGTTCTCGACATTGTCCACCATATCGGCGGCGACGTCATTGGCGTGCCCCAGCTCGCATTTGATGAAGACGAAGATGGCGGTCATCATGGCGGCGGCTCCCGGGTGTTTCGGGTTCTCTAGCGGATGGTTGCGTGACAGACGAGATCGATCTCGAAGCGGAATACAACAACCGCGCCCGCGTCCCCGATCACATGGAGGCCATGGGGCGGTGGAAGGCGACGGCCGAGGCCGCGCGCGGGGCCCGGCCGCCCGAGACCATCGCCTATGGACCCGGCCCGCGCGAGGTGATGGACCTCTTCTCCGCCGGCCCTGAGGCCCCCGTCGCCGTCTTCCTGCACGGCGGCTATTGGCAGGCGCTGGACAAGGACTGGTTCAGCGGCCTCGCCCCGGCCCTGCTCCAGCACGGCGTCAGCCTCGCCGTCCCCTCCTATGATCTGGCTCCGACCGTGCGGCTGTCGAAGATCCTCGAACAGGTCCGCGCCGCCGTCGACCTGATCCGCGCCCGCACCGGCAAACGCCCGATGGTCTTCGGCCATTCGGCGGGCGGCCATATGTCGGCGGGCATGCTGTCGGAGGGCCGGGCCTCGGCTGCCGTGGCCATCTCCGGCGTCTTCGACCTGCGCCCCCTTATCGGCACCTCGATCAACACGGCGCTGGACCTGAACCTCAACGAGGCCGCCGCCCTGTCGCCGGTCTTCTGGCCCGTCCCCAACGGCTCGACGCCCGGCGGCACGGTGCTGGACTGCGTCGTCGGCGGCGACGAGAGCCCCGAGTTCCTGCGCCAATCGAAGATGATGGCCGACCACTGGGCCGCCAACGGCGTTGAAACCCGCTACGAGGCCCTGCCCGGCATGAACCATTTCACCGTCCTGGGGCCGCTGCTCGATGCGGACAGCGCGCTGGTGAAGCGGATCGTCGAACTGGCGAAACAATAAGTTCCGCTTCCCAACCTTCCCCGCAGACCACCGGTTGCGATAGGACACCCCCAGCCCGGACCGACACCGGTCCCACCAGCCAGAGCCTCCCGATGCGCCACAACCGTCTGACCGTCCTGACCGCCCTCGAAGCGCAAGGCGTCGCGCCGGTCTTCTATCATCCGGATCCCGAGGTCTGCCTGAACATCATCCGCGCCTGCGCGCGCGGCGGCGCCCCGGCGGTCGAGTTCACCAACCGGGGCGATTTCGCCGCCGACCTGTTCGGCGAGATCCATCGCGAACTGATCCGCACTGACCCGCAGGTCGTGCTCGGCATCGGCTCCATCGTCGATGCGCCGACTGCCGCCCTCTATATGTCGCGTGGCGCCCGCTTCGTGGTCTCGCCCTGCCTGGTTCCGGAAGTCGCGAAGGTCTGCAACCGGCACATGGTCGCCTATTTCCCGGGCTGCGGCTCGGTGACCGACATCGGCGAGGCCCAGGAACTGGGCTGCGAGATCGTCAAGCTCTTCCCCGGCTCCAGCGTCGGCGGTGCCGACTTCGTCAAGGCGGTGCTGGGTCCGATGCCCTGGACCAAGATCATGCCGACGGGCGGCGTCGACCCCGACGAGGCCTCCATCGCCAAATGGTTCGGCGCCGGCATCGTCGCGGCAGGCATGGGCTCCAAACTGATCACCGACGCCGCCATCAAGGCCAAGGATTGGGCCGGCATCGAGGCCAATGTGAAGCTGGCCGTCGACAACATCGCGGCCTTCCGGGCGTCGAAGGCCAAATAATCCCGCTCATCCCCGCGAAAGCGGGGACCGCCGCCGCGCCTCGCTGAGCACGCGCGACAGCTCATCGACCGAATAGGGCTTCTGCAGCAGGTCGAAGCCATGCCGCGCGTCCGCGGCCAGGACGTGGCTGTAGCCGCTGGTCAGGACCACCGCGATATCCGGCCAGGACGCCCGCACATGCCGGCCCAGGGCGACCCCGTCCATCCCGGGCATGACGACGTCCGAGAAGACGATGTCGATCACCTCAGCCTCGCGCTCCAGGATGGCGATGGCCTCGGTCGCATTGCCGGCGAAGCGGACGCCATAGCCGAGATCGCGCAGCAACTCTGTGGCGAACTCCCCGACCTGCTCATTGTCCTCGACCACCAGAATGCTGGCCTGGGACGCCGGAACCGCCTCGCGCGGTTGTACGTCGCCTGCCGCCGCCGGCGCGCCCACCCGGGGCAGATAGAGGCTGAAGGTCGTACCGTGATCGACGCGGCTCTCCACCCCGACCTCGCCGCCCGACTGTTTGGTGAAGCCATAGACCTGGCTGAGGCCCAGCCCCGTGCCCTTGCCCACGCCCTTGGTCGTGAAGAAGGGCTCGAAGATGTGTTCCAGCTGATCGGGCGTCATCCCGGCGCCCCCGTCGGTGACGGCCACCTTCACGAACGGGCCCGGGCTCCCGGCATGGCCGCGCAGCGCGGGCACGCCATCGGCCGCCTCGATCCGGATCGCCAGCCGGCCTTCGCCGTCCATGGCGTCGCGGGCGTTGACCGCCATATTGACGAGGGCCGTTTCGAACTGACTGACGTCGACCTCGACGAAACAGGTCTCGCATACGGCCTCGACCACCAGATCGATGCGGGAGCCGACGACGGTCCTCAGCATGTCCGCGATGGACGCGACCTGATCCCCCACGTTGAACACCTCCGGACGCAGGGCCTGGCGCCGGGCGAAGGCGAGCAACTGTCCCGTCAGTTTCGCGGCCCGGTCGGCGGTGTCGGAGATGGCGCTGACGTATTTCAGACGCCGCTCCTCGGACAGGTCGCGCCGGCCCAGCAGCTCGGCCGAGGACCGGATGATGGTCAGGAGGTTGTTGAAGTCGTGGGCCACGCCGCCGGTCAGCTGACCGATGGCGTCCATCTTCTGCATGTGGCGCACCTGCTCCTCGGCGGCCATCAGCTCGCGCGACCGCGCCTCGACCCGGTTCTCCAGCGTCTCGTTGAGCCGGCGCAACGCCTCCTCGGCGATGGTGCGTTCCAGAAGGTCCGCGGCCTGACGCGCCAGGATGTCGA
Source organism: Brevundimonas sp. GW821-FHT12E07 (assembly GCF_058807035.1). Lineage (NCBI taxonomy): Bacteria > Pseudomonadati > Pseudomonadota > Alphaproteobacteria > Caulobacterales > Caulobacteraceae > Brevundimonas > Brevundimonas sp. GW821-FHT12E07. Next base: position 249,107 of record NZ_JBXAQH010000003.1, on the reverse strand, counting down.
GCAGGCGCAGATCCCGGTCGGACGGCGAATGCGGCGCGGCCCAGTGGGTCGAGATCATCCCGATCAACTCGCCGCTCCGGGTCAGCAGGGGCGTGGTCTGGGCGGAGCGGATGCCGGTGCGACGGAAGGCCATCAGGTCCTCGGTGCCGGCGATCTCGTCCCAGGTCTCGAAATCGGGAATGACCGCGCGCTGCCCGACTTTCAGCGCAACGGTGCAGCTGCTCCACGCCTGGGGATTGACCCATTGCCAGAAGGCGACGGCGTCTTCCGGCAGGCCGCGGTGGGCCAGCAGCTGCAGCTCGCCGCCATGCCCCGAGGGATCATCCTGCGGACACAGGCGCTGCATGGTCCCGAACTGCGACCCGGTGATCCGGATCGCCGCCTCGACCACCTTGCCGTACAACTCGGCGAGGTCGTGCTCCCCGATCAGCTCCATGCTGATGCTGTGCAGAAGCTCGATGTCGGCGCGTTCGCCTTTCGGCTCATCGCGGGGCGATGTCCGGGAGGCGGGAGAAAGAAGGTCGGTCATTCTTCGCCCCTTCGGGGCTACGGCGCTAAAGCCTGACCGTACCAGCGAACCTTGGGCGTCCAAAGCGGGATTTGCCGGATCGCCGCAAGTGTCCGGTCCCGAACCTAGCGCTTTCGGAACCGGCTCGCTTCAGCCGCCAGGCTGGACCCCCAGTCGGTTTCCTTCTGATCCGGTTCGGCGACGAAGGGCAGCTCGCCCGCCACGCCACGCATGGCCAGGGCCAGCGGCAGGGCGAGATGGGGCAGCAGGCGCAGGGGCTTGCGCTTCTTGTCGGTGACGTCCCAGCCCTCGGCCTCGAACAGCTCGACCATGTCTGACGGCGCCAGCCGCTCGATCCGGTCCCAGTCGGCGGGACGTTCCGTCTCCTCCGCCGCCTCCAGCGACAGGCCGAACAAGGCCACCGACAGGGCGTCGATCTCGTCCAGCCCCTCGGGCATGTCGGGATCGGCGAAGCGCGGCTTCATCAGCGCCTTCAGCTCCAGATCGTCGACGCCGGGCAGGTCTCTGAGGGTTCGCAAGGTCATGGCCGACGGTTTAGCGCTTGACCCCCGCCCCGAACAGGCCGCCCAGACATCCTTTGCAAGGACCGCCAATGGCCACCGAAACCGTCTACATCGTCCAGGCCTATGTTCAGGGACGCGGCAAGGCCCTGAAGGCCGAACCCCAGGTCGGCTGCAAGACGGCCGAAGAAGCCCGCCGCAAGGCCGAGCGGCTGGCGCCCCTGCGCCTCGGCGTCGTGGCCTTTTCGGTGTCCGCCGACGCCGAGATGGGCGACTATGACGAGAACCCCACCATCCTGTTCAAGGCGGGCCAGCTGCCCGAGATGTTCGACTGAGACCGACGGCCGCGGCCATCCGCCCCAACATTACACGCTCGTAACTTCCGCCCGTCCGACAGGCTGATACGGTCCCGCATCCCCTGACGCGTACCGGAGTTCCCCCATGTCCCGTCTCGCCCCGCTTCGCGGACTCGTCTTCGGCTGCTCCCTGCTGGCGCTCGCCGCGGGCGCTCCGGCGATGGCGCAAACCCCCGCGCCTTCCGCCGCCAGCCTTGAGGCCCTGACCCCGCCGCCGCTGAACTTCACCCACCGGACCCTGGCCAACGGGCTGAACGTCTACGCCATGCCCGATGCGACCGCCGGCACGGTGACGGTCCAGCTCTGGTACGACGTCGGCGGCAAGGACGACCCCGAGGGCCGCTCCGGCTTCGCCCACCTGTTCGAACACATCCTGTCGCGCAAGACCGTCAACCTGCCCTACGGCCAGATCTCGACCATGGTCGAGAACGCGGGCGGCTCGCGCAACGCCTCCACCGGTCAGGACACCACCAACTATTACGAGACCGTCCCGCCGCAATATCTGCAGCAGATGCTGTGGACCCACGCCGAGCGGATGGCCCGCCCCGTGGTCGACCAGGCGGTGTTCGACGCCGAGCGCTCCATCGTCAAGGAAGAGCTGCGCCAGCGCGTCTACGCCCCGCCCTACGGCCGTCTCGGCGTCTTCATCATCGGCGACAACGCCTACGACAACCACATCTACCGCCGTCAGGTGATCGGCTCGATCGAACAGCTCGACACCGCCACCCTGCCCGACGCCCTGGCCTTCCATGAAGCCTATTACCGCCCCGCGACCGCGACCCTGATCGTCTCGGGCAATTTCGACCCCGCCCAGCTGGACCAGTGGGTCGACCAGTATTTCGCCGGCATCGAGAACCCGGCCCGCCCGGTCCCGCATTTCGAGCGCCCGGCCTTCGTCAAACGCACCCAGCCGCGTTCGATCGTCGCCTACGCCCCCAACGTCCCCCTGCCCGCCATCGCCGGCATCTGGCAGGGCGTCAGCGCCTCGGATCCGGACGGCCCCGCCCTGGAGGTCATGAGCGCCATCCTGTCGCGTGGCGAATCCAGCCGCCTCTATCAGTCGCTCGTCTATGGCAAGCAGCTGGCCGCCTCGGCCTTCCTGCGCGCCGGCGGCGGCGACGAGGAAGGCGGCTCCATCACCGCCCAGGTCACGGTCGCGCAAGGGAAATCCATCGACGAGGCCGAGGCCGCCCTCAATGCCGAGCTCGACCGCATCCGCGACACCCCCGTCACCCCGGCCGAACTGCTGGAGGCCCAGACCGAGCTGCTGTCGCAGGAGCTGCGCGGCCGCGAAACCGCCTCGGGCCGCGCCTTCTCGCTCGGCTCGGCCGTCATCGCCGAGCACGATCCGTCCGGCCCCGACAAGCGCGTGGCCGCCATCAAGGCCGTGACCATCGCCGACGTCCAGCGCGTCGCCCGCCAGTACCTCGACGACAGCGGCCGGGTCTCGATCCGCTACCTCGACGAAAGCCAGCGCCCGGAAGGCACGCCCGACTTCGATCACCAGACGGACTGGAAGAACCCGGCCCCGGTCCCGACCTTCGTGACTGTGCCCCCGGCCATCCTGCCGCCCAACGCCCTCAGGCCCGAGGGCGAGCGCGAGGCCCCGCCGCCGCTGGGCGCCGCCCGCCCGGCCGCGGCCCCGGTCATCGCCGAACGCACCCTGTCGAACGGCCTGCGCGTCATCGTGGCCAAATCGACCGACCTGCCGATCATGAACGCCCAGCTGGTCATCGCCGGCGGCGCCGCGGCCGATCCGGCCGCCCGTCCGGGTCTGGCCTCGATGACCGCCAACCTCGCCACCCAGGGCGCCGGCGGCCGCATCGCCCCCGAGATCGCCCGCACCCTCGAAGCCCTCGGCGCCAATATCGGCGGCGGGGCCGGGGCCGATGCGACCACCCTGTTCGTCTCGGCGCCCAAGGCCTCGGCCGAAGCCGTCGGCGCGGTCCTGTCCGACGTGGTGCAGAAGCCGACCTATGCCTCCGACGAGCTGGAGCGGTCGCGCGTCCAGTCGGTCAACGCCCTGCGCGTCGCCCTGCGCCAGCCGGGCCCGCTGGCCGGCCAGGTCCTGAACCGCATCGCCTATGGCGCGGCCCCCTATGGCGCGCCCTCGGGCGGCACCGTGGCCTCGCTCGGCGCGATCAGCCGCGATGAGATCGTCGGCTTCCATGACCGCTGGTGGCGGCCGGACAACGCCGCCCTGATCATCACCGGCGGCATGACGGCCGAGGAGGGTTTCGCCTTCGCCGAACGCACCCTGGGCGGCTGGGCCAGGCCTTCGGGCGCGGTCCCGACCGTCGGCGCCCGCGCCGGCGACGTCCAGGCGCCGCGCGTGGTGGTCGTCGACCTGCCCGGCTCGGGTCAGGCCGCCGTCTCCGCCGCCGTGCGCGGTCCCAACCGCTCCGATCCGTCCTTCTATCCGCTGGCGGTCGCCAACGCCGTCATCGGCGGCGGTCAGAACGGCCACCTGTTCCAGGAAGTCCGGGCCAAGCGCGGCCTCAGCTACGGCGCCTATTCCGCCCTCGGCTCGCGCCTCGACAGCGCCCTGCTGACCGCCTCGACCCAGACCAAGAACGAAAGCGCGGCCGAGGTCGTGGATCTGGTGCTGGCGGAGCTCGACCGGCTGAAGACCGAGACCGTCACCCCGACGGCGGCGACCGACCGCGAGACCTTCCTGACCGGCGGCTTCTCGCGCTCGATCGAGACCACCGGCGGCCTCGGCGGCTTCCTCGCCGACGCCGTCACCCTGGGCCTGCCGCTGGACGAGAGCACGGCCTATGCGACCAGGATCGACGCGGTGACCCCCGAAACGATCCAGTCCGCCGCCGTCGCGACCCTCGGCTCCGACCGGGCCTATGTCGTGGTGGTCGGCAATTCCTCGATGTTCATCGACGCCCTGCGCGCCAAACATCCGGATCTGGTCGTTATCTCGGCGGCCTCGCTCGACCTCGGCAGCCCGACGCTGGGCCTCTGATCCATCGGGCGCTGAGGCCCGCGCCTCAGCGCCCGAAATGCTCCAGCAGGAAGGCCGCCTTGGCGCGGTAGAAGTCGATGATGTCGGGCAGGTCCGACATCACATGGCCCTCCCCTTCGTAGCGCCTGTAGGTCACCGTCCCGCCGGCCTCGCGGATGGCGGTGACGAAGGCGTCCTGCTCGCCCGCCCCGTTCCTTGGATCGTTGGCGCCGACCTGGACCAGCAGGGGCGTCCTGATCTTCGCGGCGTTGTTCATCGGCGAGATGGAGGCGAAGAAGGCCCGCTCCGCCGGGTCATGGACGTCGCCGTACTCGACCCGGTCGGATGCCTGCAGCGAGGGCGCCGCATTCTCCAGATTGCGCACCCAGTCGGCCACCCCGACCTCGCTGACCCCGGCGACGAACAGGTCGGGATAGGCGCCCAGCACCGCATTGGTCAGGTATCCGCCATATGACGCGCCCCCGACCGCGACCTTCGATCCGTCCAGCCCCGGCTGGGTTCTGATCCAGGCCACGGCGTCGGCCAGGTCGCCGATCTCATTGACCCTCAGACGCCGGTCGTTCAGCGCCGCCCCGGCCTTCCCGTCGCCGTCCGAGCCGCGATAGTTGAAGTCCAGCACCGCGATCCCGCGCGCGATCAGGTATTGCATGTCCGGCTTCCAGTCGACGCGGGCATGGCTGGTCGGCCCGCCGTGCAGCCTCAGGAAGACCGGAACCGGCCCCGTCGCAGTCTTCGGCCGGTAGAGCAGCCCGCTGAGCTGAACCCCGTCCCGCGCCGTGAACCGCACCGGATCCGGCGTGACCAGCCCGGCCAGATCGATCCCCGCCGGATCGGGCGCCACCACGCGGCGCGTCTCGTTCGTCTCGGGCTTCCAGATCCACACCTCGCCCGGCGTCGTCGGCCCCTTGATCAGGATCGACAGCACCGGCGCATCTTTCGCGAAGTCGAAACTGTAGGTCCCGGCCGGCAGCTCCGGCGTCGGCAGCACCTGCCCCGTCGTCAGGTCCAGCGCATTCAGCTTCACGAAACCGGTCTCGTCGGTCGCATAGACCAGAATCTTCCCGTCCGGGCTCAGGGCCGTCCTCAGCACCTCATGCTCCGGCTCGGCGATGATATGCAGTTCGCGCGCCGCCAGATCATAGTGACCCAGCACCGCATGGTCGTGGCCCTGATCGGTGGCCAGGAAGAAGCCCGACCCGTCCGGCGACCAGCTGATGCCGTGATAGACGGTCGGCTCGGCCGGCTTGAACAGCGTCTCCTCCTTGCCGGTTGAAAGGTCGATCAGGCTCAGGTCGTTGCCCCGCTCGCCCCGCGCCTCCTGCATCAGCAGCAGGGTTCCGTGCGGCTGGACCGAGGCCGGATAGAGGCCCAGCCGTCCCGGGGCGACCAGCCGCGACCCGCTGCCGTCCAGCGCCGCCGAATAGAGGTCGAAGGCCCCGCGTCCCCCGCTGGTCGTCGCATAGAGGATGGTCTTCTCATCGGGTCCGAAATCGCCCGGATAGGTGAAGGCGTCGCTGCGCGGCAGGACCTCGACCTCCTTCATCCCGTCGGGCGTCACCGAATAGAGGCCAAAGCGTTCGTCCCCGCCCTTGTCCGCGCCATACAGGATCGCCTTGCCGTCCGGCGTCCACATCACCCCGTCGATGCCCAGCCCATAGGTCAGCCGACGCGGGGCGCCTCCAGCCACATCCACGATCCAGGCCTGGGGCTCGCCGGTCACGGTGCTGACGAAGACCAGCTGCGTCCCGTCCGGCGACAGGGCCGCCTCGCTGGGCCCATTGGCCATCAGATACCGCGTCACATCCGGCGTCGCCGACCCCGCCAAGGGCACGCTGACCGGCTGGGGCTTAGGGATATCCGCCGCGATCGGCCAGACCGCCGCCCCTTCCGCGGTCTGTGCGGCGACGGGCAGGGCCACGCCCACGGCCCATGTGAGAGCCAGCGTCGAGATCAGACAGGCGGCGCGCATCGGAACACCCTCAAGGAACGAAGATATCCGAACCTCGCCGGTCCTCGGGTTCGTGACAAGGTGTTTCCAGCGCGCCGTTAGATCGCCGGCGTCCCGCGCGGTCCTGCGCCTTCAGCGGGCCGCCGACCCGCCCTGCCCCGCCGCGTCGGCGTTGCTGATCGGCGAGAAGGCATAGGGGCTTGGACCGCTCCACGGGACCAGGCCGAAGAATTTCCGCCGGGCGGCGTCGTAGGAAATCGGCGACCGCCCCTCGGTGACCGCGTCGAAATCCGTTTCGGTGAGATAGGCGGCGTATGCGATCGCCCGATAGGGACCTTTGACCTTCAAGGCGGCCAATCCCGCGTCGATCTGGCCAACGGTATAGAATTCGGACACGCCCCATCCCTTGCTGAGGAACCGCGGCAGTCGCCGGGCCAGACGCCACGCGATCCAGTTCGTCCGCAACTCGTCCAACCCGGTCATGGCCTTTTCTTCCCTAGACCACCCGCACCCCGACGCCGTCTTCCTTCTCGGGACCGACGGCGACGTCCAGGGTGTCGTCGCCGAAGCCGAGGCCCGAGACGGCGCGTTCGACCATGGCGCGGATTTCGTCGGACGGGCGCATGGTGCGAACGTCCAGATACCAGCCCTCGCGGTTGTCCTCGAGCCAGTGGGCCCGGGCCAGCCAGGCCGCGGTGACACCCGTCCCGCCGACGGGACCGAAGGCGGCGGCCAGTCTCTCGACCAGGGCGACGGGAACGGGTTGGGGCGGGAACAGGCTGACCTTGCCGCTCGGCCGGCCGCTGCCGGCCCGGGTGATCCGGGCATGGCGGTTGGCGGCGGCCAGCAGATCGGCGATGTCGTCCTTCTGGAACAGCATCACCCGGGTCGAGCCGGGGTTCAGGATGATTGGCCCCTCGCGGAACAGATGCAGGACCTGACGGCCGTTCATGGCGATGAAGGTGGTGTCCTCGCCCCAGACGGCTTGCAGGCGGCGCGGATCGGTGAAGACGCCGGCGGCCACGCGGCCGTCGTCCAGGGTCACGCCCTTGACGTCCATCCCCTCGTCGGGCCGCAGGGTGCGCATTCCGGTCGCCCCGGGCGCGATGCCGGCCAGGGTCGCCCCGTCGGGCGCCAGAAACAGGTCGACGGCGGACATCAGGTCCTCGAACGCCCGCCAGTGTTTCGGGTCGGCGAAGGCGGCGTCGATCACCTGCTCCAGCCCGTTCAGGGGCGCGTCGAGCGGGGCGGGGGAAGGCGCGGTCAGAAAATCGTTCATGCCCGATCCTTCGCCAACGGGCGGCGTCCCGTCAATCGAAGGCTTGCGCCACCTTTTATTTCCATATTACTGGAAATATGGAATCTATGATCGCCGTCGAAATGCTGTCCGCTCTCGGCCATCCGGGACGGCTCGCTGTCTTCCGCCTTCTGGTCCGGGCCGGGCCGGAGGGGATGGCGGCGGGTGAGGTCGCGCGGACGCTCGACATCCTGCCCAACACCCTGTCGGCCAATCTGAATATCCTCGCCCAGGCGGGACTGACGACGTCCCGGCGCGAGGGGCGGTCGATCGTCCACGCTGCACGCTTCGACCGGATGCAGGCGCTTCTGGGCTGGCTGGTCGAGGACTGCTGCAACGGCAGACCCGAAATCTGCGCCCCTTTGGCGGAGACCGCGCGGGCCTGTTGCGAGTGAGCGACGTGACCACCCGGACGCTCGACCGCGCCACGCTCGACTTCGACCCGCCCCGAAGACTGGCTGCCGAGGCCCTCGGTTCGGCGCTATTGCTGATGGTCGTCGTCGGCTCCGGGATCATGGGTCAGCGGCTCGCCGACGGAAACGACGCCCTTGCGCTTCTGGGCAACAGTCTCGCCACCGGAACGGCTCTGGTCGTGCTGATCTGGATTTTCGGCCCGGTCTCCGGCGCCCATTTCAACCCGGTCGTCACCTTGGTCGCCGTCCTACGTCGCGATCTGCCCCGGCGCATGGCCCTCATCTATGTCCCGGCCCAGATCGCGGGCGCGGTTCTCGGCGTCTGGGTCGCCCATCTGATGTTCGGATTGCCGGTGCTGCAGGTCTCGACCCACATCCGCTCCGGCGGCGACCAGCTCTTCGCCGAGGCCGTCGCGACCTTCGGCCTGCTGCTGACCATCCTCGGAACCTCGCGCTTCCGGCCCGAGGCGACGCCGGTCGCGGTCGGCCTCTACATCACCGCCGCCTACTGGTTCACGGCCTCGACGTCCTTCGCCAATCCCGCGGTGACCCTGGCCCGGTCCCTGACCGACACCTTCGCCGGCATCGGGCCCGGCGGGGTCCCGGCCTTCATCCTCGCCCAGATCGCCGGCGCCCTCGTGGCGATGGCGGTGTTCGGCTGGCTTCTCAACCCACGGAAACGCTCATGACCGCCCCGGAATTCCCCGTTGTCGTTTTCCACAATCCGGCCTGCGGCACTTCGCGCAACGTCGTCGCCATGGTGCGCGCCGCCGGATACGAGCCGGAGATCGCCGAATACCTTCAGGCGGGCTGGTCGCAGCATCAGCTTCTCGGCCTGGCGGCGCGCGCCGGCCTGGGCCTCAAGGCCCTGATGCGGACAAAGGGAACGCCCGCCGAAGCGCTGGGCCTGCTGGCCGAAGACGTCACCGCCGCGCAGATCGTGGAGGCCATGCTGGCCCATCCGATCCTCGTCAACCGGCCGCTCGTGGAGACGCCAAAGGGCGTGAAGCTGTGCCGCCCGTCAGAGGTCGTGTTCGACCTGCTGGAACGGCGACCGGACGCCTTCGTCAAGGAAGACGGCGAGATCGTCCGGTTCTGAAATCAAAACGGGCGGCGGCCCCCGGTACGCCATAACGCGACACGCGTCGGGCGGGCCGCCGCCGTCGATTACGTCAGGACGACGATGGCGACCCGGCGGTTCTGTGCGCGGCCTTCGCGGGTCGTATTCGGCGCGACCGGGGTCTCGGCGCCGTAGGAAATGGTCGACATCCGGTTCAGGGCGATGCCCTGACGGCTCAGCGACCGGCGAACCGCCTCGGCCCGCTGGGCGCCGAGTTCCTCGTTGTATTCCGGGCTGCCGGTGGAATCGGTGAAGCCCTGGATCTCCAGATAGACGTTGCGGTTCTCGCCCTTCAGACGCGTGGCCAGTTCGGCCAGACGCTGCTCGGCTTCCGGCGAGAGCGAGTGGGCGTCGGTCGGGAACTTGACCGAGTCGTCCGAGAGCACGACCTGATAGAGGAACTTGCCCTCGGCCAGCTTGTGCGCGTCATTGGCGCGTTGAAGCGCCTGCCCCGCCGTGCCCTCGACCTGGGCCAGATGTTGATCGGTGGCGTCGACGCGGGCGTCAACCACCGCGACATTGTCCCGTACGAAGCGATGGGAGGCGCAACCGCTCGCGGCGACGCCGACCATCATCACGACACCGGCCATGGCCACCGCGCGGGAGCTGAAACGCCCCTTGAAGGTGGTGACGGGCGCGGCGCCCATGAATGTCGATCTGATCAAGATCAGTCTCCTTATTCCGGCGGAGCGCGACTCCCGCGTGAATGCGCAAGGCTCAGGTGCAGAGTCGGAATCGGCGGCAGAATGACCGGTAAAGGGCGGGATTACGTCAGCTTGACCATTGGATTTATTGGCCTTCATGACCTTTCGCGAAGCGAAAACGTCTGAAGTCGCCGCCACGTTCCTGACGCGGGCGAATGATCTTTTTTTCGCGTGTCGACGCCGCTTTCACAGAAACAGGACGCCGCCCGGTCCGGGATCCAGTCGCGGCCCCGCGCCGGAACCCGCCGACGCCGCTTGGTCGCGGTCGTCGCCAGCGTCGTCGTGCACGGTCTGGTCCTCGCCCTGCTCCTGCCCTTCGCCGCCGATGCGCCGACGCTCGAGGTCGAGCCGCCGATAGTTGTCACCCTGACCCGGCCCGAGCCGCCTCCGGTCGCTCCGCCCGCCCCAACGCCCGGCGCCGATCCCGGCGGCGGCGCTCCCGCCGAGAAGGCCGAGAAACCCACGCCTCAGAAAGCCCCGGAGCCCGCCGCGCCCCTGCCGGCGCCGAAACCCGTCCCGGCTCCTGTCCGTCACCGCCCGGCGCGCACCCCGCCGCCCATGGTCCCCACCGTCGTCGCGGCCGCTGCTCCCGCCTCGACCGAGGGCCAGATCTCCGTCGTCGGCGAGGCCCAGCTGGCCGGCGCGCTCACCGCCGGCTCGGGTCAGGGGACGGGTCCGGGCGACGGCTCAGGCCTCGGCTCCGGAAATAGCTCCGGGCCGGGTAATGGAACCGGTGGCGGCCGCTGCGACATGGTCGAACGCCTTCAGACGGTGCTGCGCCGCGACGCCAATATCCGCGCCGTCGCCGCCGGCGCTCACTCCTCGCTCTCGGCAGGGCGCGGCGCCCTCCTCGTCTGGAACGGCGACTGGCTCAGGAACCCCGGGCAGGAGGGCAAGGGCCTCGCCGGCCTGCGTCAGGCCATCGCCGTCGAGGTCGCCTTCGCCCCTGCCGCCTGTCGCGCCCAGGTGGTCAACGGCCTGGTCCTCATCCGCCTCGGTGACGCCCCCGGCGATCCCCGCCTGGCCCTCGGCGCCGGCCGCTGGCGCTGGTCCGACCTGCTGGGGCTCTGAAAGACCACCGATCTGTGACGGTCGCGGAATCCGAAACGGTCGTTTCGGAAACTGCGCCTTTCAGAAACAATGTGTTTCGACCGTTTCTATTTCCGATCCTGAAGCTTCGGGTAGCTTGGCCTCACACCGGTCGCGGCGGCGACGAAAGCCCCTCACCGGTGAGTGCCCAAGCTTCGTCCCCCAACTCTGAAATCAGGATCAGAACCATGCCCTTCGTGAACGCCGCCGACGGTACGCCCATCTTCTACAAGGACTGGGGCCCCAAGGACGCCCAGCCCATCGTCTTCCATCACGGCTGGCCGCTCAGCGCCGACGACTGGGACGCCCAGATGATGTTCTTCCTCGCGAAGGGCTATCGGGTCGTCGCCCACGACCGCCGCGGCCACGGCCGCTCGGGTCAGGCCTCGGAAGGCCACGACATGGACACCTACGCCGCCGACGCCGCGGCCGTCTATGACGCCCTGGACCTCAAGAACGCGGTCCACATCGGTCACTCGACCGGCGGCGGCGAAGTCGTCCGCTATGTGGTCAAACACGGCGCCGGCCGCGTCGCCAAGGCCGTCCTCGTCAGCGCCGTCCCGCCCCTGATGCTCAAGACCGAGGCCAACCCCGGCGGCCTGCCCATCGAGGTCTTCGACAGCTTCCGCGCCGGCACCGCCGCCAACCGCGCCCAGTTCTTCCGCGACGTCGCCGCCGGCCCCTTCTACGGCTTCAACCGCGAAGGCGTTGAACCGCAGGAAGGCGTCATCCAGAACTGGTGGCGTCAGGGCATGATGGGCTCGGTCAAGGCCCACTACGAAGGCATCAAGGCCTTCTCCGAGACCGACTTCACCGAGGACCTCAAGGCCATCACCGTCCCGACCCTGGTGCTGCACGGCGACGACGACCAGGTGGTGCCGATCGCGGACTCCGCCCCCCTCTCCGCCGCCCTGGTGAAAGGCAGCCAGCTGAAGATCTACCCGGGCTTCCCGCACGGCATGCTCACCACCCACGCCGACGTCATCAACCCCGACCTGCTGGCCTTCATCCAGGCCTGATCGCGACCCTGCGCCCGCTTCCTCACGGAGGCGGGCGCCCCTTCCCCTCCGAAAGTTCCCCCGATGACCACCCCAGACCTTGCCCCGGGCCTCGACCCCGACATCACCGACAACCGCGAGACCCACCGCTACGAACTGGTCGTCGACGGCCAGACCGCCGTGGTCCAGTACAATGAGGTCGCCGGCGGCCTGCTGATCTCCGAGACCCTCGTCCCCGTCCCTCTCGAAGGCCGCGGCATCGCCAGCCGTCTGGCGAAACACGTCCTGACCGACATCCGCAATCGCGGCCTCGTGGTCCTGCCCACCTGCCCCTTCTTCGCCGGCTATATCCAGAAGCACCGCGAATGGGCGGACATCGTCCACCCCCACTACCGCACGGCGCTCGGCCTCTGACGCATCTTTCTGAGGGCGGATCACGCAAGCCTCTTGCGTCTTCCGCCCCTTCGCTGCACCTCGGCGGCAAGCCTTCCCTGTGAGCCGACGATGTCCGAAGAATTCTACCGCATGCGGCGCCTGCCGCCCTATGTGATCGCCGAAGTCAACAATATGCGTCACGCCGCCCGCACCGCCGGCGAGGACGTCATCGACCTCGGCATGGGCAATCCGGACCTGCCCCCGCCCGCCCACGTCATCGACAAGCTGATCGAGGTCGCCCGCAACCCCGACGCCCACGGCTATTCCCAGTCGCGCGGCATCCCCGGCCTGCGCCGCGCCCAGGCCAACTACTACGCCCGGCGCTTCGGCGTGGACCTCGACCCCGAGACCGAGGTCATCGTCACCATGGGCTCCAAGGAGGGTCTGGCCAGCCTCGCCACCGCCATCACCGAGCCCGGCGACGTGGTCCTGGCCCCCAACCCCTCCTATCCGATCCACACCTTCGGCTTCATCATCGCCGGCGCCGCCATCCGCAGCGTCCCGACCACGCCCGACGAGAAGTATTTCGAGGCCCTCGAACGCGCCATGGCCTACACCGTGCCGCGCCCCAAGGTGCTGGTGATGAACTATCCGTCCAACCCCACGGCCGAGACCGTGGACCTGGCCTTCTATGAGCGCGTCGTCGCCTTTGCGAAGGCCAACGACCTCTGGATCATCTCCGACCTCGCCTATTCCGAGCTCTATTACGACGGCAAGCCGACCGTCTCGATCCTTCAGGTCCCGGGAGCCAAGGACGTGGCCATCGAGTTCACCTCCCTGTCCAAGACCTATTCCATGGCCGGCTGGCGCATGGGCTTTGCGGTCGGCAACAAGCGGCTGATCGCGGCCATGGCGCGGGTGAAGTCCTACCTCGACTACGGCGCCTTCACCCCCATTCAGGCCGCCGCCGTCGCCGCCCTGAACGGGCCGCAGGACATCGTCGAGAAGAACCGCGCCCTCTATCACAAGCGCCGCGACGTCCTCGTGAAGAGCTTCGGCGCCGCCGGCTGGGAGATCCCCAAGCCCGCCGCCTCCATGTTCGCCTGGGCCCCCCTGCCCCCGGCTCTGGCCCAACTCGGCAGTCTGGAGTTCTCCAAACAGCTCCTGACCCACGCCAAGGTCGCGGTCGCCGCCGGCGTCGGCTACGGCGAGAACGGCGAGGGCTATGTCCGCATCGCCATGGTCGAGAACGAACAGCGCATCCGTCAGGCCGCCCGCAACATCAAGGCCTTCCTCAAGGCCCGCGGCGTCAACGGGCCTTTCGGGGACGAAGCCTAGTCGGCGGAACCGTCACCTCCCCATTCGCGCAGGCGAATGGGGAGGACAGACCGCGCAGCGGTCAGGAGGGGGCGACACGGCGCCTCCGGTTGGCCCCGACCTTTCCTCCCCACGCAGTGGGGAGGGGGACCGCGAAGCGGTGGAGGGGCTCTTCAATGCCATGAAGGCATGCGGTCCTGCCCCAGTTCCTCTCGGAAGAAAGACGAGAAGCTAATCACGTTGGCGTGCCGTACATACTCCGTAGAATCCGATTGTTTCAGGCTCTCCGGCACCACGAGCGTGATATTCATCGCAGCCATATCCTCGATCGCATTGGCCGCGACGGTCTCATCGACAGTGGCGAGGAACAGGTCGCTGCCGCCCATTTCCCGCTCTACCTGTTTCCATCTTTCGCGCAGCGTCGTCTTGGCGCTCAGGATCAGGCCTCTTGATGCCCCCTCAAGGTTGGCTCGGAGATGCTTGAGCGAAGGCAACACGAAGTCCGGGCGCTTCTTGGCGTCCATCACAACCTGTTTTGCGAACGGGATATCGCCAGCGACGAGCATCGCCTCGATCTGGTGCTCGAACGAGTAGCCGGCGCGAGATTTCCGCTGCTGGCTGGCCGAGAGCATGATGCGATCGATCTCGCCTACGCTATCGACCATCCGTCGGACAACCGACTTCATATCCATCGCGGCCGGCTCATCCCCGAACACCGCCCGGACCAGTTCGACGGCTCGCTCCTTGCGTTGGCATTCCCTGAACAGATCCCACTCGATGACACGACTGATTTCGCGAATGGCGTCACCAGGATTTTCCAGCGCGAAAGGGTCGAGGCTGGCAATGCCATGGCCTTGGAGGAAGGCGTTTCGGGCTAGTTCAGCGAGCGCCGCAGTCGTTGGCATCGCCGCGCGGTCACCGGCAAAGTGCGCGACATCGCCGGCCAGCCAGGCGGCGGCGACCTCCTCGGCGAAGTCCATGATCAGGTCGCGCTCCTGCGCGACGACAGAGGCTGGCTCAAGGACGCCTACGGTGAAGTCTGCGCCAAGTCCCAACGTCTCGGTCAAGACGACAACTGCGTCAGAGCCGGAGTCGATCGTCAGACACAGGAAGGTCGGCTCAGCCTCACCCAGCTTTGGGGCCATGACCAGCCATGAAGCCGGACCCAGATCACTGAACGCGACCTTGGGCAGTCCCGTCATGTGGGTCTCGGCACCCTTGCTCGTGTAGTGCACAAGCCGGGTCTTCTTCCACTCATCAAACTGCGGCCACTCGGTCAGAAAGAAGACCTCACGAATGTCCGCGCTGTCTTCAACGGCCCGCGTCTTAGCGGTCAACGGAGGGAAGAAGCCGCCATCGCGCTGCGCAGGCGGGATGTAGACGCCATTCTGCTTCTTGTTCTGCAGTCGAGACCAGTCCCGGTCGTTATTCGACAGCTTCTTGACCAGGACCTGAGGCGCGTGGATCAGTAGATCCGCCAGCATGGCACCGGTTGCATCATCCCGGTCGAAGAGGTCGGACTGCGGCGGCATTGAATCTCCGGGCGGTGAGAAGCAGTGATAAGCGACGGACGAGGTCCACACCAGTGATAGCCTGCGACCGCCCGTCAATCGCCCCGGATTTCCAAAGTTTTCTGGGTCCCCCTAAGCCACGTTTCGCAACTGTCGAGCACAGTCTCCAGAGGTTGCCTGGTTCTGCCCTTCAGCGCGCATTCCCACACCGTCGCCACTCGCCACCCGTCGGCCAACAGCTTCGCCTCCGCTACCGCATCCACCGCGCGGTTCCGCGCGATCTTTTCGCGCCAGAACTCCGGCCGGGTTGAGGGCCATTTGAACAGGTGGCAGTCGTGGCCGTGCCAGAAGCAGCCGTGGACGAAGATCACGGCCCGATACTTCGGCAGGCACAGGTCCGGCTTGCCGGGCAGTTTGCAATGCAGCCGGTAACGAAAGCCGCGCGCATGCAGCGCCTTGCGGATCATCAGTTCCGGCTTGGTGTTCTTTCCCCGGATGCCAGACATCATCCGGCTGCGGGTCGCCGGATCGACGACGTCAGCCAACGGCGACCCGGGGCTTCTTGCCGAGCGCCTTGAACAGGTGCGGCTTCATATGTTCGGCAATGGCTTTCACCGCCGGAACGACAACCGAGTTGCCGAACTGGCGATAGGCCTGGGTGTCCGACACGGGGATGATGAAGTCATTGCCCTGGGGCGCATCGAAGCCCATCAAGCGGGCGCATTCACGTGGCGTGAGGCGGCGCGGGACCGACTGGCCTTCCCGCTTTACCAGGATTTCCGAACCGTCCTTGTAGTAACGCGCCGACAGGGTCCGCGCGACATCCTGCGGGCCCACCAAGCCAAAGCCGAAGCCGTTGCCGGCCGCCCGGTGCTTTTCCTTATAGCGCTGCAGATAGTTCCACAGGTGATCGGTCAGGGTGTATTTGTCCGCGACCCGACCCGAGTTGCCGACCGTGAACCTCTGGTCCGGAACTTCCGACCCGTCGCCGGGATGCAGGATCATTTCCAGCTTCGGCGCGGTCTCGGGCATTTTCATATCCGCAAAGCGGAAGGCCTGATCCTCACGGAAGCCGATGATGAAAATCCGCTCGCGGTGCTGGGGCGTCCAGTGGCGCCCGTCGATCACCCGATAGTCGATCGTATAGCCCAGCTCGTTGGTCAGGACGTCCTTGATCGTCTGGAAGGTTCGCCCCTTGTCGTGGCTGACCAGGTTGCGGACGTTCTCCAGCAGGAAGGCCGCGGGCTGGTGATGTTTGATGATCCGGGCAACGTCGAAAAACAGCGTGCCCTGGGTCTTGTCCTCGAACCCGTGAGCGCGGCCCAGGGCGTTCTTCTTGGACACGCCCGCGATCGAGAAGGGCTGGCAGGGGAAACCGGCCAGCAGGACGTCATGCGCCGGGATGTCCTCGACATCCACCTTGGTGATATCGCCGTTGATCTCGTGGTCGTCGTTCGGGAAGTTCGCCGCGTAGGTCTTCTGGCTGTACTTGTCCCATTCAGACGTGAAGACGCATTTCCCGCCGATCGACTCGAACCCGCGTCGCAGCCCGCCGATCCCGGCGAACAGGTCGATGAAGGTAAAGTCGGCCGCATCCTTGTCGGCGCCGCCTCGAACCAGTTCAAGCTTCGGCATAGCGACGGCAGGTTTCGCGGGCCCCTCGATATAGCCAAGGTCGACAGCCTTGTCGGCCACCGCTTGGCCCGCCTGTTTCACCATGATCGCGTACTCCGACACGGCCGATTCCCGCGTTGATCCAAGATGGCAGAGTGCCAGGTTTCCGCCAGGAGAACAAGAACAGAACGAAGCACCGCTTCGGCCGGATTGCCCCGCCTTGCAAGGCAGTGGCGCTCGGGCCTACCAACAGCTAAAAACTGAGAAGCTGAAACGGAGCCCACTGATGCCCGGCATTGTCGTGTCAAAAGAAATGAAGAAGGGCTTAGCCGCCGAAATTCAGGCCGATGCAGAAGAGCAGCTCTGGCTGAAAAGCGGCGGCAAATGTTTTCTCTGCAGCGAAGAAATGAACCGCGCAGCCGACATTTTGGAAATCGATCACGACCACCCGAGCGCCGAAGGCGGCGGCAACACGCTCGACAACCTCAACGTCGTGCACCGGCGTTGCAACAGGTTCAAACGGAACCACCCCTCTGTAAACGTCCGCCCATTCCTGGAATTTGACGCTTATGTCGCAAAGCATGGCGGAGACGTGAAATACGACGGCGCGATCGGGTACTTTTCAGAAACCCCCTCAAAGATTGTCGCGGAGATTTCTGGGTCAGACAAAGTAAAGTTTGAGTTTCCAGATAATACTTCTCGCACTTCACCTATATACACCGATACCGTCGCTGGGAAAAAAGTCAGATACACGTTTGTTGACGTACCCAGATCAGCAATCATAAACGATGGTGACTGCCAACCTCGAACCATAAAACTGGCCCACCTCTGGTCAATTTTGGCAGATCTTCAGCTCAACCCTCTCCACGAGCCCCCAGCCTGCCGGCTCAAAGAATTTCCGAGCAGCTCAAAACAAGATCTGTTAATGTTTGACGGCCAACACAAAACCGTCGCAACTTGGCTCAAAGGTCAAGATCGCGTTGTGGCCAAAATATATCTTGGTATGGACACTAAGGACGCGATCGTTCTAGTGAATTCTATTCAATCGAAAATTAAAAAGCTTCCGCTATCGCCCTTTGAATTTAACGCAAAACTTTCGGACGAATGGGAGCACAAGCTCAGCGAATACGAGACGGCGGTGGGTTCAATCGAAGCATCTGAAGATGGCTTCTTGAAATGGATCGCAGATCCGGCCGAGAGAAAACGCGCCAACGAAGCGTTCAAGGCCGCACTGACCGATGGGATTGTTAGCGACCCCACCCTCGAGTTGCGTCGTTACGTTCTGAAGCCCAGCGGGAAGAAGACTGGAGAACAGGGGATTCCAGAGGCGACAATGAAGGGTAAAGTCCTGCAGCAGCTTCTGTACCTTAAGCCTCTCTCTCAGAAAGGCGAGGCTATGCGACAACTCCGCGAGAGGGAAAATAAGAATATCGTTCGCTTGTTAAACATGTTCACCGCCGCTGCTTTTGAAATCGGCCCCAATCCGTCATTACAGGCAGAGACAAGAGCCGAACGCCTCAAGTTTCAAGCTTCCCTACAATACGTCACAATGCTCATGAAGAAGCTCGTTGCACACGTGATGGCAGAAGAATCACCCGACCGCGTCTTTACGGAACGCGAGCCCGACACGGCCCAGTGGGAGGCAATCGAGAAGGGGGTTCAGCGCTTGGTTGAACACCCGATCTGGTCAATGGACCTCGCTCACTCAGCAAAAACGCTCGCAGTGAAACAAGCCATGAGCATGAACCAAAATGTGGAAGACGCTTTCCGCAATGTGGACCTCAGGCTGGGTCATCTCACCGGCCTAGAACCTGCAAAAGTGAGCGACATGAACTGAGGGTGAGGCCGAGGCCCAGCCCTCAATCCTCGTCCATCTTCAGCGCCGCGATGAACGCCTCCTGCGGGATCTCGACCTTGCCGAACTGGCGCATCCGCTTCTTGCCGGCCTTCTGCTTCTCGAGCAGCTTCTTCTTCCGCGTCGCGTCGCCGCCGTAGCACTTGCTCGTCACGTCCTTGCGCAGGGCGCGGACGGTTTCGCGGGCGATGATCTTGCCGCCGATGGCCGCCTGGATCGGGATGACGAACATATGGGGCGGGATCAGCTCCTTCATCTTCTCGACCATGCCGCGGCCGCGGGTCTCGGCGCGGCCGCGGTGGACCAGCATCGACAGGGCGTCGACGGGTTCGGCGTTGACGAGGATGCTCATCTTGACCAGGTCGCCGACCTTGTAGCCGGTGATCTCGTAGTCGAACGAGGCATAGCCCTTGGAGATGGATTTCAGCCGGTCGTAGAAGTCGAAGACCACTTCGTTGAGCGGCAGTTCATAGACCACCAGGGCGCGGGCGCCGACGTAGGACAGTTCGACCTGTGAGCCGCGGCGGTCCTGACACAGCTTGATGACCGCGCCGAGGTATTCGTCGGGGGTCAGGATGGTGGCCTTGATCCACGGCTCGGAGATGGTGTCGATCTGCATGACGTCGGGCAGGTCGGCCGGGTTGTGCAGGTCGATCTCGGTCCCGTCGCGCAGGCCGATCTTGTAGACCACCGAGGGGGCGGTCGCGATCAGGTCGAGGTTGAACTCGCGGGAGAGGCGCTCCTGGATGATCTCGAGGTGCAGCAGGCCGAGGAAGCCGCAGCGGAAGCCGAAGCCGAGGGCCGCGCTGGATTCCATCTCGTAGGTGAAGGAGGCGTCGTTCAGGCGCAGCTTGCCGATGGCGGCGCGCAGGTCCTCGAAGTCGGCGGCGTCGACCGGGAAGAGGCCGCAGAAGACCACCGACTGGACTTCCTTGAAACCTTTCAGCGGTTCGGCGGTGGGCTTCTTCTCGTCGGTGATGGTGTCGCCGACGGCGGCGTGGGCGACTTCCTTGATCTGGGCGGTGATGAAACCGACCTCGCCGGGCCCCAGCTGGTCGACCGGGGTGTTCTTGGGCAGGAAGACGCCGACGCGGTCGACCAGGTGGGTCGAGCCGGACTGCATCATCTTGATGCGCTGGCCGGCCTTGAGCACGCCGTCGAAGACGCGGACCAGCAGGACGACGCCGAGGTAGGGGTCGTACCAGGCGTCGACCAGCATGGCCTTGAGCGGGGCGTCGAGCTGGCCCTTCGGGGCCGGCAGGCGGGTGACGATGGCTTCCAGCACGTCCTCGATGCCGATGCCCGACTTGGCCGAGGCCATGACGGCGTCCGAGGCGTCGATGCCGATGACGTCCTCGATCTGTTGCCGGACGCGATCGGGCTCCGCCGCCGGCAGGTCGATCTTGTTCAGGACCGGAACGATCTCGTGGTTGTTGTCGATGGCCTGATAGACGTTGGCCAGGGTCTGGGCCTCGACGCCCTGCGAAGCGTCCACGACCAGCAGCGAGCCCTCGCACGCGGCCAGCGACCGCGACACCTCATAAGCGAAGTCGACGTGGCCGGGCGTGTCCATCAGGTTCAGGACATAGTCGAGCCCGTCCTGGGCCTTGTAGTTCAGGCGCACCGTCTGCGCCTTGATGGTGATCCCCCGCTCCTTCTCGATCTCCATATTGTCGAGAACTTGGGCCGACATTTCCCGCGCGCTCAGGCCGCCGGTGAATTGAATCAGCCGGTCGGAAAGCGTGGATTTGCCGTGGTCAATGTGGGCTACCACACTGAAGTTGCGGATGCGGTCGATAGGGGGCGTCGTCATTGTGCGGCGCGGTTAGCATGGAGGGCGTCGGAACGCCAATCTCCGGCTGCGAGGCGGGCCTTGAAGCCTCGATCTGGAACCGGTTCCGGCACGGATTACAATCCGGTAATGGCGAAGCTGAGGTTTGAGAACGGGCCACGAACGCGGTATGGCGAGTGAACCCGGAGCGTCATGCCGACGTTCTCGCCTCGCTTCCCCCGGGCGGGCGCATTTCGACAGGACGACTGAACCATGGCCCTCACGACCATGACCCGGACCCGCAGCGCCTATGCGGGCGTGGCCCTGACGGCGACCCTGGCCCTGCTGGCGGCCTGCGGCGGGGGCAAGGAAGACGCGGCCAAGAAGGCCCAGCAGGAACAGGCGGCGGCCGGCCAGACGGTGACGGCGGCGACCGCGACCCTGACCAGTCTGCGCCGCAAGGTTTCGGCCTCGGGCAGTGTTTCGGCCTGGGAAGAGGTGCCGGTCGGCGCCGAGACCGGCGGGCTGACCGCAGTCGGCCTCTACGTCGATGAAGGCTCGTACGTCCGCCAGGGCCAGCCCCTGGTGCAGATGAACGACGTCCTGTTGCGCGCCCAGCTGCGCCAGCAGCAGGCCCAGGTCCAGACCGCTGAGGCCAATGTCGCCCGCGACGACGCCGCCCTGTCCCGCGCCCAACAGCTCAAGGAAAAGGGCTTCCTCAGCCAGGCCTCGCTCGACACCGCCCTTGCCAACCAGAAGTCCTCGGCGGCCAACCTGGCTTCGGCCCGCGCGGCCCTGTCGGAGACCCAGACCCGGGTCAACCAGGCGACCATCCGCGCGCCCGTCTCGGGCCTGATCATCAGCCGCAGCGTGACCAAGGGCCAGATCATCTCGGCCGGCAGCGAACTGTTCCGTATGGTCCGCGACGGCCGCCTGGAGCTGGACGCCCAGGTGCCCGAAACCGAACTGCCGCTGGTCCGCGCCGGCCAGGGCGCCGTCGTCACGTCCGAACAGGCCAATGGCCCGGTGAGCGGCAGCGTGCGCATCGTCACGCCCCAGGTCGACGCCCAGACCCGTCTCGGTGTCGCTCGCATCACCCTCAGCCCCGGCAGCGGCCTGCGTCCGGGCATGTTCGCCCGCGCCGAGATCGACGTCGGCGATAATCCGGCCCTGACCGTCCCGGCCTCGGCCGTGGTGTTCCGCGAAGGCAAGCCCGGCGTCTATCTGATCGCGGCCAACAATACGGTCCGCTTCACCCCGGTCACGACCGGCGAACGGTCGGGTCAGACGGTGGTGATCACCGCCGGACTGCAGGCCGGCGCGCGTGTCGTGGTCCAGGGGGCCGGCTTCCTCGGCGACGGCGACCATGTGACGGTCAGCGCGGCGCCTGCCGCCGCGCCTGCCGCCGCCGCTCCGGCCGCCCGCTAAGGACCCCGGACATGGGTTTCCAGAACATCTCTTCCTGGGCGATCAAGAACCCGATCCCCATCGTGCTCATGTTCATCGTCCTGACGGTGGCGGGGCTGTCGAGCTACTTCAAGCTCAGGACCAACAACTTCCCGGACATCGACCTGCCGGTCGTGGCGGTGACGGTGATCCAGTCGGGCGCCGCCCCGACCGAGATGGAGACCCAGGTCACCCGTCTGGTCGAGGACTCGGTCGCCGGTCTGGGTCAGGTCAAGCACATCCAGTCGGTGGTCAACGAGGGCGTCTCCACGACCTCGATCGAGTTCCAGCTGGGCGTGGATCTGGAGAAGGCCACCAACGACGTGCGCAACGCCGTCGCCGGCGTACGCCAGAACCTGCCCGCAGACGTGCTGGAGCCCATTGTCCAGCGCATCGAATTCACCGCCATTCCCTTCGCCAATTATGTGGTGCGCGCGCCGGGAATGAGCCCGGAGGAGCTCAGCTGGTTCGTCGACAACACCGTGGCCAAACGTCTGTTGTCGGTGAAGGGCGTCAGCCAGATCAGCCGCGACGGCGGCGTCAGCCGCGAGATCCGCATCAAGCTGGATCCTGACCGTCTGGAAGCCGCCGGCGTCACCGCCGCGGCCGTCTCCAACCAGCTGCGCACCCAGAACATCAACCTGCCCGGCGGGCGGGGCGAGCTGGGCGGCGCGGAACAGGCCATCCGCACGGTCGGTTCGGCCAAGACCGTCGAACAGCTGCGCGAGACCCTGATCCCTGTCGGAAGCCGCTCGGTGCGGCTGGGCGATCTGGGCGAGATCACCGACGAATGGTCCGAGCAGCGCGGCCGCGCCCGGTTCAACGGCAAGGAAGTCGTCGGCTTCGGCATTTCACGCGCCATCGGCTCGTCCGAGGTCGATGTCTACCACAACACCATGAAGGAGATCGAAAAGCTGGACGCCGAGCGTCCGGACGTGACGATCGAACAGGTGGCCAACACCACCGACGACGTGATCAACAATTTCCACGCCTCGGTCGAAGCCCTGCTTCTGGGCGCGCTGCTGGCCATCGCCGTGGTCTTCGTCTTCCTGCGCGACTGGCGTGCGACCATGATCGCCGCCATCGCCATGCCCCTGTCGCTGATCCCGACCTTCTGGATCATGGACATGGCCGGACAGTCGCTGAACGTCGTGTCGCTGCTGGCGCTTTCGCTGACAGTCGGCATTCTCGTCGACGACGCCATCGTCGAGATCGAGAATATCGTCCGCCACATCCGCGACGGCAAACCGCCCTATCCGGCCGCCATCGAAGCCGCCGACGAGATCGGTCTGGCGGTCATGGCCACGACCGCGACCCTGGTGGCGGTGTTCGCCCCCACGGGCTTCATGCCCGGCATCGTCGGCCAGTTCTTCGTCAGCTTCGCCATCGCGGCCTGCGTCAGCGTGCTGTTCTCCCTGCTGGTCGCCCGGACCCTGACCCCGCTCATGGGCGCCTATCTGCTCAAGCGCGACCAAGGCAAGGAGCACAAGGATCCGTTCTGGATGGCGCCCTATCTCCACGCCCTGGAATGGGCGCTGGGCGACCGCGGCAAGGCGGTTCCGGCCGTTGCGGGCCAGACGACCACGGTCCGGGCGGCCACAGGCTCGCCCTCGAACGCCGACTTCGACCTGTCGCGTCCTGCGCGCAAGCCGCCGTTCCTGAAACGGGTCCGCGCCCGCTTCTGCGACCATCGCCTGTGGGTGATGGGGATGGGTCTGCTGTTCTTCATCTTCTCCATCGGCCTGGCGATGAGCCTGCCCGGCGAGTTCATTCCGGTGGAGGACCAGTCGCGCTCCAGCCTGACCATCCAGCTACCGCCCGGCACCACGCTGGACGAAACCGACGCCGCCGTTCAGCGCATCAACGCCGAACTGATGAAGCGGCCCGAGGTCGAGTCCGTCTATTCCTCCATCGGCTCGGCCACGGTCAGCTTCGGACCCGGCGGCGGCTCCGGCGCCGGCGAGGTCCGCAAGGCCAACCTGACCGTCAACCTTGTCCCGCGCGGCAAGCGCAAGCTCAGCCAGCAGGAGTTCGAGAAGGACTTCGGCCCGACCCTGCGCCAGACACCCGGCGCCCGGGTCCAGTTCGGCGGCTCCGGCAACGGCGGCGCGGGCATCATGCAGGTGGCTCTGGTCAGCGATAATCCGGCCGCCCTCGAGCCCGCCGCGGCCCGTCTGGAGCGCGAAATGCGCGGCGTGGACGGCCTGTCGAACGTGGTCTCTTCCTCGGCCCTCGTCCGGCCCGAACTGCTGATCACGCCCAAGGCCGACGTCGCCGCCCTGCAGGGCGTCTCGACCCAGGACATCAGCCAGGTGGCCCGCGTCGCCACCCTGGGCGACGCCGATCAGCTGCTGCCCAAGTTCAACTTGGGCGACCGTCAGGTGCCGATCCGGGTCATGCTGACCGAGGAATCCCGCACCCAACTCGGCGTGCTGGAAAACCTGAAGGTCCCGACGGCCTCGGGCGCGGTGGTGCCGCTGTCGGCCGTCGCCGACATCAGCTTCGGCGCCGGGCCCAACCAGATCGACCGTCTGGACCGGCTGCGGGTCGCCAACATCTCGGCCGAGACTTCGGGCACGACGCTCAGCGTCGCGACCAAGGCGATCAACGAACTGCCGGCCATGAAGGAGCTGCCACAAGGCGTCCGTCAGCAGCTCACCGGGGACGCTGAATCCAACGCCGAGCTGGGCGCCGGCTTCGCCTTCGCCATCTTCACCGGCATCCTTCTGATGTACGTCGTGCTGGTGCTGCTGTTCGGCAGCTTCTTCCACCCGGTGACCATCCTGGCCGCCCTGCCCGTGTCGTTCGGCGGCGCCTTCTTCGCCCTGCTGATCACCGGCAAGTCGATGTCGATGCCCGCCCTGATCGGCATCATCATGCTGACCGGGATCGCGGCCAAGAACTCCATCCTGCTGGTCGACTACGCCATCATGGCCATGCGCGGCGGCATGCCCAAGCGCGAGGCCCTGATCGACGCCGCCCACAAGCGGGCCCGGCCGATCATCATGACCACCTTCGCCATGGGTCTGGGGATGCTGCCGATCGCCGCCGCCGTCGGCGAGGGCACGGCGTTCCGCTCGCCCATGGCTATCGCGGTCATCGGCGGCCTGATCACCTCGACCGCGCTCAGCCTGCTCTTCGTGCCGGTGGTGTTCAGCCTGATCGACGGGGTCAAGACCCGGCTGGAGCGCCGCATGGACCGCTGGTTCGGCGGCCAGCACCACCACCATCCGGCCGAAGAAGCGGAAACGCCTGCGGAGTAGTATCTGATCCTTCTCTCCTTGCGGGAGAAGGTGGGCCGCAAAGCGGCTCGGATGAGGGGGCGTGCCGACGTTTGACGTCGAACGCCCCTCACCTCACAGGCCTGCGCAACCCCTTATCCGTCAGGCTTCGCCTGCCACCTTCTCCCGCAAGAAGAGAAGGCCAGGCACGCGCATCATCCCCTCCGCCACGACGCAAGCGCGTCGCGGTCCCCTCCCCATCGCAGCGACGGAGAGGGCATAAAAAAGCCGGCCGGGGTTTCCCCCGGCCGGCCTCTGAGTTCCGTCCTCTTTTCGGGACGATCAGTATTTGACCTTGAAGGTCACCCCGTAGGTGCGGGGCTGGCCGAGGTAGGCGTCGTAGGTCGCCGTATCGAGGGCCGGGTTGTAGTAGGTGCCCGCATAGGCGCCCGTGGTCTGGACCGTCGACTGGAAGGCGGTGCCTTGCAGCGGCGCGGCATAGCCGACCTGGATGTATTCCTTGTCGGTCAGGTTCTGGCCCCAGACCTCGAAGGTCCAGCGGTCGTCTTCCGAACCGAAGGTGATGCGGCCGTTGACCAGGGTCATGGCGTCCTGCTGCTTGTAGGGAAGCAGGTCGGAGCCGGTGTTGTACTCGCTGGTGTATTTGGCCGTCAGGCTGGCGCCCAGACGCAGGCCGTGACCGATCGAGCGCTCGAAGTTGGCCGAGGCGGTGCCCGACCATTCCGGAGCGAACGACGGGGTGCGGCCCGGCAGCAGCGACAGCTGCGGGAAGTTGGCCGGGTTGGCCAGGTCCGCGGCGACGAAGCTGCCGTAGTGGGAGTCGGTGTAGGTCAGGCCGCTCGACAGGCTCAGGCCTTCGATGGGGGTGAACCACAGGAAGTCGGCGTCGGCGCCGCGGCTCTTCAGCTCGGGGATGGATTCCACCACGAAGGCGGTGCCCAGGAAGGTGTTGAGCTGGAAGTCCGAGACCTTCTGGTCGAAGTAGCTGACGTTGAACAGGACCTTGCGGTCGAACAGGGTCGCCTTGAAGCCGGCTTCATAGCTGTCGACCAGTTCCGAGGGGAAGTAGGTCGAGGCCAGCGGGGTGACGCCGCTCTGCACGCGGTCGAGGTTGTAGCCGAAGCTCTTGTAGCCGCGCGCATAGGACACATAGGTCATCAGCGAAGGGTTGAGGCGGTAGGAGCCCTTGATCGTGCCGCTGAACTCGCCGTCGCTCTCTTCCTGATGGGTGGCGCGATCCTGGAAGGCGCTGTTGGCCCAGGGCAGGCACATGGTGCCGAGGATCGAAGACCCGGCGGCGCCCAGAACACCGGTGATGGCGGCGGCATTGGCCAGGGCGGCGTTACAGGTGTTGGAGTTGCCGTTCTGGTTGGTCTGCAGCGCGTCCATCGACTTGGAGTCGTAGGTGTAGCGCAGGCCGACGGTGATATCGAACTTGTCCGTGACGTGGAAGGTGTCGTTGGTGAACAGCGCCACCGAGTCCGAGTCCTGGCTGTACTGGTCGCGGACGCCCTGGCCGACGATATAGCCGATGCCGCCGCCCGAAACCGCGCCGCCGGTGCCCAGGCACTGCTGCAGGCCCAGCGCCGTCTGGGCGACGCGGGTGAAGCAGCCGATGTCGTTGGTGCTGACCGGGAAGGCCGGGACCGCGCGGTTCAGGTTGGCCGACAGCAGGAAGGACAGGAAGGGCGTATAGTCGGCGCCGAAGATGTAGCTGTCGGTGCGGTCGATGTGTTCACGCGTGGCGAAGGCGCCGACCAGCCAGTCAAGCTTGTCGTTCTGGCCGGCCAGACGGACTTCCTGGGTGATGTTGCCGACCCGGTAGCCGTAGTCGCCGTCCGGGTTGCGGTACAGGATGTCAGCGCCGGTGTAGTCGATGTCCTGGCCGTTGACCGAGTCCCACTGACGCCACGAGGTGACGGTGGTCAGGGTCGCGCCGTTGCTCAGGTCGAAATTGCCTTCCGCCGAAATGCCGCGGTCGGTGATTTCCTGTTCGGTGCCGCGGTTGGCGAAGCCCGTGCGCGAGAACGGCAGGCCCGAGAAGGTCGCGTTCGGCGGGCGCTGGCCGGTGCCGTTCGAGAGGGCGTCGATGAAGGGATAGGTCTGGCCGGTGCGGATCTGGGTGCCGGTGCAGCAGTATTCATCGCGGCTGGAGTAGTCGGCGATGATGCGGATCGAGGCGTTGTCGTTGGGCAGGATCAGCAGCTGGCCGCGGGCGGTCCAGAAGTCCTGGTTCTGGTCGTCCAGCTGGGCGCGCGGGCCGTCGCCGATATCGACCGGGTTGAAGCCGTCACGCGTGCGCTTGGCGGCGTACAGGCGGAAGGCGACCTGGTCGTTGATCGGGCCGGTGACCGAACCCGAGGCGCCCAGGGCGTTGAAATTGCCCCAGGTCAGTTCGCCGTTGAAACCGGGGGTGAAGGACGGAGCCTCGGTGATGATGTTGACGACGCCGGCCGAGGTGTTCTTGCCGAACAGGGTGCCTTGCGGACCCTTCAGGACCTCGATGCGCTCCAGCTCGCCCAGGTCGCCGAAGCCGACGCCGTTGCGCGAACGATAGACGCCGTCGATCACGACGCCGACCGAGCTTTCCAGACCGGGGTTGTCGCCGACGGTGCCGACGCCGCGGATGCGGACCGTGGTCGAGGCTTCCGAGGTGGTCGAGGTCACGGTCATGCCAGGCGTCAGGATCTGCAGATCCTTGATGTCCCTCACACCCGCGTTGTTCAGGGCTTCCTGGTTCAGCGACGTGACCACGATCGGCACGTCCTGCAGGCTCTGCTCACGCTTCTGGGCGGTGACGATGATGTCGTCGACCGAGGCCGCCGGACCATCCTGATCCTGGGGCGCGGTCTGGGCTGAAGCGATCCCGGCGAAGCCGAAGACAGCGGCGCCGACGACAGCGGCGGACGTGGTGGTGCGAAGAATTTGCGTAAGACGCATGGACGGCTCCCGGCTCAATGGCCCGACAGCCCACATTGGGGACAGTCGCGGCGTTTCCTGTTCCCGATCCCCGTCCTCTTTGCGGGACGATGGAGTCTTGAACCCTTGGCGTAGTCCAAGCCGGGTAAGGCAACAAGAAGCTGTGCCCCCGCCACGCTGCCTTTCAGGCGAATTTCATCTCGCAAGCCAGTGTCGTGTGACGCAAAAGCGACAAATATCCATGACGCTAGGTCAATATTCAGATCGCCTTATGCAGTATCTCAAGCGGTTTCGGCCAAAACCTTGCGTGACGTAAGGTTTGCGGCCGACAGGGCCAGGGCGCCGGCGAGGACTGAAAGCAACGACCCGCCGAGCACCCCCAGCTTGACCTCGACCTGTTCCGGGGAATCAACCGCGCCGGGAAAGGCCAGGGCGCCGATGAACAGGCTCATGGTGAAACCGACCCCGCACAGCAGACTGACGCCATAGACCTGAAGCCAGGTCGCATCGGTGGGGCGGGCGCCGACCCTGAGTTTCGCCGCCAGCCAGGCCGCGCCGAAGACCCCGATCTGTTTACCGAGGAACAGCCCCAGCGCGATCCCCAGCACCAGGGGCGCCGCCGCCTGTTCCAGCGACAGGCCGGCGAAGGACACGCCCGCCTTGGCGAAGGCGAAGAGGGGCAGGACCAGCCAGGAGACATAGGGGTGGAGGTCTTGCATGGCCTCCTTGAGCGGGCTCTGGCGATCCTCGTGGCGCGGTTTGATGGGCACGATGATCGCGAAGGCCACGGCGGTCAGGGAGGTGCTGATCCCCGCCTCGACCGTCAGCAGCCAGACGCCGAAGAAGCCCATGACCCAGTAGGGCGCCGGAATCCGCCCCACGCCGGACCAGATCGCTCCCGTCACGAGCAGGGCCAGCACGCCCAGCAGGGGGATCAGCTGAACCCCCGAACTGAACAGGGCGGCGATCAGGGCGATGGCTCCGAGGTCATCAACGATCGCCAGGGTCAGAAGGAAGACGCGCAGCGACGGCGGCAACCCCTTGCCGACCAGGGCGAAGACGGCCAGGGCGAAGGCGATGTCGGTGGCGAGCGGCACGGGCCAGCCCGCGTGCGGCCCACCCAGAACGCCCGCGACCGCCAGATAGACGAGGGCGGGCGCGATCATCCCGCCCAGCGCCGCGATGACCGGGGTGGCCAGCTTTCTCGGATCGCTGAGCTCGCCCTTCAGGATCTCGTATTTGATCTCCAGCCCCACCACGAGGAAGAAGATCGCCATCAGACCTTCCTTGATCCAGTCGGACACCGTCTCCTCGAGACGCAGCGGACCGAGCTGGAGCACCTGATAGCTCTTCAGCCAGTGGAAGTAGTCGCCCGCCCAGGGCGAGTTGGCGACGATCAGGGCGGCGACGGCGGCGAGGCCGAGGGCGGCCCCTGAGGCGGTCTCGGTCTTGAGGAAATCGAGTGTCAGTTTGCTCGCCACGGGGGCCTCCTGCGAAGGGGTCTGTTCCGTGGCGCCAGGTTATCGACGGGCGCCGGACCGAATGCTTCCGCCCTGCGAATACTTAAAGCAGGGCGGCGCCGGCCTGACCCGCGCGGCGGGCCTGATCTCTGCGAACAGGAATACCCACGGCAGCGTTTCGGTTCAACGCAAACCGGGCGGAGCCCTTGCGTTCCGCACATTCGCGATCTAACACTGAACCAAATGGTGCAGTATTCAGAAACCCGCCTTGACGCGGCCTTCGCGGCCCTCTCCGACGCCACCCGGCGCGGGGTGCTGGAGCAGCTCGGCCGATCGGATTCCTCCATCTCTGAGCTGGCCGACCGCTTTCACATGACCCTGACGGGCATGAAGAAGCATGTCGGGGTTCTGGAGCAGGCGGGGCTGGTCACGACGCAGAAGATCGGGCGCGTCCGGACCTGCAGACTTGGCCGCCGCCGTCTCGAGGAAGAGGCGGCCTGGATCGAGACGCACCACCGGCTTTGGGATGCACGCTTCAACGCCCTGGATCAGGTCGTCGAGGATTTGAAACGCAAGGAGAAGAGCGATGACTAGCCGTACGACCGTCGAACGGACCTCTGACCGGGAACTCGTGGTGACACGGACCGTCAACGCGCCCGCGCGCATTGTCTTCGAGGCGTGGACGACGCCCGAGCTGATCATGCGCTGGTGGGCGCCGGCCTCGTTCGGGATAACCTTCCTGTCCTGCGAGACCGACGTCCGGACCGGGGGCTCGTACCGCTATGTCTTCGGCCACCCGGCCTCGGAACAGCCCATGGCCTTCTTCGGTCGCTACATCGAGGTCGTGCCGCCCTCCCGCATCGTCTGGACCAATGAGGAAGGCGAGGACGGGGCCGTGACCACCGCGACCTTCACCGAAACGGACGGCAGGACGACGGTCGTGGTGCACGATCTCTATCCCTCGAAGGAGGCGCTCGACGAAGCGCTCGCTTCCGGCAGCACCGGCGCCTGGCCCGAGCAGTTCGAGGCGCTGGACGGGCTGCTCGATACCCTGGCGGACGGAGGCTGACAGGCGGCGCGCCTGATCTCCGGGAGCAGCCCGTCACGGCTTCGCGAGGAAGTCCTGCAGGACGGAGACGAAGGCGTCAGGCCGCTCGAGGTAGATGAAGTGGCCCCCGTCTGGCATGACCATCCGCCTGGCGCCGGGGATGAGCGCCTCCAGCGCTCCCGCGTGGGCGTGAACATCCGGCATGTCGACCTCGCCCGTTATGATCAGCGTCGGCGTCGACAGATCTTTCAGCCGCCCCATCACGCCCTCGCCGTTCCGCATCATCCGGCCGGCGCCGAAATTACCGGGGTGAGCGCTCAGATCGGCGACGACGAAGGCCCGGGCCGCGTCCGCCGAGGGGGTGAGGATGTACGGATCGCGCGCCGCATCCTCCAGCCGCCCCTGCGACAGCAGACCGACCAGGTTCGCCGTGCGCCGCATGAAATGATCGGTCGGACGAAAGCCGCTGACCGCCGGTCCGACCAGCACCAGCTCCTGCACCGCATCCGGATGGGCCAGGGCGTATTCCACCGCCACACCCCCGCCGGCCGACGAGCCGACGAGAGTTGCACGGCTCACTTCGGCCGCCCGCAGGACGGCGGCGAGATCAGGGACAGGGTCGTAGGGCGCGGAGGCGGCCGGAGAGGCGCCGTATCCGCGCCGGTCGTATCTCACCACCCTGTAGGCGCCGCAAAGCCGCGACCACACCCCGTCCCAGGCGGACGAATCCAGAATGCCGTCGTGGATCAGAACCACGGTCGCCGGCCCTTCGCCGCAAGTCTCATCGGCGATCTGGCCGCCTTCGACCGGAACGAAGCGGGTCTCCGCAACGGCCTGGGTCATACTGAACAGCAGGCAGCCGATCGCGATCGCCCAGACGGGCGTTGAACGCAGTTTCATACGATGTCTCCGGGGTTGATGCGCCGTTCAGCCGGCGCGTTTGAACTCGATCGGCGGGTGTTCGATGTCGTCGTCGGGGCGGTATTCGAGGATGTCGCCCGGCTGGCAGCCCAGATAGGTGCAGATGGCCTCGAGTGTCTCGAACTTCATGCCCTTCACCTTGCCCGACTTGAGCAGGGACAGATTGGCTTCGGTGATGCCGATGGCGCGGGCCAGAACGTTGGACCGCACCTTGCGTCGGGCCATGACGACATCGAGACGAAGGACGATGGGCATCAGACGAAGGCCTTTCGATCTTCCTCGATCTCTCGGCCCACGCGCATGACCTGGCCGATCACGAAAACCAGCAGCCCCAGGATGAAGGCCTGAAAACTGGCCACATGGGCCCAGTTCCTGTCGATCTCATAGCCGGTGGCGCTGAGGACCAGATGGCAGAGGAAGGGTGACACCGCATAGGCGCACAGCCACCCGCCGATATGGCTGAAGCTGCGCCCGTTCTCGGGCTCGAAGACCTTCCCGCGGACGTAGAGGCGAAACAGCGTCCTCACGCTCCAGAACAGCATGATGATCGGCGTGGCGCGTGCGATTCCCACCAGACAGTAGACGAGACGGTGAACCAGCGGCAGCGACCCGAAGGCGACGGAGTTGGCGGGGCCGCCGCCGAGATAGGCGTTGTCGGGCCCGATCCTGACCAGTTCGCCCTTGTAAAAGACCATGGTCGCCAGCGCGGTCGCCAGGACCACGACGGCCAGGCCAAACAATCCGGTGAACAGCCAGACCATGGCCTGACTGCCCAGACGGACCCGGCGCTGGGCGTCGGTCTCCGGGGCGACCAGCAGCTCGGCGCGTGGCTTCAAGGTGATGACAGCGGTCATGACGGCCTCCTTGGCCGCAGGATCGAATTGAAATTATTTTCTGTCAAACGATATGTTGTCGCTTCGCCATTGCGACGGATCGCGACAGCGTCCATCTGGGCGCCATGTCCGTGACCTCCGCCTATCGCCCCGAACCGCGCTTCTTTGATCTGGGCGCCGAGTTCGGCGATCCGGTTCAGGCGGCGGAGTTTCCCGAGACGGTGCTGCGCTATCGCAATGACCGGGCGGCGGCGTCGGTCGGGCTGGAAGGTCTCAGCGACGCCGAGTGGATCACCGCCTTCGGGCGGTTCCAGCCTCTGCCCGGCCAGCCCGGACCGCTGGCGATGCGCTATCACGGCCATCAGTTCCGGACGTACAACCCCGACCTCGGCGACGGACGCGGGTTTCTGGCGGGGCAGCTGAGGGACGATCGCGACCGGCTTCTGGATCTCGGCACCAAAGGCTCCGGCACGACGCCCTGGTCGCGCGCCGGCGACGGACGGCTGACGCTCAAGGGCGGGGTGCGCGAGGTGCTGGCGGCGACGATGCTGGAGAGCCTCGGCGTCCCGACCTCGAAGGCGCTGAGCCTGATCGAGACCGGCGAGGCGCTGGAGCGCGGCGACGAGCCCTCCCCCACCCGTTCGGCGGTTCTGGTCCGGCTGCAGCACAGCCACGTCCGCTTCGGGACCTTCCAGCGCGCCGCATACTTCCAGCGCGCCGACCTGATCGAACAGCTGGTCGAGCACGTCCGCGCCCTCTACCACCCCGAGGTCGCGCAAGGGGACGCGCCGGGCCTGCTGGCCGCCATCGTCGAGGCCTCGGCCCGGCTGACGGCGCACTGGATCGCCGCCGGCTTCGTCCACGGGGTGCTCAATACCGACAATCTGAACGTCACGGGCGAGAGCTTCGACTACGGCCCCTGGCGTTTCCTGCCGTCGTACCAGCCCGGCTTCACCGCCGCCTATTTCGACCAGACCGGCCTCTATGCCTTCGCACGCCAGCCGGAAGCCGTGTTCTGGAACCTGACCCAGCTGGCCGGATGTCTGAAGCTGGTCGCCGACGCCGGGCCGCTGACGGATGTCCTGAACGGCTTCGGTCCCGCCTATATCCGACACCTGCGCGCCGCCTTCCTGATGCGACTGGGGGTGAAGTCGCTGGGCGAGGCGGCGGACCAGCGCCTGACCGACTGCACCCTGGCCCTGCTGCGCGAGGGCGGTCAGGCGCCAGGCGCCAGCCTGCGCTGGGAGCCGCTCTTCTTCGACTGGTTCACCGGCTTCAGCTCCTCGGCCCGGGCCTTGGCCAGCCCTCGCGCCGGCCTCTACCAGGGCGAGGCCTTCGACGCCTTCCGCTTCGCCCTGTTCGAACACGAGCCGGACCGGCCCGAACGGCTGGAGCATCCGATGTTCGCCGCGCCCGGGCCGGAAGAGATGCTGATCGACGAGGTCGAGACCCTGTGGGCCGACATCGCCATGGGCGACGACTGGACGGCGCTCGAGACCAAATTGTCTCGTCTTGAAACCGCGCGTCAGGCCTGGAGCTTCCCAACGCCCTAGACCCGGGCCCTGAGCGTCACCATATCCGGCTCGACATCCGGATCGGACCGTACGGCGGCGTAAAGCCTACATTACGAATCCTTATGCATACTGTCACGGTTCGGCCCCGGAGAGGGTCGATGAAGCCGCCTGTTCAGTAAGCGTACGACGGGATCGAGACCGCGTTTTCGGCCGCCGGTCTGTCGCCTGAAACACACGTTGATCGGCTAAGTCATCAGCTGATGTCTACGGCTGATGACATTTCTCGGTATCTGCGCCATATACCCCTTGCGCAAGCAGGACGGCGATCCGATATCGCGACTGTTGCAGATTACCAGTTCGCTTTCGCGTACGCTTCCTCCCCCGTTTCCTCCCCGACTACCCCTCTCTCCCTCAGGTCCCGCTATGGCCGCTACCTTCACGCCCGCCTCTGTCTCGCGCCCTCTGACCGCGCGCGAACGCACTGTCGCCACCTGGCGCAACCTCGCGCTCTGGACCCTGCAGGGCTGGATCGCGATGTTCTTCATCGCC
Organism: Brevundimonas sp. GW821-FHT12E07; assembly: GCF_058807035.1. Classification (NCBI taxonomy): domain Bacteria; kingdom Pseudomonadati; phylum Pseudomonadota; class Alphaproteobacteria; order Caulobacterales; family Caulobacteraceae; genus Brevundimonas; species Brevundimonas sp. GW821-FHT12E07. The sequence goes on along the minus strand of NZ_JBXAQH010000003.1, from coordinate 214,804 downwards.
GCCGGCTACGCCAAGATCACCGAGCCGATGACCAACCTCGTCGCCCTGATGAACTGGCCGGCCCTGGTCAGCCCCGCCTTCGTGCGCGGCCTGGGCCTGGCGGAGATCGTTCTGGCGCTCGGCGTCCTGGCGCCCCTGGCCTCATGGAAGATCGGTCGTCCGATCCTGGTGGTCGCCGCCGCCGGTCTGACCGTGCTCGAGACCATCATGCTGGGCGTCCACGCCTTCGGCATGGACATCAGCCTGGCCCTGGTCAACGTCTTCCTGCTGGCCATCACGATCCCGGTTCTGCTGGGTCGTTGGGCGCGCTGACGCCGACGGACCGGCAGCGGTCCGAGCAGAATTTCACCTGATCCCAATCGCGCGCCCATTTCCGGCGCCAGACGAACGGTTTGCCGCAGGAGACGCAGGTCTTCTGCGGCAAATCGCGTTTCGATACGCCTGCATCGTTGACGTGCTTTCGCGCCACGATCTTCCCCTGCGCTCCAGGACGGCTACCATCCCGAGATGGACAACGCGCGAAAAGAGCCACGGGACGGCGGCGCCGACGTCAGCGCCGTCTATGCCGCCGGCCTGTCGGGGTACTATCCGTCTGCATACCTGACCTGCGACGACCTCCTGGCCCTGTCGGAAATGTGCCGAACGTCCGAACGGGTGGTCCCCTTTGTCGAAGCCTACGAGATCACCGAACAATACGACATCGCCAGACTGGACCTGTCCCTGTACGGCGAAACCGACGATCAGAAACTGAAGTCGTGGGCGGCCCGGGCGGCGGATTCACACACCTTCATCGTGAACCTGCTGGCATCCGCCAGAGCCGAGACCAACCCCGTCATGTTCAGCGTCTGGCTCGATTGGGAAGAGTAGGATAACGCCGACTGACAAACTCAAAGCTTCCCTTTACGTGCGCGTCAAGTTATGACGCTGTCCATGTCGACCGCCGACGATCATCGCACCTATTCCATTCGCCAGCTGTGCCGCGAGTTCGGGGCCACGGCGCGCGCCTTGCGCTTCTATGAAGACAAGGGCCTGCTGACCCCTGCGCGCAAGGGCCAGACCCGTGTCTATGACGCCCGCGACCGCGCCCGGCTCAAGCTGATCCTGAGGGGACGCCGCATCGGCTTCACCCTTCAGGAGATCCAGGACATGCTGGATCTGTACGACCGCAACGACGGCAACATCCACCAGATGGCCATCGCCCTGCGTCGCCACCGGGCCCAGATCGAGGCCCTGAAGCAGCAGCGCGAGGATCTGGACGGCGCCATCGAAATGGCCGAGGCCGCCTGCGCGGCCATGGAAGAGCGGCTGAAGAACATCCGTCCCGACCTTCTACCGGGCGCCGAGGAGTACGAGTCCATCGTCTCGGCGCGGATCGACCACGACCACCACCACTCCGACTTCGCGGGCCACCCCGCGCGTCACCCCTTCAAAGCAAGAGTGTAATCCATGGCCTACAAGGCGCCTGTCCGCGACCTCATGTTCATCCTGAACGAGGTCCTGGAGATCGATCGCTATACGAACCAGAACGGTTTCGAGGACATCTCCTCGGACCTGGTTCAGCAGATCCTCGAGGAAGGCGGCAAGTTCGCCGAGGAGGTCATCGCGCCGATCAACAACCCGGGCGACAAGGAAGGCTGCCACTGGAACGACGGCGTCGTCACCGGTCCGAAGGGCTGGAAGGAAGCCTATAAGGCGATGGTCGAGGCCGGCTGGCCCGCCCTGTCGGCCGACCCGGCCTATGGCGGCCAGGGCATGCCCGCCGTCGTCGGCATGGCCTTCGGCCAGTTCACCGCCGGCGCCTCGGCCGCCTTCTCGATGTATCCGGGCCTGACGGCCGGCGCCCATGCGGGCATCCACGCCAACGCCTCGGAAGAGCTGAAGGCCAAATACCTGCCCAAGATGACCACCGGCGAGTGGGGCGGCACGATGAACCTGACGGAGCCCCAGTGCGGCACCGACCTGGGCATGGTGCGCACCAAGGCCGTGCCGCAGGGCGACGGCACCTACAAGATCACCGGCCAGAAGATCTGGATCTCGGCCGGCGAGCACGACTTCGCCGACAACATCATCCACACGGTCCTCGCCCGCGTCGAAGGCGCCCCGGCCGGGATCAAGGGCCTGTCGCTGTTCCTGGTGCCCAAGATCTTCGTCAACGACGACGGCTCGCTGGGCGAGCGCAACGGCGTCCGCTGCGGCGGCCTCGAGCACAAGATGGGCATCCACGGCAACGCCACCTGCGTCATGGACTATGATGAGGCGACCGGCTGGCTGATCGGCGAGGAAGGCCGCGGCATGAACAATATGTTCGTGGTCATGAACGAGGCCCGCCTCGGCACCGGCCTGCAGGGTCTGGCCATCGGCGCCGCCGCCTATCAGGGCGCCGTGGCCTTCGCCAAGGACCGCCTGCAGGGCCGCGCCCTGACCGGTCCGCAGAACCCGAACGGCCCGGCCGACTCGATCATGGTCCACCCCGACGTGCGCCGCATGCTGCTGGAAGCCCGCGCCTTCGTCGAAGGCGGCCAGGCCTTCATCCTGTGGACCGCGCTCCAGGCCGACCTGCAGGAATCCGCCGACGAAGCCACCGCCCAGAAGGCCAAGGATTACATGGGCCTGCTGACCCCGGTCCTGAAGGCCTATCTGACCGACAAGGGCTTCCACGTCGCCTCCCTGTCGATGCAGGTCCACGGCGGCTCGGGCTACACCGAGGAGTTCACGGCCAGCCAGTATCTGCGCGATGCGCGGATCACCATGATCTATGAAGGCACCAACGGTATTCAGGCCCTCGACCTCGTCGGCCGCAAGCTGCCCTCGCAGGGCGGCCGCGCCATCATGAGCTGGTTCGCCGACATCGACGCCTTCGTCGCCGAGAACGGCGAGGACAACGCCGTGAAGCCGTTCGTCAACGGCCTCGCCGACGCCAAGGCCAAGCTGCAGGACGGCACCATGTGGCTGATGCAGAACGGCCTGGCCAATCCGGACAACGCCGCCGCCGCCTCGACCGACTATCTGAACCTGTTCGGCATCACCGCCCTGGCCTTCCTCTGGGCCCAGATGGCCAAGGCCGCCCAGGCGAAGATCGACGCCGGCGACACCGACCCGTTCTATGTCACCAAGCTGCAGACCGGCCGCTACTTCGTCGAGCGCATCCTGCCCGACGCCGCCGCCCATCTGACCAAGATGAAGACCGGCGCCGACGTCCTGATGGCCATGCCGGCCGAAGCGTTCTGATCTGAGTGCGTAACTGATCCCGAGGCGATCCCGGCCAAGCCGGGGTCGCCTCAATCATATTATCGAGCTCTGGCGACAGCGACCGGGGCCTTGCCCGCTGGAAACGCCATGAACGTCATCACCACCCCCTCCCCTGACTTCATGCTGGAAGAAGAGATCACCCTCTTCTCCGACAGCGTCGGCAAATGGATCGACGAACATGCGCCGCCGGAGAAGGTCCAGCAGTGGATCGCCGACAGCTCCGTCCCGCGCCAGCTGTGGAACGACGCCGGCGATGCGGGCCTGCTGGGCCTGTCCATGCCCGAGGAAGACGGCGGCTTCGGCGGCGACTATCGCCACGAAGTCGTGCTGATGCGTCAGCTCGGCTGGAAGGGCGCGGATCATTTCGGCATATCGCTGCACAACGCCATCGTCGCTCCCTACATCTGGCACTACGGCACTGAGGAGCAGAAGAAGCGCTGGCTGCCGCGTCTGCAGACCGGCGAACTGGTCGGCGCCATCGCCATGACCGAGCCGGGCGCCGGCTCCGACCTGCAGGGCGTCAAGACCACCGCCATCAAGTCCGGCAACGGCTATGTGGTCAACGGCTCCAAGACCTTCATCACCAACGGCCAGCTGGCCAATCTGATCATCGTCGTGGCCAAGACCGACCCGTCGCAGGGCTCGAAGGGCACCTCGCTGATCGTGGTCGAGACCGATGGCGCGGAAGGCTTCGAACGCGGCCGCAACCTCCACAAGATCGGTATGGAGGGCAATGACACCTCCGAACTCTTCTTCAACGATGTGAAGGTCCCGGCCGACAACATCATCGGCGGGGTCGAGGGCCAGGGCTTCATCCAGCTGATGCAGCAGCTGCCGCAGGAGCGTCTGAACATCGCCGTCCAAGGCGTCGCGGCGGCCGAGCGCGGCCTCGAACAGACCCTGGAATACGTCAAACAGCGCAAGGCCTTCGGCAAGTCGATCCTGGAGTTCCAAAACACCCAGTTCAAGCTGGCCGAGGTCAAGACCAAGCTGACCGTGGCCCGGGTCTTCGTCGACCACTGCATCGGCCTGCACCTCAAGGGCCAACTCGACGCCACCACCGCCTCCATGGCCAAATACTGGGTCACCGACATCCAGGGCGAGGTCATCGACGAGATGCTCCAGCTCCACGGCGGCTACGGCTATATGAACGAGTACCCTATCGCCCAGCTCTACAAGGACGCCCGCGTCCAGCGCATCTACGGCGGCACGAACGAGATCATGAAGGTGCTGATCGCGCGTAGCCTTTAGCGCGTACTGCCCTTGTCATCCCGGCCGTAGCGCAGCGGAGAGCCGGGACGGGGATGACAAGCGGTGCAATACCGCTAACGTTCTCCCATGGAACCGCTCTCCCCCGTCTACCTCTCCGCCATCGCCGCCCAGACCGGGGGGCTCAGCGCCTTTCTCGGCGGGTTCGCGGCGACGTTTCTGGGCACCTTGCTGGCGCTGAATGTGAAGGGACGCACGGGGTCGCTGGCGATCGGGTTCTCGGTCACCTCCTCGGTGGCTTTCATCGTCGCCGTGGTCGGATCGACCGCCACGGTGGCGGCCTTGCATCCCGATGGCCCCGCCAGTCGCATAGGCTCGGCCGGGTTCGCCCAGGTCGTCATGTCGATCGGATTCATCCTCGGCCTCTATGCGCTGCTGATCAGTCTCGGCCTCAGCGGCTGGTCGCGGTCGAAGGGTACGGGCTGGACGACCAGCATCGCGGCAGGCCTCGGCGTGATCCTGGTCACCGGCATGGTGGTGAGCGTCGGCTGAGGCGGCTAATAAGCGCGACATGATCCGCCTTCACGTCACCTCCGACCTCGCCCCCAACGCCGCCGTCGCCCCGACGGTGGACCAGTCGCGCTATCTGACCAATGTCATGCGCCTGTCCCAGGGCGACGAGCTGCTGATCTTCAACGGCCGCGACGGCGAGTGGCGGGCCAGCGTCGCGGAGACGCACAAGCGCGGCGTCATCCTGAAATGCGAGGAACGGACGCGCGAACAGACCGTCGCGCCCGACCTCGAACTGATCGTGGCCATGGTCAAGAAGGCGCGGGTCGAGACCATCGTGGAGAAGGCGACCGAACTGGGCGCGGCGCGGGTGCGTCTGACGATCACCCGGCGCACCAATGTCGACAAGGTCCGCCTCGACCGGCTGGACGCCATCGCCGAGGAGGCCGCCGAACAGACCGGGCGGCTGGACGTGCCCCCGGTCAATGATCCGATGAAGCTGGACGCCATTCTCGACGGTTGGGATCCCGCCCGGAAGCTGATGTTCTGCGACGAAACCGGCGGCGCCCCCGCCGTCCCCGCCCTGACGGCGGCCGGTCCCGGTCCGTGGGCGATCCTGATCGGCCCCGAGGGCGGCTTCTCGCCGGAAGAGGGCGAGCGGCTGCGGTCCCTGCCCTTCACCACCGCCGTGTCGCTAGGTCCGCGCATCCTGCGCGCCGATACCGCCGCCATCGCCGCCATGACCCTGTGGCAGGCCGCCGTCGGCGACTGGGAACGTTAGCGCCCCTCCTGGCGCTTCGCGTAACGCGTCGCGGACAGGCTGTCCGAAACAGCGCTGACCTTGGTGTCGATGAAGCCGCGTTCGCGCATCAGGGCCCTGACCGGCGCCTCGCCGAAGCTCGCCGCCTTGCCCTTGCCGTGGATGATCCAGACCGGCGCGGCCGATCCCTCCGAGGCCGCCAGAGCCGCGTTCAGGGCCTCTTTGTCGGCCGCCTGAACGATCAGAAGCGCCGCCGCCTCGGCCGCCGCGCGCTCAACGTCAGCAAGGGCATTGGCGAGTTCGGGGCCGCCCACATCACCCGCGGTCCAAACCGTGACGCCCGACTTCAGACCCAGCTTGTCGGCCAGCGTCGGCAGGGGCTTCTCCAGCGCCGCCTTCCACTTCCCCGCCTCGGCCGCGCCCAGCATCAGTTCGAACCGTCCGCGCGGCCCCTGCCCGATGAGGGTCTCGCCCTCGACCGCCAGCCCTGAAATCCCGTCGCGCGGAATCGTCAGGGAGAAGGGCGCGCGCAGCAGGACCCCCTGGCTTTCCAGCAGGACCTTCGCCTCATCGGTGCGCCCGTCATAGGTCGCCGTCGTGACTGCTTCGCGTCCCATGCGCTCGCTCCCGCCATTCCGGACTGCCAAGCCAAAGCAGCACCGGGAGCAGCCCGCAACAGGGCTCGGAAAAATCGGTCTCGCATCCGGTTTCCCGCCACGTCGGCCTTTGGGGCCTGAAGGCGGCTTTCAGTCCAGCGCCCGCAATCGTCGGGTTAGACTGATCGCTCTCTTCAAGGGTTTGGGAAGTGGCGGGATTTGGCGGTGTGGCGGTGTTTTTTCGGATGCGGACCGCCATCTCGCCCTCCCCCCTTGAGCATGGCCGTATTCCCGCCCATCTAGCCGCGACAGGCGCCGCGCGATCCGGGGCGTCGAGGGGATATGCATGTCTGCTTCCGAGCCGCTGACCAAAGACCAGCTGATCGCCGTCATGGCCGACGGCGCCAAGCCGAAAGACCAGTGGCGCGTGGGCGCCGAGCACGAGAAATTCGGCTTCGACCGCTCCACCCTGCGCCGTCCGGCCTATGAAGGTCCCGGCGGCATCCACGCCATGCTGACCGGCCTGCAGCGCTTCGGCTGGAGCCCTGTCGAGGAAGGCGGCCATCTGATCGCGCTGGAGCGCAAGAACGCCGAGGGCTTCTCGGCCTCGGTGTCGCTGGAGCCGGGCGGCCAGTTCGAACTGTCGGGCGCCCCGCTCCTGACGATGCACGACATCTGCAGCGAGACCGGCCAGCACCTGATGGAGGTCAAACAGGTCGCCGACCAGATCAACCTCGGCTTCCTCGGCGCCGGCTTCGACCCGCTGTGGACCCGCGAGGACGTGCCAGTCATGCCCAAGGGCCGCTACGACATCATGCGCGCCTATATGCCCAAGAAGGGCAAGCTCGGCCTCGACATGATGCTGCGCACCTGCACCATCCAGGCCAACCTCGACTTCTCCGACGAAGCCGACATGGTCGCGAAATTCCGCACGTCGCTGGCGCTGCAGCCGATCGCCACGGCCCTGTTCGCCTGTTCGCCCTTCATCGAGGGCAAGCCCTCCGGCTTCCTGTCGGCGCGCGCCAATGTCTGGACCGACACCGATCCCGACCGCACCGGCATGATCGACTTCGTCTTCCAGGACGGCTTCGGCTTCGAGCGCTACGCCGACTACGCCCTCGACACCCCCATGTATTTCGCCAAGCGCGACGGGAAATACATCGACGCCTCGGGCCAGTCGTTCCGCGACTTCCTGAAGGGCGAACTGCCCGCCCGGCCCGGCGAGCTGCCGACGATCAAGGACTGGAACGACCACCTGACCACCCTCTTCCCCGAGGTGCGGCTGAAGTCCTATCTGGAGATGCGCGGCGCGGACGGCGGGCCGTGGAGCCGCATCTGTGCCCTGCCCGCGCTCTGGACCGGCATCTTCTACGACGCCCCGTCGCTGGCCGCCGCCTGGGACCTGTGCAAGGGCTGGGACATCGCCGACCACGAGCGCCTGCGCCGCGACGTGACCCGTCTGGGCCTCAAGGCCGAGGTCGCGGGCCGCTCGGTGCGCGACATCGCCGTCGACATGGTCGCCATCGCCTCCGCCGGCCTGAAGGCCCGCAACAAGCTCTCGGGCGGCATGGTCGACGAGCGCGGCTATCTGGCCGAACTGGAAGAGATCGCGGATTCGGGCGTCACCCCCGCCGAGCGCCTCCTGGCCCTCTACCACGGCGAATGGCAGGGCGACGTCAGCCGCATCTACCGCGACTTCGCCTATTGAGGCCTCAGTTGGCGGCCGCCGTATTGCACTGGGCCAGCTCGGCCTCGGTCAAGGCCTGACCGCCACGACCGTACGCGCTGACAGGGCCGAGACGGGCGACGAAACGGCGGCACTCGCGCATCAGGGGCTGGTTGGCGCCGGCGCCGCGACCGACGCAACGGCCGGCCTCGTCGCAGGTCCAGCTACGGCCGTCAAAGACCTGGGTCAGGGCGCGGGGTTGAACGAGTACGGCCTCGGCGGCGCCGGGCCCGGCGGGTTCGGGAAGGAAGGCGGGTTGGGCGACGGCCAGCGCCGCCATCAGGGACATGAGGAGCATGACGCTTCACTCCGGGGAGGTTTGCAAAGGCGGCCGCATCGTGAGAAAGTGAACGGTCGCACACTAATAAGTGCACGGTCGTATACTTTTGGTCAAGAGGCTTTCGTGAGCGTGTTCCGGCATGGGTAAGGGCGAGGACACCCGGGCCCGGATTCTCGATGAGGCCATGAACCAGGTCAGCGTGCGCGGCCTCGCGGGCGTGAGCCTCGGCGACCTGTCCGCCGCGCTGAATCTGTCCAAGAGCGGGGTGGTCAAACATTTCCACTCCATGGAATCCCTGCAGGAAGCCCTGATCGAGTCGATGATCGAGCGGTTCGTCATGGCAATCTGGAAGCCGGCCGAGCTTTTGGCGCCGGGCCGTGCCCGGCTGACCGAAATCTTCGAGCGCGATCTGGACTGGGTCGATGGCGAATCCGTCCTCGGCGGCTGCCCCCTGACCGCCACGGCGATCGAGCTGGACGACCAGCCCGGCCCCCTGCGCGACAAGTTGAAGGCCGGCCAGATCCGCTGGGCGAAGACCCTGAAGCGGGAGTTCATGGCGCTCCGGCCCGGCATCGAGGAAGCGACCGCCGAGACCATGGCCTTCCAGCTGAAGGGGATCATCCTGGCCTATGGTCACTCGCGACGCATGCTCGACGACGGCGCCGCCCGGGCCCAGGCGCGCGCCGCCTTCCGCGCCCTCGTCGGCGAGCCCTGACCGATTTCGACGGATCAGGTCTTGAGCCCGGCGTCGTAATCGCTAGTTTGCGCCTCGCTTCCGCGGGCATGATGTAGTGGTAGCCTGAAAGCTTCCCAAGCTTTTCGTGCGGGTTCGATTCCCGCTGCCCGCTCCAGCTTCCCCTTACAGATCAAGCCTCAAGCGACGCCAGATACTGGTGGATCTGGCTGACCACGGCCGCTCCCTCGCCCACCGCCGCAGCGACCCGCTTGGTCGAGCCCGCCCGGACGTCGCCGATGGCGAAGATGCCCGGGGTGTCGGTCTGCAAGGACAGCGCTGACCGCCCGGTCTCGACGAAGCCCTTGTCGTCCAGGGCGACGCAGCGCGCCAGCCAGTCGGCGTTCGGATCGGCCCCGACGAACAGGAACAGGTGCCGCATCGGACAGACATGGGTCTCGCCCGAGCGCCGGTCGCGGAAAACCGCCCCGGTCAGGCCGGTGTCGGCGTCACCTTCCAGGGCGGTGATCTCGGTGTGGGTGTGGAGGCGGACATTGGGCAGGGCCGCGATCCGGTCGATCAGGTATTTGGACATCGAGGCCTCCAGCCCCGGGCCGCGAACCACCAGATTGAGCGCCTTCACCTTCGAGGCCAGGAAGACCACCGCCTGGCCCGCCGAATTGCCGCCGCCGACCAGGGCGACCTCCTCGCCCGCGCACAGCCGCGCCTCGACCGGCGAGGCCCAGTAGGAGACTCCCGAGCCTTCGAACGGGCTGAGGTTTTGGATCCCGGGGCGGCGATAGCGGGCGCCGGTGGCCACGACCACGGTGCGGGTCTGGACCGTCTCGCCGCTGGACAGCTCCAGCCGGTGCGGCAGGCCCGCGCCTTCCGCCGCGCAGTCCAGCCGCGCGACCTCCAGCGGGATGGCCAGTTCGGCGCCGAACTTCAGGGCCTGGTTATAGGCGCGGCCGGCGAGAGCCTGACCCGAGATACCGGTCGGAAAGCCCAGATAGTTCTCGATCCGCGACGAGGCCCCCGCCTGACCGCCGATGGCGCGCTGGTCCAGCACCAGAACCGACAGCCCCTCCGAGGCGGCATAGACGGCGGTGGCCAGGCCGGCAGGCCCGGCCCCGACCACGGTGACATCATAAACCTTGGCCGGATCCAGCTCCGGCGTCATGCCCAGACAGATCGCGGCCTCTGCCTCGGTGGGACGTTTCAGCACCGTGCCGTTGGGGCAGACCATCAGCGGCAGTTCATCCGGATGTACGCCCAGCCGCTCGACCACGGCGCGGCCCTCGGCGTCGCTGTCGGCGTCCAGCAGGGTATTGGGATAGCCGTTGCGGGTCAGGAAGCCCTGCAGGCTGCGAAGGTTTGCGTCGCCGGGATGGCCGACCAGGATCGAGCCCGCGGTCCCTCCCTCGATCAGGCCGACGCGGCGCAGGATCAGGGCGCGCATCACGACCTCGCCGACCTCGGCCGAGCCGATCATCAGGGCGCGCAGATGGGCCGCGTCGATGGGGGCGGCGGTGCAGCCCTCGGCCCCGGCCCGCCCCTCGGCGAGCGAGGCGCGCCCTGCCAGCTGGCTGACCTCGCCCGAGAACTGGCCCGGGCGGTGGGTGACGATCGCCTCCTCATGCCCCAGACCGTCGCGGCGAACCACGTCGATCGCGCCCTCGAGGACCAGCCAGACCGGGCTGCCCATCTCGCCGAGCGCGAAGACGATCTCACCGGGTTCGAAGCGCCGGGGCTGGTCGCTGGCGAACCGGCGGGCCGTCTCCACGGCAGTGGGGTCGAGGACCGGAAATCTCTGCGCGTGACGGGTGTCGGTCTCGGTCATCTGGCAATCCCCGGAGCGTCCCGGGCAGAAGCCAGCAGGACGCGCGAACCGTTCGCGGATTTCGCCGGTGCGTCAACCGCCACACCGCGCTTCGAACGGCGTTCGCGCGATTCGAACCAAAGTTATGAGGCGCAGCGGGCACGGCCAAGCTATGCCTTGGGGGTCGGAACCAACCGGCGCACCGGGACCCACCGGCAAGGGGAGGCGAACAGCATGGACGGTCGCGCGGCGAGAGGGATGGTGTTCGCCATGCCGGTGTCCATCGCCGGCTGGCTGGTCATCATCGCTGTCGCCAACGCCATCCTGCACCGGCTCGACGCCTGGTTCTGAGGTGGCGCGCGGGACCGCGACCTACTCCCGCTCGACCTCGACACCCCGGGCTTCCAGCATGGCCTGGACGCTGTCGTCGCCGGCCAGATGGGCGGCGCCCACCGCTACGAAGGCCGTGCCTGAACCGGCCAGCAGGGTCTGGATCTGGTCGGCGAAACCCGCGTTCCGATCGGTGAGCAGCGCCTTGTAGATATCCGGCGCCTCGGCCTTCATGTCCTGGTTGGTGACACGGTCGAGCCGCGCCACATCGCCCGAGGACCAGGCGTCGACCATGGCGTCGAGCTCCGTCGTCGCCTCGTCATAGTCCTTGAGGGTCGATCGCAGGAACTCCAGCTGGATGTCCTGCGGCAGGTTGGCGAGGATCAGCACCTGCTTCTCGATCGTCTCGAAACCGTGGACCGGCTTGCCCGCCGCCTCGGCCCGGGCCTTGAGCGTGAGTTCGACGCCCGAAGCGGGGTCGTATCCGGCCTTCTTGAGGGGCGCCATCGACAGGGTCAGGCCGGCGTACCAAGGCCGGAAGATATCCATCTGGGCGCCCGTGACGCCCAGCGCCTGCGCGGCGGTGTCCAGCTGTTTGAACTCCTCGGGCGTCAACTGGCTGGAGAGGGGTGTGGCGGGCGAGACGCCGTACTGCTGGATCAGGGGGACGATGGCCGCGACGTCATCGGGGTTGGAAATCTCGAACCAGATGTCCGAGGCGCTGTTGAAGGCGGCCGTCACCTTGGGCGATTCCCACCGGGTGGTCGGGCGCAGGACGTGGACGGTTCCGAACAGATAGATGGTCGAGTCGGCGTCCTTGATCACCCACAGGGCGGGACCGGCATCGGCCGCGGGCTCGGCGGCGACGACCGCTGCGGGAGCAGCGGCGGCCTCGGCATGGGCCTTGCCGGCAAAGGGCGCCAGCAGGGCGGCGACGAGGGCGAGGCCCAGGGCGGTTCCGGCGGCCAGCTTCGCCAGTCGGGCGACGGGAGCGGTCTTCGGCGGGGGGCGAAGGGTCATGGCTTATCCTTGGGTTCGCTTCGGGGGATGGCGAAGGGTTCAGTGGATGCCGCGGCGGGCGGCGGCGACAGCCGAGGCGACGAAATAGACGCCCATCAGGATGCCCATCATCCCCCAGGCGGTCAGGCCGTGGATCAGGCCCAGACGCTCGGCGGCGGCGTAGAGGAACAGGGCCGACTGCAGGGCCCAGAAGGCCATGGTCGCGGTCTCGGCCATGATGCGGCGCAGCATCTCGTCGGCGCGGCGCCAGAGCAGGAGGTTGGCGCCCATCTGGACCACCAGCATGACAGCGAGCCCGGCCATGACCACACCGGGCGCGGCGAGGCGGGCGCCGATCATGGGCAGAACCATCATCGCCCCGGCCAACAGCATGACCAGGACCTGAAGTCCGCCACAGGCTCTCATGACGCCCGCACCGCGTCTGGTGATCAGGCCCAGGGCGATGATCACAGCCATGATCAGGGGCGCGGCCCCGGCGCCGAGGGCGACGGTGTCTTCCCAGCCGCTGTTCGTCTCCTTGGTCAGGGTCGCGATGCCGAGGCCGGCGGCGGCGCCGATCAGGCCGAGGACCAGGACACTGGCGATACGGACCGCGGGCGAGTTCGGAGCAGGCAAGCGGGGGGTGGGGGGCGAAGCGGTCATGATCTCACTCCGAGAAGATGGATTCGATGGGTTGGCCGAAGACCTTGGCGATCTTGAAGGCCAGAGGCAGGGAGGGGTCGTAGCGGCCTGTCTCCAGCGCATTGACGGTCTGGCGCGAGACGCCGAGGTGCTCGGCCAGATCGGCCTGGCTCCAGTTCCGCTCGGCGCGCAGGACCTTGAGACGATTGTTCATCGGGTCACCGCCGCTTCAGCCACCAGAAGGCCCATGCGACGCCGTAGCCGACGACCTGACAGCCCACCACGATGGCGGCGCCGATCATCAGCCCGGCCTTCACCGAGGCGTCGCCCTGAGGCCCCGTGCCGTAGAGCAGGGTCAGGAACAGGACGCCGGCGACGGCGAGACCGACGGTGGAGCCCCACCACCAGGCCCATTTGTGCGCCTCCTGCGCCGCCTCATCGAGGCCTTGCCACCATTTGAGGCTGGCCCAGAGACCGATCCCCATGGCGAAGGCCACGACGACCGCGACCAGCACGGCGCTGAGCCAGCTTCCGTCGGGAGTCGTGAGGCCGACAATCGCCGAACCGGCGCCCGCGACGCCGCCGGCCAGGGCGCTGACACCCATGACCCGGCCGTAGCGCGCCAACGGACCTTGCCGCCCGCGACCTTCCATAAACATGACAAGCACCCCGGTCTTTGTGACAAGGGTCTTTTACAACGCCGCCGAACGAAGTCAAGCGACCTTGTCCCCCCCCCCCCCCCCCTCAGATCAGCTTGCGGTCCTCGTCGGAGGCGATCAGTTCGGGACGGCTGATGCCGCGCGGCGACTGGTCGATGGCGGCCAGTTCGGGCAGGTCGCGGCCTTCGTGGTCGACCTGCAGGTCCTCGAAGCGGCGGGCCTGAACCATGACCTGGCTCTCCAGCGAACCGACGAACTGGTTGTAGCGGCCCACGGCGGCGTCCAGCGCCTTGCCGACCGAGGCGGCGTGGCCGCCCATCGCCGAGAGCCGCTTGTAGAGCTCCTTGCCCAGACGGGCGACCTCATCGGCGTTCCTCGACTGCTCCTCGGCCCGCCAGCCGTAGGCCACGGCCTTGCACAGGGCGAACAGAGTGGTCGGGGTGACGATGACCACGCGCGATTCCATCGCCTGGGTCATCAGGTCCGGCTCGTGATCCAGCGCCGCCGACAGGAAGGCGTCGCCCGGCACGAACATGGCCACAAAGTCGGGGCTGGGCTTGAATTGGTCCTGATAGGCCTTGGACGACAGCTGGCGGACGTGGGTCTTCATACTGGCGGCGGTGCGCAGCGAGGCGGCGCGGGCCTGGGCCTCCTCGTCGCCGTCCGAGGCGTCGGCGAAGGCCAGCGACACCTTGGCGTCGATGACGAACATGCCGCCGCCCGGCAGTTTGACGATGAAGTCGGGCCGCGACTGCCGGCCCTCGTCGTTCATCTCGGACGTCTGTTCGGTGAAGTCGAACCGGCCCGCCATCCCGGCGGCCTCAAGCACATTGCGGCAGGTCTGTTCGCCCCAACGGCCGCGCCGGCCGGTATTGCCGCGCAGGGCCTCGGTCAGGCGGCGCGCCTCGTCGCGGGTGGCGGTCGAAGCGGTCATCAGCAGCGACAGCTGTTCCTTCAGCCCGCCGGTCTCCTCGGTGCGCGCCTTCTCCAGCGCCGAGACATGTTCCTGAAACTTGGTCAGCTGTTCCGAGACGGGCTTGAGCTGGGCCTCGATCCGCTCGCGCGCGAACCGGTCCTGGGCCTGAAAAGTCTCGGTGGCGCGGGTGACCATCTGGTCGGCGACGGCCTGGGCCGACTGGGCGGCCTGGGCCTTCATCAGATCGGCCAGGGTGGTGCGGCTTTCCTCGACGAGGGCGATCCGGTCATTGGCCGAGGTCAGGGCCGCATTGGCCTTCTGCCAGCCCGTGAAGGCCCACAGAAACGCGAGCCCCAGAAGAAGGGCGAGGCCGGCGAGGATCGGGATCAGCATGTTCATGCTCCGTTCCTAGACGGAGTCGGGGCCGGCGAAAAGGTCAGGCCGGCCGTCGCGCCCGCAGCGCCTGGACGATGGTGCCGTCGTCGAGCCAGTCGAGGTCGCCGCCGACGGGGACGCCGCGCGCCAGGGAGGTCACCTCCACTCCGCTGCCGGTCAGCCGTTCGGCGAGATAGTGAGCCGTGGTCTGGCCGTCGACGGTGGCGGGCAGGGCCAGAACGACTTCGCGAACCCCGGCGCCGGTCTCATTGCCCGCCCTGGCCCGGCCGACGAGTTCGGCGACGCGCAGGGCCTCGGGACCGATCCCGTCGAGTGCGGACAGCAGCCCGCCCAGCACATGGTATTTGCCGCGGAAGGCGCCCGACCGCTCCATGGCCCACAGGGCGCCGGCCTCCTCGACCACGCAGATCAGGCCGTTGTCGCGGTTCGGGTCCGAACAGATCGAGCAGGGGTCGCGCGTATCCGGCGTGCCGCAGACCGAGCAGGACACGACCTTCTCCGCCGTCTCGGCCATGGCGGCGGCGAGCGGCAGCAGCAGCTGTTCGCGCCGCTTCAGGAGTTGCAGGGCCGCGCGCCGGGCCGAGCGCGGACCCAGCCCCGGCAGCTTGGCCAGCAGGGCGATCAGGCGTTCGATCTCGGGTCCGGCGGAGGCGGCCAATCAGAACAGCTTCGGCATGCCGGGGATGTTCATTCCGGCCAGGGGCCCGGCGGCCTGACGCATCAGCTCGCCGTTGATCTCATCCAGCCTGCGCTTGGCGTCGGCGTGGGCGGCGACGATCAGGTCGGCCAGGATCTCGCCCTCGCCGGACACCAGCAGGCTGTCGTCGATCTTCACGCAGGTGATTTCGCCGGCGCCCCTGAGGGCGATGGTGACGAGTCCGCCGCCGGAGGTGCCCTCGGCGGTGGTTTCGGTCATTTTGGCCTGGGCGTCCTGCAGCTTCTGCTGCATCGCTTGAGCCTGTTGCATCAGGGCGTTGAGGTCTTTCATGCCCCCTAGATAGGACGAAGCCGGCCATAGCGACAGAGGGGTGAAGACCGGAGAGTTCGCTCTTGCCAAATCGCCGGCGTTCGCCCAGCGAAACCCAGAATTGCCAAATCCTTGCTTGCAGTGCGGGCAAGGACGCCTATTTTGCAACCACGATTGTTGCTGTTTAAATCAGGACGCCTTCCAATGGCCTATGACGCCTCCACCCGCGACGCTGCGCTCGACGAGACCGCGCTCGCCCAGCTGTTCACCGAAGCCCGCACGCGCAACGCCTTCAGCGACCGCCCGGTCTCGACCGAGCAGCTGCACAAACTCTATGAGCTGACCAAATACGGCCCGACGGCCGCCAACAGCACCCCGGCCCGCTTCCTGTTCATCACCTCGCCCGAGGCCAAGGCGCGTCTGGCGCCCTTCATGTCGGAAGCCAACCGCGCCAAGACGCTGCAAGCCCCGGTCAATGTCGTGGTCGCCTTCGACAACGACTTCCACGAACACATGCCCCTGCTGTTCCCGCACAATCCGGGCGCCAAGGACTGGTTCGGCGACACCGAGGCCCGCAAGACGCCGGGCGTGCTCAACAGCTCGCTCCAGGCCGGCTATTTCATGATCGCCGCCCGCGCCCTGGGCCTCGACGTCGGCCCGATGATCGGCTTCGACGCAGCCGGGGTGAAGGCCGAGTTCCTGGCTGACAGCAGCTGGGTCCCGTCCTTCGTGATCAACCTGGGCTACGGCACCGACGAGAACCTGTTCCCGCGCTCGCCGCGTCTCGACTTCGACACGGCCGCGAAGATCCTCTGATCAAGTCCTCCCCCCCTGGGGGAGGTGGCGCGGCGCTCTTCGCGCCGTGACGGAGGGGGCGATCCAGACGCGGTTTGCGCGGCTAGCCCCCTCCACCCCTTCGGGGTCCCCCTCCCCCGTTGGGGGAGGATCACTTCAGTCGTCGTCGTCCTCGTCGCCGGCTTCGTCCGGGATCGACGGCAGGGCGACCTTGGGGGCCTCGACGATATTGGCGATCACCGTGCCCGGGAAGGCGGCCATGATCGAGGCGACGAAGGGGTCGGCCTCGACGGCGGCCCGCAGTTCGGCCCGGCCGCGCTTCTCCTGTTCGATCAGGGTCTCGCCGCCGCCCTGGCCGTTGGCGGCGATCAGCCAGGTGCGACCGGTCCATTCGCGCAGACGCGAGGCCAGACGCCGCGCCAGATCCAGCGGCGCGCCCTCAACACTCTCATAGACAATGGCGCCGGGCTTGAAGGATACCGGCTTGACGTAGCGCTGCACGTCCAGCTGCAGCCCGATCTCGCGCCTCTGGCCGATCAGTTCGACGGTGGCCTCGAAGGTCTGGGGATCCGGCAGGGCGGGCTGAGGGGCAGGACGGGGCGCGAGCGCCGCGGAAGCTCCGCCGCCACCGCCGCCGCCTCGGGACGGACCGCCGGCTCCGCCACCCAGCGGTTCGCCGTTCTGAAGCTTCTTGAGCGCATCCTCGGGCGCCGGCAGGTCGGCGGCGTAGGCGAGACGCACGATGATCATCTCGACCGCATCGGCCGGGCTCGGGGCGCGGCGCACCTCCTCCAGACCTTTCAGCAGCATCTGCCAGGTCCGCGACAGGGTCCCGGCCGAGATGGCCGCGCCCATGGCCGCGAGCGTCTTGGCCTGATCGGCCGGCAGGCGGGTCGCGTTCGGGCCCAGCATCTTCGCCACCGAGGCGGCGTGGCAGTGCTCGAGCAGGTCGTTGGTCACCTGAATGGGATCGGCGCCGTAGCCGTAGAGGGTCCGGAAGGTCTCCAGCGCCTCGGGCGTGCGGCCGCCCATGATCTGTTCGAACAGGGCGATGGTCTGGCTGCGGTCGGCCAGACCCAGCATGTCGCGCACGATCTCGGTCTTCACCGTCTCGCCGCGTTCGCCCTGAACCAGGGCCTGATCCAGCAGGGACAGACCGTCGCGGACCGAGCCCTCGGCGGCGCGGGCGATCAGGGCCAGGGCGTCGTCCTCGACCTTCATCCCCTCCTTCACGGCGATCCGGCCCAGATGCTCGACCAGCACCTCGGGCTCGACGCGGCGCAGGTCGAAGCGCTGGCAGCGGCTGAGGATGGTCACCGGCACCTTGCGGATCTCGGTGGTGGCGAAGATGAATTTGGCGTGCGGCGGCGGCTCTTCCAGGGTCTTCAGCAGGGCGTTGAAGGCCTGGTTGGACAGCATGTGCACCTCGTCGAGCACATAGACCTTGTAGCGGGCCTCGACGGGGCCGTACCGGACGCTCTCGAGGATATCGCGGATGTCGTTGACGCCCGTGTGGGACGCCGCATCCATCTCCATGACGTCCATATGCTGGCCGGCCATGATGGCGGCGTCGTGGACGCCATTGGCGCTGAGCTCCAGCGACGGGCGGTCGATGACCTCGGTCTGGTTGTTCAGGGCCCGGGCCAGCAGGCGGGCAGTCGTTGTCTTGCCCACCCCCCGGACGCCGGTCAGCATGAAGGCGTGGGCGATCCGGCCCGTGGCGAAGGCATTGGTCAGGGTGCGGACCATCGCCTCCTGGCCGATCAGGTCCTCGAAGGTGCGGGGCCGGTATTTGCGGGCCAGAACCGTATAGGCCTCGCCTTCCCCCTCGACGGGCGCGGGGGTGCTGACCGGGACGGGCGGCGGAAGAGGAGCCGGCGCGGCGGCGGGCGCAGGCGACGGCGCACCGAACATGTCGTCGGTGTTTTCGTCCCGCTCGGGAAGGTCTTCCTCCCAGGGGGGCTCGCCGGAATCAACGTCCACATCGCTCATGCGACCGTCTTACCGCGAGTAAGACGGATAGCGAACACGAGCGGGGTTCAATGCGCGATTTTGATCTCGGACTGGGCGGCGCCGATCGTCTCGTCCTCGCCCTGCACGAAGGCGTGGACGATCTGGATTTCTCGCCGGACCTCGGCCCAGGCCTCGGGCCGCATCCGACTGATCTTGCTGTCGTGAATGTCGGCCAGGGCGAAGATCTGGTTGAGATGGTTCAGGAACTCCGGATCACGCACCGTCAGGAGGGCGATCACGGCCTTGAGCAGATGGTCGGTGGCTTCCGCCTTGGCGGCGGTGTCGGCGGCGTTCATACACGGGCCTCCTTAAGGTCAGCCCATTGCAACCTCACGGACGCCATCCTGTTCCGTTAACGGTACGCTTTCGAACCCCTAGGGCGTCATGTCCCGGGGCAGCTGGCCGCCGTTGTCCACGATCTTCTGGATCACCTGTTTGTGCAGCCAGATGTTCATCGTCGCCGTGTCGGAAGTGTCGCCGGTGTAGCCGAGCTCTCCGGCCAGCTCCTTGCGCTCGGCCAGGGAGCTTTCCAGCCCGACCAGCTTCATCAGATCGACGATGGAGGTGCGCCAGTTCAGCTTCTGGTCGCGCACGCTGTTCTTGAAGTCGAGGATGCCGGCGACGTCCACCGCCATCGGCGTGGGAGCGGGCTGGGGCGCGCTGGCGACCGAGGCGTCGATCGGCGGAATGGCCGAGGGGGCAGGCGCCGGCGCAGCGACCTGGCCCGGGACCGGCGCGGCGGGCGGCGCCTCCTTCTTGTGGAAGATGCCGCCGAGAATCTTGCCGAGAATGCTCATGGTCCGCTCCTGCCGTCCGCGTGTGACGTTGAGCGACAGGAGCGAACGGGACGGCGGCGGGTTCCCGGCGTCAGGTCTTGGCCGGACCGTCGCTTCAGGACCCCGCTCAGCCCTCGCCGTCGGGGAAGTCGGCGCCCTCGGTGACCTCGGCCCAGGCGTCGAAGTCCTTCTTCATCATCTGGATCTTCTGGCGGCCCATGGCCAGGGCGGTCTTGCCGAGCAGCAGGCGCAGCGGCGGGTTGTCGGCCTCGACCGCCTGGATGATCGCCGCGACAGCCCGTTTGGGATCGCCCGGCTGGGCGCCGGAATAGCCGCGGATGGCGGCGCGGCGGGCGCCGGCGGTCTCGGCATAGTCGTCGATGGTGATGCTGGACTCATTGGCCGAGCGGCCGGCCCAGTCGGTGCGGAAGCCCGAGGGCTCGACGATCAGGACCTTGATGCCGAGCGGCGCGACCTCGGCCGACAGGGCCTCGGACAGGCCTTCGACCGCGAACTTGGTGCCGTTGTAGTGACCGACCGCCGGGAAGCCGCGCAGCCCGCCCATGGAGGAGATATTGACCACCGTGCCCGAGCGTTGCGCCCGCATGCCCGGCAGGACCAGCTGGGTCATGCGGATCAGGCCCCAGACGTTGATCTCGAACATGCGGCGGACCTCCGCCTCCTCCGCCTCCTCGATGGCGGCGAAATAGCCGATGCCGGCATTGTTCACGAGGACGTCGATGCGGCCGAAGCGTTCCTGTGCCGCCTGAACCGCCGCCTCGGCTTGACCGGCGTCGGTGACGTCCAGCTTCAGGGTCAGAACCTTGTCGCCGCCTGCCGTCGCCAGATCGGTCAGGTCGTCGGGATTGCGAGCGGTGGCGACCACCCGGTAGCCCTTGTCGATCAGGGCGACGGCCAGTTCGCGGCCGAAGCCGGTCGAACAGCCGGTGATGAACCAGACGGGGGTGGCGCTGTCAGTCATGGGAGGTCTCCGGGAGGGAGACGTTCAATTGGGAAGACGACCGCCGCCGTTCAACTTGGCTGTTGGGGCAAAGGCTTGAAAATTCATCCCCGGAACGGTCCGGCGAGACGCCTCAGTAGGCGTTGACGCGCTTCACCAGCATGGGAACGGTGCGCAGGATCAGCATCAGGTCGCTGCGGAAGGACCAGCTAGCGGCGTACTGGCAGTCGGCGTCGATGCGGCGGGCCATACAGTCCAGATCGTGGATCTCGCCGCGCAGGCCCTGGACCTGGGCGAAACCGGTCAGGCCGGGACGCACGGCGAAACGGTCGGCGTAGCGCGGCAATAGGGCGCCGTAGTGGGCGTCGTGGGCCAGGGCGTGCGGACGCGGCCCCACCACCGACATGTCGCCGAGCACGATGTTGAACAGCTGCGGCAGTTCATCGAGGCTGGTTTCACGCAGGAAGCCGCCGATGCGGGTGACGCGCTTGTCGTTCTTGCTGGCGTGTTTGATGACGTCGCCGTCCTCGGTCACCGTCATGGTGCGGAACTTCATGATCCGGAACACCTTGCCGCCCTGACCGGTGCGGCGCTGGCGGAACAGGACCGGGCCCGGCGATTCCAGGGCGACCGCGACGGCGATGGCGATCAGGGCCGGCGCCAGGACAATCAAGGCGCCGAGGGCGCAGAAGACGTCGAACAGACGCTTGAGCATCATGGAGAGACGGCGGCGGGCGGAAATCACGGGAGCGGCGCCCGGAGCCGAAGGGGCCGGACGGGAAGTGGGACGCAGATCGGACGACACGGTGTCGAACATGCCCCTCGCTAACCTCTCACGCGCCAAAACCAGTTACCGACATGTTAAGCCGCGCCCGATGGTGCAGTGCAAGACGAATCCCGCGACCGACGAAAAGAACGAGGGTATGTTACAATTGAAGCACAGTTCTCTCACAGCAAAGCCTCTGAAAAAACAGATATTTTCAGCCTTGCTGTCCCATTTTTGGAATGGCGCGCAGAACCAGCCGAAGGCGGCCTGAAACCTTAACGCGGGCCGCCGGACGCTTAACCACGCCCTTTACGAATATCTCAATGTCGTGACCCCAGGATGACCCTGTGTTGGGGAGTTCTGTCTGATGCGGGCATCCGCCGAAAAACTGCATGTCGGGTTTGAGGCCGCTCCGGCGGTCGTCGCGAAGCGCCGTCCGCGCATCGCCCTCACCTCGCCTCTGATCGCCTTCGGCGCGGCCGCGCTCGGCTCGGTCGCGGTCTGGGTCGGCGTTTTCAAACTCATCCTGGGCTAAAACCTCGCCTTCCACCGTGGGCGACCCGGGCGTGATTGCGCTAGGGTGATCCATGGACCCGATTTCCGAACGCCTGCGTCTGCGCCACCCGCAGAAGATCGATCTGTCGCTGGACCGGATGCGGACCCTCTGCGCGGTCCTCGGCAACCCCCAGCTTCGCCTGCCTCCCGTCGTCCATGTCGCCGGCACCAACGGCAAGGGCTCGACCGTCGCCTTCATCCGCGCCATGGCCGAGGCGGCGGGCCTCAGGGTCCACGCCTATACCTCTCCCCATCTGGTCCGCTTCAATGAGCGCATCCGCCTCGCCGGCCGGCTCATCGAGGACGAACAGCTCAACCCCATCCTCGACCGGATCGAGGCCGTTCGCGGCGTCGAGGCGACCGTGTTCGAGAGCACCACGGCCGCGGCCTTCGTCGCCATGGCCGAGACTCCGGCGGATCTGGCGATCATCGAGGTCGGACTGGGCGGGACCCTGGACGCCACCAATGTCATCGAACGCCCGCTGCTGAGCGTGATCACCCCGGTGGACATGGATCACGCCGAGTTCCTCGGGACCTCGATCACCGGCATCGCCGCCGAGAAGGCCGGCATCCTCAAGGCCGGGGCGCGCGGCATCGTCGCCCGCCAGTCCGAAGAAGCCATGGCGGTGATCGAGGCCGTGGCCGGATCGTCCGTAAACGGACAACCCTCCCCCCTGACCGTCATGGGCGTGGATTTCGACGCCTGGGGCGAGCGTGGCGGCATGGTCTATCAGGATCAGGAGCGGTTCCTCGACCTGCCGGCCCCGGCACTCGCCGGGGGCCACCAGATCGACAATGCGGGCCTGGCCGTGGCCGCCGCCCTCGAGCTGGACCTGCCGGAGGCCGCCATCGTCGAGGGCCTGGGCAAGGCGGTCTGGCCCGCCCGGATGCAAAGGCTCACCACCGGCCCCTATGGCGAGAAGGCCCGGGCGGCGAGCGCCGAGCTGTGGCTGGACGGCGGGCATAATCCCCACGCTGCGCGCGCCCTGGCCGCCGCCATCGCCCTGCGTGAGGCCCGGGCGCCGATGCCGCTGGCCCTTATCGTCGGCATGCTGGCCAACAAGGATTCCGCCGGCTTCTTCGAGGCGCTGAAGGATTCGGGCGCCCACGTCTTCACGGTCGCCTTCGACGGCGCGGCGGCGGATCCGGAAGCCCTGGCGGCGGTCTCGCGCGGTCACGGACTGGGGGCGCAGGCCGCCCCCTCGGTGGAGGCGGCGCTGGACCGGGCGCTCAGGCTCGGCGCCGGACGCATCGTGATCTGCGGCTCGCTGTATCTGGCCGGCGAGGTTCTGGGCGCGGCGCCCGAAACCTGGCCGAAATAGCAAAACGCCCGGCGGTCGCGGGACCGCCGGGCGTTCGATATCAGTCAGCGGTCAGAAATCAGGCGGCGGTTGAGGCCTTGATGCCGCTTTCGGCCAGCCATTCGACGATCTTGCCCTTGGGCATGGCGCCGACCTTCAGCGAGGACAGCTGGCCGTCGCGGAACAGCATCAGCGTCGGGATGCCCTTCACGCCCAGCTTGGACGGGGTCATCGGGCTATCGTCGATGTTGACCTTGGCGATGGTCACCTGACCGTTCAGCTCGTCGGCGATCTGTTCCAGAGCCGGGCCGATCTGCTTGCAGGGGCCGCACCACTCCGCCCAGAAGTCCACGAGGACCGGGGTGGAGGATTTCAGGACGTCGGCGTCGAAGCTTTCGTCGGTGACTTTTACCGTCGCCATTTTATGGCTCCTTGGGGCGCTAGCGCTCGGTCCGCGGGACCTCGCTGCTTGAGCGCGGGGTTGGTGTGATGGTCGAGGGTGACCGTTGGTGCAGATGTGGGGTGATTCCCGGCCAGTTCAACGGGTGTTTAGCGCCGCCTCCATCATCGCCTCGGGGACCGGCATCAGCTTCGGCCCGTCGGTCCAGACCAGGGCCGCCTCGACCGCGCGATCCGGATAGAGCCGCTTCAGCACCGCCGCATAGACCGCCAGCTGCAGCACATAGGCCGGGTCGGCGCCCTCGATGGCGTCGGGAGCCGGGCGGTTGGACTTGTAGTCGACGACCAGCACACGCTCGGGCGTGATCACCAGCCGGTCGATCCGGCCCGAGATGGAGACGCCGTTCAGTTCGGGAGCCGAGCCGGTCAGGGCGACCTCCGCCCGTGAACCGGGACCAAACACGGGCGCGAACCGGGGATCGTTCAACACCCGGAAGGCGGCGTCGATCATCTCGGCTCTCTGGACGTCGTCGAGGCCGCGTTCGCGCGCCAGCATGCGGACGGCGGCGTCGGGCCGATCGGCGGAGGCGATCTCGGGCAGCCGCTCCAGCAGCCGGTGGATCAGGTCGCCGCGCCGGAACCGGCCAAGGCCGCCCGTCTCTGCTAGGGGCGAGGGCGCGGGGATGCGCAGGGCTTCGTCCATCTTGGACGGCGCCGCCAGACGTGCGCCGGGCTCAGGCGCGGGCGAGGTTCGGGCCCAGTCGGGGACGATGGCGGCTACGGCCTGTTCGGTCGCGATGAGCGGAACCGTTTCCGGATCGACGCCGTAGCGCAGGACCCTCTCACCTCCGGGCCCGGAGATATCGCGAACTGAACCCGGCTGCGTCTCGCCCAGCCTCTGGACCGTCTCGGAGATCACACTCCACCAGCTCTTGTCCTCATAGCCGACCTCAGGCCGCTTCAGGGCGCGGCCCATGACGATCAGCCGGTCGCGGGCCCGGGTCAGGGCGACGTAGAGCAGGCGCAGGGCCTCGGCGTCGGTGCGGTCGATCCGCGCCTGCCGCGCCCGGGCCGAGGCCTCGCAGTCGTCGCCCGCCCGGCCCGGACACATCAGCCAGCCTTCGCCGAGCTCGGGACGGTTCTGATCGAACAGGGCCGGCATCAGGGTGGGCCCTTGCGGCTTCGACCGCGACGTCGTGTCCGGCAGGATCACCACAGGCGCCTCCAGCCCCTTGGCGCCGTGGACGGTCATGACGCGGACCTCGTTGCGCGCCCCCTCCATCTCGCGCTTGACCTCGACGTCCGCCGCCTCGAGCAGCGACAGGCAGGTCTCCAGATCGCTCCCGCCGCGCTGTTCGGCGTTCAGGACCTGGGCCAGGGTCTCGTCAATCGCCTCCTCGGCCTCGCGACCCAGCCGGGCGAGGATACGCGCGCGACCCGACTGACCCGTCGCATCGACGCGGTTCAGGACGCCGGAGAAGAAGGCGAAGGGATCGCGATCCCGGTCGGCCAGCGCCGCCTGCAAGAGGTCGCGCGCGCGGCTCCACTGCGGATGCTCATGCGCCCGCCGCTTCAGCTCGCTCCACAGACCGCGCCCTTCCCGCCCCTTGGCGTCCGCCAGGGGATAGAGGCTGTGCGCGTCACCGAAGTCCGTCACGTCGCATAGGGGGCTGCGGAGGATCTCGGCCAGCGACAGGTCGTCCTCCGGATAGAGGGCGAAACGGGCCAGGGCGATCAGGTCGTCGAAGACGATATGGCTGGACAGCTTCAACCGGTCGGCGCCCGCGACGGGCACGCCTTCGGTCTTGAGCGCCCGGATGATCTCCTCGAAGGTCGCGTCGCGGCGGCGCACGAGAACGAGGAAGTCGCCGTATTTCGCGGGCCGAAGACCCGTACCGCGCTCATGAACGGCGACGCCGCTCTCGACCTGCCGCTTGACCTCACGCGCCAGGGCCTGAGCGAGGCGTTTGCGGCCGCTGAAGCTGCCCTCCTTGTCGACCGGGGCGTTCCAGGCGGGCCGGTCCTCGGCCGCCGGATCCTCGAACAGGGGCCACAGGTCGACACTGCCGCGCTGGCCGACGCGGGCCGCGCTGTGGACGGTGATGTCGCCGGTCTCGCCCGCCAGAGCCCGGGTCCGCTCCGGACCGACGAAGGCGGCGTCGACGAACTTGAGCACGTCCTCGGTCGAGCGGAAGGAAGTCTCCAGCGGCACCTGCCGGAACTGGCCGCCGGCGTCCCGGATCTGGCGCTCATAGGCCTGGGCCTCGATCAGCAGCCGCTCGGGCCGGGCGCCCTGGAAGGAATAGATCGACTGCTTCTGGTCGCCGACGACGAAGACGCTGCGAGGGGGCGCACTCTCCGGCACAGGGCCGCGCCGCTCGGCTCCCGCGCCGACGAAGAACTCCTCGGTCAGGGCCTTGAAGATATCCCACTGCTCGGGCGCCGTGTCCTGGGCCTCGTCGATCAGGACGTGCTCGATGCCGCCGTCCAGCTTGAACAGCACCCAGGCGGCATTGGCCTTCTTCGTCAGGAGCTCGACCGTCTTCACGACCAGATCGGAGAAGTCGAGCGCGCCGCGCCGCCGCTTGGCGATGTCGTAGAGGGCGGCATGGGCCTGGGCCAGGGTCAGGGCCTTGACCGTGTCGTCCGCCACCCGCGCCGCGCGCAGGGCGTCGCGCACCGACAGATATTTGAGCTGCAGATCGACCAGGAATTCGACAGCCCAGGGCGGGGCCGACTTCGTGCCCATGCTCTTTCGCGGTTCGCCCGCCGTGGTCAGGAAGATCGGGGCCATGGCCGCAACCGACCAGTTGGCCGGTGAGACGGCGTCCATTGAGGCCGCCACCTTCTGATCATTGGCCGAGCCCGTGGCCATGCCGTCAGCGACCCGCTCCCATTCCGAACCGTCGATCCAGTCGAGGAAGTCGCCCTCGATATCATCCGGCGTCCGCTCCGGATCGGCGCCGGTCAGGGCGTGCGGCGTCGGCGCCTCGCCGGCCTGAACCCGGGCGATATAATCGGTCAGGGCGCCGCGCTCGTTTTCGATCTTGCCGAGCAGGTCGTGGAAGGAACCCCAGTCCAGTTCGACCGCGAAATGAGCATAGGCCTGACCAATCGGGCCGTCCGGGTCGGCCAGGGCCGCCCGCGCCAGATCCTCGCGCGCCTCGTGCGACAGGGAGATGGCCGCCTCGTTCTCCAGTACGCGGAACCCCGGCGAAACCCCGGCCTCAAGCGGGAAGCGTTTGAGCAGCTTTTCGCAGAAGGCATGGATGGTCTGAATCTTCAGCCCGCCCGGCGTCTCCAGCGCGCGGGCGAACAGACGGCGGGCGTCGGACAGGTTCGCGCCGGTCAGGGCCGCCGGATCGCGGCCGTCCAGCTTGGCCAGCTCCTCGCTGAGTTTGCGGTCGTCGGCGACGGCCCACGCGCCCAGCTTCTCGAACAGCCGCGCCTGCATCTCGGCGGCGGCGGCCTTGGTGTAGGTGACGCACAGGATCTCGCCCGGCTCGACCTGACGCAGCAGCAGCCGCGCCACCCGGTCGACCAGGGTGGTGGTCTTGCCCGATCCGGCGTTGGCCGTAACGAAGACCGACAGGTCGGGATCGGCCGCCGTGACCTGATGGGCGCGCGCCTCAGCGAGAAGATCGGTCATTCCGACGCCTCCCCTTCCTCGCCGCCGACCACGTGCCATTCCCAGACGCGGGCCAGATGGTCGTAGTTGCCGCCGAAGGTCCCCATGAACTGGGGCGCCAGCCAGGAAGCGTAAGGGGTCGTCTCCTCATCGAAATGGGCGACCCATTCCTTCAGCTTCTCGAAGGCTTCGTCGGCGAGGGCGGCGGCCTCCAGAGGCTGGTTCTTCGAGGTTTTCGAGGCCTCGATCACCACGCCCGGAACCTTGCGGCCCGTGACGCGGACATAGAGCAGTTCGGTCGCCTCGGTCGGCGGGGCCTCGGCGAAACCGCCCCCGGCCAGAATCGCGGCGGTCAGGGTCAGCTGGGGCGAATAGCCCTGGGCCACCTGTTTCACGCTGGGCGTGCCGCCGGTCTTGAAGTCGATGACGGCGGCGCCCGTGGCGTCCAGCTCGATCCGGTCGGCGCGGGCGGTCAGAACGAAGTCGCCACCGGGCGCCGGGAAACGCACCCGGCCCGACTGCTCGATCAGCAGGGTCGCGCCGCGCGCGCGTCGCTCGCGTTCCCAGTCGGCCAGCCACAGGGCACAGTTACGGGCCAGCGGGGCCTCGCGGGCCATGACGTGGTCCTCGAACCCGGCCTCGGTCATGGCCTCGCGGATGAAGCCTTCGATCTGGACGGCGCAGTCGGACGGCAGGGCCTCGGGCCAGGTGACGACGATGCGTTCGATGGCGGCATGGATCGCATTGCCGCGGGCCATGGCCTCGGCGTCGGCGCCCGGCCGGTCGAGCTTCTTCAGACCAAGGATGCGCTGGGCATAGACGGCATAGGGGTCGCGGACCCAGCGTTCGACGCCGGTCACCGGCATCTCGCGCGGGCGACGATCGACAGGTGGGGTCGGGGCCGGACGACGCGCGTAGCGGGCCGGACCCGGCGGCGGGGCGTCCAGCGCACGGGCGATCCCGGCCGCCGCCAAGGGCCGTTCCAGCACTACCGGCGTGGCTTCGCTGTTCGCGCCGCGCGTCAGCATCTCCAGCCGCCACAGCCAGCGCGACTTGACCGCAGGCTGGCCTCCGCGCCGATCGACATGGACGAGGATCGCCTCATCGGCGCAGGCGGCCTGAACGAAGTCCTGCGCCGTCTGGCCCAGACGCCGTTCAGGCGGCGGCAGGCCGAGGGCTTTCCGCATCGGCCGCGAGAGGAAGGGATCGGTCGGCGCCGGGCCCGGCCAGACGCCTTCCTCCAGCCCGGCGAGGATCATCCGGTCGGCCCGCACCAGCCGGGCCTCGATAGCTCCGAGGATGCGCAGGGACGGATGGGTCGCGCCGCCGGTCCGCACCGTGGCGCCGGCCAGCAGGCTCTGGATCAGCTCGGCCAGTTCGGCGGGCTTCACTTCGCCCAGCGCCGCCCCGCCCTCAATCAGACCGGACAGGACCGAGGCCGCGTTCTCGCCGTCAGGACCGGCCCAGGCGTCCTGTCCGGCCATGGCCTCGATCAGTCGGGTCAGGGCGACGGCGGCGGCCTCCAGCGAGGCGGCGGGCGTGAAGACGGCGATGGCTTCGGCGGACAGGACCTCCAGCCGGTCGCAGAGTTCGCGCGCCTGACCCAGTCGTTTCAGCCGGTGTTCCGACGGCGGGTTCTGCCCTTCGCGCGGCTCGGCCGCGCGTTGCAGATTGCGATGCAGATCGGTCCAGCGGCGCCCGCGCGGCCCGCGCAGGGCGTATTTCTCAAAGGCGCGGACGGCGGCGTCCGCCTCCTCCATCTCGATGCGAACCAGCGGATGCTTGAGCAGGGCGAGGATGGTCTGCGGCTTGAGCGGATCGGCGATCCAGCGCGCGGCCAGATCGATCAGCACACCCGCAGGCATCCGGGACAGAGGCGCGCCGGACGAGGAGTCGGGCACGATCCCCCACCGCTCCAGCCGCGCCGCCACGCGTCGCCCAAGGTCGAGATCGGGGGTGACGAGGGCGCAGGTCTTGCCCGGAACCTCAAGCGTCTCGCGCATCATCAGGGCGAGGGTCGCCGCCGCATCCTCCTCGGCGCGCAGGGTCATGACGCCGAGGTTCTCAAGCCCCAGCGCGATCGGATCGGCGCCCTGCACGGGCGCGGCGGCCTCGCGGATGCGCCGGATCTCATCGCGCCAGTCGCTGGTCGCACGGGCCGGTCGCAGGGCCTCATTGATCAGCCGCGCCCGGGCCAGACCGCGCGCCTGAACGGCAGGCGCGGTCGGCAGCTGGAACCACGGCCGCACAGCCTCACGTTCGACCTCCGCGAAATCGAGCAGCCGCCACAGGGCGTTCTGAGGATGCTGTTCCTCATCGCCCAATGTCGCCCAGACGGCGGGGTCGAGGTTCGCGTCCAGGCCGGGGATGACCACGCAACCCTGCGGCGCCTTCGCCACCGCCTTCAGCACGGCGGCGGCGGCCGGGGCCGAACCGGTCGAACCGGCGGCGATGACCGGCCCGGTGGGCGGCGCCTCGTCCCAGCGCTGGGCCAGCAGCCGCAGCAGCTTCGCCCGACGCTCGGCCGGGTCCATCAGTCCCAGAGCCGCCAGCCGGTCGGGCCAGGCCTGAACCGCCAGCCCCAGAAATTTCGCCGAGACCTGCCAGTGCTCGGCCAGATCGGCCTGAACGAGCCCGCCGATCGCCGACAGGTCCGCGATCTCCTCGATCTGGCAGGAATCGAGGAAGCCGGCGAAGGCGTCGGCCAGCTCCAGCGCCCGCAGCGGCGTCAGGGCGTCCTCGAACTCGTCCTTCAGGTCCTCGGCGATCATCCGCGCCATCTCGAACCGGCGCGTCAGGGGGGCGATGGCGGGCGGCAGGTCGAGGCCGATCTCGCCCGGCGCGAAGGGCGGCTCATCCTCCTCCAGATCGCCGAGCGGCCGCACCTGCGGCAGCAGGATGGGCCTGTCGCCGCTCAGCCGCGACAGGGCCGCGCCGAAGGCCCGGGCCGCGCGCCGGTTGGGCAACAGGATGACGGCGTCGCTCAGGGTCTCGGGCGGAGCGTCGCCCAGCCAGTCCAGCACCCCCGCCGCCAGATCCTCGAGGAAGGGCCGGTGGGCCGGAATCGTCAGCCAGCGTGGACCCGCGCCCGCGAAGGGATCAAACCGCCCGGTCATTTGTCTCGCGAAAGCCGCGCCTCGGCGACGTCGCGGGCCTCGGGGTCGCCGACGTGCATCCAGTCGCCCTCCATGACGAGGCCGTACAGCCGCCCTTCCGCCTCCCAGCCGCCCCACAGGCCGCCGCCCGCCGGGAACAGGCCGAACTCGGTTTCGGGCCAGGCGAAGATCGGACGCGGATCGACGATGTGGACGCCCATATAGTTCAGCGGGGCGCTGGCGGCCTTCGCCGTGCGCCGGGCTGTGAGCTTGCCGTCATCCGCCTGCATGAAGTCGCCGGCGCCGTCGAAGCCGGTCGTGCGCGCCATATGGGCCAGCAGCAGCCGGCAGCTCATCCGTTCCGGATCGAAGCCGGCGCAGAGGTCACGGATCGCCGTCGCGGGCGGTTCCTGATCCTCGATCCAGACGCTGTCGATATTGGCCACAAGGATGGGCGCCTGGCCCAGATGCGCCGCGGCCGCCTTGATGCCGCCGCCCGTCTCCAGCGGCAGGGAATGCTCGCGTTCGTCGGAGATGACGATCTCCAGCGGGCCGTCATAGCCGCCCAGATGGGCGATCAGACGGTCGGCGAAGGCGTGGGCGTTGACCACGGCCCGCTCGACACCCGCCTCGGCCAGCCGGGCCAGGGTGTGGTCGATCAGGGCCTGGCCGCCGACCTCGACCAGGGCCTTGGGCCGGTCGTCGGTCAAGGGCCGCATCCGGGTGCCGAGCCCGGCGGCCAGCACCATGGCGGTCTTCGGCACGGCGCTCATTTACGGCTCTCCGCCGGGACGTATTTGTCGAACCAGGCCGCGACCGTCTCCAGCCCCGGCTGTTTCAGATTGGCGTTCAGATGGGCCCACATGCGCGGCATGAAGGCGGCGTATTTCGGCTTGTGATCGCGCACGATCAGACGCGCGAAGATGCCGAGGATCCGCGCCTCGTTCAGAGCCGCCAGACCGGCATAGGCCTTCATGAACTCGACCCTGTCGAGCTCGGGACGCAGGTCGAAATAGCGATCGAGCGCGAGCGCTTCGAGCGCCGGAGAGACGTCGCGCCGCGCATCCTGAAGCAGGGAGTGCAGATCCCAGGAGGGGTGAGCCCTGACCGCGTCCTGGAAGTCGATCATCCCGACCCGGGCGGCGCCCTCGCGCTCCGGCAGCCAGATCAGGTTCTCGGCGTGATAGTCGCGGTGGGCCATGACGACGGCGCCCGCCTCCCCCGCCGCCGTGATCGGCGCCCAGGCCTCGGCCCATTCGGCCAGAGCCGTCGCGTCGAATGACAGGGCCGCATCGAGCTTCGGCAACCATTCGACGAACAGATCCGCCCCGCCCTGCAGCGCCGTGGCGTCATAGGTCAGCAGCGGCCAGTCCCCGCCAGGACCCGACAGGACCTCGGGCGGATTGCCCGCATGGTGCAGCCGGACCAGAGCCTCGATGGCGGCCAGATAGAGCGGCGTTTCATCCTCGCCGGCCTCGATCACCCGGGCGAACAGGGCGTCGCCGAAATCC
The DNA here is from genome assembly GCF_058807035.1 of Brevundimonas sp. GW821-FHT12E07. Taxonomy (NCBI): domain Bacteria; kingdom Pseudomonadati; phylum Pseudomonadota; class Alphaproteobacteria; order Caulobacterales; family Caulobacteraceae; genus Brevundimonas; species Brevundimonas sp. GW821-FHT12E07. The sequence continues at coordinate 183,273 of NZ_JBXAQH010000003.1, read as the reverse complement.
TCCAGCACCGCCAGCCCCTCGGGCGCGTCCAGAGCGGGCATGGCGGGCGCCGACAGGCCCAGACCGCGCAGATGGTCGGCGACGGCCGCGAAGGCCTCGACCCGCCCGGCCGACAGGCGGGCGACCGCGTTCCAGCCCTTGGCCTTGCGTTCTTCCGGCGACCACGACGGATCGCACGGCGGGCTCTCCGCCGCCGCGACCTGATCCATCAGCATCAGGGAGGTCCCGTCCGTCGCGGTCAGCCGTTCATAGCGCCGCGTCGAGGCGTCGCCCGGCAGGGGCGCACGCGCGGCGTCCCCGAGCCCTGCGGCCTTGAGGAAGTCGAGACGCTGAAGCTCACGGTCAGGCGAAGGCATGGTCGATTCTCGTTTCCCACGATCCTGCGGCAAGAACGGTCGCAAGACGACCGGCGGTTTCGGGATCGTCACCCTCTTCCGAGAGCGTAATACACAGGCGGTTCTCGCCGATCAGCCAGCTGACGTCCTCGCCGAGCCGCTCGGGCCATTCGACGAGGGCCACGCCGTCGTCCAGAGCCTCGTCCAGCCCGATCTCGAAGGCCTCGTCCGCGCGGCTCAGACGGTAGAGGTCGAAATGGGCCACCGGCGGGGTGGTCTCGTAGAACTGGACCAGGGTGAAGGTCGGAGACGGCACATCCTCGTGCGGTCCGGCCAGGGCCCGGATCAGGCCGCGCGCCAGGGTCGACTTGCCCATACCCAGCGGCCCGTACAGCAGGACGGCGTCGCCCGGCCGCAGCAGGGGAGCGATGCGGGCGCCCAGCGCCGCCGTGGCCTCGGCGTCGGCGAGGCTGATCGTATGGGAAGCGCTCACGCGAACTCCGCGTCCGGCTGGCTGGGCAGGACCCGCTCGGTGAAGGCCTTCAGACCGTAGGTGGCCTTCGCGGCATCGATGTCGAGCCGGGTCGGCGGGATCGGCAGGCCGACCTTCAGCTGGAAGGCCTTCTTCCGCTTGTTGAGCAGTTCGTGGAACAGGGTGATGTCGCGCAGCTCCTGCGAGACCTTGTCGAACAGGTGGAACAGGGTCGAAGTCGGCCCCGCCACATGGATCGGCACCACCGGCGCATCGTATTTGCGCGCCATGGAGGCGGCCGTCGGCGCCCATTCGGGATCGGTCACCGAGCCGTCCTTGCCGACCCGGGCCAGACGTCCGGCCGGGAACATGACCACGCAGCGCTCGCCCTCGAAGGCCTGTTTCGCGGCGTCGAGGGTGGCGCGGGTCTTTTCGCGCGTGCGCTTGTCGACCACCCACTCGACCGGGATGACGATCTCGCCCAGACGCGGCGAGACCCGCAGGGCGTCGGCGTTGGCGAAGAAGATGGCGTCGGACCGCCGCTGCTTGATGGCGTCATAGACCGCGACTCCGTCGGCGATGCCGGTCGGGTGGTTACAGACGATGATGCAGCGGCCCGTCGCCGGGATCCGTTCAAGGTTCAGGGTCGAGACCTTCAGGTCCAGCAGGTCGGACATATAGTCGAACGCCCCCTGCCCCGAGAGACCCTTGACCCCCTCGGCCATTCGCCGCGCGGCCTTGTAGTTGAGCAGCTTGTAGAGGGCCGGCCGCACGATCGGCCAGGCCCAGGAGCGCGTCAAACGCGGCGCGCGCTCGGCGATCAGCACATCGCAGATATGGGAGTCAGCTGTAGCGGGAACGGAGGAATCCATGCGCGCCGGTTGTCGCCGGATCGGGGCGCGGGAGCAAGCGCGGCGACGCGCGCCGTTTCACCGTAACAGCAACTTTCGCGCCGGAGGCGACGGTGCTACGCCTGCCGCATCAGTTCTCAAGGACACGCTCGATGCGTTATCGCTCCCTGCTCTCCGGCGCCTGCGCCGCCCTCGCCCTGACGACGGCCTCGATGGCCATGGCCGAGGTGCCCGCCGCCGTTTCCGCCGCCGCCGCTGCGGCTCCCAGCGACGCCTTCACCTATAACGACATGATCGGGCTGAACCGGATCGGCGATCCGCAGGTCTCGGCCGACGGTCGCTGGCTGGTCTATGCCCTGACCGCGACCGACGTCGCCGCCAACAAGCGTTCGGGCAGCCTGTGGATCAAGGATCTGCAGGCCGATGGCGAGGCGCGCCGCCTGGCCATCTCCGACGACGGCGCCAACTCGGCGCGCTGGGGCGCCGACGGCCGCCTCTACTTCCTGTCGTCCAAGTCCGGGACCAGCCAGGTCTGGAGCGCCGCCGCCGACGGGACGGGCGCGACCCAGGTCACCCGCCTGCCGCTGGACGTCAACGCCTACAAGCTCAGCCCCGACGGTGCGAAGATCGTCGTCTCGCTGGCCGTCTTCGGCGACTGCGCCGACCTGCAGTGCTCGGTCGACCGCTTCAAGGCCAACGCCGAGAAGAAGTCGACGGGTCAGGTCTATGACCGGATGTTCGTGCGCCATTGGGACACCTGGGCCGACGGCACCCAGAACCACCTCTTCGTCGTGCCCACCGCCGGTGGCGACGCCGTCTGGGTGACCAAGGGCTTCGACGGCGACAATCCCTCCAAGCCCTTCGGCGACGAGAGCGAGTTCACCTTCACCCCCGACAGCTCGGCCATCGTCTTCTCGGCCCGCCACGCCGGTCATTCGGAGCCCTGGAGCACGAATTTCGACCTCTACCAGACCCGTGGCCTGACCACCGGCGACGGCAACTTCACCAACCTGACCGAGGCCAACAAGGCCTGGGACACGGGCGCGGTCTTCTCGCCGGACGGCAAGACCCTGGCCTATCGCGCCATGGCCCGTCCGGGCTTCGAGGCCGACAAATATTCGATCTTCCTGCGTGACGTCGCCACCGGCCAGACCCGCCAGCTGGCCGCCGACTGGGATCGTTCGGCCGACGGCCTGCAGTGGTCCAGGGACGGCTCGACCCTCTACACCACCGCCGGCGACGTCGGTCAGACACGTCTGTTCTCGATCAACGTGCGCTCGGGCCAGGTCGTGCCGATCACCGGCCCCGGCCACGTCGCGGCCTTCGTCCAGACCCCCTCGGGCTTCATCTTCCAGCAGGACAGCCTGACCGAGCCGGGCGACCTCTACGCCAAGACCTTCCGCGGCCGTGAGATGCCGCGTCGCCTGACCCATGTGAACCCGTCGCTGGACGAGAAGGTCTTCGGCGCCGCCGAGCAGTTCACCTTCGCCGGCTGGAACGGCGAAGAGGTCCACGGCTATGTCATCAAGCCCGCCGGATACGTCGAAGGCCAGAAATACCCGGTCGCCTTCCTGATCCACGGCGGCCCGCAGGGCTCGTTCGGCAACGGCTGGTCCTATCGCTGGAACCCGGAAACCTATGCCGGCGCCGGCTATGCCGTCGTGATGATCGATTTCCACGGCTCGACCGGCTACGGCCAGGCCTTCACCGACGCGATTTCCCAGCACTGGGGCGACCGTCCGTTCGAGGACCTGCAAAAGGGCTGGGCCGCCGCGCAGCAGAAGTACGGCTTCCTCGACGGCTCCAACGCCTGCGCCCTGGGCGCCTCCTACGGCGGCTATATGATCAACTGGATCGCCGGCAACTGGCCGAACGAATTCAAGTGCCTGGTCAACCATGACGGCGTCTTCGACACCTTCGGCATGGGCTATTCGACCGAGGAGCTGTGGTTCACCGAATGGGAATACGGCGGCACGCCGTGGGATCACCCCGAGGGCTATCAGAAGTTCAACCCGGCCAATCACGTCGACCAGTGGAAGACGCCGATGCTGGTGGTCCAGGGCGACCGTGACTTCCGCATCCCGACGGCTCAAGGCCTGTCGACCTTCACGGCCCTGCAGCGTCGCGGCATCGACAGCCGCCTGATCGTCTTCCCCAATGAGAACCACTGGGTGCTCAAGCCGGCCAACAGCTTGCAATGGCACAATGAGGTATTCGGCTGGCTGGACAAATACCTGACGCCCGCCGCCCACTAGTCAGGCGATCCGCCGACACGAAAAAGGGCGCTGCCGCGAGGCAGCGCCCTTTCTTTTTTGGCCTTGTGGCCGGGTCTTTAAAGCGCCGGGCGGGGCGTCGCGGCACGAGACGTGCGCGGCGCGGTGGCCTGGGTCAGCCGCTGGTGCTCGCCCGCAGTCATGCAGCGCGCTTCGGCCCAACGCTCGCCCGAAGCGCGGGCGGCCAGGACCTGATCGGCGGTGACGAACTGCGGAGTGCCGCCGTAATTCCGGCGGAAGGCCGCCTGGGTCAGGGCGTCGCGTTCGCAGACGGTGACGTTGATCCGGGCGGGAGCCTGGGTCGTCTGGGCGGCGAAAGCAGGCGCGGCGGCGCTGAGAAGGGTCGCGGCGGCGACGGCGAAGGTGGTGAAACGGTTCATGGCGGGCTCCTCCCAAGGCCTGAATTACGTCAGGGTCCGGAGCATAATGCGCGCGCCGCCGCCTTTGTAAAGGTATTACGACAGCGACAAGACCAAAGTACGACAAATACTCCCCAAACGGATCATAATCGGCACGCCGGGCGATCAATCCGATCCCCGGATGGCGCCAATCCCCGCCTTGATGCGTTGATGCGGTTCGCCCCGGATCGACGATTTGCCCAACGACTTGAAAAACAGCCTGAACTGGCGCGGCTTCCAGCAGAACGCCCTCGTCCCCGCCGGGGCGCGGGCGGTGCAATGGCGCGACTGGATCAAGGCCAACGACCCCGTCTACCGGTCCTTCCGCCGCCCCGGCCCGACAGAAAAAATCGTCGGCGGCGTGGCGCTTCTGCTGGTCGCGGCGGTGGTGATCTTCCTGCTGCTGTTCGACTGGAACATGCTGCGCGGCCCGATCGGTCGCTGGGCCTCTGCCAAATATGAGCGCGAGATCGCCCTGCAGGGCGACCTGGACGTCAAGCTGTTCAGCTGGACGCCGTCCGTCGTGGTGCGCGACCTCAAGGTCGGCGGTCCGCAATGGGCCCTGGACAAGGACACCGCCGACATCGACCGGATCGAGGCCTCGGTTCGGCTGAGAAAGCTGCTCGCCGGCCAGATCGAGATGCCGCTCCTGTCCTTCACTCGCCCGGAGGTCGTGCTGATCGCCACCAAGGACGGCAAGAACAGCTGGACCTTCGGCAAACCCAAACCCGACACCGGCGAAGGCATGAAGTTGCCGGTGATCCAGCAGCTGATCATCACCGGCGGCCACATCGTGCTCGACGAACAGAAGCGCGGCCTGACGCTCGACGCCTCGATCAATGCGCGTGAGACGGCCAACGAGGGCGACGCCGGCTTCGTGCTGGACGGAAAGGGCAGTCTGAACCGCTCGCCCCTGACGCTGCGGATCGAGGGCGGACCCTTCATCAACATCCGCCGCAACAGGCCCTATCACTTCAGCGCCAACCTTTCGGGCGCGCGCTCGCGGCTGGTCGCGGACGGTTCGATCACCCGACCGTTCGACCTGGGCCAGTTCCAGTCGACGCTGAGCCTGCAGGGCCAGGACCTGAACGACCTCTATCTGCTGACGGGCATCACCCTGCCCAACACCCCGCCCTACCGCCTGTCGGGCGCCCTGAAACGCGACGACAGCACCTGGAGCTTCAACGACTTCTCGGGCCGGGTCGGGGCGTCGGACCTGTCGGGTGACGTCAAGGTCGAGGCCAAGGGCCGGCTGCGGGTAGACGCCCAGCTGGCGTCACGCAACCTCGACATCAACGACCTGACCGCCATCCTCGGCGCAAAGACCCAGACCAATGCGGCGGGCACCAACACCACGACCGTCAGCTCCGGCGCGCCCGGCAAGCTGCTGCCCGACGCCACCCTGCAGGTCGACCGTCTGCGCTCGATGGACGGGACCCTGACCTATCGCGCCGCCACGGTGAAGGCCAACGACCTCGACATCCGCGCCGTCAATCTGGGAGCCAAGCTTGAGGCAGGCGTCCTCGACCTGAATCCGGTGTCCTTCACATTCAACCGTGGGGAGCTGAACGGCACGGCGAAGATCAACGCCACCCGTGACATGCCCTACAGCGCCATCGACTTCCGTCTGGCCGGCTATCCGCTGGAATCCATCATCCCCGTGACCAACGGCTCGCCGCCGATCACCGGCCGCGCCCTGGGCCGGGTGAAGCTGGAAGGGCCCGGGAACTCGATCCACCGGTTCGCGGCGGGGTCCAAGGGCACCGCCACCCTGATCGTGCCGCACGGCGAGATGCGGGCCGCCTTCGCCGAACTGCTGGGCATCAACGCCTCGGCGGGCCTGCTCAAGCTGCTCAGCGGCGACCAGTCCAAGAGCGAGATCCGCTGCGCCGTCGCCGACTTCAACGTTTCCGGCGGCGTGGCCCGCGCCCAGACCTTCGTCATCGACACCGATGTGGTGCTGGCCAAGGGGTCGGGTTCGATCAATCTGGGCGACGAGACGCTGAATCTGAAGATCGACGGCGAGTCCAAGAAGCCGCGCCTGTTGCGCCTGTGGACGCCCATCCTGGTGCGCGGCCCGCTGACGGCGCCCCATATCGCCGTCGATGCGGCCTCGGTCGTCGGTCAGGGCGGCCTGACGGCCATCCTCGGCGCCGTCGTCGCCCCGGTCGCGGCCCTGTTCGCCTTCGTCGATCCGGGTCTGGCCAAGGACGCGGACTGCGGCGCCCTGATCCAGCACGCCGGATAATTTTGAGAATGGTTGAGCCGGACCGCGCCGCCGTGCGTATCTGCGGCCTGATCTTCTTCGCCTGACAGAGACTCCATGACCCGCAGAGGCATTCTCGCCGCCGGCCTCGGCTCCCTCGCTGCCGCCTGTTCGCCCCTGGGCATGCTCAACACCCTCGGTCCGCGCGACCGGGGCGTGGGCCGGGTCGCGCGCGACCTGTCCTATGGCGACGACCCTCGCCAGAAGTTCGACCTCTACGGCCTGAAGTGGAGGCCGGGCGAGCCCACGCAGCCGGTCATCGTCTTCTTCTACGGCGGCGGTTGGGATTCGGGGTCCCGTACCCTCTATGGCTGGGCCGCCCAGGCGCTTGCGGCCAAGGGCTTTCTCGTCGCCCTGCCCGACTACCGCGTCGTGCCCCAGGTCGTCTTCCCGGCCTTCATCGAGGACGCCGCCCAAGCCACGGCGAAGGTCGCCGAGGTCGCTGGCCAGTACGGCGGCGATCCTGACCGTCTCGGCGTCGCGGGCCATTCGGCGGGCGCCCATCTGGCCATGATGATCACCCTCGACCGCCGCTACATGGCCGCCGTCGACCAGCCGAATCTCATCAAGGCCGCCGCCGGTCTGGCCGGGCCCTATGAGTTCCTGCCGTTTGACGTCCCGGCCTCGATCAACGCCTTCGGCCGGGCGCCCGACCCCACCCTGACCCAGCCGGTCACCTTCGTACGCGCCGACGCCCCGCCCCTGTGGCTCGGTCATGGCACGGCCGACACCGTGGTCCATGACGAGGACACGATCATCCTCAACGACCGGATGCACGCGGTCGGCGGGCGCTCGGAGGCCAAACTCTACCCCGGCCTGAACCACGCCGACCTGATCGCGACCTTCTCGCCTCTGTTCAGGAAGAAGGCGCCGGTGCTGGACGACCTCAGCGCCTTCTTCCACCGCGAGCTGGGCTAGACCGCCGGATAGTCCATCGCCTTGAGGTCGGCGATCAGGCCGGGTCCCTTGGGAGTCCAGCCAAGCGCATCGCGGGTCAGGACGCTGGACGCGGCCATGTCGATGCCCGCGAAGATCGCCATCCAGCCGAAATGCGCCGGCGCCTCTTCCGGCGTCAGGCTGACCACCGGCAGGTTCAGACCCGCGCCGAGCGCCTCGGCGATCGCGCGGGCGGTGACGCCTTCCTCGGCCACGGCGTTGTAGCGGGCGTTCTTCGCGCCCTTGTCCAGCGCCAGACGGTACAGTTGGGCGACGTCCGACACATGGGCCGCCGACCAGCGATTGGCGCCCTCGCCGACATAGGCCGACACGCCCTTCTCGCGCGTGATCTCGACCAGGGGCGTGATCAGCCCCTGCTTCACCGTGTCATGGACCTGCGGCAGCCGGATCACGCGCACATCGACGCCCGCCGCCTTGAGCGCTTCGCCGGCCTCTTCGGAGGCAATACGGGGATTGGGATGCGAGCGGTCGAAACGGTCCTCGGTCGCCAACCCGCCATGTCCTCCGCCGCCCATGCCCACGCCCGAGGTGATCAGGAAGGGCCGGTCAGAGCCCTTGAGCACCTCGCCCATGGCCGCGATCACGCGCCGGTCCTTCTCGCAGTTGGCGACGAAGTTGGAGAAGTCGTGGTCGAAGGCCGTGTGGATCACGGCGTCGGCCGCAGCCGCTCCGGCGCGCAGACTGTCCAGATCCTCGATGTCGCCGCGGTGGGGTTCGGCCCCGGCGGCGGTCAGGGCGGCGGCGCCCGCCTCGGACCGGGTCAGGCCCAGCACCGAATGGCCCGCCCCGATCAGCTCGGGTACGATCCGGGCGCCGATGAAGCCGGTCGCACCGGTCAGGAAAACACGCATGGAAACTCTCCGTCTTGTCTGGAGAGCGTTCTGGGCGCAGATTTGATCCTGTTAAAGTAGTGACCTTATCCCGGTATAATGACCACCCGGATCCTTGCATGACCGCCGAAGCCCCCAACCGTCTCGGAGATTATCTGAGAGGTCGCCGCGCCCGGATGGACCCCGCCGCCCTCGGCTTTGCCGTCGGCCGGCGTCGCACGCCCGGCCTGCGCCGCGAGGAGGTCGCCCAGCGCGCCAACATCAGCCCGACCTGGTACACCTGGCTCGAACAGGGTCGCGGCGGCGCCCCGTCCGCCGATGTGCTGGACCGGATCGCCTCGGGCCTGATGCTGACCGAGCCCGAGCGGGAGCATCTGTTCATCCTCGGCCTCGGCCGCCCGCCCGAGGTCCGCTACCGCGCCGTCGACGGTGTCAGCCCGCGCCTGCAGCGGGTGCTGAACGTCATGACCCACAGCCCGGCCATCGTGAAGAACGCCACCTGGGACGTGGTCGGTTGGAACGCGGCGGCGGCCGCCGTCCTGACCGACTATTCGAAGCTGCCGCCCGAGCGCCGCAACGTCCTGCGGCTGATCTTCTCGGACTCGCGGGTCAAGGCGGCTCAGGAGGACTGGTGGAAGGTCGCCCGCTTCGTGGTCGCCGCCTTCCGCGCCGACGCCGCGCGCGCAGGCGCGGGCGCCGAGATCGACCGGCTGGTCGAGGAGCTGTCGCGCCAGAGCCCGGAGTTCGAAACCCTGTGGAAGGAGGTCGACATCGTCGCCCACGGCGAGGGCTTCAAACGACTGCACCACCCCGAACTGGGCGTACTGGAACTCGAGTTCTCCACCTTCGCCGTCGAGGGCCGGCCCGAACTGGCCATGGTCGTCTACAACCCGGTGAACGACGCCGATGCGGAGCGGATCCGGGCGCTGGTGGCGTCGCGGAACTGACGCTCCCTCCCCTCGCCAATGTCATCTTCTTCCGTTAGAGGAGGCCATGACAGAAACGATGACAGCTCAGGCGGCGCTGGACCGCCTCGAAACCCTCTACACCCAGTCCGTGGCCAATCTCCGCAGTGCGGTGCGCCACTTCCTCGCCACCGGCGAACGGGCCGACGCCGAAGCCCGCGCCAAAGGCCTCTTCTCCTATCCCTCGCTGAAGATCAGCTGGTTCGGCGACCGACCGGTCGACCTGCCCATTCGCGCCTATGCCCGGATGTCGCGTCAGGGGGTCTATGCGACCACCGTGACCCGGCCCGACCTGTTCCGGTCCTATCTGCACGAGCAGCTGACCCTGCTGGAACAGGACTATGGCGCGACCTTCGAGGTCGAGCCCTCGACCCAGGAAATCCCCTTCCCCTATGTGCTGGACGGGTCCGACGTGGTGCTCAACCCGTCGCAGACGGCGGCCATCGCCCGCTATTTCCCGACCACCGACCTGGCCCATATCGGCGACGAGATCTCCGACGGCCTGTTCGATCCGGACGAGGACTTCCCCCTGTCGCAGTTCGACGGCCTGAGGACCGACTTCTCCCTGGCCCGGCTGCGCCACTACACCGGCACCCCGGTCGAGGACGTCCAGTCCTATGTCCTGTTCACCAACTACAACCGCTACGTCGACGACTTCGTGCGCTGGGCCTGCCAGCAGCTACGCGATCCCGACAGCCCCTATGAGACCCTGTCCTGCGCCGGCGGGATGGTCATCACCCGCGAAACCGCCGATCCCGAGGCCGCCGTCATGGACGCCGCCTGGAAGAAGCACCAGATGCCCGCCTATCACCTGACGGCGCCGGGCGCGACGGGAATCACCCTGGTCAACATCGGGGTCGGGCCGTCCAACGCCAAGACCATCTGCGACCACCTGGCCGTCACCCGGCCGCACGCCTGGCTGATGATCGGTCACTGCGGCGGTCTGCGTCCGACCCAGACCATCGGCGACTACGTCCTGGCCCACGCCTATCTGCGCGAGGACCATGTGCTGGACGCCGTCCTGCCGCCGGACATTCCGATCCCCTCGATCGCAGAGGTCCAGCGCGCCCTCTATGACGCGGCCAAGATCGTCTCCGGCGCGCCGGGCGAAGAGGTCAAGCGGCGCCTGCGCACCGGCACAGTGGTCACCACCGACGACCGGAACTGGGAGCTCCGCTATTCCAAGTCGGCGCTGCGCTTCAACCAGTCGCGCGCCGTCGCCATCGACATGGAATCCGCGACCATCGCGGCGCAAGGCTACCGCTTCCGCGTCCCCTACGGCACCTTGCTGTGCGTCTCGGACAAGCCGCTGCACGGCGAGATCAAACTGCCGGGCCAGGCCAACCGCTTCTATGAGGGCTCCATCTCGGAACACCTCCAGATCGGCATCCAAGCCATCGACATCCTGCGTCAGGAAGGCTCGCGCCTGCACTCCCGCAAGCTGCGCGCCTTCGACGAGCCGCCTTTTAGATAAAGGGCGCTAGCGCTCGCTGCGCGGCAGCTCACTGCTTGAGCGCGTGTCCGTCAGGACGCGGGCGGTTGGCGCAGCAGATAGAGGCCGAAACCCAGCGCCCCCTCGCCGAAGTCGAACATCAGCTTCAACTGATGCGCCCGGCTCCGGATCGAGGCGGCCGCCGGGTGGTCGGGATGGGTGTCCAGCCAGACCTCGACCGCCGCCATCATGGTCATACGGTAGCGGTTCCAGAGTTCGGGCGAGGACACCTCGGCCGAGACGACCTCCAGCCCTGCGGCCTTCGCCGCCGCCTGCCAGCCCGCGTGGTCGGCATAGGTGTTGTTCAATTCGACGATCTGCCTCAGGGGCTGCGACGGCTCCGAAATCCAGACCAGATCGCCCCACAACAGCCAGCCGCCGGGCGTCAGCCGCCGCGCGAGCCCTTTCAGCATGCCACGCGGATCACGCACCCCGCCGCCGATGGGCTCAGTCGTCCCCAGTGCGACGATCAGGTCGAACGGCCCGCCGGCCTCCAGCACCACATCCGAGCGCGCCTCATGCAGGATGATCTGGCAGGACGCCTCGGAGGCCTCGATCCGCGACCGCGCCAGCTCGGCCATGGCCGGATCCAGCTCGACCGAGGTCACCTCGAACCCGAACACTTCGGCCAGGCTGATCGCGACCGCCCCGTTGCCGCTGCCGATGTCCAGCACCCGGGCGTGGGGCGGCAGGCCAGTGGCTTCGACCGCCGCCTCCAGCGTCGACATCTCGACCGCGTTGCAGACGTCCAGAGCCTCATAGGCGATGCGATGAAAGGTCGGGCGCATGCCCCTTGAATAACCTGCACGGCAGGATGTCTCCAAGAGGATCGTGAAAAGCACTTTACATCCCAAAGTGAATGACGTACCCATCCGTCATCAACCGAGGGGGACATCCCGTGACCGCCACCGCCTATTCCGATCCGTCGTCCATCACAGCCGAGCCGACGCTCGCCGTCTGCGCCGGCCGCGTCATGACCCTGGCGGGTTCGGTCTTCGCCGCCGCCAACCTGTTCCAGTTCGGGGTCTACAGCGGCCTGCTGCACCTGCATCCGGCGACCCTGTCGCTGAGCTGGCCCATCGCCCTGGCGATCTTCTTCACGGTCCTGGCGCGGCTGCGCGCCGGCGGCGGCGCCAATGGCCGCCGGGTCGCCCTGTGGTCGCGCATGGCCATCGGCGCCCAGATCCTGATCGCCCTGGCCTTGCTGGGCCTCAGCCTCCTCCGCCACGACTTCACCTTCATGTACTGGACCTCGCCCGTCGGCCTCGTGATCTACGGCCTGGCCTGGATGACGGCGACGGTTCGCGGAGGCCGCGGCTGGATGGTCGGCCCGTCTCTGGGCGCCTTCGTCGCCGCCGGGGTGGTGATCTCCCTTCTCGGAACCGCTCCCGCCTATCTGGCCTACGCCGCCGGCCTCATCGCCTTCGTCCTCATCCCCGGCCTTTGGCTGATGCTGGGCCACAAGGCCTGAATCGCTCTAGAGAAGATCAGAACATGACCGACGACACCGATAACCGCCCCGCCGACCTCGCCTTCCTGCGCGGCCTCGCCGAGGAAGGCGCGAACGCCCCGCTGGGCGGCGGCCGCATCCTGATGGCCGCCGGCATCGTCTACGGCCTCGCCAGCCTGAGCCAGTGGGCGGCGATCATGGAGCTGGCGCCCTTCTCTGTGCGTCAAAGCAACTGGATCTGGCTGGCCGCCACCGCCGTCTTCCTGGCGCTCGTCGTCGTCGACAAGATCTTCTGGTGCCCGCCGACAGGCGTGAAGACCGCCGCCAACCGCGCGGCGCGCGCGGCCTGGTCCTGCGTCGGGGCCGGCATCTTCGCCAGCATCGCCTCGATGGCCGCGGTCAGCTGGCAGTTGGGCGAGGCGGGGTCGGTCTTGCTGTGGCTGCTGCCGTCGTTGATCATGGTGTTCTACGGCCTCGGTTGGGGTGTGTGTGCGGCGATGTTCCGGTCCCGGCGCCTGCTGTGGCTTTGCATCGCCTCCTTCGTGGCGGCGCCGGTTCTGGGCTTCATGACGAACTCTCCGGCCCTCTATCTGGCCTATGCCCTGGCCCTGTTGGTCCTGATGGCCGTGCCCGGCTTCCTGCTCATGCGCGCCGCCAGCCGGGCCCCGACAGCCTGATGGCCGAGGATTTCGACATCGGCCGCATCGACGACGTCATCCACGGGCGGGTGCGTCTGGGCATCATGGCCGTGCTGGCCGGAGTGGACAGCGCCGACTTCAACACCCTGAAGGCCCGGCTCCAGACCACCGACGGCAACCTCTCGGTCCACTTGAGGAAGCTGGAGGAGGCGGGCTTCGTCGCCGTCGAGAAAAGCTTCCAGGGCCGCAAGCCCCTGACCCAGGCGAAGATGACCGAGGCGGGCCGCACCGCCTTCCTCTCCTATCTGGACGCCATGGCCGGGCTGGTGCGCGACCGCTGACCGGCCCTATAGAGCGGGCATGAGCACCGATCGTCTGCGCCGTCTCGAGACCCTCGACAACCTCCGCGACTACGGCGACTACGCCGTGGCGGGCGGCGGCCGCATCAAGTCGGGCCGGCTGATCCGTTCGGCCCATCAGTCGCGCATCAGCGACGCCGACCTGGCGGTGCTGGGCGAATACGGTTTCGGGACCATCGTCGACCTGCGCCGCCCGATCGAGCGCTCGAAACAGCCCTCGCGCCGCTACGCCGGTTTCGACGGCCGGGTGATCGAGAACGACCTCGACGCCGTGGGCGAGGCCCCGCACATCACCTTCCTGAAGTCCGCCGACCTCACCCCGGATTCCGGCCGCCGCTTCATGACCGCCCTCTATGGAGAGATGCCCTTCGCACCCTCCCACCTCGAAATCTTCGCCCAGTATTTCGAGGTCCTGGCCGAGAGCGACCGGCCGGTCCTGATCCACTGCGCGGCGGGCAAGGACCGCACCGGCATGCTGGCCGCCCTGACCCACCACCTTCTCGGCGTCAGCCGCGACGATCTGCTGGAAGACTATCTGCTGACCAATGTCGCCGTGGACCTCGAGGTCCGTGCGCCGGACATCGCCCTGCAGATGCAGAAATTCACCGGCCGCCTCGCCGCCCCCGACGCCGTCGTCGCCTTCATGGGGGTGGAGGCCGCCTATCTGGACGCGGCCTTTGCGGCCATCGACGACCGGCACGGCTCGCTCGACGCCTATCTGGAACAGGCCCTGGGCGTCGACGCCGCCCGCCGCGAGCGGATCGCGGAGCGGCTGACCGCATGACGGACCGCGGTCAGGCGCCCCTCGTCCAGGTCCACCGCCTTCTCCCCTGGGTCTCGCCCCTGACCGTCGCCGCCGGGCTCGCGCACCGTGACGGAGCCCTGTGCCTGCTGTCCGATCCGACGATCCCCGGGAGCCGCTCGTTCGTCGCGGCCGATCCCGATCGGCTGACCGTCTTCGAGAATGTTTCCGGCGACCTGTTCGCCCCCCTCGACGCCCCCGACTGGCGCGACGGCGGGGTGATCGGACTGGCCGCCTATGACGCCGGCGCCCGCACCGCGACCGGGCCGCGCGAGACCGTCTGGCCCGACCTGGTTCTGGCCCGCTATCCGGCCCTGGCGGTGTTCGATCACGATGCGGGACGCCTGAGCCTGATCGGCTGGGGCCGCGACGCCACCGAAGCCGAGGCCGCCTGCGACGCCGCCGAGGTCTGGATCGGCGCGGCTGTGACGCCCGTCCTCCCCCCCGCGCCCGCGCCCGCCCTGACCCCCGACGCCCCACCGCAGGCCTATCGCGACGCGGTCGCCGAGGTGGTGTCGCGCATCGCCGCCGGCGATCTGTTCCAGGCCAACATCGCGCGCGGCTGGAGCGGAACGCTGAACTCCGATGCCGATCCGTTCGACGTCTTCCTGCGCCTCACCCTGGGCGAGGACGGCGCCCGCGCCGCGCCCTACGGCGCCTTCTGGCGGATCGGCGACCGGGCCCTGGTGTCCAATTCGCCCGAGCTCTTCCTCGCCCTGAACGCGGCGACCGGACGCATCGAGACCCGGCCGATCAAGGGCACCCGGCCGCGCGATCCCGATCCCGCCATCGACGCCGCCCACGCCCGGGCGCTCTCGGCCAGCGCCAAGGACCGCGCCGAGAACCTGATGATCGTCGATCTGATGCGCAACGATCTGGCCCGCGTCTGCCGCCCCGGTTCGATCGTCGTGGATCGGCTGTTCGAGATCGAGAGCCACCCGACCGTCCACCATCTGGTCTCGACCGTCAGCGGGACCCTCGCGCCCGGTCTCGGCCCGGCCGAGGTGCTGGAAGCGACCTTCCCGCCTGGCTCGATCACCGGCGCTCCCAAGCATCAGGCCATGAAGGTGATCGCGTCGCTGGAGCCGCCGCGCGGCGCCTGGTGCGGTTCGCTGTTCGTGATCGATGAAGACGGCGACCTGACCGCCTCGGTCCTCATCCGCACGGCGGCCTTCGAACGGATCGAGGGACGCTGGACCTTCCGCACCCAGGCGGGCGCCGGCATCGTCGCCGACAGCGATCCGGAGGCCGAACTTCAGGAAACCGAGGCCAAGATCAGCGCCCTCAGGCAAGCGCTGACGGGGCGCGCCCTTACTTCGTAGGGCAGTTGCTGCAACCGACCGTCTCGACGCGGCGGGGGCGTTCGTAGAAGACGCTCGAGAATTTGGTCACCGACGGCAGCAGGAATTTGACCGGCGAGGCGTAGTCATAGGTGGTCTCGGCCATCACCACGCTCTCGCCGTTGGCGATCATGTCGGTGGGTACGGTCACGACATCCTTGGGCGTGTAAGGGGTGGTCCCGCTGGCCCGGCTCCAGTCGACCTTGGCCACGCCCTTGGAGTCCCGCGTCACGCTCGACACCCGGGCCGTCAGGGTCGTCGTGGAGAAGGGCTTCATGACCAGGGCCCCGATCGCCAGGATGTCGTCCAGCTCGTCCATCGTGACCACATCCGTCTGGGCCACGAGGTCGGCGACCGCGGACGCGCTGTGTTGCAGCCGCTTCTGGGACATATAGCCCTGACAGAATTCGGCCAGGCCGAAATAGAAGGCGATCATCAGGGGCGCGATCAGGGCGAATTCGACGGCCGAGACGCCCCTCCGGTCGCCGGCCAGACGCATCAGAAAGCCGGCCGGGCGCTCGCGTTTCACATCGGCTCGCCGGCCGCTCGTTGCCCCGGTCATTGGTTGTACGGCTCGTTGCGGAAGGTGGTGGTCGCCGTCAGCATGGTCGCGCCGCTGCCCTGCAGTCTGGACAGCGACTGGGCCATGAAGGGCGTGACCAGCGGCTGGGAATACCAGACGCGGATCAGCATCAGGCTCCCGGGCTGGCCGGTCACATAGGTCAGGCCCGAACTGTCGAACGTCTTGCCGTTGGCCAGCGGATCCGGCGGATTGGCGTTGCGGAATTGGGTGATCTCGCGCACGTCGACATTGGCGCGCGACGAACAATTGGCGCTGAAGATGCTCATCCTCGAGCACAGGGCCGTCTTGAACTGGTCGGCCGTGAGCTTGGAGTTGGCCGCCTGACCGGTGCGGATCAGACGCCCGGTCTCGACGGTGGCGTTCTCGAGAATGGAGTCCGTCACGAAGATCAGGCCGATCTCCATGATGGCGAACAGCATGAAAAAGAACGGCAGGGCGACCATCGCGAACTCGACCGCCGCCGACCCGTCGCGCGAGCGGCGGCCCTCAGGAGTCGAGGTGAGGCGGCGCAGACGTTTCATCGGACTAGGGCGTCGGGGTCGCCGAGGCGCCGGCGCCGTTCGAGCGGATACTCGGCGAGCAGGACGAGGCGCAGGCCATTTCGGTGACCTGGGCGCCGCGCCAGACCCGCACCGATCCCGACTGGCCGCCGGTCACGACGATCTGGTTCTGGAAGAGGACGCGGCCGATGGCGTCGACGGCGGTGACCTGGGTCGTGCCGTAGCCCTTGCCGGTGACGAACAGGGTGTTGGCGTCCACCACCGTCGCATCGGCGATCTGGGGATTGGCCACGATGACGGAGCTGATCGAGCCGCGCACCGAAACCCGCTGCATCGTATCGACGGCGAGGTTCATCGGAGCGGACTGGGCGAGCACCGGTCCTGCGATCCCGAGGGCCGCGACGGCGGCGACGGAAGCGAGGCGGCGGAGGGTGACGGTCATGGCAATATATCCTGCGCACGAGGCGATGCGCGCGACCATGCCCTCGAAACCTCAACAAAGTCTGAAACGAAAGAGCGCGCAGGACCTTCCTGCTTCAAGTAAACACGCCGGTAACCATGTCTTTCTACCTGAAGTGATATTTCGCTTTACTTGCATTTAACCGCGGGGCGCTACATTGATCCCGTGAATGGGGGATCCAGCGGGCGAAACCGATGGTCCCACGGTGGACACGCGAACCAGCTCGCTACGCAAAAGGAAGAGACCATGACCAAGTTCATTTCGAAGTTCGTTCAGGACGAGTCGGGTGCGACCGCCATCGAGTACGGCCTCATCGCCGCTCTGATCGCCGTCGTCATCATCTCGGCCGTGACGACCCTCGGCACCACGATCTCGTCGAAATTCCAGGCCGTGACCGACGGCATGAACGGCAAGACCACCGGCGCCTAAGCCGCGGACCTGAAATCCTGAAACCGGCGGGGGCCGGGGCGGAAACGCCCCGGCCCTTTGCTTGTTTGGCCGGAACCCACCCGCGATTTCGTTCCGGTCTCGCGAAAACTTTTTACAGTAAATGCCGCAGTAACCACTCCCGCCGACGCACTCTTAACTGCTTCAGCGCATGATCACCGTGCGTTTGGGGGTCAAGCGGGCAACCGGTCTCCCCCCAGCCATCGTTGCTCGCAAAACCGCTTTTCAAAGGGATATCACCATGACCAAGTTCATTTCGAAGTTCGTTCAGGACGAGTCGGGCGCGACCGCCATCGAGTACGGCCTCATCGCCGCCCTGATCGCCGTCGTCATCATCTCGGCCGTCACCACCCTCGGCACCACGATCTCGTCCAAGTTCCAGGCCGTGACCGACGGTATGAACGGCAAGACCACCGGCGCCTAAGCCGCGGACTTGAAGTCTTGAAATCGGCAGGGGCCGGGGCGGAAACGCTCCGGCCCCTTGCTTTATGGGTCGCCCGTCGGCGGGATCCGGGAAACCCGGCCTTAACGCCAGTTCCGCATAGTGGTCCTCATGGAAACCGTGACCCTGCTGCTGCTCAGCATTCTCCCCTGCCTGACGATCGCCGCCGCCCTGAGCGATCTGACGACGATGAAGATCCCCAACTGGATCTCGGGGCTGTTGATCCTCGGCTTCTTCCCGACCGCCTTCATGGTCGGTCTGTCGCCGATGACGGTGCTGGCCCATGTCGGCGTCGCGGTCGTCGCCCTTTTCGTCGGCATGGGTCTGTTCGCCATGCGGGTCATCGGCGGCGGAGACGCCAAGCTGATGGCCGCCGCCTGCCTGTGGATGGGCGTGGCCGGCTCGACCGTGTTCGTGCTGTGGACCGGCGTCGCGGGCGGGATCTTCTGCCTGTTGCTGATGTTCGCCCGAAGCCAGCTGCGCCCCTATATCTTCGGCGCCCCCCAATGGATCGACAGCCTGCTGGAGCCCCGGGGCGACATCCCCTACGGCGTCGCCATCGCCATCGGCGCCCTGCTGGCCTTTCCGTCCAGCGCCCTCCTGACCGGCTTCGTCGCCGGACACTAGGCGGCGCGGCCAGAACAAGCCTGTCCCGGACGGCGACTTGCCTCCGGCCTCGGGCACTTAGGCGCTCGTTAACACGTGGCGTTCATTCTCCTTAATGGCGCGTCGTCGGTGGGGACCGATTCCGTTTGCCCGACTGTGCCGGAGACCGTCGATGAAGCCCGCCCGTATCGCCGTCATCTGCGTCGCCGCCGCAGCCGCCATCGGCCTCGCCTTCGTCGTGCGCGCCATGGGCTCGTCGGGCAAGCCGGTCGCCGTGGCCACCGCCGCTCCGATGGAGGCCGCGCGTCCGATGGCCAAGGTTCTGGTCGCCGCGCGCGATCTCCAGCCCGGCAAGCGTCTGGAAGACGGCGACATGACCTGGAAGGACTGGCCGGTCGACGAGGTCAATCCGGCCTTCATCACCGACGGCACGACCCCCGTCCCCGCCCCGCCGACCGCCGATGAGGCCAAGGCCGCCGCCGGAACCCTGGAAGGCGCGCCCGCTGCGGCCGCCAAGTCCGGCAACGCCATCGCCGCGGTCGCCCGCGCCGCCAACGACGTCGCCACCGGCGGCGCCAAGGCCGATTATGTCGGCTCGGTCGTGCGTGAACCCATTCTGGCCGGAGAGCCCATCGTCGCGCGCAAGATCGTCCGCGCCGGCGACAGCGGCTATCTGGCCGCCTACCTCGAGCCCGGCATGCGCGCCATGGCCATCCGCGTAACGGTGGAGACCGCCGCCGGCGGCTTCATCCTTCCCGGAGACCGGGTCGACGTCCTGATGACCAAGGCGGCCGCGACCTCCGGCATCGACAACAGTCAGGGCTCCAAATTCACGTCCGCCACCGTGATGCGCAACATCAAGGTCCTGGCCATCGACCAGACCACCCGCGCCGGCGATGACGAACAGTCGGTGGTCGGCGCCACGGCCACGCTGGAAGTCGGTCCGGCCGACGCCGAGGCCCTGGCCCTCGCCAAGTCCGAGGGCGACCTGTCGCTGGTCCTGCGTTCCTACGCCGACACCGCCGGTCCGTCGGGCCGTGTTGTCCAGAACGCGCGCCAATCCACCGCCATCCGCGTCTTCCGCGGCGGCGCTCCCGAAGTGGTCGTGGTCCAATGAAGCGTCTCATGCCCTCCATCACCAAGCCTGCGCGTCTGCTGACGGTCCTGGCCTCGGCCGGTCTGACTGCCCTGGCCCCGCTCGCCGCGCCGGTCGCGGCCTTCGCCTCCGATGCGGACGGCCGGTCCTCGGTCCAGGTCGGCTCGACCCCGCGCCTGATCAATCTGCCGCGCGGCTCGTCGATGGCCATCGACCTGCCGACCGACGCCCATGACGCCATCGTCTCCAACCCGGCGGTCGCCGAGGCCCTGACGCACAGCTCGCGGCGCTACACCATCATCGGCGTGGCCCCGGGCCAGACCGACGCCGTCTTCCTCGACGCCGCCGGCCGCACCATCCTGTCGCTGCGCATCCGGGTCGACGCCGGCGTCTATGCGCTGCAGGACACCATTGATCGCGTCGCCCCCGGCTCCCAGGCCCATGCCGAAGCGCTCAACGACAGCATCGTCCTGACCGGCATGGTCACCAGCGCCGCGGAGGCCGACCGCATCGTCCAGCTGGCCCGCGCCTTCGTCTCGGCGCCGGAAAAGGTCCTCAACATGATGACCGTGGCCGGTTCCGACCAGGTCACGCTCAAGGTGCGGGTGGTCGAGGTCCAGCGCAGCGCGGCCAAGCAGCTGGGCCTGTCGTCGAACGTCATCTTCAACTCGGGGTCCCAGGCCATCAGCTTCGGCCGGGCCAACACCTACGGCGCCAACGGCGCCTCGCTGGGCGGCGGCGGCGCCTGCTACACCCAGACCGGCGCCCGCACGACGAACTTCAGCAACGGCGTAAACAACAGCAACGAGACCTCCAGCGGGTCACTCCAGACCATCACGAACGGGGGAACGAACACCGAGACGACCCAGGTCGGCATCTTCGGCGTTCCGGGCACCGCCAGCTCCGCCACGACGACGAGCGGCAATACGGTCGAGTCGACGCTTTCCAACACGGTGACCAACGCCATCACCTCGGCGGCGTCCACCCTCTACAGCACCGTCACCGGCAACAACGCCAGCGCCTGTCTGCAGGCCTTCGAGCGCGTCGGCCTGATCCGCACCCTGGCCGAACCGAACCTGACCTCGGTCAACGGCGAGAGCGCGACCTTCCTGGCGGGCGGCGAGTTCCCGGTCCCCTCCGGTCGCGACAAGGACGGCACCATCACCGTCGAATACAAGCCCTACGGCGTCAGCCTCGCCTTCCGGCCGGTCGTCCGGACCGCGGGGAATATCTCGATGCAGGTCTCGATCGAGGTGTCCGAACTGGCCAATGACGGCGGTCTGACCATCGGCGCCGGCACGACCTCGTCGATCACCCTGCCCGGCCTGAAGGTGCGGCGTTCCCAGACCACGGTCGAACTGCCCAGCGGCGGATCGATGATGATCGCCGGGATGCTGCAGGAAAACACCGCCCAGACGATCGACTCCCTGCCCGGCGTGACCAACCTTCCCGTCCTCGGATCGCTGTTCCGCTCGCGCGACTACATGAACGGCGAGACCGAACTGGTCGTGATCGTCGAGCCCTATATCGTCAGCCCGACCTCGCCCGGCCGGATGCAGACCCCCGCTGACGGCCTGAGGATCGCCACCGACCTCCAGTCCAATCTGTTCGGCCAGCTCAACCAGGCCTACGGCACCCCCGCCCCGACGGCGGTCGAGGGCGCCGGATGGCAGGGTCCGGTCGGCTATGTGATCGAGTGAGAGATCTGATGACCCGTTTCATCCCTCGCGCCCTGGTTCTGGTCCTCGCGCCCCTGACCCTGGCCGCCTGTATGGGCGGTCCGGCCGGCGGCGTCGGCCCCGCCCCGCTCAGCCCCACGTCGCGCTTCACCCTGCAGGTCGAGCCGGACGTCGACCGCATCGCCCTGGCGGTGCACGAGGAAGGCCTGTCGGGCAACCAGCAGGCCGCCCTGACCGACCTCTCCAACCGCTTCGGCATCGCCGGGGCGACCGTGCTGCGCATCGAGGCGCCGTCGGGCGGCGATCCGGTCTCGGCCGCCTTCGCGTATCAGATCAAGGCCGCCCTCGAAGCCCGCGGCGCGCCCGTCCAGGCCATCGAGGTCGTGGGGTACGCCGCGCCGGATCCGCGCGCGCCCGTCCTGGTCGGCTTCGAGACCCTGCAGGCGGCTGTGCCCCGGTGCGGGACCTCCTGGGGCAACCTGGGCCGGACCAACCGCAACGAGACCTCGGCCAATTTCGGCTGCGCGGTCACCGCCAATCTGGCGGCCCAGATCGACAATCCGCGCGACATCGTCACGCCGCGCGGCATGACCCCTTCCGACAACGGCCGTCGCGCCGTCGTCTTCGACAACTACCGCAAAGGCGAAGCCACCGCGGCCCCTCAAGAAGATCTCGTCGCGAACCGGCGGGTTTCCCAGGCGGTGAATTGATCCGATCATGAGTAACGCCTTCGCCCCCCGGAGCTATGAAGCCTTCGAGGACGAATTCGATCTCGACGGCGAGTTCGCGCCTCAAGCGGGCGGTCCCGACGTGCGCGAACCGCTTCAGTTCACTGCACCCGCAGCGGCCGCCCCGGCGACCGCGCCCGCCGCCGTGAGCGGCCAGATGCCGGTCGCCGCCTCGAGCTTCAATCCGGTCGGCGACATGATGGCCGGCGCCGTCTCCGCCCTTCAGCCCTCGTCGATGGGCGCGGAAGTGTCGGTGCCGCGCATCGCCATCCACGTCTTCGCCGAACGTCAGGACACCCTCGCCGCCGCCGAGCGCGCGGGCCAGGACCGCCGCCTGTCGCGCGCCACGACCCAGATCCGCGTCGGCGGCGTCCCCGCCGCGGTCGAGGCCTATCACCATGAGCCCACGCCGCCCCTGATCATCGTCGAATGCCTGTCGGACCCGCACACCCTGCTCCAGCAGGTCGATATGCTGGCCGAGGTCTGCGACGCGGGCACCAAGGTCGTGGTCATCGGCGCCACCAACGACATCATCCTGTTCCGTGAGCTGATGCGCCGCGGGGTGTCGGAATATCTGGTCGCCCCGATCCAGCCGCTGCAGCTGATCGCGGCCATCGGCGGCCTGTTCGCCGACCCGGCCCAGCCCTTCGTCGGCCGCTCGATCGCCTTCGTCGGCGCGCGCGGCGGCGCGGGGGCCTCTTCGGTCGCCCATAACACCGCCTATGCGATGTCCGAGCGGATCGGCGCCAACACCGTCATCGTCGACTACGACCTGCCGTTCGGCACCGCCGGCCTGGACTTCAACCAGGACCCGCTGAACGGGGTCGCCGACGCCCTCGGCCAGCCCGACCGTCTGGACGCCACCCTGCTGGACCGGATGATGGTCCGCTGCACCGACAAGCTGTCGCTGTTCGCCGCGCCCGCCACCCTCGACGTGGACTGGGACATCTCGCCCGACGCCTTCGAGGAGGTGACCAGCCGCATCCGCTCCACCGCCCCCTTCGTGGTGCTGGACCTGCCGCACCTCTGGTCCGGCTGGATGCGCAAGACGCTGATTTCGGCCGATGAAGTAGTCGTGGTGGCGACGCCCGACCTGGCCTCGCTGCGCAACGCCAAGAACATGATCGATCTGATCAAGTCGGGCCGGCCCAACGACGCGCCGCCGCGGCTGGTGCTCAACCAGGTCGGCGTGCCCGGCCGTCCGGAGATCCCGGCCAAGGACTTCGGCGCCGCGCTCGGCGTCCATCCCAGCCTGATCATCCCGTTTGATGCAAAGCTGTTCGGGGCCGCCGCCAACAACGGCCAGATGATCATCGACTCGGGCGCCAAGTCCAAGGCCGCCGAAGCCTTCCAGACCCTGGCCCAGATCGTCTCGCGCCGCGAACTGCCCCAGATCGCCGGTCCCAAGGGCAAGCCGGCCCCCGGTTCCGGAGCAGGCGCCGCCTCGGGCAAGGCCGAGAGCAAGTCGATGTTCGCCAACATGTTCAAGAAGCGCTGATCCGCCGTGTTCGGTAAGCGCACAGGCCAGCCCGCCCCCTCGGCGCCGCTACAGCCCATGGCCCAGCCCATGGGCCATTCGGTCGAGGCCGCGCCGCAATTCGGCGGCCAGCCGCAGCAGGGCGTCCAGACCCAGGCCTTCGCCTTCACCGCCGAGGAGACCGCCCCGGCCGCCGCCGGCTTCGCCCAGGCGGCTGCGCCTGCGCCGTCCGGTCCCGACCGTCTCGACGCCCTGGCCGCACGGCCCAAGCCGGCCGCCGCTCCGGCGCCCAAGCCTTCCAACGGCCCGGGTCCCCGCGCCACGGCCGGCTTCGAACAGCTGAAGAAGGCCCAGCCCGTCGCCGAGATCGTGCGCGAGCAGAGCGACTATTATCACGCGACGAAGACCACCATCTTCAACGCCTTGATGAACACCATCGACCTGTCCCAGCTGGCCCAGCTGGACACCAAGGCGGCGTCCGAAGAGATCCGCGACATCGTCGCCGAGCTGGTGGCGATCAAGAACGTCTCCATGTCGGTCGCCGAGCAGGAGCATCTGGTCCAGGACATCGTCAACGACGTCCTCGGCTACGGCCCGCTCGAACCGCTGCTGATGCGCGACGACATCGCCGACATCATGGTGAACGGCGCTGGCCGGGTCTTCATCGAAGTGAACGGCAAGGTCCAGCTGACCAATGTCCGCTTCCGCGACAACACCCAGCTGATGAACATCTGTCAGCGGATCGTGTCCCAGGTCGGCCGTCGCGTCGACGAAAGCTCTCCGATCTGCGACGCCCGTCTGCCCGACGGCAGCCGCGTCAACGTCATCGCCCCGCCGCTGGCCATCGACGGCGCGACCCTGACGATCCGGAAGTTCAAGAAAGACAAGCTGACGATGAAGAACCTGGTGGAGTACGCCTCCATCAGTCCGGAAGGGGCCCGCGTCCTGGGCGTCATCGGCGCCTGCCGATGCAACGTCGTCATCTCCGGCGGTACGGGTTCGGGCAAGACGACCCTGCTCAACACCCTCACCGCCTTCATCGACCCCACCGAGCGCGTCATCACCTGCGAGGACGCCGCCGAACTGCAGCTGCAGCAGCCGCACGTGGTCCGTCTGGAAACCCGGCCGCCGAACCTGGAGGGCCAAGGCGCCATCCACATGCGCGACCTGATCAAGAACTGTCTGCGGATGCGCCCCGAACGCATCATCGTCGGCGAGGTCCGCGGCCCCGAGGCGTTCGACCTGCTGCAGGCCATGAACACCGGCCACGACGGCTCGATGGGCACGCTCCACGCCAACTCCCCGCGTGAGGCCCTGGCCCGGATGGAGTCGATGATCACCATGGGTGGCTACGGCCTGCCCTCCAAGACCATCCGCGAGATGATCACCGGCTCCGTCGACGTCATCGTCCAGGCCGCCCGCCTGCGCGACGGCTCGCGCCGCATCACCCACATCACCGAGGTGGTCGGCCTGGAAGGCGACGTCATCGTCACCCAGGACCTCTTCATCTACGAAATCACCGGCGAGGACGAGCACGGCAAGGTCGTCGGCCGTCACCGCTCCACCGGCATCGCCCGCCCGCGCTTCTGGGACCGCGCCCGCTACTACGGCCTGGAACGCGAGCTGGCCGAAGCCCTCGACGCGGCGGAGTAGAGTTCACGCCATGCTGCCCATTCTCGCCGCCATCCTCGCCTTCGTGACCATCGGCGGTCTCGGCTGGGCGCTCGTCGGCGGCGACGATTCCTCGAACGCCGCCCTCAAGCGCGCCCAGGGACTCGGTCAGCGCAATCCGGCCAACGCCAAGAAGCTGGCTGCAGCCGCCGCCAGCAACACGCCGGAGGCGCGCCGCAAGCAGATCGTCGATCAGCTGAAGGAGGCGGACCGCAAGGAACGCAAGGCCCGCATGACCATGGCGGCCAAGCTGAAACACGCCGGCCTGACGATGAATATCCGCACCTTCTGGATCATCAGCGCGGTGCTCGGCGTCTTCGGCCTGCTGCTGCCGCTGCTGCTCGGGGCCAATATCTTCATCGCCCTCGGCGCCGCCGTCATCCTCGGCGCCGGCCTGCCGCGCTGGGTCGTCGGCTTCATCGGCAAGGGCCGGATGAAGAAATTCTCGGGCGAATTCGCCAATGCCGTCGACGTCATCGTGCGCGGCATCAAGTCGGGCCTGCCGGTCCATGAATGCTTCAAGATCATTGCTCGCGAGAGCCCTGCGCCGCTGGGGCCGGAGTTCCAGACCCTGGTCGAGGGCATGGGCGTGGGCCTGACCCTGCCCCAGGCTTTGGACAAGATGTACGAGCGCATGCCGACCGCCGAGCTGCGCTTCTTCGCCATCGTCATCGCCATCCAGCAGAAGACCGGCGGCAACCTGGCCGAGGCCCTGTCCAACCTGACCACCGTGCTCCGCGCCCGCAGGATGATGGCCGAGAAGATCAAGGCCCTGTCGTCCGAGGCCATGGCCTCCGCGGGCATCATCGGCTCCCTGCCCCCTGTGGTCATGGGCCTCGTCTTCATCACCACCCCCGCCTACATGATGCTGCTGTTCACCGACCCGCGCGGTCAGGTGATGCTGCTGGGCGCGGCGCTGTGGATGTCCGCCGGCGTCTTCGTGATGAAGAAGATGATCGCGTTCAAGTTCTAGGCGGGAAAGACCATGATCGCCTTCCTCACCAACCCGCAGAACCTGCTCTCCATCCTCGTGGGCGTGCTGGCCTTCGCCACTCTCTTCACCCTGCTGTCCTCCGTCGGCGGCGGGGCGAAGCTCGAAAACCGGATGAACGCCGTCGCCGTGCGCCGCGACGAGCTGAAGCGCCGTTCACGTCAGGCCCTGGCCAAGGAGGGCGGCCTGCGCCACACCGACGCCGGCTTCCACAAGGACGTGGTCGAGAAGCTGAACCTGGCCAAGATGCTGGAAGACCCCCAGGTCATCGAAAAACTGGCCCAGGCCGGCTACCGGGGCCCCAAGCCCCTCAACCGCTTCTACTTCTTCCGCTTCGCCTCGCCTTTCATCTTCTTCGCCTTCGTCGGCTTCTACCTGTTCATTTTCAATGACTTCGGCCTGCCGCTGATGGCGCGGGTTACGGCGACGATGGCGGCGGCGGTCGTCGGCTTCTATGCGCCGAACATCTATCTCTCCAACATGATCGCCAAGCGTCAGCAGTCGATCATGCAGGCCTTCCCCGACGCGCTCGACCTGCTGCTGATCTGCGTGGAATCCGGCATGTCGATCGAGGGCGCCATCCAGAAGGTCTCGCAGGAGATCGGCGGCACCTCCATCGAACTGGCCGAGGAGCTGTCGCTGCTCTCGGCCGAGCTGAGCTATCTGCCCGAGCGACGTCAGGCCTATGAAGGTCTGGCCAAGCGGACCAACCACGCCGGGGTCAAGGCGGTCACCACCTCCATGGTCCAGGCCGAGCAATACGGCACGCCCCTGGCCGCCGCCCTGCGCACCATGGCCAAGGAAAACCGCGACCTGCGCATGGCCGCCGCAGAGAAGAAGGCCGCCGCCCTGCCGGCCAAGCTGACCGTGCCGATGATCCTGTTCTTCCTGCCGGTGCTGTTCGTCGTGATCCTCGGTCCGGCGATCATCAACATCCAGGACACGATGGCGAAGAGCCACTAGCTCGATCCTCCCCCATTGGGGGAGGTGGCGCGGCGCACTTGCGCCGTGACGGTGGGGGCCAATCCACATGCGGTGTTTGGGGTCAGCCCCCTCCACCGCTTCGCGGTCCCCCTCCCCCTACGGGGGAGGATCCTTAAGCCTTTTCGATCGCCTCGGCCGCCGCCTTCAGCGCCTCGCCGACCTGGATGTAGGCGTCCTTGATCGCCTTGCGGTGCTTGTCGTGGAAGAACTCGCCACGGAAGCCGCCGAACCAGACGCCGTTGGCCACGATGCAATTGCCGGGGACCAGTTCCTCGATCTCGAAATAGCGCATGGCGTTGAACTGCCAGCCACGCCGCTCGTGCCAGATCAGCTGGGCATAGGGACGCCAGTCGCCGACCTTGCCGACCACCTGCCGCTCGGGCAGGCCGGGAATGGCCTCGGTCAGGCTGATCGAGCCGCCATAGCCGATACGGCCCTCGGCGCCCGTCTCGATCGGGTTCCACTGGCTCCAGGTTCCCAGATCGCCGATCAGGCTCCAGATCGTGTCCGAGGTGGCCTGCACCCCGATGCGGTTCTCGATACGTGTCGAACTGTCCATTTCCGGTCTGTGGCACGGCGCGCGGGCGGAAGGAAGACGGGTCCGTTGTCGCGTCTAGCGATTGCCCTCGGGCCCGGGCTGGGAGGCGGGCGGCTCGGACGCGACCTCGGCCCCGACCCCGGTCGAGACGGCCGCCGCCCTCAGCGCCGCGCTCGTCAGGCAGATCAGGAAGGCCAGGACCAGCAGGGTCGCATTGGCCGCGAACGGCCCGAACCCGGCCAGCTGGTAGAGCGCCACCCCGACAACCGGCGGGACCAGATAGCTGATGCCCGCGATCGACATCATCAATCCCGCCACCGCCCCCTGCTCGGCCGGCCCGACCGCCAGCGACGCCCCCGCCGTGAACCCCGGCCGGGCGAAGCCGACCCCCATCGACACCACTGCATAGCCGACCACCACGCCGTAAAAGCCGGGCGCGAAGATGCTCAGCAGATTGCCCGCCAGCGCCATCCCCGCCCCCCAGCGCATCAGGGCGCGTGGCTGCAGCCTCAACAGGGGGATCAGGCCCCACTGCACCATCAGGGTCGCGGCGGCCCCGGCGAACATGGCGGTGGCGATGAAGGGCTGGGCCTGAAGCGTGGTCAGCCCCGTCTTCGCCATCTCGTCGATGACGTGAAAGCCCAGCACCGAGATGTTGATCGCCTGCGCCCCCGTCACCAGCAGGCCGTAGATCAGGAAGTCGCGCACCCGCGCGTCCTTCCAAAGACCGCGCCCGTCATGATCCTTCTGGCCCGTCGGCGACGGAATCCGGGTCACGCCCCCGCTCGGCAGCTTCCTCGCCACCCAGACGAAGGCCGCCGCGGCGACGGCGGCGAAGACATACATCGGCCCGGCCAGCCCCACGACCGGCAGGATCAGCAGCGGCGCCAGGGTCGGGCCGATGACCGTGCCCAGACCTTGCGCCGAAGCCAGCAGGGACATGGCCTGGGTCCGCTCCTCCGGCGCGGTGCGGTCGGCGACATAGGCCTGTGAGGCGATCGGCGCGGCCGAACCGAAGACGCCGTAGATGGTCCGCCCCACCGCCATCAGGACGAAGGCCATCACCGGCCCCAGCCAGTGCTCCAGCCCCGAGGTGGCGGCGAGACCGAACCCGGCCATCGAGGCGCTGAACCCCGCCATCCCGATCAGGATGACGCGCTTGCGCCCCAGCCGGTCGGACAGTCGCGCCCAGACCGGCGAGGTGAGGGTCCACATGAGGGCCGAGATGGCGAAGACCCCGACCACCAGCGTATCCGCCAGATGGAACTGCCGCCCGATCGCGGGCAGCACCGCCTGCAGCGCGATGTTCCCGGCCGAGGCGATCAGGCTGACCGCGCACAGCATGATGAAGGCCGGGGACCGGGGCGGCATCGACATGGTCAGTCGCCGATCAATGTCAGACTGGGCCGCGTCCGCCGCCCGTCATGCAGACCCAGCCGCGCCTTGACCTCCAGCAGGTCGGCGCCGGCCGGCACGATCAGCAGGGCCTTGGGATTGGCGGCGTTGACGGCGATGACCGCGTTCTTGGGGCAGACGTCGAAACAGTCGGTGTGCTTGACCGTCAGCTCGGCCTTGCGGCCCTTGGCGGCCCTCGCGCTCTTGGGCGGCTTCAGATAGCGCTTCAGCGCCTTCTTCAGCGACACGTCGCCGTCGGGCCCGAAGCCGCCGTCCAGCTTCTTCGAGCATTTCTTGCAGACGAGGACGACGTCCTTCCACTGGGTTTTCGCGACCTGAATGGGTTTGTCAGCCATGCTCCGGAGATCGCTGACTCGCGAGACGGACGCAAGCGCCTTGCGCATCGCGTCGCTGAAGCTTCATGATCGGCCGTCCCTCCCGGAGAAACTCATGACCCGCCTGAAATCGCGCCTGACGGCCTTCGTCTTCACTTCGGCGCTGGCTCTTGGAGCGGGATTGGGAGCGGGGGCGGTTCAGGCCCAAACGGCTGCGCCGGACACCCTTTCCGCCGACGTCGCGGCGGCCGCGGCGGAGATCAATCCCAGCGTCATTGAATGGCGCCGCCACCTGCACCAGAATCCCGAGCTGGGCTTCGCCGAGGTCAATACCGCCGCCTATATCGCCGAACACCTCAGGGCCATGGGACTGGAGGTCCGCACCGGGGTCGGCAAGACCGGCGTCGTCGCCATCCTGCACGGCGGCCTGCCGGGGAACCACGTCGTCGCCCTGCGCTCGGACATGGACGCCCTGCCGGTGCAGGAAGCGACCGGCGAGCCCTTCGCCTCGACCGCGACCGGGACCTATATGGGCCAGACCGTGCCCGTCGCCCACGCCTGCGGCCACGACGCCCATATGGCCATGCTGCTGGGCGCCGCCGAGGTCCTGTCGAAGATGAAGGACCGCATTCCGGGCACCGTCGTCTTCATCTTCCAGCCCGCCGAGGAAGGCGCTCCTCCCGGAGAGCCGCTGGGCGGCGCGGCCCTGATGATCAAGGAAGGCGCGCTGAACGATCCGAAGGTCGAGGCCATCTTCGGCATCCACGTCGTGCCCGGAAAGACCGGGACCCTCTTCTACCGGCCGCAGGGCTTCATGGCCGCGTCAGACCGCATCGACATCGTCCTGCACGGCAAACAGACCCACGGCGCCTGGCCCTGGCGCGGCGTCGACGTCATCGCGGCGACCAGCCAGGTGATCGAGACCATCAACACCCTGACCGCCCGGACCATCGACCCGACCATCCATCCGACGGTCTTCACCATCTCCACGATCAACGCCGGGGTCCGCTACAACATCATCCCGGACCAGTCGGTCCTGTCCGGCACCCTGCGCACCTTCGACATCGCCGAGCGCGACGATCTGGTGAAGCGTACCGAGGCGGCCATCGACCATGTCGCGAGCATCTACGGCGCCACCGCCGACTTCTCGATCCGCCAGAACGCCGCCCTGACCTATAACGACCCGGCCCTGTCGACCTGGCTGGCCCCGGTGCTGGAAGAGGCGGCGGGCGCCGGAAACGTCAACCCGGCCAGCCCCCCCGACCACGGTCGCCGAGGACTTCTCCTACTTCCAGGGCCAGATCCCGGGCGTCTTCTACCACCTCGGCGGCACCAAGGTCGGCGAGGACCCGGCCACCGCCGCCCCCAACCACTCGCCCGGCTTCGACGTCGACGAGAGCGTCCTGCCCGTCGGCGTGAGGGCGCATGTGATGACGGCGATCCGGTTCCTGCAGCGCCCCTGATGCGTTAGAGGCGGGGCCGAACCTTCTCAGGAGCCCCGTCATGATCACCCGTCTCGAACCCGGCGCCCGCATGAGCGAGGCCGTGATCCACGGTGATACCATCTACCTCGCCGGTCAGGTCGGGGAGCCCGGCGAGGACGTCGTCGCCCAGACGAAGACCTGCCTGTTCGAGATCGAGCGCCTGCTGGGTCTCGCCGGATCGGACAAGTCGAAGATCCTGATGGCCACCATCTGGCTGGCCGACATCGCCGACTTCGCCGCCATGAACAGCGTCTGGGACGCCTGGGTCGATCCGTCCAACCCGCCGGCCCGCGCCACCTCGGAAGCGAAGCTGGCCTCGCCGGACTATCTGGTCGAGATCGTCGTCACGGCGGCCAAATAGGATCGGGCAGATGAGCGACAGCGAACTCGACCGCTTCAAGGCCCAGCGCGTCACCGCCCTGTTCCGCCTCGACCTGATCGAGAAGGGCGCCCAGATCAATTACGAGGACGGCACCCCCGTCGACATGGCCTCCGAGAAGCTCCGCCTCCAGGAGGTCGTCGCCGACATGGACCGCCGCATCGCCTGGCTCGAGGCGAAGTCTCCCGACAAGCCGCACTGATTTTCCTCACCAAGCGCAGCTTGGGGAGGGGGACCGCCCGCCTCTTGGCGGGTGGTGGAGGGGGTTCTTTATCCTCACCACGAAGTGGGGAGGGGGACCGCGACCCGCTTGGGTCGTGGTGGAGGGGGTTCTTACTTCCTTACCGCCGCAAACGCGCCTCAGCCGCCTCCCGGATAGCCACGAGCACCCCGTCCAGATTGTCCCGGATCGACAGAGCCTGAAACCGGATCACCTCAATCCCCTGCTCCGCCAGCCATGCCGTACGCCGCCGGTCATGCGCGAGCTGATCGGGCTGATCATGGATGGCGCCGTCGACCTCCACCGCCAGCCGTGCGGCGACGCAGTAGAAGTCGAGGATGTACGGCCCCTCCGGCCGCTGGCGACGGAACTTCAGTCCCGCCAAGCCGCTTCCTTTCAATCGAATCCACAGCCGCGCTTCCGGCGGCGTCAAACTTCGCCGGAGATCCCCCGCGCGATGATAGGTAACGGCGTCTGGCTTTGGCAAAGAACCCCCTCCACCGCCCTGCGGGCGGTCCCCCTCCCCACGCTACGCGTGGTGAGGATAGATCACCCCCTAGGGAAACGGAACGGGAACATGCTATAGGTCCCGGGTGACGCCGCCTTCCGCGACATTGCCGCCCCTGTTCGCCGACTGGTTCGCGCAGCGTGGCTGGTCCTTACGCCGCCACCAGGCCGAGATGATCGCGGCGGGGGTCGCCGGACGGCACGCCCTGCTGGTCGCCCCGACCGGCGGCGGCAAGACCCTCGCCGGCTTCCTGCCCAGTCTGATCGAACTGGCCGAGCGCGGCCCGCGTCCCGCCATCGGCCCCGGCTCGGGCATCCACACCATCTACATCTCGCCGCTCAAGGCCCTGACCACCGACGTCGAGCGCAACCTGATGACGCCCATCCGCGAGATCGGGCTGAACATCCATGTCGAGAGCCGCACCGGCGATACCAAGCAATCGAAGAAGCAGCGCCAGCGCGACTTCCCGCCCGACATCCTCCTGACCACCCCGGAACAGCTGGCCCTGTTCTGTGCCTGGGACGGCGCCCGCGCCTACTTCGCCGACCTCAAATGCATCGTCCTCGACGAGGTCCACGCCATCTGGAGCGGCAAGCGCGGCGACCTGCTGGCGCTCGGGATCGCGCGGCTTCAGCAGTTCGCCCCCGCCATGCGGCGCGTGGCGCTGAGCGCGACCATCGACGATCCCGACCTGATCCGGGACTGGTTGAGGCCACACGTCCCCGAGGGCGACCTGCAGGACGTCACCCTGGTGAAGGGCGACCCCGGCGCCCCGCCCGTCGTCGATGTGCTGGTCTCCGAGGGCCACGTCCCCTGGGCCGGCCATACCGGCCAGCACGCCATCCCCGAGGTCTATGAGGCCATCAAGCGGTCGGGCATGACCCTGATCTTCGTCAACACCCGCTGGCAGTCGGAGTTCGTCTTCCAGCAGCTTTGGGAGATCAATGACGACAACCTGCCCATCGGCCTGCACCACGGCTCTCTGGCCGCAGAGCAACGGCGCAAGGTCGAGGCGGCGATGGCGCGCGGCGATCTGCGCGCCGTGGTCTGCACCTCGACGCTGGATCTCGGCATCGACTGGGGCGACGTCGATCTGGTCATCCAGCTGGCCGCGCCCAAGGGGGCCAGCCGCCTTGTCCAGCGCATCGGCCGCGCCAACCACCGGCTGGACGAGCCCTCGCGCGCCCTGATGGTCCCGGCCAGCCGCTTCGAGATGCTGGAGTGTCAGGCCGCGCGCGAGGCCGTCGCCGAGAACGCCTTCGACTGGGAGCCGCACCATATCGGCACCCTCGACACCCTGGCCCAGCACATCATGGGGGTGGCCTGTTCCGAGCCCTTTCGGCTGGAGGACCTCCACGAGGAAATCAGAACCTGCGGCCCCTATGCCGACCTGCCCTATGAACAGTTCGAGGAGGTCGTCGATTTCGTCGCCACCGGCGGCTATGCGCTGCGTTCCTACGACCGCTTCGCCCGGATCGTGAAGGACCGCGAGGGCCGCTGGAAGGTCAGGAACGCCGACACCGCCCAGCGCCACCGCATGAACGTCGGCGCCATCGTCGCGGCCGGAACCCTGAACGTCCGCATCGCCTCGCGCCGCGGGGCGGGCGCCACCAAACAGCTGATCGGCGGCCGCAAGGTCGGCGAGGCCGAGGAGTGGTATTTCGAACAGCTGACGCCCGGCGACACCTTCCTGTTCGCCGGCCAGATCTGGGCCTTTCAGGGCATCTCGGGGACCGACGCCCTCGTCACCCACGCCCAGGACAAGGACCCCAAGATCCCCTCATGGGGCGGCTCCAAATTCCCGATGTCGACCTCGCTCGCCGACCGGGTCCGCAACCTGATCCAGAACCGCGACCACTGGCGCGTCCTGCCGCCCGACGTGCAGGAATGGCTGGAGCTGCAGGAAGCCAAATCCGCCATCCCGACGGCGGACCAGATGCTGATCGAGACCTTCCAGCGCGGCAATCGCCACTTCATGGTCGCCTATCCGTTCGAGGGCGGTCTGGCCCACAACACCCTGGCCATGCTGCTGACCCGGCGGCTGGACCGGGCCGGCGTCGGGCCGCTGGGCTTCGTCTGCACCGACTATTCGATCGCCATCTGGTCGATCAAACCGATGACCTCGACCGCCGACGGCGGCGAGCTCGATTACGACGACCTGTTCCAGCCCGACATGCTGGGCGACGATCTGGAGAGCTGGCTGGAGGAGAGCTTCATGATGAAGCGCACCTTCCGCAACTGCGCCCTGATCTCCGGCCTGATCGAGCGCCGCCAGCCGGGGCAGGAGAAGACCGGGCGTCAGGTGACCTTCTCGACCGACCTGATCTACGACGTCCTGCGTCGCCACCAGCCCGACCATCTGCTGCTCCGCACCGCGCGCGCCGATGCGGCGGCGGGGCTTCTGGACGTGGCGCGGTTAGGGCAGCTGCTGACGCGGATTTCGGGCCAGATCCGGACGAAGGCGCTGGAGCGTCCCTCGCCCTTCTCCGTTCCGGTTCTGGTGGTCATCGGCCGCGAGCGGGTCGGCGGCGGCGACGCGGCCGATATGATCCTGAAGGAATCCGCCGAGGCCCTGATCGCCGAGGTCATGGACGACGCCCCGCCCGAGCTACAGGGTGCGGCGTGACGGCGAGGCGTGCGGTCAGTGAGGAGTGGCGGATGGTTCTGGCGCCGAGGCGGAGCGGATGCGGCGGGCTGGCGGTGCGGATCGCCGGCGAACGCTGCGTGCTGCGCTGTTCGGGCGCCCTGCATGTGGTCGAGCATGACGTCCTGATCGTCGCCGACCTGCATCTGGAGAAGGGCTCGGCCTTCGCCGTGCGCGGCCAGATGCTGCCGCCCTATGACAGCGCCGCCACCCTCGCCCGGCTGGAGGAAGAGATCGCGGCCCTCAACCCCGGCCGCGTCGTCCTGCTGGGCGACAGCTTCCACGACCGCCGCTCGATCCCGCGCATGGCCGACAGCGACCGCGAGACGCTGGAGCGGCTGGCCTTCGGCCGCGAGTGGCTGTGGCTGGAGGGCAATCACGACCGCGAGGCCCTGGGCGCCGACCTCGACCGTCTGCCCGGCTCGGTCATCGAGACCCTGTCGCTCGGCGCGCTCAGGCTGGTGCACGAGCCGATGCCGGGGGATCAGCCGGGCGAGGTGGCGGGGCATCTGCATCCCGCCGCCCGCGTCGCCGCCTATGGCCGGGGCGTGCGCAAACCCTGTTTCATCACCGACGGCAGCCGCATTATCCTGCCGGCCTTCGGCGCCTTCACCGGCGGTCTGAACGTGCGCGATCCGGCCATAGCGAGCCTGTTCTCGACGCCCCCGCTCGCCGCCGTCCCGGGCCGGGACGAGGTGCATGCGATCGCGTGGAAGAGTCTGGTCTAGCTCTTCAGGCGCCAGCCCGAGCGGAACACCAGCCAGCAGGCGAAGGCCATGACCACGGTCAGCAGCGCGGTCATCACCACCCCGATCATCAGACTGCCCTCGGCATGGCCGATGAAGCCCGAACGAAAGCCGTCGATCAGATAGAAGAAGGGGTTGAAGTGGCTGATGGTCGCGAACGGCCCGGGCAGGTTCTGCACCAGATAGAAGGCGCCCGACAGGAAGGTCATGGGCATGACGACGAAGTTCTGGACCGCCGCCAACTGGTCGAACTTCTCGGACCACAGGCCCGCCAGCACCCCGACCATCCCCATCAGCAGGGAGGCGATCAGGCCGAAATAGAGAATGATCGCGAGATTGGCGACGCCCAGCTTCGCGAACGGCAGGACACAGACCGCCGTCACCAGACCCACGGCGATGCCGCGCGTCGCGGCGCCCATGGAAAAGCCGATGGTCAGCTCCAGGGGGCTCAGCGGCGGGGTCAGGAAGTCGGTCGA
Source organism: Brevundimonas sp. GW821-FHT12E07 (assembly GCF_058807035.1). NCBI lineage: Bacteria > Pseudomonadati > Pseudomonadota > Alphaproteobacteria > Caulobacterales > Caulobacteraceae > Brevundimonas > Brevundimonas sp. GW821-FHT12E07. The sequence goes on along the minus strand of NZ_JBXAQH010000003.1, from coordinate 147,456 downwards.
GGTGCCCATGATCTTGGCCTGGATCAGGCTGGACGAGGCATTGGCGAAGGCGTTGTTCAGGATCGCCATCATGATCAGGCCGGGCGCCACGAACTCGGCGAAGGGCGTCCCGTCGATCGGCGGCCGCGAGCCCTTCAGGGCGACCACGAAGACCAGCATGTAGAGCAGCGTCGTCACCACCGGCGCCGCCACCGTCTGGGTCCCGACCTTCCAGAACCGCCGCACCTCGCGCAGGTACAGGGTCTGCACCCCCACCCAGTTGACCCCATTGTAACGGCGCGGCGTGGGCAGCCCGGACGGGCGGGTAGAGGCGAGATCGGTCATGGAGCGGCAAATGCGCCTTCAGGAGCGGTTTCGCAATGTCCTCACCAAGCAAAGCTTGGGGAGGTGGCGCGGCGCTTCTTCGGCGCCGTGACGGAGGGGGCTCTCGCTGCCTTCGCTTTCGCCAGCCCGCATCCGCTCCCGTCAAAGAACCCCCTCCACCACCCGCGAAGACGCGGGCGGTCCCCCTCCCCACGGCTGCGCCGCGGTGAGGACAGCCCACATAACACCGATTCAACATCTGGTTTCTGTGGACGGACTGATTCGCACATCTTGCGTCTGTTAACCGCTCGTTTACGATTGGTGGTAGGTCGCGGGTCCTGGAGGAAGGGTTCGCCACTACATATTGAATCCTGATCCCCCCGGAGGGCGAGATGACCGCAGGCTGGACCGAAGACCGCGTTGGCGCGCTGAAGAAGCTCTGGCTGGAAGGCCAGTCGGCCAGCCAGATCGCCAAACAACTGGGCGGCGGCGTCACCCGCAACGCCGTGATCGGCAAGGTGCACCGTCTGGGCCTGTCGGGCCGCGCGACCCCGTCGCAGCCGGCGCGGACCACCACCACCGCCTTCCGTCCGGCCAAGACCCGGACGACCCCGCCCAAGCAGGACTACGGCCAACCCTCGGCCCCGCGCCGTATCGAGGCCGTCCAGCCGCGCCCGACCGCTCCGGTCCCGCCGACCCCTCTGCCCGTCGTCGTCGAACAGCCCGGCACCGCCACCGTCCTGACGCTCGGCGCCCACATGTGCAAATGGCCGATCGGCGACCCGTCGTCGCGTGAGTTCAGCTTCTGCGGCCGTCGCGCCTCGGAAGGCGTCTATTGCGGCGAACACGCCCGCGTCGCCTACCAGCCCCAGGTCAAGAAGAACGGCACGAGCGAACTGACCCGCTCGCTGCGTCGCTACATTTAAGGGCGCTAACGCTCGCGACGCGGTCGCTCGCTGCTTGAGCGCGGCGGGCGACCGTATCGTTTGGGTTACGTGCTTTCGAGTTGCTCCGCCCGACCGTTTCGGCGGACACACCTCCACCCCGCGCATGGCTCCCCAGTCAGCGCGGGCTCTGGGCGGGGCTGCGGTTATCCGGGTTGACGCAGCCCCATCGCCCTCTCGTCACGCCGTCTCAGGCGGGCGCATAGGTCAGCAGGACCACATCGTCCCCGACCAGCTCGCTCGACACCAGCTCCAGCGGCGGCGGCGATCCCGTGAAAAACAGCACTCCCTTCGCCCCAAGGCTCGGGCCCGCCACCACCGGGTGCAGATAGATCCGGTATTCGTCGATCATATCCGGCGCCATCAACTGGTTCGCCAGGCCGGGTCCGGCGATTTCGATCTCGCCCTCCAGCCGTTCCTTCAGCCCGCGCATCGCCGTCTCGAGGTCGCCCTCGACCAGGGTCGCATTGGGTCCAACAGTCTTCAGCGTGCGGGACACCACCCATTTCGGCGTCGCTCGCCAGGCCTCGGCATATTCCCGCTCCGGCGCGTCCCAGCCGGGCTGGTCCTCGTCCCAGTAGCGCATGATCTCGTACATCCGCCCGCCATAGACGCTCGCCGTCACTTCGCGCATGTGATCGATGAAATGCCGGAACAGCGTCGGCCCGGGCCCGAAGGCGTCGTGGTTCACATAGCCGTCGAGCGACTGGTTCAACCCGTAGACAAGCTTCGCCATCGCGACCTCCGTGGGAAACGGAGTTCTACCATCCGGAAAGCCATGGCGCAGCCCTGTGCGGCTATTCGCCTTTTGCCCTCAGGCGGACGTCTTCAGGCGGCGGTGGCCGGCGCGTTGTCGGTGACGAACAGGGCGTGGGCGGCGTCGACGGTGCGGGCCTGACGCAGGCTTTCGCGCAGTTCGGGCGAACGCACGGCGCGCGACACCGCGGCCAGGGCGCGCAGATGGTCCGCGCCGTCGCGCGGCGGGGCGAACAGGGCGAACATCAGATCGACCGGACGGTCGTCGACCGAGCCATAGGCGACCGGCGTATCCAGACGCACAAAGACGCCGAACACGCGTTGCAGGCCTTCGATCCGGGCGTGCGGAACGGCCACGCCCGAGCCGAGGCCGGTCGAACCCAGAGCTTCACGCTCCAGCAGCGCGTCCATAACGCGGGCCGCATCCAGGCCCATGGCCGAGGCGGCGGTTTCGGCGACGACCTGAAGGGCCTGCCGTTTCGACGACGCACCGCTGCGCAGGACGATCCCGTCCTCCGCCAGCAATTCACCGATGTCCATGACTATCCCCGACTCGATACTCTCTCGTCCCCGATGGGGCGGGCGGGCTTTAACCCTTCCGCCGCATCAAGGAAAGCCTTCAACTGACAGCTAACACTAAGGGCTTACGGAAGCGTGCCCATTGGCTTTGGCGCCGTTGGCCTTGCCGTTCAGGCCCGGAGAGGTCCGTTCGGGGTCGATCCAGCCCACATTGCCGTCCGGGCGGCGATAGACCACCGACAGACCGCCATGGGCCGCATTCCGGAACAGCACAACCGGATAGCCGGTCATGTCGAGCTCCAGAACCGCGCGTCCGACGGTGATGGTGCGGATCTCGGCCTCGGTCTCGGCGATGACCATGCCGACGGGCGGCGGTTCGTCCGAGGTTCCGGTGTCGCCGAACACGTCATCCTCGACGCTGTCCGGATTGCGCAGCACGATCGAGCGGGCAACCGAGGCCGCGGCCATTTCGGTCTTTTCAGGCGACAGGCCCTTGGGCCCGATATGGTGATCCTTGAGACGACGCTTGTAGCGGCGGACCCGCTTCTCAAGCTTGTCGAGACTGTCGGTAAAGGCCGAATGCGCGTCGCCGCCGTGACCGGTGGTCACCAGCGACTGGCCGGAGGCGAGACGGACCCAACAGTCCACCTTGAACCCATAGCCGTCCTTGGAAACCACGACCTCGGCGTCCTGACCGCCGCGTTCGAAGTACTTACCGACTCCCTCTTCGAGTTCCTGGGAGATGCGCGAGCCTAACGCTTCGCCGACATCCACTTGCTTGCCGCTGACTTGGACTTGCATACGGATAGAACGCTCCCGACTGATTTTGGTGTCAATCGGGATCACCGTTTTGTGGTCGGTTTTTCAGACGCCCGTCAGGCGAACTTCAGCATCCGGCGGCGCTGGACCGAGGACGGAATCCTCAAGGCTTCCCGGTACTTGGCGACCGTACGGCGGGCGATGTCGATGCCGGCCTCGTTCAGCAGTTCGACGATGCGGTCGTCGGACAAAACGTCGCCCTCCCGCGCCTCGTGGTCGATCATGGATTTGATCCGGTGCCGGACGGCCTCGGCCGAGTGGGCGGCGCCGTCGCCGGTCGAGTTGATCGAGGCGGTGAAGAAGAATTTCAGCTCGAACACCCCGCGCGGGGTCGAGACATATTTGTTCGAGGTCACCCGGCTGACGGTCGATTCATGCATGCTGATCGCGTCGGCGACGGTCTTCAGATTGAGCGGCCTCAGAAATTCGACGCCGAAGGCGAGGAAGGCGTCCTGCTGGCGCACGATCTCCGAGGCGACTTTCAGGATGGTCTTGGCGCGCTGGTCCAGCGACTTGACCAGCCAGTTGGCCTGGGCCGCGCAGTCGGCGACGAAGGCCTTCTCCGTCTCGGTGCGGGCCCCGGCCGAGACCGAGGCGTGATAGCGTTTGTCGACCAGAAGCTTGGGCAGGGTGTCGGTGTTCAGCTCCACCTTCCAGCCGCCGGCCGGATCGGGGCGGACATGGACGTCGGGGATCACCGTCTGGGCCGTCTCGCCGCCGAAGCCGGCGCCCGGGCGTGGCGTCAGGGCCTTCAGCTCCGAGATCATCTCGGCCAGGTCTTCGCTGTCGACGCCGCAGGCCTGACGCAGGCCCTGCAGGTCGCGCCGCGCCAACATCTCCAGATTGTCGAGCAGGGCTTCCATGGCCGGATCGAAGCGGTTGCGCTCGATCAGTTGCAGCTTCAGGCACTCCGGCACCGAACGCGCCATGATTCCGGTCGGCTCAAAGCCGTGGCAGACGGTCAGGACCGCCTCGACCCGCTCCAGGCCGCAGCCCAGACGGTCGGCGATCTCGGCCAGTTCGCCACGCAGATAGCCGCCCTCGTCGACCGCATCGATCAGGCTCAGGGCAATGGCGTGATCCGTGGCGTCGAAGCCCGCGGACGAGGCCTGGGCCTGCAGATGCTCCCACAGGGTCGCGGCGCGCTGGTCCGGCCGCTCGCCGGCCTCGCCGTCGGAGAAGGCCGATCCGCCCTTGCCCGCGCTCGACCAGTCCGACAGCCCGGGCTGGGCCGCCTCGTCGGACAGGCGGTCGACGGTGCGTTCGCCCGGCGTCGCGTCGCCATAGACGTCATTGTCGCCCGCATCGACCGTCGCATTACGCTCGGAGACCCCGGCGTCGGAGAAGCTGAGTTCGGCGCCCTCGGCCGAAGAGGCGCCGGCGGGCATGTCGTCACCGGCCTCGCGCGCCGGTCCGGCCTCGCTCTCGTCGCGTTGCAGCAGCGGATTCTTCTCGAGCTCGGTCTCGACGTATTCGTCCAGCTCCTGGTTCGACAGTTGCAGCAGCTTGATCGCCTGCTGCAGCTGGGGCGTGATGACGAGCCCCTGCCCCTGTCTGATCTCCAGCCTCTGACCGACCACCGCCGTTCGTCTCCCCGTTCGGGCGTCTGGCCCGGAACTTGCTGTGCCCAGAATGCAGGCAAGGTGTTAACGCCGCGTTTGCCTCACCATCGCTTGCGATGGTGAGGTGGCGCGTCGCCGCTTGGCGACGTGACGGAGGGGGTTCTTGCTTCCTCAAGACGGCGCCGGGCGCGGCCGCCGTTCACCACATCCCTTTGTTCGAAATTCATCGGCATGTCGCAGGATGGCGACCTCTCTCCCGGCCCGACGCCCCACCCCCGGTCCCGCCATGCTGATGTTCCGCCCCCTGATGCGCTACGCCGACTTCAAGGGTCGGGCGAGCCGCACCGAATACTGGCTGTTCATGACCCTGCAGGGGGTCTTCTATCTGACCTGTATCGTGCTGGCCGCGACCTCCCTGTCGAAGGGGCTGAATGGCGTGCTCGGCCTGTTCGGCTGGCTGGCCGTGGCCCTGATCGGGATGCTGGCCTTCGCCCTGCCGAACTACGCGCTTCTGGCGCGCAGGCTGCACGACGCGGGCTTCTCGGCCTTCTGGATGGCGCTGCTGCTGCCCAATATCGCCACCCAGTTCGCGACCTTCAACGCCATGGGAAGCATGGTCCGTCAGGCGCGGGCCGGGGGTCTTGAGACGGGCGCCGCCGGTTACGGCCCGATGGAGCAGGCCGTGGCGGCCGGTTTCGGTCAGGTCGGGCTGATCGCCGTCGTCGCCTCGATCTGCAGCTTCGCCCTGTTCGTCATGACGGTCTGGCCCGGCAAGCGCGGCCCCAACCGCTTCGGCCCGGATCCGAAGGATCCTGATGCCGACCCCTACGATCCTCACGCCCTGGACGAGGATCGCTGGGACGCCCTGATCGCCGAGGCCAAACGCGGCGACCCGGATCAGCCCTACAAGCCGATCTTCGATTTCGGCCACGGCCCGGTCACCCGCCCATCGGTCCCGGAGCCCGCGCCCTTCCCGGCCCAGCCGCAGCAGGGATGGTCAAATCCCGCCTGGGATCCCGGCGTCGCCCCGTCCCGACCCTTCGGCCGTAGAGGGGCTTGAGCGGATCAGCCGTACAGGTCGCCCAGATAGACGCGGCGCACTTCCGGATCATGGATCACCTGATCGGCGGTGCCTTCGAACAGCACCTCGCCGCCCGACATGATCGAGGCGCGGTCGATGATATCGAGCGTCTCGCGGACATTGTGGTCGGTGATCAGCACCCCGATGCCCTCGCCCGCCAGATAGCGGATCACCTGACGGATGTCGGCGATGGCCAGGGGGTCGATGCCGGCAAAGGGTTCGTCCAGCAGCATGAAGGACGGACGGCCCGCCAGCGAACGCGCGATCTCGACCCGCCGCCGCTCGCCGCCCGACAGGCTCGAGGCCGGGGCGTGGCGCAGATGGTCGATGTGCAGCTCTTCCAGCAGCCGGGTGGTCTCGACCTCGATGCCCTTGCCGCTTTCGCGCAGCTCGACCACGGCCTTGATGTTCTGCTCGACGGTCATGCCGCGGAAGATCGAGGCTTCCTGCGCCAGATAGCCCAGCCCCATCCGGGCGCGCTGGTACATCGGCTGTTTGGTGATGTCCTCGCCGTCCAGCCAGATCGAACCGCTGTCGGCCGGGATCAGGCCGGTGATCATATAGAAGCAGGTGGTCTTGCCGGCGCCGTTGGGTCCCAGCAGGCCCGCGACCTCGCCGCGTTGGACCGTCAGGGAGACGTCGCGCACCACCTGCCGCGCGCCGAAGGCCCGGGCGATGTTCTTGACCCTCAGGCCGCGCGTCGGCTCCGCCTCAGGGACGAGCGTCGGCGCGATCCCGCTGGCGGGATCGTTGACGTTGAGAGCGGAGAGTTCCTTGCGCGCCAAACCGGGCCTTTCAGTCGACCGAGACCCGAGGTCTCAGTTCGCACCTTGCGGATAGAAGACGCCCTGGATGCGGCCGTTTCCGCCCGCCGCCATATCCGTCTGGCCCGTATCGATATTGTAGCTCAGCCGACCGCCGGTCAGGACGTTCTTGCCCTGGGTCAGGACGACGTCGCCAGTGACGATGATGGTCGCGTTCGACACCGTATAGACGGCGCGGTCGCCGCGGATCGTCTCGTTCGGAGTGACATAATAGACGTTGCCGGTCGCCGTGACCGTCGAGATGTTCTGGCCCTCGGCATTGGTCCCGACGATGGAATCGGCGCGCAGCCGGTTCTGGCCCTGGGTCACCTCGGCGCGGCCGCGCAGGGCGAAGCCGGTGTTGGTGCGCTCACCGCCGTCGGCGCCGACCATGATCGGCTGGTCGCTGACGTTCGAGCGCGCCGACTGGGCGAAGGCGGCGCCGCCGACGACCGCCAGCAGGCCCGCCGCCGCAACACCCGCGATAACCGTTCTGTTCATCGTCATCATCATCCACCCGAACGCGTCGTGTTGAACACGCCGCGAATCTTGTTTTCGCCGGAGCCGTTGAAGGTCACCCGCTCGCCCTGATCATAGATGGCATAGGACGAAGCGGATATGGTTCCAAGAGGGCCGTGGCCCTCGATGCCCTTGTTCCCGGTCGTGATGCCCGTCGCCGTATCGACCACGGCCTCGGGCGTCGTCAGGGTGAAACCCGAGCCGCCGTCGGTGATCTTGACGTTCGGACCGATGGTCACCGTGCGTTTGACCTCGTCATAGATGCCCGCGTCGGCGGTCATCTGGGTCACCTTGCGGCCGCCGAGATTCAGCCTCAGCACCGGGCCGTTCAGGCGGAAATGGCCGGTATTGGGGTCACGCACCGCGCCCGCGGCGCCGATCAGGAACGAACGCCCCTGCGCGTCCTGACCATGGAACATCGGGTTGTCGAGCCGGACCTCGCGGCTCTGGGCGGCCTTGCGCTCGACGCCCGAGATCACCGTGCGGAACACTGTCCAGGTGAAGGCGCCGCCCGCCAGGACGACGATCAGGATCGGCAGCAGCCGACGGTACAGCTGCACCCGGCGCGAGCGCGCGCGCCACTTGGCCGCGGCCTGGGCCAGACGCGCCTCATCCTCGGCGCGGCGCGCCTCCACGGCGGCCAGATCGGGGCCGTCCGCCTCAGGCATGGGCGAAGATATCCATCTCTTCCCAGCCCTCGAGATCGAGGCGCGACCGGGTCGGCAGGAAGTCGAAACAGGCCTTCGCCAGTTCGGTGCGGCCTTCGCGGGCCAGCATCATGTCCAGCTTGTCCTTGACCGCATGCAGATAGAGGACGTCCGAGGCCGCATAGTCGAGCTGCGCCTGGGTCAGGACATCCGCGCCCCAGTCCGACGACTGCTGCGCCTTGGACAGGTCCACGCCCGCCAATTCGCGAGTGACGTCCTTCAGCCCATGCCGGTCCGTATAGGTGCGGGCCAGCTTCGATGCGATTTTCGTGCAATAGACCGGCCCCGTCTCGACGCCGAGATAGAGCTGCATCATGGCGATGTCGAAACGGCCGAAGTGGAAGATCTTGAGCACGGCCCGGTCGGCCATCAGGGCCTTCAGGTTCGGGCAGTCATAGGCGGGCCGACGCAGGCGCACGACGTGGGCGTCGCCGTCCCCGGCCGACAGCTGGACCACGCACAGGGGATCGCGGTGATAGCGCAGGCCCATCGTCTCGGAATCGACAGCCACCGAGGGGCCGAGGTCGAGGTCGTCGGGCAGGTCGCCTTCATGGAAATAAACGGTCATGCGGGGTTCCTTACACTGGCGATGCCGAAGCCGCCACGTCTGCCCCGTAGCTTTGCTTGACCCGCCGCACAGGCCGTCGCAACCCTTCGTCCGGAGTTGGGGAGACAAGTCGCATGAACCGTATCATGGCGGTGCTGTACGGCGCGGGCGCGCTGTTCATCGGCGGCCTGGCCCTGTCCATCGCGCTCAAGGTGACGGATCCGGGCGGCTGGGTGCTGGTGCTGGTCTTTGCGGGCGTTGCCGCCTTCTTTGTCCGAAGCGCGTGGAAGGACTGGAATGCGCCGGACGAGCGGAGCCTGGTCCCGGCTCCGCGACCGGCGCCCTCGCGGGTCCCCGAATCGGCCGCCACCCCCGTTCGCCTTGAGGATCAGATCGCGGCCCTCGCCGACGCCGGACTGGTTCTGGCGCCCGGGCGGACGATCGAGGAGCTGCTCCAGTCCTGGTCGCGCGAAGACTATGAGGCCGATCCCTGGAATCTGCTGCTCTTCATGTACGGCAGCGAGGTGGAGGCCGAACCTTGGGGCCGCGTCTTCTGCGAGCGGGGCTGGAATTTCGACATGGAGTGTCTCGAACAGGCCGGCGACTACGCCCGGGCGTTCCAGTCGCTGGTCCGCATCACGGGTGGGCGCGATCTGGTGACCAACCTGTCGGATGATTTCAGCCCCGACGCCGAAACCGCCGCGATCCGATACACAGTGATGGGCCAGGCCCGCACCCTGAAGGCGCGGGTCAACAACGACTGGGCCGATCCGGAGGCGGTGGAGGCCTTCGTCAGGGATCTGGAAGCCGCGGCGAAGGGCCCCTCGCGCTTCTGGGCCGCCGACAACGGCCAGGCATCTGTCCTGTTTTTCGTGAGCAAGGCCGAGGCGGAGAAGATCAACGCCCTGAGCCCCGGTATTCTTCAGCGCTACGTCGACCCCTGAAGTCGGGGCCTGAATCAAAAACGGCGCCGCATCTGTCGATGCGACGCCGTTTTGAGAATTGGTGCCCAGGAGAGGACTCGAACCTCCACGACCTTTCGATCACTGGCACCTGAAGCCAGCGCGTCTACCAATTCCGCCACCTGGGCCCCCTGTCGGTCGCGCCGGTGAAGGCGTTTCCGTCGGGAAGGCGCGGACCTCTACGGGAGCCGGGCGGGCGGGTCAATATGCTTTTGCGACAAGTTTTGCACATTGCCTTCAAACCCTTTGTGCGGCGCGTTGCGATGCAGCGAGACCTGGTCTATCCCGCCAGTCTGAGATTTCGATTGGAGCTTCCCATGTCCGCGTTCAGCCCGGGTCTGGTCACTGTGTTCGGCGGCTCCGGCTTCGTCGGCGCCCAGACCGTCCGCGCCCTGGCGAAAGCCGGCTGGCGGGTGCGGGTCGCCGTTCGTGCGCCCAACATCTCCTATGACCTGCGCCCGCTCGGCGAGGTTGGCCAGATCCAGCCCGTGCGCTGCGACATCACCTCACCCGCGGACGTGGCGGCGGCCCTCAAGGGCGCCAGCGCGGCGGTCAATCTGGTGGGCGTCCTGCACGAGAGCGGCAAACGCACCTTCCAGGCCCTGCACGTCGATGGCGCGAAGAACGTCGCCGAGGCCTGCGTGGCCGCCGGCGTCACCCGTCTGGTCCAGGTCTCGGCCCTCGGCGCCGACCTGAACGCCGCCAGCGACTACGCCCGCACCAAGGCGCAGGGCGAGGCGGCCGTGCGCGCCGTCATGCCCGGCGCCGTGATCGTGCGCCCGTCCGTCGTCTTCGGCGCCGGCGACAGCTTCCTGAACCGCTTCGCCTCCCTGGCCGTCATGGCCCCCGCCCTGCCCCTGATCGGCGGCGGCGAGACGAAGCTGCAGCCCGTCTATGTCGGCGACGTCGCCGAGGCCATCGCCCGCGCCACGACCCGCGCCGACGCCGCCGGCCGCACCTTCGAACTGGGCGGCCCGGCCGTCTGGACCTTCGGCGACGTGCTCAAATACATTCTGCGCGAAACCAAGCGTGAGCGCGCCCTGGCGCCCCTGCCCTTCGGCATCGCCCGGACCATCGGCTCCCTGGCCCAGATCACCGCCGGCTTCGGGATCACCCCGCTGCTGACGAAGGACCAGGTCGTCTCGCTGGAGAGCGACAATCTCGTCGCCCCGGGCGCCGAGGGCCTTGCCGCCCTGGGCATCGAACCCACCGGCCTGGAAGCCATCGCCCCGGCCTACCTCTGGCGCTACCGCAAGGGCGGCCAGTTCGCCGAAGCCCCGGCCGCCGAGACCCTCGTCACGGCCTGATCACGCCACCCTCTCCCGGTGGGAGAGGGCTTGAGCGCACGACGGCAAAGCCGTCGTCCTGGCGCGAAAGGGTGAGGGGCTGCCGTTCGACATGGCGCCCGCCCCCTGAAAAACACGCCTTAAACCAACATCTTGGCGTTTCTCAGCCCCATTCGACCGCGCATGTCTCCGCGCGGGCGTACAATTGGCGTCCGCCGGTCTTTGACATCGCAAATCCAGACACCCGCCCGAGCGCACGCCTTTGCACGCGCGTGCACCCGGAGTGCAATTTCCGGTCGATCAAAAAGCCTTTCAAACTCCGCGCCCTAAAGCCGAAACCTGCCGCCCGACCTTCACCTTTGCACCTTTTGCACCCGCTTTTTTTCGAGTGCAGAACCCTCAGGCCACGAAGCCCATGGTCAGCAGGAACAGGCCGGTCGCGCCGATGGCGATCCGCCACCAGGCGAAGGGGGCGAAGCCGTGCTTCGACACGAAGCCCAGCATCCATTTGATGACGATCAGGCCGCTGACGAACGACACGAGGAAGCCGATGGCGATGATCCAGGCGAAGTGCAGATCGATCGAGTCCTTCGACTTGAGCAGGTCCAGGCCGAAGGCCGCGACCATGGTCGGGATGGCCAGGAAGAAGGAGAACTCCGCCGCCGCCGGCTTCTCCAGCCCCAGCACCAGACCGCCCGAGATGGTTGCGCCCGAACGGGACACGCCGGGCACCAGGGCCAGACACTGGAACAGGCCGATCAGGAAGGACTGACGCCAGCTCAGGGCCATGGCGTCGCCGGTGTGCGGCTTCGGGGCCCAGCGCTCCAGCACCAGCAGGATCACCCCGCCGATGATCAGGGCCCAGCAGATGGTCCGGAGATCCTCGAACAGGACCTTGGTGATGAAGTCGTGCAGGAACAGGCCGGCGATGGCCGAGGGGATGAAGGCGATCAGCACGCTGATGGCGAAGCGCCGCGCCGCCGGGTCGGTGGGCAGGCGGATCAGCACGCCCCACAGCCGCTGGAAGTAGAGGGCCACCACCGCCAGGATCGCGCCCAGCTGGATCAGCACCACGAAGGCGTTCCAGCGCAGGTCGGTCAGGCCGAGCAGATGCTGGGTCAAGAGCAGGTGGCCGGTCGAGGAGACGGGCAGGAACTCGGTCAGTCCCTCCACGAGCCCAAGGATGATCGCCGCAATCCAGTCCGCCATAGGTATCCCCAATGCCCGGGTGGGAGAGCCTGTTCAGGCGCCGGGTCTGGGACCCACATAGCGCAGTCGGGCGGCGATAGGCGAGCCGTCCGTGGCCTGATCCAGCGCATGACCCAGAAGTCCGACCAGACGGCCGATCAGGAGCATGTCCGAAGCGCCGTCGCGGGGCAGATCCAGCCGGCGGGCGACAAGGGCCAAAGCCAGACCCACATTGGCCTTCACGCCCGACGCCGCCTCGCCTTCGCGGACGATGGCGGCCAGATCGGCGGGCAGCTGGGCGGCGTCCAGCAGGGCCTCGGCGCGAGGGTCGCCCTCGGGCCAGGCGGGGTCGCCGAAGCCGGGGACGCGACCATCGGTCGCCATGCGCCGCTCCGCCGCCCCGCGCGGATCGCGCCGCGCCTCGATAACCCAGGCGATGGTCCGGGCCAGTTCGAAGGCCTTGGGCGAGGCGGTGAAGGTGGCCAGACCCGCGAGCGCCGCCCCCGCCGGAGAGGCGCCGCCGCCCGCCGCCGCCCGGGTGGCGATGACGGCCGGGTTCATGGCGTGGTCCATGATCAGGACCAGGGCCTGCCGGATGATGACGCTGTCGCGCTCCAGCACCTTCCAGCCGCGCCCCAGCCGCTGGTGGAAGAACAGGCGCGGGCCGGGCCCGGCGATGGCGTCGACCACCTCATTGAGCACCGAGGCGGCCTGGGCCTTGACCTGCTCGGGCGTCTTGCCGGCGGTGGAGGCGTCCTCCTCGGCGCGGCGGGCCAGGGACGCGAACAGCCGGGTCCGGGCCGTGACCCCGCCGGCGCTGTCCAGCCGGGGGCCCAGCCCGGCGAAGGGGTTGTGCTCGCGCGCGTCCCACAGCAGCCGGGCCGCGTCCTCCACCGTCGCCGTCTGCGACAGGGCGATGGCGTCCTGACCGCGGTAGAAGAGCCGCCCGTCGGACACCAGGCTCAGGGACGACCGGATCAGGGCCTCGCCCCGCGCCGGGGCGTGCTCGAAGGGCACGAAGGGCGGCGGGGTCTGGCCGGGGGCGAGCGGCGCGCTCAGCCGGGCGATGTCCCCGGCGTCATACTGGCTGCGGCGCGGGTTGTCGGGATCCGGGCGGGCCGCGATCCGGCCGCGGCTGACATAGGCGTACAGCGTCTGGGTCTTGACCCCCAGCCGCTCCAGGGCCTCGCCCCGGCCGATCCAGCGTTCAGTCTGGGCCCCAACCCCTGCCATACGCGATCCACGTCCTGCCTGTGGATGAATGCAGCGCTCACCATGCGGCCATTTCGTGACCGGGGCAATAAGGCCAAGCTTGCTGAAACATAAGCCCGCTCTGGATTTGCGCGGCCTGATCGGCGACAAGGCGGGATGAGCGACACGGACGGCGTCACGCCCCAGTCAACTGTGGACAAGGCGGCGATCACCCGCCGGATCACCCGCCTTTCGGTCGGGGTCGCCGTGGCCCTGATCGCGCTCAAGGCCTTCGCCCTGGGCGCCTCGGGATCAGTGTCGATCCTGGCCTCCCTGACCGACTCGGTGCTGGACCTGATCGCCTCGCTCGCCACCTTCTACGCCGTGCGCTGGGCCGCCGCCCCGCCGGACGAGGAGCACCGCTACGGTCACGGCAAGGGCGAGGCCATGGCCGCCCTGGTCCAGGCCGGTCTGGTCTTCGCCTCGGCCGTCTTCATCGGCTGGGAGGCGCTGCAGCGCATGGTCGACCCCCGCCCGGTCGCCGCCGGAGGCTGGGCCGTCGCCGTCATCGTCGTCTCCATCGCCCTGACCGCCGGCCTGATCTGGATGCAGGACAAGGCGCTCAAGCAGACCGGGTCGCTGGCCGTCGCCGGCGACCGCAGCCACTACGCCGCCGACCTCGCCGCCAACGCCGTCGTCCTCATCGGCGTGGTCTCGGGGGCCTGGCTGCGCGCCCCGGGCCTCGACGCCGCCGCCGGCCTGGTGGTCGCCATCTGGCTCTTCTGGGGCGCCTTCGGCCTGCTCAGGGACGCGTCCGATCACCTGCTGGACAAGTCCGCCGGCGAAGCGGAGCAGCAGGCTGTGACCGCCGCCGTCCTCGCCGATCCCCGCATCACCGGCGTCCACGCCCTGCGCACCCGCATGGCCGGCTCGACCCTGATGGTCCAGATGCATGTCGACATGGACCCGCACCTGACGCTGGAGGCCGCCCACGCCATCGTCGAGGCGGCGGAGGCCCGCATCCGCGCCGTCCTGCCCGACAGCGACATCCTGATCCACGCCGACCCGGCCGGGATCCGCCCGGCGGAACCTCAGGTCGGCCCGGCGGTTGAGACGCCGGTCGAGGGCGGCCAGACCGTCCCGAACACAGGACCTTGGTCATAGAGGGCGGCTGAACCGACCGCGGTAAACGGCCCGTTAAGAGCGAGGGGGGCATGGAGTCGCGCATGACGGCCGTACTGTTCCATTTCCCCTTCGACCCCGGCTCGCGCTCCGCCCGGCTGGCGCTGGGCGAGGCCCGGATCGCAGTCGAGGAGACCGCGGTGCGTCCGTGGGAGGCCGACTGCCCCGTGCGCGACCTCAATCCATCCGGCATGCCGCCTGTGCTGCAGACCAGCCATCAGGGCCGCCCCCTGACCCTGTGCGAGGCCAACGCCATCATGGGCTGGGTCGAGGACCAGCAGAAGACGCCGCTCCTGATGCCCGCCGATCCGGCCGAGCGCGCCGAGGTGCGCCGCCTGACCACCTGGTTCGACCGCCGCTTCACCGACGAGGTCAACGCCGTCCTGCTGCACGAGCGGATGGAGAAGCCCCTGCTCCGCCTCGGCCCGCCCGAGGCGCAAGGCCTGCGCGAGGGCCGCGGCGCCCTGCGCGAGCATCTGGTCATGCTGGAAGGCCTGCTGGGCGAGCGCGACTGGCTGGCCGGCCGCCGCATGAGCCAGGCCGATCTGGTCGCCGCCGCTCACGTCTCGGTGCTGGACTACTTCGGCGAGGTGGCCTGGAAGTCCTATCCGCTGCTCAAGACCTGGTACATGCGCCTCAAGTCACGCCCCTGCTTCCGGCCGCTGCTGGCGGACCGGTTCCAGGGCCTGGCCCCGGCCCCGCACTACGCCGATCTGGACTTCTAGGGCGGTCCGCCGTCTCAGAGGCGGCAGAGCTTCGCGATCAGGCGCGCTCCACGCACAGGGCCACGCCCATGCCGCCGCCGATGCAGAGGGTGGCGAGGCCCTTCTTGGCGTCCCGGCGCTTCATCTCGAACAGCAGGGTGGTCAGGATGCGGGCGCCGGAAGCGCCGATCGGGTGGCCGATGGCGATGGCGCCGCCGTTGACGTTGACCTTGGCCGCATCGAGACCGAGCTCCTTGAGCACGCACAGCGACTGGGCGGCGAAGGCCTCGTTGGACTCGACCAGATCGAGGTCCGCGACGGTCCAGCCGGCCTTCTCCAGCGCCTTCTTCGAGGCCGGGATCGGACCCGTGCCCATGACGGCCGGATCGACGCCGGCGGTGGCCCAGGAGGCGATGCGGGCCAGAGGCTCAAGGCCCCGCGCCTTCGCATCCTCGGCCGACATCAGCACCAGGGCGGCGGCGCCGTCGTTCAGGCCCGAGGCGTTGGCGGCGGTGACCGTGCCGTCCTTGGTGAAGGCCGGCTTCAGCTTCTCCATGGCCTCCAGGGTCGCGCCGTGGCGGATGTACTCGTCCTGATCGACGACGGTGTCGCCCTTGCGGCCCGGGATGACGACCGGGACGATCTCGTCGGCGAACTTGCCGGCCTTCTGGGCGGCCTCGGCCTTGTTCTGGGAGGCGACGGCGAAGGCGTCCTGGGCCTCGCGGCTGATGTGGCCCTCGGCGGCGATGTTCTCGGCCGTCTGGCCCATGTGATAGCCGTTGAAGGCGTCCCACAGGCCATCCTTGATCATGGTGTCGACCAGGGCGATGTCGCCCATCTTCTGGCCGGTGCGCAGGTGCTGGGCGTGCGGCGCCTGGCTCATGCTCTCCTGACCGCCGGCGACGATGATCTTCGCGTCGCCGAGCGCGATCTGCTGGGCGCCGATGGCGACGGCGCGCAGGCCCGAGCCGCAGATCTGGTTCAGGCTCCACGCCGGGACTTCCTTCGGGACGCCGGCGCCCATCGAGGCCTGACGGGCCGGACCCTGACCGGCGGCGGCCTGAAGCACATGACCCAGGATGACCTCGTCGACCTCGGCGCCCGCGACGCCCGCCCGCTCCAGCGCCGCCTTGATGGCGATCTCGCCCAGCTTAGAGGCCGGCAGGCTCGACAGGCCGCCGAGGAAGGACCCGACGGGGGTGCGGGCGGCGGAGACGATGACGACGTCAGAGACAGCGGAGGCCATGGTTATTCACTCACTGCGGAAATATTGCGTGGCGTTTCTGCCGCATCCCGGCGCTTTCGTCACGCCCCATACGCCGGATTCAGCGGATGGTCATCGTGTCGCGTCCAGATGGAGGGAACGAACCGAACGGTCGTGGGCTTGATGGGGCCATGAAGATGCGTTTGCGATCCGTGTTTACCCATGTCTGCACGCCTGACGCGCTGGACATGATCGACCACTACCAGACCCGGGCCGAGCGCCTGGCGGACCTCTGGGTGCATGTGACGGGCCTGTCTCTCGCGGGCGTCGGCGGCATCGTCCTGGCGGGACTGGCGGCCGTCTACGGTGGCCCCGGAACGATCATCGCCACGGCCGTCTATGCGGTCTGTCTGATCGCCATGCTGTCGGTCTCAACCATCTACAACTGGACCAATCCCTGCGCGGCTCGCCCCGTGTTGCGGCGGATGGACGAGGCGGCCATCTTCCTGATGATCGCCGGTTCCTACACCCCCTTCACGACCCAGAGGTTCGAGGGGATGTGGTCCATCGGCTTCACCCTGGCGGTCTGGCTGATCGCCGGCGCCGGCGTCGCCACCAAGCTGGTCGCCCCGCGCATCTCCGACGCCTTCTGGAGCGGGGTCTATGTCCTGTTCGGCTGGCTGGCCGTCCTGGCCCTCAAACCCATGCTCGAGACGGTGCATCCGGTGGCGCTGGGCCTGCTGGTCCTGGGCGGGCTGATCTATACCGCCGGGGTCTTCGTCTTCATCAGCCCGCGCCTGAAATACCGGCGTGCGATCTGGCACGGCTTCGTCGTCGCCGGGGCCGGGGTGCACTGGGTGGCGGTGCTGTTGGGCGTCGTCCTCGCGCCCCAGATGGCCTAACACTCTGTCTTGCCTGAGTATTCCCGCCTTGTGCGGCGCCAAATATTGCACTGGCGTCCGTCTTCGCACTGCGGGATACTGAGGAAAAGATAAAGGGAGTTGATTGGCGTGGCCGACGATAAACCCCAGACGGGGAAGACCAGGGCGGGCGACGTTGTCGTCATCAAGAAGTATGCGAATCGCCGCCTCTACAACACCTCGACCAGCGCCTATGTGACGCTCGAGGACCTGGCCAAGATGGTCCGGGACGGGGTCGAGTTCGTGGTGTTCGACGCCAAGACCAATGAGGAGCTGACGCGTCAGATCCTGACCCAGATCATCTTCGAGGAAGAGAGCCGTGGCGAGGCCCTGCTGCCCGTCCAGTTCCTGCGCCAGCTCATCGGCTTCTACGGCGGCCAGATGCAGGGCGTCCTGCCGTCCTATCTGGAGATGTCGCTCGAGAATTTCTCCCGCCAACAGGAGCAATATCGCGCCCAGATGGCCAAGGCCTTCGGCGGCGGCTCCACGGGCACGCTGATGGAAGAGGCGGTCAAACAGAACATGGCCATCTTCCAGAACGCCATGAAGATGTTCCCGGCCTTCGGCGGCGCCTATGGCGCGCGGACCGAGCCGGACGCGCCGAAGGAGGCTCCCGAGGCAGCCCCGGAAGCCGCCAACGACCCTCTGGCCGAGATGCGCCGCCAGATGGACGAGATGCGCGCCCAGATCGAACGCATCTCCACCCCGCCAAAGGCCTCCAAGGGCGGCAAGGGCGAATGAGCGGTCGCGTGCCTCCTGTCGGGCCCGTCAGCGGCGTCGGGGGTGGCGCGATCACCCCCGCGGTGACGCGGACCAGCAACGAGGACCGGCGCGGCCAGGAGCGCCGCTCGGCGGATCGGCGAGCGAAGAAAGAAAGCGCCTCGCGCGATCTGGTCCCGGTCGGCAAGCCCGTTCACCATGACCCGGCAGGCCCTGCCGCGTCCAAAGCGGCGATGACCGAGGCCCAGGCCGCTGCGGCCGGGTTCGCGGCCCAGATGCTGGGTCAGGGCGGCCAGAGAAACGGCATCAAGGGCGGCCCGCCGGTCATGGACAAGGCCCGCTCCGCCTACCTCGGCGCGGAATATACGGGCGAGAAGGACCGCCGCCCTCAGGTCGGGACGACCAAGCGCACCGACATCTGAGGCGCGGAACCGAAATCTGGCGCGCGGTTTGCAGTGAGGACGGACATCTGTCCCGATCCCGCGGTCCGCGCCCATGTCCCTCGCCGTCAGCTCCGCCTTCCGCGCCTTCGACGTCATCGTCGTCGCCCTGATCTTCGCGGCCCTGCTCTAAACCTGTCGCGGAATTCACTGGTCGGCGCGCGCCGATCGGCGATCAATGCGGGTCTGGAGACCGCGCATGATCCGATATCTCGCCTTTCTGGCCGTCATCGCCGCGAGGCCGTCGCTGGCCCAGACGGCTGATCCCGCCCCCGTCATCGCGGCTGAACGCGCCTTCGCGGCCGACGGTCTGGCCACCGGGGTCGACGCCTCCTTCCTGAAATGGTCCGCGCCCGAGGCGGTGATGATCGCCGGCGGCGGGCCGAAGATCGCCCACGAGATCCTCGACCCGAAGGCCGTCTTCGATCCGGCGTCGCCCTCGCTGGTCTGGTGGCCCAACTGGGCCGGGATCGCACGGTCCGGCGACCTGGGCTTCACCACCGGCGGGGTCGAGGTCGGCGGACGCCGCACGGGGCACTATTTCACCATCTGGAAGCGCCAGTCGGATGGCGACTGGAAGTGGGTCTATGACGGCGGGACAGGCGCGACGGCGGCGAACGTCCCGGGCGCCGACACGGAGCCGATGCAGCTGCCCGTCGCGCCCGTCGGCTCGGCTTCCCCGGACGCCGCCATGGCCGAGGTCCGCGCCGAGGAGGCCAAACTCGCCGTCGCCGCCGCGACCGATCAGAAGGCCGCGCATCTGGCCGTGCTGGCCGACGACGGCCGCCTCTATGTCGCGCCCCTGCCGCCGGCGATCGGAGCCCCTGCCTATGCCGCCGCGCTGGACGGCTGGCCTGCGACCTTCGACCTCACGGCGCCGACCGGCGGCGGAGCATCCCAGGGCGGCGATCTGGTCTGGGACTATGGGGCGGCAAGCTGGAGCCGCGACGGCGCCGAGCGGACCGGCTGGTATGTCCACCTGTGGCAGAAGCGGCCGGAAGGCTGGAAGCTGGCCTTCGCACAGCTGCTGCCCAATCCGCCGCCTGCGACGACGCAACCCCCTCCCGCAAGCTGAACCGACGCCCTATCTGAGCGGCATGACCGATCTGTCCCCCCGCGAAATCGTTTCCGAACTCGACCGCTTCATCGTCGGCCAGCACGACGCCAAGCGCGCCGTCGCCGTCGCCCTGCGCAACCGCTGGCGACGCAAACGCGTGCCCGCCGATCTGCGCGACGAGGTGACGCCCAAGAACATCCTGATGATCGGCCCGACGGGGGTCGGCAAGACCGAGATCGCCCGACGTCTGGCCCGGCTGTCGGGCAGCCCCTTCCTGAAGGTCGAGGCGACCAAATTCACCGAGGTCGGCTATGTCGGCCGCGACGTCGACCAGATCATGCGCGACCTGGTCGAGGCGGCCCTGATCATGGTGCGCGACACGCGCCGCGCCGACGTGCGGGCCAAGGCCGAAGCGGCGGCCGAGGAGCGGATCCTCGACGCCCTGGTCGGCCCCGGCTCGGGTCCGGCGACGCGCGACAGCTTCAGGAAGAAGCTCCGCGCCGGCGAGATGGACGACAAGGAGATCACACTCGACCTGGCCGACACGGCCTCGCCCCTGCAGGGGATGGACATGGGCGGCGCCGGGGGCGTGGGGATGATCAATCTGTCGGAGATGCTCGGCAAGATGGGCGGGCCGCGCACCAAGTCGGTCCACACGACGGTCAAGGAGGCCCTGACGCCCCTTATCACCGAGGAGAGCGACAAGCTGCTGGATCAGGACAGTCTGACCCGTGACGCCGTGACCCTGGCCGAACAGGAGGGGATCGTCTTCCTCGACGAGATCGACAAGGTGGCGGGGCGGCAAGACCGGGGCGGCGCCGATGTGTCGCGCGAAGGCGTTCAGCGCGACCTTCTGCCCCTGATCGAGGGGACCACCGTCTCGACCAAATACGGGCCGGTGAAGACCGACCATGTGCTGTTCATCGCCTCGGGCGCCTTCCACGTGGCCAAGCCCAGCGACCTGTTGCCCGAGCTGCAGGGGCGGCTGCCGATCCGGGTCGAGCTGAAGGCCCTGACGCGCGACGACTTCGTGCGCATCCTGACCGAGCCCGAGGCCAATCTGATCCGTCAGAACCAGGCCCTGCTGGCCACGGAGGAGGTGACCCTGACCTTCACCCCCGACGCCATCGAGGCCATGGCGGATGCGGCGGTCGCCGCCAACGGCCAAGTCGAGAACATCGGCGCGCGGCGTCTGGTCACCGTCATCGAACGGGTGCTGGAGGAGACCTCCTTCAAGGCCTCGGACCTGTCCGGCCAGACCCTGACCTTCGATGGCGAACAGGTGCGCGAAAAGGTCGGCGACCTGGCGAAGAACGCCGACCTGAGCCGGTACATCCTCTGATCCGACGCAGGGGCCAATTGTAACTCACGCGCCTGTGTGCGGCGGCCGACAGTTCGCGATTGACGCCCTGATCCCATCCGCTCCAGCTTGGCGCGGCCCGACAGGGCCGTGAAATCAAGGAGACGCCCCGTGGCGCACAAGTTCGAAGTCTACAAGGACAAGGCCGGCGAGTTCCGCGTCCGGTTCAAATTCAACTCCGAGGTCATCTTCTCGACCGAGGGCTATTCCGACAAGTCGGGCGCCAAGCGGGCGATCGAGTCGATCAAGAAGCACGTGCCCGACGCGGAAACCGTCGAGATCGAATAGTCCGCCCCACGGTGTGACAGACAGAGGCCCCGCGGTTCGCCCGCGGGGCCTTTTTCGTTGCGCCCTTACGCCCGCCTTATGCGCGATCCCGCTTTCAGAATGGCGCCCTTACGGGGTGCGGGAGTGAACTCCGCGCGAAAGGACATCCTCCCATGTCGCGCACGAAATCCACCTCGCCGGAGCCTTACCCATGGAGCAGCTGGCGAGCGGCCCTGACCGTTCTGGGCGCCGCCTTTGGGGCCGCGCCACGCTCTGGCTCAGCGTTTCCCGAAACGCGACGGAGGGCCGTCAAATGATGTCGGGGGTCATTTCGGAGACCCGGCCGCACGCCGTGAAGCCGCGTCATTATGAGGTCGTCGCCCGGGCGGGCGGCTGGAGCGTCGTGCTGAACGACGCCTGCACCCGGCCCTTCCGCAGCCGCCGTGCGGCCGAGCGGATCGCCAGGTCGCTGCAGAAACAGGCCGACGCGCTGAACAACGACAGGCCGCACTGATGGCTCTCGCCCTTCAGACGCCGCCGGCGGTGATAGAGGTCCTGCCCGACGGGCCGCGCTGGCGGCTCCGGTCCAGCGACCGGCTGTTCAGCGGGATCTTCACGGACCGCCGCACCGCCCTGAGACACGCCATGGCCGAGGCGGAATGCCACCCCGGCCATGTCGTCCTGATCAGCCCCGAGCGGGGATCGTGAGGCCGCGCTGCACGGCGGGACGGGCCAGCGCCCGTTCCAGCCAGAGCGGCACATTCTTCAGGCTGGCGTAGTCGACGATCTCGGCGGCCTCATAGAAGCCGATCAGGTTGCGGACCCAGCCGATCATGGAGATGTCGGCGATGGTGTAGTCGTCGCCCATGATCCAGTCGCGGCCTTCAAGGCGGCTCTCCAGCACGCCCAGCAGGCGTTTGGATTCGGCGGCGTAGCGGTCGCGCGGACGCTTGTCCTCGTAGTCCTTGCCGGCGAACTTATGGAAGAAGCCGAGCTGGCCAAACATCGGGCCCAGACCGCCCATCTGCCACATCAGCCACTGGATGGTCTGGTAGCGCAGGGCGGGGTCGGCGGGCAGGAAGCGGCCGGTCTTCTCGGCCAGATAGATAAGGATGGCGCCGGATTCCCACAGGGCGAGCGGCTTTCCGCCCGGGCCGTCTGGATCGAGGATGGCCGGGATCTTGCCGTTCGGATTGAGCGACAGGTAGTCGGGGGTCCAGCTCTCGTTCTTCATGATGTCCACCAGGTGGACCTCATAGGGGATGCCCAGTTCCTCCAGCATGATGGAGACCTTCACGCCGTTGGGCGTGGGCAGGCCGTAGTACTGCAGGACCGTCGGGTCCTTGGCCGGGTACTGGTTGGTGATCGCAAAGGCGGACAGATCGGCCATGGTGCTCCCTCGTGTGGCGAGCCCCTATGTCGGGAGCGGTCAGCTTGACCGCAAGCCGGGATCAGTCAGTCCGGTTCGCGCTCGCCGGTCTCGACCGGACGGACGGCAAGGAGCCAGCCGTCGGCGATGTGCAGCTCGGGCGCGGCCTCTTTCGTGAAGGGCAGATACCAGGTCTGGCCGCCGGCCGCGGGGGCGATCTCCAGCATGTCGTCGGCGCCGAAATTCTGGACCGCCTTGACCTTGCCGAGGACCACGCCTTCCGGGTCACGAGCCTCAAGGCCGACGAGGTCGGCGAGGTAGAACTCGTCCTCCTCCGGCTCGGGGAAGCGGTCGCGGGGAACGTAGAGCTTCAGATTGCGCAGGGTGTCGGCCTGTTCCTTGGTGGCGATCTCCTTGGCCCGTCCGACGACGCCGTCCTTGGTGGCGCGGGTCCCGGTGACCGTCAGGGCGTGGGAGCCGTCGGCGCGCAGCAGCGGGCCATAGGCGGTCAGGGCCAGGGGATCAGCGGTATAGGCGGTGATCCGCACCTCGCCCTTCACCCCGAAGCCCCCGGCGACATGGCCGACGAGGATGAGTTTTGCGTCGTTCTGCGCCATCGCGGCCGCTCCGTTCGATCCGTGTCTCGCCAGATAGCAGAAAGGCAGCGCCCGGATACCGGACACTGCCTTTCTCCAGCTGGACCCGGCTTTCGCCGGGTCAGCGGCAAGGGGTTTAGCCCTCGGTGGTTTCTTCGGCGGCGCCTTCGGCCGGAGCTTCCTCGACGCTGACCTCGGCGGAGCCTTCGGCTTCAGCGGCCGGAGCCTCTTCAGCCGGGGCTTCTTCAGCGGCCGGGGCCGGAGCAGCGGCGGCGGCGGCGGCTTCTTCCTTGGCGCGGGCGGCGGCTTCAGCGGCCTCGGCCTTGGCGGCGGCTTCAGCCTCGGCGCGGTCGGCTTCGCGCTGGGCGCGTTCAGCCGTACGCTCCTGGGCCTTCTTGCCCGGGGTGCCCTTGTTCGGGTTGTTCGACTGGGTCCACTTGACCTTGCCGACCAGGGCTTCGTCGGTGCTCTGCGAGATGAAGCGCGCGACGCGGTCGGTCGGCTGGGCGCCCTTGCCGAGCCATTCCGAGATGCGGTCGGCCTTCAGGGTGACGCGCGGCTGGGCGCCGTCCTTGGGCAGCATCGGGTTGTAGCTGCCGACGCGTTCCAGGAACTTGCCGTCCCGGGGAGCGTGCGAGTCGGCGACGACGATGTAGTAGTAGGGGCGCTTCTTGGCGCCACCGCGGGCCAGACGAATCTTCAGCATTTTCAGTCTCTTTCTTTAATCTGTAGTCTTATTTCTTGGGTGGGAAGCCCGGCAGGCCGGGCAGGCCTCCCGGAAGTTGTCCGCCGCCCAGACCCGCGAGGCGGTCCTGGATGGCTTTCATTTCGTCGGCCGAGGGTTCGGGCATCTTGCCCCCGCCCATGGCCTTCAAACGGTTGAGATCGGGGCCGCCGGGCATGCCGCCCATACCGCCGCCGCCGCCGCCGAGACCGCCCAGCATGGCGGCCATCTGCTGCATCTTGCGCGGACCGCCCTTGGCCATCGACTTGACCATGTCGGCCATCTGACGGTGCTGTTTGAGCAGGCGGTTGATGTCCTGGACCTCGACGCCGGCGCCGGCGGCGACGCGCTTCTTGCGGCTGGCGTTGAGCAGGTCGGGCTTCTTGCGCTCGGCCCTGGTCATCGAGGAGATGATGGCTTCCTGACGCGCGATCGCCTTGTCGTCGATGTTGGCGTCGGCCATCTGGTTCTTCATCTTGGCCACGCCGGGCAGCATGCCCATGATGCCCTGAAGACCGCCCATCTTCTTCATCTGCTGGAACTGGGCCGCCAGGTCGTCGAGGTCGAACTGACCCTTGGCCAGTTTGCGGGCCATCTTCTCGGCCTTGGCCTGGTCGAGTTCCTGGGACGCCTTTTCGACCAGGGCGACGATATCGCCCTGACCCAGGATGCGGCCGGCGACGCGGCGGGCGTCAAAGACGTCCAGCGCATCGACCTTCTCGCCCGAGCCCATGTATTTGATCGGCAGGCCGGTCACGGCGCGCATCGACAGCATGGCGCCGCCGCGACCGTCGCCATCGGCGCGGGTCAGGACCAGACCCGTCAGGGGCAGGCGTTCGTGGAAGGCCTTGGCGGTGCGGACGGCGTCCTGACCGGTCAGGCTGTCGGCGACCAGCAGGGTCTCGACGGGATTGGCGATGGCCGCGACCTCGGCGACCTCGGCCATCAGACCCTCGTCGAGGGTGATGCGGCCGGCGGTGTCGAGGATCAGGACGTCGAAGCCCTGCAGCTTGGCCGACGTCAGGGCGCGTTTGGTGATCTGGACCGCGCTCTCGCCCGCCACGATCGGCAGGGTGGCGACCTCGATCTGCTTGCCGAGGGTGGCCAGCTGTTCCATCGCCGCCGGGCGACGGGTGTCCAGCGAGGCCATCATGACCTTCTTGCGATCGAACTTCGTCAGTCGCAGCGCCAGCTTGGCGGAGGTCGTCGTCTTGCCCGAGCCCTGCAGGCCGGCCATCAGGACGACGGCGGGGGGCGTGGCGTTGGTGTTGAGGCCGACCGGCTCCTCGCCGCCCAGCATCTCGATCAGGCCGTCATAGACGATCTTGACCACCTGGTCGGCCGGCTTGACCGAGCGGATGACCTCTTCGCCCGTGGCGCGTTCGGTGGCGAAGGCGATGAAGTCCTTGACCACCGGCAGGGCGACGTCGGCCTCCAGCAGGGCCACGCGCACTTCGCGCATCGCCTCGGCGACATCCTTTTCAGACAGGGCGCCGCGGCCGGTGATCCGGTCGAAAACGCCTGTCAGCCGCTCGTTCAGAGCCTCGAACATTCACTACCTCGTCAGCCTCGCCGGGATTGGCGGGAGCCGTGATTTCCACGCCTGAACCGGTCCCCATAGCGAAACGGCCTCTGGCGACGATCACGTCGGCAGAGGTTTCTCGCCTGCCTCGTCCGGTCGAAACCGGGGACGTGCAGGTGGAGACGCAGGTTCAATTGCGTCGGAAGCGGCGGCTTATGAGGGAAAGTGGGCCGTTTGTCGACTCTTGCGGGGAATTGCGCGTTCGCTGGCGGACCGCACAATCCGTTTCAGCGTTAGGGTGCGGGATGGTCAGACGGGAAACCCCTGATACGGTCCCGCTTTCACCCGCAGCTCCCCCTGCACAGAGACACGCCATGCCGACTTCTTCCGCTCCTGTCGCCGACGATCGTCTGCGCGAGGAGGTTCGCAAACTGGGCGCGGTGCTCGGCGAGGTCATTCGCGACGAGGGCGGGCAGGAACTCTACGACCGGATCGAGGCGGTGCGGCAGGCCTCGGTCGCCTATCACCGCGACCCGGGCTCTCACCCGGCCGGGCGCCTGGAGCGGCTGTTGTCGGAGCTGTCGCTGGAGCAGGCGGTCGGGCTGGCGCACGGCTTCGCGGTTTTCTCGCTTCTGGCCAATGTCGCCGAGGACCGGGCCGGCAAGCGCCGCGCCCGGACCCAGACGGCGGAAGGCGCTCGGCAGGATACGCTCGAAGGGGCCATGGCCCGGCTGGCCGCGGCAGGCAAGACGGCGGCGGATGCGCGCGACCTGTTGAACGACGGCCTGATCTCGCCGGTCCTGACGGCCCACCCCTCGGAGGTGCGGCGCAAGAGCGTCATCGACCGGATCGCAGCGGTCTCGGACCTTCTGGACGCCTGCGACAAGGACGACCTGAACTGCGCGACGGACGTGCTGGACCGGGGGCTGCGGCGTCAGACAGTGATCCTGTGGGCCACGCGGCTGGTGCGGACCACCGGACTGGTGGTGCAGGACGAGATCGACACCGTCGTCTCCTTCCTCGACCGCATCTTCCTGAGGGTCGCGCCGGAACAGCTGCAGGAGTGGAGGAAGGCGCTGGATGCGCCCGATCTCAATCCCTTCACCCGCATCGGGGCCTGGGTCGGCGGCGACCGCGACGGCAATCCCAATGTCGACGGCAAGACCCTGACGGCGGCCCTGGCCACGGCCTCACGAGCGGTGCTGCGCTACTACCTCGAAGAGGTGAACGACCTGGGCGCCGAGCTCAGCCTGTCGGGTTCGCTCGCCCATGTCTCGCCCGAGATGGCGGCCCTGTCTGGGGCGTCGGAGGACGACAGCCCGCACCGCGCCGATGAGCCCTATCGCCGCGCCCTGACCGAGATTTACGCCCGGCTGGCGGCGACCCACCAGAGCATCACCGGGACCCCGGCCCCGCGCGCGGCCCGGTTCGGGGCCGAGCCCTATGCCGGGCCCGACGCCTTCCGCGCCGAACTGGCGGTGCTGCGCGACAGTCTGGTGGCCAACCATGGCCAGGTCTTCGCCGACGACAGCCTGACGCAGCTGATCACCGCTGTGGACATCTTCGGCTTCCACATGGCGACGCTCGATCTGCGCCAGAACTCCGATGTGCACGAGCGGGTGGTCGCCGACCTGTTCAAGGTCTCCGGGGTCGAGGCCGACTATTCGGCGCTGGACGAGGAGGGGCGCATCGCCCTGCTCTCAAGCGAACTGGCCTCAGGCCGGCTGCTGTTCAGCCCCTATGCCACCTATACGGACGAGACGCTGAAGGAGCGCGCCATTCTGGAGGCGGCGGCCAAGGCCCTGTCCGTCTACGGACCGCAGGCGATCCGGACCCATATCGTGTCCAAGACCGACGCGGCCTCTGACCTGCTGGAAGTCTATCTGCTGCTCAAGGAGGTCGGCCTCTACCGGCCCGAGGCGCCCGGCGAATGCCCGATCCAGGCCGCGCCCCTGTTCGAGACCATCGACGACCTGAGGGCCGCCAAGCCGACCCTGTCGCGCCTGCTCAAGGAGCCGTCCGCCCTCGCCGTGGCCAAGGCGCGCGGGGTGCAGGAGGTCATGATCGGCTATTCCGACTCCAACAAGGACGGCTCCTACCTGACCTCGACCTGGGAGCTGCACGAGGCGTCGCGGGCCCTGCTGGACGTCACCGACGCCGCCGGGCTGAAGCTCCAGCTGTTCCACGGCCGGGGCGGGGCGGTCGGGCGCGGCGGCGGATCGAGCTTCGCCGGGGTGGTCAGCCAGCCGCAAGGGACCGTCCATGGCCGTATCCGCATCACCGAACAGGGCGAGGTCATCGCCAACAAATACGGCGAGCCCGATGTGGCGCGCAGGAACCTCGACGCCCTGACAGCGGGGGTGCTGATCGCCTCCCTGGCGCCGCCGCCGGACGATGAACTGACCGCGCGCCACGGGCCGACGGCGTCGAAGCTGTCGCAGGCCTCGATGACCGCCTATCGGTCGCTGGTCTATGAGACCCAGGGCTTCGTCGACTATTTCCGCGCCGCGACCCCCATCGCCGAACTGGCCGAACTGAAGATCGGCTCGCGTCCGGCCTCGCGGACCTCCTCGACCGCCATTGAGGACCTGCGAGCCATTCCGTGGGTGTTCAGCTGGTCGCAGAGCCGCGTGATGCTGCCGGGCTGGTTCGGGTTCGGCAGCGCCGTGCAAGGCATGGACATGGCCGAGCTGCAGGCCATGGGCAAGGAATGGCCCTTCTTCCGCACCCTGATCCAGAACATGGAGATGATCATGGCCAAGGCCGACATGACCATCGCCCGCCGCTATGCCCGACTGGTCCCCGACGCCAACCTCGGCGCCACCATCTACGGCGCGATCAAGGAGGAGTGGGACAAGACGAAGGACGCCGTCCTGAGCATCACCGGCCAGTCCGACCTGCTGGGCGGCCAGCCCGAGCTGGACCGGCTGATCCGGCTGCGCATGCCCTATGTCGAGCCGCTGAACCATGTGCAGATCGAGCTGATCCGGCGGCGTCGGGCGGGGGACGACGATCCGCTGGTCCGCGAAGGCATCCTGCTGGCCATCAACGGGGTGGCGGCGGGGTTGAGAAACAGCGGCTGACGGCAGGAACCTGCGACATTCTGTCTCGTTTCCCAGACCTGCAAGGAAAAGACCTGCAAGGGAAACACGTCATGTTGAAATGGGCTCTCATCTTCGCCGTCATCGCCATCGTGGCGGGGCTGCTCGGCTTCGGCGGCATCGCCGGCGCCGCGGCGGGCATCGCCAAATTCCTGGCGGTTCTGGCTCTGATCGTCTTCGCCGTCTTCCTGGTCCTGGGCTTCACCGTGGCCAAGAAAGTCACCTGAAACAGCGGCTTGAACGACAGTTCGAAACGATGAAGCGGCGGTCCTTCGGGGCCGCCGTTTTCCGTAGACGGACGATTAAAGACCCTGACAAAAACGTAATGACTTCAATGTCATGACTTCGAATTAAAGCTTGGCCACACGGTCGCCGCCGAAGGGTCCGCGTCCCGCTCCGGAAGGGGTTCAGAAGACGGTTCGTCGCCGACAAGAGCGACGCTCACTCAGGAACCGCCCCCGATGAAACTGATCCTCGCTTCCGCCCTCGCCGTCGCTGCAATCGCCGGCGCCGCCTCCGCCCAGACCGCCCGCATTCCCTACGGCGATCTGAATCTCTCGACCGCCGCCGGCGTCGCCGCCTTCGACGCCCGTATCGCCGACGCCAGCCGCTCGATGTGCAAGGACGCCACCCGCCCGGCCAGCCGCCTGAAAGACAGCGCCCATTGCGCCGCTGCCGTCCGCGCCGAGGCTGTGGCCCAGCTGCCCGCCCAGGCGCGCGCCCAGTACGCCGCCAACCGCCAGCCGATCACCCTGTAAGCCGGGTGAAGAGCAGTGGCGTCCAAAGGGCCCGTCGGAGCGATCCGCCGGGCCCTTTTCTGTCCGCGATTTAAGGCGGCGCCACATCCCCGCCATCACCGTCACACGCGCGCGAAACATGGAAAGCCCACACCGCAGCGGTCGCCGAAAGAGCGATGAACCCTCAGGAGACACGCCATGAAGACCGAGTTCCCCACCGCGTCCTTCCTTTCCGCCTCCCTGCTGGCCGCCGCCGCCTTCGCCGCAGCCCTGCTGGGGACCGGGGCCCCCGCCTTCGCCGCGGAAAGGGAGGCGCGCATCCCCTTCTCCGACCTGAACCTCTCCACTGTCCGGGGCGCCGACGCCCTGGACCTCCGCATCGATCAGGCCGCGCGCGACCTCTGCCGCGGCGCCCGTCGCCCCGGCAGCCGTATCAGCGACCGGGTCTGGTGCCAGGCCGCCGTCCGCGCCGAGGTGATGCGCCAACTGCCCCAGGGCGCACAGCAAGACTACGCCCGGGCCCGCCTGCCCCGGATCGACCTCTAGGTTAAGGGCTGTTCGTCCCCGGAACGACTGTCAGAACGGCGCCCGCAAAGCGTGAGGAAAGTCTCACAAAGCGGGCGTCGCACTGTCACCGATGCGGCCTAGAGGGGCGGCCGTCGCCCTCCCCGCGACGAACAAGGATATCGGTCATGCCCCGGTTCGCCCTCTCCGCCCTTCTCGCCTGCGCCGCCCTCACCGTCGCCGCCCCCGCCTTCGCACAAGATCGCGCGCCCGCTCCCCGCAGCGATGACGTCCGCGTCCGCATCGACGATCTGGATCTGTCCTCGGCCAACGGCGCCGCCCGTTTCGACGAGCGGATCGAGCGTCAGGCCCGCTCGACCTGCTCGGGCCGCCCGACCATCACCAACCTGCAGTGCCGACAGACCCTGACGCGCGAGCTGCGCGACGCCCTGCCCGCCCAGCAGCGTCAGGAGTACGCCCGGGGCCGTTCGGGCCGCGTCCTGGCCATGGTTCCGAACTTTTCGGCCTGAAGCCTTCGCCTGAATTGAAAGGGGCCGGCGGGTGTCCCGCCGGCCCTTCTTCGTTTCCGATCGCCGCGATCAGCTCACGGGGAAGCCGCGCACTTTCAGCAGGGCCGACACGTCGACGTCGCGGCCCCGGAACTGACGATAGGCGTCGGCGCGGTCGGTGGTGTTGCCGGGCGCCAGCATGATCGACTTGAACCGGCCCGAGATGTCCGGATTGAAGACGTCGCCCGACTCCTCGAAATAGGCCCAGGTGTCGGCGTCCATCGTCTCGGACCAGAGGTAGCTGTAATAGCCCGCCGAATAGGCGTCCGAGGTGAAGAGGTGATTGAACTGCGGCAGGCGGTGCCGCATCACGATCTCCTTTGGCATGCCGATGCGGGCCAGCGAGGCCTTCTCGAAGGCGTCGATATCGGTCGGCGGGGTCTCCTGCGTATGCAGGTCCATGTCGACGATGGCCGAGGACAGGTAGCTGACCGTGGCATAGCCCTGGTTGAAGGTCTCCGAGGCGTCGATCTTGTCGACCAGGGCCTGGGGCATGGGCTGGCCCGTCTCCACATGCTTCATGAAGCCGTCGAGGATCGGGCGGGTCAGGACCCAGTGCTCATGCACCTGGGACGGATATTCCACGAAGTCGCGCGGCGTGTTGCCGAACGAGGGATAGGTCACCACCGAGCTGAAATAGTGCAGGGCGTGGCCGAACTCGTGGAACATGGTCTCGGCGTCGTCGAGCGAGAGCAGGACGGGCTGACCGGGTTCCGGCTTGGTGAAGTTGTTGTTGTTCGAGGCCAGGATGACCTTGGAGCCGTCGAGCTGGGAGAAGGACCGGTAGGTGGTCATCCAGGCGCCGGAACGCTTGCCCGGACGGGCGTAGTCGTCGGTGTAATAGAGGCCCAGCAGGCGACCAGTGGCCTTGTCGTGAACCTCGTAGGTGACGACGTTTTCCTCGAACACCGGAACGGACCCGGCGGGCAGTTTCTTGAACTGGAAGCCGTACAGGCGCTCGGCCATGTAGAAGGAGCCCGCGCGGACGGCGTTGAGCTCGAAGTAGGGCTTCAGCTCGTTCTGATCGAGGTCGTACTTGGCCTTACGCACCTTCTCGGCGAAGTAGAGGTAGTCCCAGGGCTCGATGTCGAAACCGGCGATCGCCTTCATGTCGGCGACCTCCTCGGCGACCCGTTCGCGGGCCGGGGCCCAGACGCGGTCCATCAGCGACTTCGCCGCCGCCGGGGTCTTGGCCATGGTGTCCTGCATGCGCAGTTCGGCGTGGTTGCGATAGCCCAGCAGCTTGGCGCGCTGGTCGCGCAGCTTCACGATCTCGGCGATGGTCGCATTGGTGTCGTTGGCGTCGCCGTTGTCGCCGCGGTTGACGAACTTCCGCCAGACGGCCTCGCGCATCGGACGGCTGTCGGCGAAGGTCAGGAAGGGATCGACGCTGGAGCGGGTGTTCATGATGATCCAGCCCGGGATCGACTTGGCGCGCGCGGCGGCGGCGGCGGCGGCCTTGTTGGAGGCGGGCAGGCCCGCGACCCCGGCCTCGGTCGGGATCACCGTCCAGGCGTTCTCGTCGGCGACGACCTTCTGGCCGAAGCGGGTGAAGGCGTTGGACAGGGCGGTGTTGATCCGGCCCAGCTCGGTCTTGCCGGCGGCGTCCAGATTGGCGCCCGAACGGATGAAGCTGTCGCGGCTGCGCACGGCAAGACGCTTCTGCTGGGCGTTCAGACCCATGGCGTCGGCATTGTCGGCGACGCTCTTCACGCGCTGGAACAGTTTGTCGTTGAAGCTGATCTCATCGAAGAAGGCCGAGAGGATCGGCGACATCTCGGTGTCGAGGGCGTCGTATTCGTCGCCGCCGATATTGCCGGTCATGACGCTGTAGATGTTCGACACCCGGTCCAGCGGCGCGCCCATCAGCTCCATGGCCACCAGGGTGTTGGCGAAGGTCGGGGCCTCGGGGTTGTTAGCGACGGCCTCGACGTCAGCCCGGTTCAGGGTGATGCCTTCCATCAGGGCCTCGCGCAGCTTGGCGGGGGTCACCTTGTCCCACGGCGGCACGCCGTCATAGGGGCCGGTCCAGGGCTGCAACAGCTCGGCCTTGGGCGCGGTCTGCGGCAGGACGGCGCGTGCGATGCGGGCCTCGTCGGCGACCGTGGTCGGGTTGGAGCCGGCGGCGTATTCACCCGCCATGCTGTCAGCGGTGCCGGGCACGGAAGCGCAGGCAGAGAGGGCCATCAGGCTACCGCCCGCGATGAGAAGCTGGCGTCGATGCATCGAAAACTCCGGTCGAATGCGGTCATGATGACGAACCTTAGGCGCAAGATCGGCGGCGGTCACCTGAACGTCGCGTAACCCGGATCGCCCGATCACGGAGCTGTTGGAAATCCCGGCCACGTCGCGCATTCCCACCGCCCGCGATCCCGGCTAAAGCCCGCGTCATGGCGATAGGCGTATTTGACTCCGGCGTGGGCGGACTGACGGTCCACCGTGAACTCGTGGCCCGGTTCCCGGAGCGGGACTTCGTCTATTTCGCCGATCAGGCGCGCGGCGCGATCGGCGGCAAGACCGGCGAGGAGATCGTCGAACTGACCCGCGAGGGCTGCACGACCCTGTTCGACGCGGGCGCCAGCGTGGTCGTCCTGGCCTGCAACACCGCCTCGGCCGTGGCCCTGCGCCGTCTGCAGCAGACCTGGATCCCGGGGCTGAAGGCCCACTACGGCCGGCCGGTGAACGTGCTGGGCATCATCGTTCCGACCATCGAGGCCGCGACCGGCCTGCCCTGGACCTACGAATCCGACAAGTCAGCCAGGGACGACAAGATCGAGGCCATCGACATCCTGGGCGTCTTCTCGACGGCCGCGACGGCCATGAGCCGGGTCTATGAGATCGAGATCGACAAGCGGCGCGAGGACCTGGCGGTCTTCTCCGAGCCCTGCCCGGGGCTGGCGGGCCTGATCGAGCTGGGCGCCACCACCGAGGAGCTGAAGGTGGTGGTCCAGGAGCATGTCGACGCCCTGCGCCGTCGCATCGGCCGCCATCCGGACACCGCCATCCTGGGCTGCACCCATTATGAGATCATCGCCGAACTGTTCGCCCAGGCCCTCCCGGCGGGCACGAGCCTGATCCACCAGCCGACCGCCGTGGCCGACGCCCTGGAGCGCTACTTCGCCCACCACCCGGACTATGAGCTGGGATCGTCGGGCCGCCGCGACTTCCTGACCAGCGGCACGCCGGGGCCGCAGTCGGAGCTGGTCAGCCAGTTCTGGGGCGCGCCCCTGACCTTCGCGGCCGCCCCAACCAAGGCCTGAGCGTCAGTCCCCGGACTCACCGAGCTGTTCGAACATCGCCTCAGCCTCGTCGAAGGTGTCGAACATCAGCTGCTCGGGCGGATTGACCACCCAGAAGCGGCTGATCACGCGCCCGCCCGCGTCGGCCTCATCCTGCTGCCACAGAGCGTGGGTGACGTGATCCTGAAGCAGGGTCCAGTCGCCGGGGCGTTGCGGATGGGCGGTGTCGGGCATGGGCGTCTCCGGGGTTCCGGATGGTTGTAACATCGATCTCCGGCTTGACGAGGCTCCCGGTTCGGCGCGTCGTGTCGCAGGCCATTCGGGGAGGAACCGCCATGTCCGTGAAAGCCGCCGCCTTCGCCACCGTCGCGATAATCGCTATGTCCGCCTTCGCCACCGCCGCGCCGGCCGAGGTGATCGAGCAGGACGCCGACCATTTCGTCCTGCGCTATTCCGTCGCCATGGAGACCACGCCGGAAGACATCTACGGCGCGATCGGCGACGTCGGCCAGTGGTGGAATCCGGCGCACACCTATAGCGGCGACGCCCGCAATCTGAGCCTGCCGCTGCAGGAACGCAGCTGCTTCTGCGAACGCCTGACGGACGGAAGCCGTTTCGAGCACGGACTGGTGGTGAGGGCCGATCCGTCTTCGGGCGTGATGCTTGAAGCGCCGCTCGGGCCGCTGAAGGGCAAGGCGACACGGGCGATCTGGGGGATCGGCTGGTCCGACGACGGTCCGGGCCTGCAGTTGGTGATGAGCTATCTGGTGCGCGGCCCCGGCCTGGGCGCCATGGCCGAGGCCGTCGACGGGGTCATGGGCGACCAGTTCGAGCGCCTGGCCCACTTCATCGAATACGGACCGGACGCGCCGGCCGAGCCGTCCCCGGCGTCCTAGGGCGCGGTTCCGGTGGTGCGCATGATCTCGGCGCGCAGCTCGGGCATGCCGAGCCCCTTCTCGGCCGAGGTCAGGGCCACGTCCGGGAAGGCGGCGGGGCGTTTGGCGATGGCCTTGAGGGTCTTCTCGCGCACCGCTTCGCCCTCGCCCTTCTTGAGCTTGTCGGCCTTGGTCAGGACGATCTGGTAGCTGACGGCGGCGAGGTCCAGCGCGTCGAGCGCCTCGGTATCCACAGACTTCAGGCCGTGGCGGCTGTCGATCAGCAGATAGACGCGCTTCAGCGTCACCCGGCCGCGCAGATAGTCGCGACCCAGGTCCTGGAACTTCTTCACCGTGGTCCTGGACGCCTTGGCCCAGCCGTAGCCGGGCAGGTCGACCAGACGCAACTGGCCGTCCAGATCGAAGAAATTGACCTCACGGGTGCGGCCCGGCTCGTTGGAGGCGCGGGCCAGCTTGTGCATCCCCACCAGCCCGTTGATCAGGCTGGACTTGCCCACGTTCGACCGGCCGGCGAAGGCGATTTCGGGCAGGTCCGGCTCGGGCAGCTGGTCGATCTTGGCAGCCCCCATGACGAAGGTCGCCTGGCGCTGGAACAGGACCCGCGCGGCCTCGATCTCTTCGTCGTCGTATTCCAACTCAGGTCGCCTTCTTGAGCTTGGCGAAGAAGTCGTCGATCGGGTTCTCGGCCTTGAAGCGGTGCATGATGAAATACTGCTGCACGATCGAGAGGATGTTGTTCCACGCCCAGTAGACCAGCAGGCCGGCCGGGAAGCTGGCCATGATGAAGGTGAAGACCAGGGGCATGAACATGAAGATCTGGCGCTGGACCGGATCGGGCGCGGGCGGGTTCATGGCCTGCTGCAGCCACATGGTCAGGCCGTAGATGATGGCCAGGACGCTGAGCGCCAGGGTGAAGCCGCCGCCGACGTGGGGTGACAGGAAACCGCCGATCAGGGGCGCAGTGGCCGGGTCCCAGGGGATCAGGCCGAACAGGTTCCAGATGTTGGTGGGGTCGCGATCCGACAGGTCGCGAATCCAGCCGAAGAAGGGCGCATGCCGCATCTCGATGGTGACGTAGAGCACCTTGTACAGGGCGTAGAAGACCGGGATCTGCACCAGGATGGGCAGACAGCCCGCCAGCGGATTGATCTTTTCGGACTGGTACAGCGCCATGGTCTCGCGCTGCTGGGCGGCCGGGTCGTCCTTATGCGCGGCCTTGATGGCTTCCATCTTGGGCTGGAGCTTGCGCATCTTCGACAGGCTCTCGTAGCTCTTGTTCGCCAGCGGGAACATGATGAGCTTGATCGTCAGCGTCAGCAGCAGGATGGCCACGCCGAAATTGTGGACCAGGCCGTAGAAGAACTCGACCAGCAGGAAGATCGGGCGCGTCAGGAAGAACAGGAAGCCCCAGTCGATGGCGTAGATGAAGCGCGGCAGGCCGAGCGACTTCTCATAGCCGGCGAGGATCTCGTTGCGCTTGGCGCCGGCGAACAGGTGCTGCTGTTCGGTGATCGTCTGGCCCGGCTGGATGGTGTGCGAGGCGCCCAGCATCTGGGCGATGTGGATGTCGACGTGGGTCGCATCCTCGACCTTGAACTGGGCCTTGACCGTCTCGGTCTGGGTGGGGATCAGGGCCGCCATCCAGTATTTGTCCGTAATGCCGAGCCAGCCGCCCTTCGAGTCACGCTCCTCGAGCGGCTTCTTCTCCCAGGCCTTGTACTTGAGCTGTTCGGTCGAATAGCCCTTGCCGTTGTCGGTGCTGAAGGTGCCGATGGCGCCCTCGTGCAGGATCTGGGTCTTGCCGAGCGCCGGCGGCACGCCCTGGCGCTCAACGCGGCCGTAGGGGGCGAGGGTCACGGCCTGGGTTCCCAGGTTGGTGACCGTGTCCTTGACCGCGAACATATACTGGTCGTCGATCGAGACGACGCGGACGAAACGCAGACCCTGGCCGTTGTCCCAGGTCAGGGTGATCGGGGTCGCCGGCGTCAGGGTGGAGCCATTGGTCAGCGACCAGACGGTGTTCGGACCGGGAACGCCGCCGGGCAGGTTGGCCGCGGCCCAGCCGAACTGGGCGAAATAGGCGTGCTCCATGCCCTGCGGGCGGAACAGTTCCTCCAGGCCGGAGTCCGGCTTGATGGTGGTGCGGTATTTGGTCAGGAACAGGTCGTCGATACGGCCGCCCTGCAGCGACAGCGAGCCCTTCAGGGTCGGGGTCGAGATCGGCACGCGCGCGGCGCCGCCCAGAGCCTGGGTGCGGTCCGTGACGAAATTCGCGCTGGTCGGCGTCGTCTGGGGCCCGACGGCGTTGGTCACGCCCGGCTTGCCGCCCGCCTGGGTCTGGCTGGTCTCGTGCGCGGCCATGGCGGCGCGACGCGCCTTGCTCTGCGGCTCCAGGACGAAGATCTGATACAGGATCAGGATCACCACGGTGCAGATCACGAAGATCACCGTGTTGCGGGCATTATCGAATTTCATTCGGTCAGCGGTCCTGGGAAGTTTTGTCGCGGGCAGCGGATGGCGTGTCGCCAGAAGTCCCTGCCGGAGGCGCCGGCGCGGTCGCCAGCCTTGTAAGCGCCGATTTCACGTCGTCAAGCAAACGGGGCCACTCGCGGGCCGCGGTGCCCATGCGGGCGATCAACACATAGTCGCTGCCCGGCACCCCGTGATCGGAAACGAGGGCGCGGGCGGCCTCGCGCAGACGGCGTTTGGCCCGGTTGCGAACCACGGCGCCGCCGACCTTGCGGGTGGCGGTGAAGCCCACGCGCACGACCGGATCGCCGTCGCCCCGGTCCAGCCGCTGGACGACTACGGCGCCGCGGGCCTGAGAAACGCCTTTCGCGGCCGCCAGGAACTGGGGCCGCGAGGTCAGGCGTTCGATTTTCAGAACATCCGTCATGGTTCTTCCCCCAAGGTAAGGAATTGGGGGGAAGAATACAGGCCGCTTAAGCAGTCAGCTTCTTGCGGCCCTTGGCGCGACGGCGCGCAACGATCTTCTGCCCGTTCTTGGTGGCCATCCGCGAACGGAAGCCGTGACGGCGCTTGCGCACGAGTCGCGACGGCTGATAGGTCCGCTTCACGGTCGGCTCCTCGGGTTGAATGTGGTCGCTACGGACAGATAAGCGTCCGCTGCAGGAGGGCGGGCGTATAAGGGGCCTATCGGCATGAGTCAACGCCGTAACGAGCCCAAAAGCCCTTATCGCACGCGGTCGCGTGTCGGAGTTTGAATGAATCGTCTGAGGCGTTTCGCGCCCCTTATCCTTCTGGCCGGTGTCGCCGCCCTGATCTTCGGCATGGGCTGGAACCGCTATCTGTCGCTGGAGACCCTGCGTGTGCACGGGGGAGAGCTGCGCGCCTTCACCGCAGACCACTGGATCGTCAGCCTTCTGGTGCTGATGGCCATCTTCACCATCGCCACCGCCAGTGTGGTGCCGGGCGTCTTCTTCGTGACCATCACGGCCGGCTATCTGTTCGGACCGTGGGTCGGCGGCGTTTCGACCTCCATCGCCGCCACCCTCGGGGCCCTGATCGTCTATGGCGTCGCGCGTTCGGCGCTGGGCCGGTCGATGCGCGAGCGGGCCGAACAGAACGCCGGCCTGATGCAGAAGGTCTGCGTCGCCATCGACAAGGATACGTTCTGGTACGTTCTGGCCTCACGTCTGGCCGTGGTGGTGCCCTTCCACATGATCAATATCGCCGCCGGCGTCATGGGGGTTCGACTGCTGCCCTATGTGATCGCGACGGTGATCGGCCTCCTGCCCGCGCACATCATCTATTGCTGGATCGGGGCGCGGCTGAACGCCTTGCTGGCCAACGACCCCAATCCCGATTTCCAGGCCCTGTTCGGCCAGTTCTGGGCCCCGATGACGGGCGTCTTCATCCTGGCCGTCGTCCTGCCGTTCGCCCTGAAGGGGGTACAGACCCGATTCACAGCCAGGGCGGCATCGCCCAAGGTCCTCCCGTGAAGCGTCACAGCGGCGCGAACCTTGCAGGGCCGGACGTATGAGTCTGGGTGACGATCTCGTCGGAAAGGTGCGCCAGCGCCTCAACATTCCCGCCGACTGGCGCGAACGGCTGACGCCCCACGCGCCGGACGGCCTGTCGTCACGCCTGCTGCTGCTGACCGTCGCCTTCACCCTGGCGGTCGAGGCCCTGATCATCGCCCCCAGCGCCGCCTCCTTCCACGAGCGCTGGCTGTCGGATCGGCTGCAGGCCGCCGAGCTGGCTTCGGTCGGGGTCGAGGCCCTGCCGTACAACGCCGTGGACGACAACACCGCCGAGAGCATGCTGCGCATCGGCGGCGTTTCCGCGGTGGCGATTTCGGATCAGGGGGTGATGCGTCAACTGCTGCAGGCGCCGCAGCTGACCCGGGCGCCCGACTTCATCGACCTGCGCCGCCGCAGCCTGGCCGCCCGCCTGTGGGACCCTGTGGTGACC
This sequence comes from Brevundimonas sp. GW821-FHT12E07, assembly GCF_058807035.1. Taxonomy (NCBI): domain Bacteria; kingdom Pseudomonadati; phylum Pseudomonadota; class Alphaproteobacteria; order Caulobacterales; family Caulobacteraceae; genus Brevundimonas; species Brevundimonas sp. GW821-FHT12E07. Next base: position 108,724 of record NZ_JBXAQH010000003.1, on the reverse strand, counting down.
CTGAACGGTGCGCCCGACCGCTCGATCCGGGTGCGGGCCAAGCCGCGCTACCGGTCAGGCGACTTCATCGACGTGGTGGCGCCGGCCCAGCCGCTGAAGCTGGAGCTGCGCGCCTTTCTGCTGAACAGCCTGCTGGTGTCGATGGTGATCTCCATGGTCGCTGGCGCCCTGCTCTATGCGGGTCTGGCGTTTCTGGTGCTGCAGCCGCTGAGGCGGGTGACACGCTCGATCGAAGGCTTCGCCGCCGACGTGGAGACCGTCGCCCCTACGCCGTCGGACCGTCACGACGAGATCGGCCGGGTCGAGCGCGAGCTGGCGCGGATGCAGGACGAGGTCCGCCAGTCGCTGCGCGCCCGCTCGCGTCTGGTGGCGCTGGGCGAGGCGGTGGCCAAGATCAACCACGACCTCCGGAACATGCTGACCTCGGCCCAGATGGCGTCCGAACGTCTGGCTTCCTCCGCCGATCCGCAGGTGGCCAAGGCCATGCCGCGTCTGGAGCGGGCCCTGGGCCGCGCCGCCGCCCTGACCCGCAATGTCCTCGACTACGGCAAGTCCGAGGAGCCGGCGCCGGTGCTGATCCGCATTCCCCTGGCCGCCGCCGCAGCCAGCGCCGCCGAGGACGCCGGGCTGGACCCGTCGGGCGTGCGTCTGACCAAGTCCATTCCGCCCCGCTTCGCCGTCATCGCCGACAGCGACCAGCTGCACCGCATCCTGGTCAATCTGATGCGTAACGCCCGCCAGGCCATCGAGGCCGACGCGACCCGGGGCGCGCGCAAGGGCAAGGGCGTCATCCGCATCGAGGCCGCGACCGACGGCGAGAGCGCCGTGATCCTGATCGCCGACGACGGCCCGGGCATTCCGCCGCGCCTGTCGGAACGCCTGTTCGAAGCCTTCGTCAGCGGCAAGGCCTCCGAGGGGACGGGCCTCGGCCTGACCATTTCGCGCGAACTGGCGGCCAATCACGGCGGCGAGCTCAGGCTTGTCGATACGGGGCCCAGTGGCACGACCTTCGAGATTCGCCTGCCCCAGAACAGGACAGTCGCATAACGATGCGATGTTACTTCAACGCCACGCTCACCCGCTTGTATCGCAGTGCAGCATGGCGGACCTTTCCCAAGCCCATCATGCACTTGTAGGTATCGCCATGGCCTTCTTCCCCGTGATCATGTGTGGCGGTTCCGGAACCCGGTTGTGGCCGGCGTCCCGTCCCTCGCGTCCGAAACAGTTCATCGCCCTAGCCGGCAACCGCTCCCTGTTCCAGGACACGGTCGAGCGCGTCGCCGGACTGGCGGCGGGCGGCGGACGGCTGATCGTGGTCGGCGGCGTGCCCCACGGCGAGGTCATCGCCGACCAGCTGTCCGAGATCGGCATCGAGGCCCAGGTGCTGCTGGAGCCCCAGCCGCGCGATTCCGCCGCCGCCATGGCTGCCGCGGCCGCCTGGGTGCGCCGTCACGATCCCGAGGGGGTCATCTGCTTCGTCGCCTCGGACCACTATATTCCCGACGCCACCGCCTTCCGCCGCGCGGTGGTCGAGGCCACGACCGAGGCGAAGAACGGTCGTATCGTCACCCTGGGCGTCAAGCCCACCGAACCGTCCTCAGCCTATGGCTACGTCAAGCCGACGGGCCCGGGCCTTTCGGCGGTCGATTCCTTCCACGAAAAGCCCGACGCCGAAGCCGCCGCCGAGTTCATCGCCTCCGGCTATCTGTGGAACAGCGGCAATTTCATCGTCTCGGCCGCGGCCCTGACCACCGATCTCGAGAAATACGCCCCGGCCGTCCTGGCCGCCGCGGCCTCGGCCCTGCCGCCGGCGACCGAGGGACCGTCCATGCAGACGCTGGAGGACGCCTTCCTCGCGTCGCCCAAGATCTCGATCGACTATGCGGTGATGGAACGCACCCAGAAGGCCTCGGTGCTGGCGGTCGATTTCGCCTGGTCCGACCTCGGGGCGTGGGACGCCATCGCCGGAAGCGGCGAGGGTTCGACCGGCATCCGGATTCTGGAAGACGCCGAGCGAGTCCTGACCCGGGCCCCCGACGGGGTAATGGTCGCCGCCCTGGGCGTCAGCGACATCGGCATCATCGTCGAGCACGATGCGGTGCTGGTGTGCGACCTCAGCCGCTCCCAGGAGGTCAAGCGACTGGTCGAGCGGGTGCGGACCATCTCGCCCAAACATCTGGACTTCGACCGGACGCCTCCGGAGGGTCTTGTGGAGGGCGGACGATGGTTCGCCGACTGGCTGCGGCTGCGCGCCCTGCCGATCTGGTCGACGGTGGGCTTCGACGCCGAGGGCGGCTTCCGCGAATCCCTGACCCTGGCCGGCCAGCCCACGCTCGCCGCGCGCCGCGCACGGGTGCAGACGCGCCAGATCTTCGTCTATTCCCAGGCCGGCGCCCTGGGCTGGCAGGGACCGTGGCGGTCGATCGTCACGGCCGCCCTCGCCCGGCTGCGTCAGTCCTATCTGCGCGAGGACGGCGCCTCTCGCGCCCTGCTGGCCCACGACTGGACGCCGCTGGACGAAAGCGCGGCCCTGTACGACCAGGCCTTCGTCCTGTTCGCCCTCTATGCGACCGCGAGGGCGGGTCTGGATGACGCGGGGCTCGAAGCCGACGCCGCGCGGCTGCGTGACCACCTTCTGGCCGGCGCCCTGCCCAACGGCGCCCTGCCCGAGGTCGGCGACCATCCGTATCAGTCCAACGCCCATATGCATCTGTTCGAGGCCGCCCTGGCCTGGTCGAGCCTCAGCACGGATCCGGCCTGGCAGGCCCTGGCGGACCGGGTCGCGGGCCTGGCCCTGTCGACCTTCATCGACGCCGAGGGCGGCTATCTGAGAGAGTTCTTCGGCGAGGACTGGAAGCCCGCCGCCGGAGAGGACGGCCGGTTGGTCGAGCCCGGCCACCAGTTCGAATGGGCCTGGCTTCTGGCCCGCTACGGCAACGCCAGCGGCAACGCCGCGGCCTCGGAGGCGGCGCGTCAGCTCTATCGCAACGGCCGCAAGGGGATCGCCCACCGCCCGCCGGTCGCCGTGGACGCCATGAACGATGACCTGACCCTGCGCAGTCGCCGGGCCCGTCTGTGGCCCCAGACCGAATGGCTGAAGGCCTCGCTGATCCTGGCCGAAGGGGCGGAAGACGGCGAGCAGCAGGCGTTGCTTGATGACGCCGCCGCCGCCCTGCGCGCGCTCAAGCTCTATCTGACGGAAGACGGGCTGTGGCGCGACAAGCGGCTGCCGGCGGGCGACTTCATTGACGAACCCGCGCCGGCCAGCTCCTTCTACCACATCATCGCGGCCTTCGATCAGCTGGCGAAGACCACCGGAGCCCTCGATCTCGCCGGTGGCGCGACGCTCGACCTGACCTGACGGTCAGGCCGACGCCTCAATGCGTGCGGGCCTGACCTTCGCGGCGGTCGTCGGCGCCGCCGTCCCAGCCCCAGGTTCCGTCCGCCGCGCGCCGCCACAGGGCGCCGTGCAGGCCCGAGTTCTCCGACGCGTTCGGTTGGATGTGGATGCCTGCCGCGTCCATGCCTGCGCGCAGGGCCGGACTGAACCGGTCCGTATCCGCGCCGAAGCCGTCACCCTTGGCCACCAGATTGGGCAGGGCGAACGCCGCCTGGACGGGCAGTCCCCAGACCAGGGTCCCGATCAGCCCCTTTGTATTGTAGGCGAGGATGGAGGAGCCGCCGGGCGAGCCCACGGCGCCGACCAGATTGCCCTGCTGATCCAGAATGATGATCGGCGACATCGACGACCGGGGCCGCTTGCCCGGCGCCACCGCATTGGCCGCCTCCCCGCCGTCCGGACGGGTCGGGACAAAGGAGAAGTCGGTCAGCTGGTTGTTCAGGAAGAAGCCGTCGACCATCCGACCCGAGCCGAAGATGCTCTCGACCGTCGTGGTCATGCTGACCGCATTCCCCTCGGCGTCGATGATGACCATGTGACTGGTGCCGCCCGGCTCGCGCGTGGCGTCGCCGCCGCGGAAGACGCCACCCGGGGGCGTGCCCGCCGTCGCCGCCCCGGTCAGGCCGGAGGCCAGTTCCGCGCGGCCGGCGACATAGTCTTCGTCCAGCAGCCCCTCGACCGGAACGCCGACGAAGGCCGGATCGCCGACATAGCGGTCGCGGTCGGCGTACATCAGTCGCTGCAGCTGGGCGAAGGCGACCCAGGAGGCCGCATTGTCCGGCCCCCAGGCCAGGTCCGGAGAATATTCCGACATCTCCAGCAGTTGCAGTACGGCCACCCCGCTGGACGGCGGCGGCGGCACGCAGATCACATAGACCCGGAACGGGCGACACAGGGCCCCGCGCTCGATCGCCGTATAGGCGGCCATGTCGGCGGTCGTCAGGGATCCGGGGCGCGGCGCCTCATGGGTCGCGGCGACGATGGCCTCGGCGATGGGCCCCTCGTACAGGGCGCGGGCGCCGTCGCGCGCCAGGGTCGCAACGGTCTCGGCATAGGCGGGGTTTTTGATCACATCCCCGGCGACATAGCGGGTCCCGTCCGGCTTGGTGAAATAGGCGTCCGCCCAACGGGTGTGGCCCTGACCGTAGTTGGCCGGCAGGGCGATCATCGAGGCCAGACGCGGGCTGACCACGAAGCCATCGCGGGCCAGACGTTCGGCGTCGCCGAACAGCTCGCTCCAGGCCAGCTTGCCGTGGTCCTTCTGGGCGAGACCGAGCATGGCGACGGCGCCCGGCACGCCGGTCGAGCGTCCGCTGAGCACGGCCTGCTGGAACGGCAGGGGCTTGCCGTCCTCATAGAAGAGTTCGGGCGTCGCGGCGGCCGGGGCGGTCTCGCGCCCGTCATAGGCGGTGACCGATTTCGTCGCCGCGTCGTAGACCATCATGAAGGCCCCACCGCCCAGACCCGAGGACTGCGGCTCGACCAGACCCAGCACCGCCTGGACCGCGACCGCCGCATCAACGGCGGAGCCGCCGCGTTTGAGCACATTCAGCCCGGCCTCGACCGCCAGCGGATTGGCGGCGGCGACGAAAGGCCCGCGGGCGGGGGGGGCGACTTCGGCGACCGAAGCCGGCGCGGCGGGAATACCTCCCGCGGGCGTGACGCCCAGGCAGGCTGAGGTGAATAGCGGCAGCAGAAGCGCGGCGACGCACAGACGATCAAAACGCATCGGTGTCCTTGCGACCGGGGAGGAAACTGGCGGATTTCCGGCCTAGTCCTCCCGCGCCCCCTCGCCAATAGAGGATTGCGATATCGGACGATTTCGCGTCCCGCCCGAGGCTTTCGCCCACACATTGCCGTGGCGTGTTTCGGCAAAACTGCTTAATCACACTCAACTCCATGATGCTGGACCCTGCCCGTATGCGCCGTATCGCGACTCTCGCCCTCCTCGCCTCTCTCGGCGCCTGCGCCGGCCTGCCGGCCGATGGCCCGTCGGGTCGGTCGATCACCCGGCAGGACGGGGTCGAAACGGCCGGCCTGACCTACTCCCTCGTCGATCTGGACTATGCCGTCAGCCAAAAACTGCTGCAGGCCCCCAAGGTTGAGGAGACCAGCCTGGCGGCCCTTGCGAACGCCACCACCGCGGACACGATCAACATCGGCGACGAGCTCCAGGTCTCGATCTTCGACCCAAGCGGCAGCCTGTTCTCATCGCGATCGGGAGGGTCTTCGACGAGCGCGGCGATCCAGGGCGGCAACCAAGCCCTGCCCGCCCTGATGGTGGATCGAGACGGAACCATCGTGATACCGTTCGGGGGAGTGGTGAATGTCGCCGGTATGACCACCCGCGAGGCCTCCGAAGCCGTTCGCGGAAGCCTGAGAGGCCGTGTCGCCAATCCGCAGGTTCTCGTCGCCGTCGCCAGCAGCCCCGCCAACGGCATCGTGGTGCTAGGCGAGGTGCGCACCCCGGGCCGCGCCTCGGTCCGTCCGGGCGCGGAAAATCTGCTGGACGCCATCGCGGCGGCCGGCGGCCCGAACCGCAACATCGACGACATCCGGGTGACTGTGAACCGCGCCGGAACCACCTATGAAGCGCCGCTGCGCAAGGTGCTCTCCGAATTCGACCAGAATATCCGGCTGAAGCGCGGCGATCAGGTCAATCTCGTCTACGCTCCGCGCCGGTACAGCAGCTTCGGCGCCCTGGGCCGCGTCAGCCAGCTGGAAATGCCGAGCGGGACCCTGACCCTGACCGGCGCTTTGGGCCAACTCGGCGGCCTCGACGCCACCACGGCCAATGCCCGGTCCGTCCTGGTGTTCCGTTTCGAGCGGCCCGAGGCGGCCAGTCTGATCGGTGTGAACCTGGCCCCGACCCCCAAGGGCGTGCCGGTGATCTATCGTCTGGACCTGTCGTCGCCGACCGGCTTCTTCATCGCCAACGGCTTCGAGATCCGCCCGGACGATGTCATCTTCGTCCCGCGCTCGAGCGTGACCGAGATGAAGACCTTCTTCGAGTTCGTGCGCAGCATCACCGGCATCATCTACGACGTCAGCGTCACGAGCACTTTGACCGTGAACTAACAGTGGCCAGACCGGAGTTCCCTGGTTTCACGGCGCTGTTCAAACAGCTTGGCCGGCGTATGTCGGGAAAATCCGAGGCGCCGGGTCAGGACGATGACGTTCTGAATGCAGCCGCGTCTTCGGACCAGACCGCCCGTCAGGTTCTGGCCCTGATGCTGGAAGAAGCAGTCGATGCCCTGAAGGCGTTAGGCCTCCCTTCCAGACCAGGCTTCTACCGCTGGGATCCGCATGTGAGGGAATGGGAATTCTTGTCCCACGCCATGACCCCCGAGGAACGCTGGGCCATGGTGCTTGCGGTCCCGGCAGGCGAGGGATGGCGGTACGCGACTCTGCCTCAGGTCGTGCGCGCCGCGCTGCCTGATGACGACGCCGTTCGACGGGCTGCTGATGTCCTGGAACAGGGAACCGCCTGCCTGCGAGCCGTCGAGCACGGGGGGATTGGAGATCTGGAAGCAGTGGTCAAACTGGCCGTCGCCTGGGCGGATTTCCAGGTCGCGCGGATCGTGCCGGCCGGCGAAAGACGCGGCGCCCTGAAGCTGTATTTCCCGCCCGAGGATTTCCACGCGCCTGTCGATCCTTCCGCGTCGGAACCGCTCCAGCCGGCGCGAGGACGCAAAGCCGCCAAGGGAAACACGCACCGCCGCGCCAGAAAGCCCGGAGCCGGAGCGTGACCGCCGTCTGTATCGATGGCCACAACCTGGCGCTCGCGACCGGTTCGGGCATCGCGACCTATGCACGGACCCTGCTGGAAGGGGTGCGGACTGCGGGGATCGACCGGCACATCCTTCACGCTCCGCCATCGGCTGTTCCGGAAGACCCCCTCCTGCGGGAGGTCTTGGCCGGCGATGCCCGCTGGCGGCGACTGGCGGCCATGGCGACGCCGAAGCCCAATCGGCGGGTTCAGGCGGCCCTGGCCCGCTTCGGCCGGTCCGCGCGGTTCGTGGCGCCCGGCGGTCATGTTCTCTGGCCCGAGCACGGCCATATCCCGGAAGCAGAGGGTTTCTGGCTGTCGCGGGATCTCTACCGCATCGCCAATCGCGCCTTCGCCAACGATCGGGTGACCACCCCCTTGCGATTCGAGTCGGAGGTCGGGGCTCCCGATGTCATGCATTGGACATTGCCCACACCGGTCAGAGCGCGGGCGATACCCAACATCTACACGATCCACGACCTCATCCCCCTGAAGCTCCCGCACACCACGCTGGACGACAAACGTCGCTTCCTGGATCTGTGCCGGCGGATTGTCCGCGACGCGGACCATATCGTCACCGTGTCTGACACCACCCGTCGGGACGTGATCCAGATGCTGGGCGCGGACGAACGCCGGGTCACCACCACCTGGCAGTCCGCGGACCTGCCCCGGTCTGTCACCGATCGGCCCGAAGCCGAGGTGGCACACGAGATCGAGAGTACATTCGCCCTGCCGTGGAAGGGCTATTTCGTCCACTTCGGCGCGATCGAACCCAAGAAGAATCTCGGCCGCCTGGTCGAGGCCTATCTGCGCAGCGGCTGCGAGACCCCGCTGGTCGTCATCGGCGGCAAGGCATGGATGGATGAGCAGGAAAGCGGCTTCCTGACCGAACTGATCGCTGGAGGCCTCGGCGCCGGCGGGCGGATGCGAAAATACGACTATATGCCGCGCGCGGTTCTGCTGGACCTGGTGCGCGGCGCCCGGGCGACCCTGTTCCCGTCCCTGTACGAGGGCTTCGGCCTGCCTGTTCTCGAATCGATGATGTTGGGCACGCCGGTGATCGCTTCCAATGCCGGGTCTCTGCCCGAGATCGCGGCGGAGGCCGCCTTGCTGGTCGACCCCTACGATATCGAGGACATGGCGGCGGCCATTCGCACGATCGACGCGGACGACGCCTTGCGTGCCGACCTTGCCGTTCGAGGCCGGGCGCGAGCCGAGGCTTTCAGCCCCCCGGCCTACGCCGCTCGGATGCAGGCCTTTTACGCCAGTATGGGCATACTCTGAGATCAATCTGACGCGCGGCTGACACCCCAGGGGTCGGATATATCGAGGCCGGCCAGGACCATGTCAGGGTCCGGCGAACGCACGGTGTGAAACACCTTGGCGCCGCGGGCCTTCCAGGCCGGACTGCGGGATGGATCGCGCAGGAAACTTTCGCCCCAGGTCTGGCGCACCGTTGCCATCTCTGCAGAGGCCCAGGCGACCTTGCTGTCGGTGTCCGCATGGCCTCGGGTCCGGGATTCGTGGTGGATCAATTCGATATCCGCCTGGTACATCACCGTCAGACCCATAGCGCGCACGCGCAGGCAGAAGTCGATATCGTTACAGGCGATGGCCAGGCCGAAGGCCTCAAACCCGCCGACAGCTTCAAAAACCCATCGGTGAACCGCCAGAAAAGCTCCGGTGACCGCGGCCGCGGGCCGGTTTCGTTTCCAGCGTCCCAAGGGCCCCTCGTCGTCCGGCGACGCACCGAGGCCTTCATGGACCGGCTTGCCGTCCAAAGCTCCCAGCGCCATTCCGGCGTGTTGAATCTGGCCTCCGGGATAGAGCAGGCGAGCGCCGCTTGCCCCGACACCTTCGGCCGCCAGACAGGCGACCAATCGCGAATCCCAGCCGGGCGTCAGCATTTCCATGTCGTTATTGGCGAACAGGAAGACGTCCTGAGTACGCCCCTGGGCCGCGAGATTGTTCAGCCGCGACCAGTTGAAGGGTTCGTCCGCTGTCATCACCTCGACGGCGCCGGCGCTACGCCATTGCGCAATCAGATCGAGGGTGTCCGGCTGACGGCTCCCGTTGTCGACAACCAGGATATCGACCCGGGACGGCCGCTCGGCCTGGCCGATCAGGCTGTCGACCATGGCCTTGAGAGATTCCGCTTCGTCGCGCGTGGGGATCACCACCAGAATTCCGAGGTCGTCTTGTCCGGAGGCCCGACCAGGCCTGCAAGACAGGTCTCCGCTGATCCAGTCCGGCCCGCTCCCCGCGGGCGGCACGAACGTGTCGTCAGTGACTACCGAATCGAGAAGACTCGCCAGCAGAAGCGGTAGATGGACAGGCCGCGTTCCCACATCTTGCGCCAGCATCAGACGGCGGCGCCCGGCGGGACTGCACGCCTCAAGCAAATCCCTCACCTCGCCTGAGGACAAGAGCAGCGCGATGGGCGGGCGGCGGTTGGTGACGACATCCTCGATGTGGGAGTCGGCAAACAGCGCAGGATCAAACCAGAACCGCCCCCAAAGCCAGTGATCGGCGCTCCGGTCATGATCGGCATAGACCAGAGACGATCCTGTGTGGACGGCGGCGTGCAGCAGCCATTCCAGCGCGAAAGGCTCCAGAACCGAACCGGGTTGCAAAAGCAGATGACGAGCACCGCCGATGCTCCGCGCCTCCCGGGCGTCCGCGATGAACCGGATACGGTCATCGACAAGCGCAAGACTTGCGAGGGGATGCTGAAGCAGGTCGCTGTCCACCTGAATGGTGGCGGTCCAGTCGGTGAGACTCTGGCCCCTCAGGCTGAGCAAGCTGGCGCGCAGTAACGCCGGCTGGACGCCTCGCCCGTCCATGAGGACATGGATCTCGCCCGAGGTCTTCGGCGGTTCGGGCAGCGCGAGGCTCTGGCGAAAGGCCTGATAGCGCGACTGCGCGTAGTCCATCTGGAAGCCGCTCGGTAACCCGGCGTCCTCACCTCTCACCGCGGCAAGGTGTTGGCGCACCGCCACACTATCCGGCCGGCGGTTGGCGAGACGGCGTAACAGCGCCTCGGATTCCTCGACACGCCCCGCGGATTCAAGTGTCCGGGCCAACCTCAAGGCGACGCCCAGATCCTTCGGCCTTCGCCTTAGATAAAGAGTGTAGTTTTCGATGGCGGCGTCCCAGTCGAAGGCCCGACGCGACGCATCCGCCGCCTCGACGCCCCATCGCCGACGATCAATGGCGCGCCGTCGATCCGCTCTTCGCGCGAGCATTGATCGGATCGCGGAGAGCCACCTAGCCATCCCTTGATCGCTCTCGTTCACAGGTAGAATAGTCACGCTCGTCTTCTACCGGGCGGTTTCGCCACGCGCTACTTTTCAACACGTCAGCATCCCGCTATCGAGGCGGTCCAACGGCGGCGCAGACCGGCCGACTGGCCCGAAACATGCGATCGCCACAGGACACCCGATGATTTCGTCTGCCTCGCCGGTGAAGCTGATATCGACACGCAGGCATGGCGACGAACGTGGGTGGTTCGTCGAAACCTATTCCGAAGCCATGTTGGCCAAGTTCGGATTCACGCGCGGCTTCGTGCAGGACAATCACTCCCTGTCGGTCCAACCGGGCACCCTGCGCGGGATTCACTATCAGTCGCCTCCCTTTGCCCAGGACAAGCTGGTTCGGTGCCTGCGAGGGCGGATCATGGACTATGCCGTCGATCTGCGGAAAGGATCCCCGAGCTACGGACGTTGGGTCAGCGCGGAACTGACGGCGGAGAATGGCCTTCTCCTGTTGATCCCACAGGGGTTCGGACACGCTTTCCTGACCCTCGAGCCCAATACCGAAGTCGCCTACAAGGTGACGGCCCCCTATTCGCGCGAGTGCGATGGCGGCGTGGCGTGGGATGATCCGGACATCGCCATCGACTGGCCGATGGCCGCAGAGGCGCTTACCCTGTCGGACAAGGACCAGCGACAGCAGACCCTGGCCGCATTCGAAAGTCCGTTTGTTTACGAGGGCGGGCCCCTTTCCGACCTGCAGCTGGAGTCTGCGTAATGGCTGCGAAATCCGCCTTGAGGGTTATGGTCACGGGGGGCGCCGGCTTCATCGGGTCCGCCTTGGTGCGACAATTGATCCGCGACACCGAACATACGGTCATGGTTCTGGACAAGCTGACCTATGCAGGCTTGCTAAGTTCGCTGGAGCCGGCAAGCCAAAGCGGCCGTTACAGTTTTGTCCAAGCGGATATCGCCGACCAGGCCGCCGTCCGGGAAGCGATCCGGGCCTTCCGGCCCGACGTCATCGCCCACCTCGCGGCCGAGAGCCACGTCGACCGCTCGATCGACTCGCCGGGCGACTTCATCCGCACCAATATCGTGGGGACCTTCACCCTGCTTCAGGAGGCGCTTGGCTTCTATAGGGACCTTTCGCCGGAGGAGCAGGACGCATTCCGATTCCACCACATCTCGACCGACGAGGTGTTCGGCTCTCTGGGCGACGTCGGGCATTTCGTGGAGACCACGGCCTATGATCCGCGCTCGCCCTATTCGGCGTCCAAGGCCGCGTCAGATCATCTGGTGCGCGCTTGGGGTCACACCTTCGGCCTGCCCGTCCTCGTCACCAACTGCTCGAACAATTACGGCCCCTATCATTTCCCGGAAAAACTGATCCCCCTGGTCATCATCCGTGCGATCAGCGGCCAGGCTCTGCCAGTTTATGGCGATGGGCAAAACGTGCGGGACTGGCTCTTCGTCGAGGATCACGCCCGCGCGTTGCGCCGCGTGTTCGAGAGCGGCGTCCCCGGCGAGACCTACAACATCGGAGGCAACTCCGAGCGCACCAACCTGGAAGTCGTGCAAGCGATCTGCGCGACCCTGGACCGGCTGCATCCGCGCACGGACGGGAAGCCCTATAGCGACCAAATCACCTTCGTCGCCGACCGTCCCGGCCATGACCGGCGCTACGCCATCGACGCGGGCAAGATTCGCCGCGAGCTGGGTTGGGAGCCGGAGGTGACCTTCGATAAGGGCATCGAAACCACGGTGAATTGGTATCTTCAGAACCAGACTTGGTGGCGCCAGATTCTGGACACCCGGGACGCGACCGCGCGCTTGGGGGCTTCATGAGCGGCGCAATCCGTCACGTTCTCCTCACGGGCGGCGCAGGCCAGCTTGGAAGGGAAATCCGGAGAGCCGCCTGGCCCGACACCGTTACGATCCACGCCCCCGGGCGCGAGGCTCTGGATCTGTCGGATCCGGTCAGCATCGCTCGCGCCTTCGCCGAGAGGCCCTATGCGGCGGTCATCAACGCGGCGGCGTTCACCGCCGTGGATCAGGCTGAGGCCCAGGTCGCCGACGCTTTCGCCGTCAACGCGCTCGGCCCCGCCGTTCTCGCTGACCTAACCCGCGACGCTGGAATTCCCCTGATCCACATTTCCACCGACTACGTCTTCGACGGGCGCTCTCCCGAGCCCTATAAAGAGACCGACGCCGTGGTTCCGGCGAATGCCTATGGCGCGAGCAAGCTGGCGGGAGAACTTGCCGTGATCGCGGGCAACCCGCGCGCCGTGGTACTGCGCACAGCCTGGCTCGTCAGTGCGTTTGGACGCAATTTCCTCAAGACAGTGCTCCAGTTGAGCCAAACCCGGGACACCTTCCCGGTCGTCGATGACCAGATCGGGAATCCCACCTCCGCCGCCGATCTGGCCGATGTGATCGTTCAGGTCGCTTCAGCCGTGATCGAGGCTCGCGAGCCGATCGGCGGCGTCTTCCACTTCGTGAACTCCGGCGACGCGACCTGGCGGGAATTTGCCGAACAGATCGTCGCGACCGGCGGCGGCGGCGGCCGCGTGACGCGGATCGCCACCCGGGATCTGGGCGCCCCTGCCCGTCGCCCTTCCAACTCGCGATTGAACACCACCAAAATCCAGCAGCAGTTCGGAATCACACCCAGGCCCTGGCAGGCCTTCGTGCCGGAGGTCGTGGCTGAAATCGCCGCCAAGGAGCAGGATCAATGAAGGGCATCATCCTCGCGGGCGGCTCAGGCACTCGTCTGCATCCCATGACCCAGGTCATCTCGAAGCAGTTGCTGCCCGTCTACGACAAGCCGATGATCTATTATCCGCTGTCGACCCTGATGTTGGCCGGCATTCGCGACATCCTGATCATCTCGACGCCGCGCGACATGCCCTCGTTCCAGGCCTTGCTCGGAGACGGCCAGCGCTGGGGCCTGAACATAGAATACGCCGTCCAGCCCAGCCCCGACGGCCTGGCCCAAGCCTACGTCATCGGCGCGGATTTTGTGGCGGGCTCACCATCCGCCCTGATCCTGGGCGACAATATCTTTTACGGCCACGGCGCCGGCTCCCTGTTCGAAAGCGCCATCGCGCGCACCCACGGCGCGACCGTGTTCGCCTATCACGTTCAGGATCCGGAACGTTACGGGGTGGTGGAGTTCGACAAGAACATGACCGCGCGCTCAATCGAGGAGAAGCCCGTCGCGCCGCGATCCAACTGGGCCGTGACCGGGCTCTATTTCTACGATGCCCAGGTCGTCGATATCGCCGCCAATCTGACGCCCTCTGCCCGGGGCGAGCTGGAGATAACGGACGTGAACCGCGCCTATCTGGACCGCGGGGAGCTCTCTGTCGAAATCATGGGGCGAGGCTTCGCCTGGCTGGACACCGGGACGCCGGACAGCCTGATCGAAGCGGCCGAGTTCGTGCGCACCCTGGAAAAGCGCCAAGGCTTCAAGATCGCCTGCCCGGAGGAGATCGCGTTCGAAATGGGGTTCATCGACGGGACGCAACTGGAGCGTCTCGCCGGAGAGCTCGGCAAGAGCTCCTATGGCCAGTATCTGAAGCAGCGCCTGGCGAGCAAGGGCTGATTGCCCGCCAGACGTCGCCGATCAGAATTTGAGCGAACCCAGCTTTTCAGGCGCTTCGAGGTTCGCGTGGCGCATATACTGCGCCAGGATATGCATCAGTGACTGATGAGTGTCCTCGACGACGCCGTAGTTCTGGGCATCGACATGCAGAGAGACGTCCGCCAGCTTTGCCGACTCTCCGCCGCCGAATCCGGTCATCGCGATCGTCCTGACCTTCATCGCCTTCGCCTGGTTGAGGGCCGCTATGATATTCGGCGACGCCCCGGACGAACTGATGGCGATCAGGATATCCCCTTCCGAAGCCATCGATTCCAGCTGATACGAAAACATCTGCTCGGAGCCGATGTCGTTGACGATCGCGGTGATGAGTTCGATCGTCGCCGAAAGACTGTTGACCTTCGGCTTGAGCGTGCTGTTCGTCCGAGCCCCCTTCATGCAGTCGCAGACCAGATGGTTGGCGATGGCCGCCGACCCGCCGTTACCGCAGGAAAAGATCATGCGCCCTGCGGAAGCCGCTTCGATCAAAAGCTTTCCAGCCGCCGCGACGGCAGCAGGATCGACAGTGGCATAGGCCTCGCCCAGCAGCTGGAAATACTTGCCCGCGTAGGCTCCGCCGTCTTCGTACAGGCGGTCAGGAAAGAATGTCATACGTCGGCTCCCAACAGTCAGCTCGGGTTGTAGAATAGAATCCGCGAGCCGAGCGGCTCAAATCCAAGATGGACCTGACGCAGGCCAACGGCTTGGGCGATTTCCTCATGCCGCTCGACCGGCGCATAAAACATCATGAAGCCGCCTGCGCCCGCGCCGAGCAGCTTACCTCCCATGGCTCCCGCCCCCATGGCCGCTTCATACCAGCCGTCGATAGAGCCGTTGCTGATGTCCGCGGTAAGGGACTTCTTCAGCATCCAGTTCTCGTGGAGAATCTCTCCAAAGGAATCCACGTTGCCGCGCGACAACTCGTCCCTCGTGATGTAGGCCAGCTCAACCATACGTCTGAGAGCATTCTGCTTGTCGACATCACTGCCGGACACCGCCGTCTGCTCCTTCAGAATGTTGGACGCGCTGCGGGTCACCCCGGTGTAGAAGGTGATGATCCGCCGCTTGAGCAGATCCTTGATGTCACTTCTCATCACGACCGGCGATACATTGACGCTGTCATCGGGGTTGAATTCAATGAGATTGAATCCGCCATAAGCGGCCGCGTACTGATCCTGCTTGCCGATCGGCTCCCCACAGCGTTCGATTTCGACTTCACAGCTCCGCTCGGCGAGATCCTGGGCCGAAGTATGCTTGCCCAGATAGGCCGAGATGGCCTGGATCAATCCCACGGTGAACGAGCTGGAGGATCCGAGGCCGGTGCCCTTCGACGGGATGTCGGCAGTCGTGGTAACCTCCACGCCGCCTTTCAGGTTCAGCATCTCGAAGGTCGCCCGCAGGAGGCGGTGGTCGATTTCCTCAAGCGAGGAAACCTCTTCCGTTCGGGAATAGGCCAGCCTGATGCCACCGTCGAACTTTCGGTTGACGGTGATGTAGACGTATTTGTCTATCGCGGTGCTGAGCACCGCCCCGCCATGTTTGCGGTAGAAGGAGGCAATATCGCTGCCCCCCCCGACGAAGCTCATTCGCAGGGGTGTTCGGCTAATGATCATTTCGCCGCTCCGGCCGCCTGTTCGGTTATGAGCGCCGCAGCCGCGGCGAAATCGGAGACGACGAAATCGGCGCGGGCCGACCATTTTTCGTCGCGCCCGCCTTCGCCGGTCTGAACGAGGATGGTCCTTACACCGGCCCGCTGGCCGGCGAGAATGTCCGAGGTGCTGTCACCCACCATCCATGAATTGGCATAGTCGATGGCCATGACCCGGGATGCCTGGTCCAACAGACCCGTCTCGGGTTTGCGACACTGACAGGGCCCCTTCAGCGCGACCACCTCCCCGGCGAATCCGCTGTCCGGATGATGAGGGCAGAGATAGAGGGCGTCGATATAGGCCCCCTCCTGTCCAAGCAGGCTTTCGAGCCTGGCATGTATCCGGGACATGTCCCCGAAATCCGCTTCGCCTCGCGCCAGGACCGGCTGATTGGTGACGACTACGACCCGAAACTCCGCGTCGTTGAGGCGATGCACGCCTTCCGCCGCGCCGGGGATGAGGACCAGATCCTCCGGCCGTCGCACATAATCTCTCAGCACGTTCAGGGTGCCGTCGCGATCAACGAACACCACGCGCTGCGGGACAGTGCGGCGAGCGCGCTCGACGACGCCGGAAGCGAGATGCCTCTCGACCTTCTCCAGGCGTTTGGGCGTGCCAAGGTCCTTGATGTACTCGAAACTCACATAGCCGTGGAATTTCGACCCCGCCGCCAGCATCCGCGGAAACAGATCCTTGGCGAAATCGAGGGGCGGAGCCGCGTCGACCCACGGGAGGAGCGCGCGCTTCTCGCAAATATAGAAGGCCGCGTTCACCAGATTTCGCAGCTCCGCGCCTTCGGGATGCGGATAGCCGTGAAATCCCTTCACCTCACCGTCGCTGTCGATCTCGACAAGATCGGAGTCCGCCGGATGGTCGTTGGGGTGGAGTAGAAGGGTTACATCCGCGTCGCTGGCCTCATGCGCTGCGACCATGGCCTCGATGTCGATGTCGAACAGGGTGTCCCCGTAGACGACGAGAAAGCGATCGGCGAGATCGGGGAGGCAGGCCAGAGCCGCGCCCGCCGTCCCACGTGGCTCCCCGTCATCGATCAGGCGAACCCGGGGGCCGCCGGTTCGCGACTGGAAAAACGCTTCGATCTGATCGGCCGCATGATTGACCAGAACCACGACGTCATCCACGCCGTGGCGTCCCAACATGTCCAACTGCCGTGCGAGCAGGGGCTCGCCGCAGACGTCGACGAGGGGTTTGGGACGGCCGTTCAGGCGTGAAGCCAGCCGCGTGCCCTTTCCCCCCGCCAGAATGATCGCTTGCATCAGCGCGACAACTCCTGGCGGACAATCTCCTTGACCGCCCGCTCTACTGCGTTCGCGGAACCGAGAGTCGGCGCCCACCCGGTGGCCATCAGCCGCTCGACCGAATACCGGAAGCGAGGCACGTCTCCGACCCAGCCCCGCGCACCTACCCCATAGGCGATGGTCGCGGCGGGTTCCGCATGGTCGCGCACGGCCTCGGCGATTGAACGGACCGTCACGCCGTCGTCGGTCGGACCGATGTTGTAGACCAGATATGACCCCGGCAGAGCCGCAATGTGCAACATGGCGGCGACCAGATCGTCGACGTGCAGATAGGCCTTCTGCTGAGATCCGTCTCCAAGCACGTCGAGCGTGCCGGGGTTATCTTTCAGCTTGCGGACGAAGTCCCAGATCACGCCGTGGGTCGCGGGCACGCCGATGACGTTGGGAAACCGGAAGATGTCGGCGCGGGCGAGAAACGCCTCGCTCGCGGCCCGGATTTGCGCCTCCGACGCCAGCTTCATGGCGCCGTAGTTCGAGATCGGCTGGAGCGGCCCGATGTCTTCGTGGATCAGCGTATCGCCGAAGTCTCCGTAGATCGCCGAGCTGGACGCGAAATGCAGGGTCGGGATGTTCGCCTTCTTCATAACCTCGAGGATGACGAAGGTGGTCATGAAGGTCTGTTGCAGGTCGATCCGCGGATCTTCCACCCCGGCGGGAATGTCCGAGTTGGCGGCCATGTGCCAGACCTCGTCGATCGGTCCCGTCTCAGCCACGACGTCCGAAAGCGCCTTAAAATCAGAGCAGTCCGCCTGACGGAAGCTGAAGGACGGATGATCCGACAGGGATGCCAAAGTGGAGAGTTTCCCGCGTGACAGATCGTCCACTGCGATGACGCGATCTCCCTGATCCAGAAGGACGCGCGCCAGATTTGCGCCAATAAAACCGGCGCCTCCAGTGATGATATGGGTGGTCAATTCGCAATCCCCGGTTTGCATGACCCGTTAGCGGAAGCGGTTGGGGCGAGCAATACAACATACCACCCTCGTCACGTTCGGAAGGGCTTGGCCCGCTTCCCAAGCCCACGCGAGATCGCTATGACGCTACAAGGAGTTGCAGGCGGAGCAGCCACTGCGTCCATCCTCCGCCCCCGAGAATGGAGACCGGCTTTGCGGCCTTGGCGACGACTGAAGGCCCCTGCTGTCAGGAACCCGGATCTTGGCAAGTTGGCGGACTCCAACAGCCGTCTCTCGACGGAGGCGGCGGATCTCAAGCTTCGGTTGGCTGTGGAGACGGCGCGTTACCAGGACCTTCTGTCGCACTACGAAGCGCTGGCGCAAGACACGGCTCGCCTCAGGGCGAGGAACACCGACCTGGCGGCCCTGCGGAAGTCTTTGAGTTGGAAGCTCACCAGCCCAGTGCGTTGGCTGGAAGGCCGCGTCAAGAAGAAGAAGAAGCCCCGCAAGCCGGACTCGCCGGCGCCTGTCCAAGTCCCGACCCGCCCCGAACTGCAACCCGATATACTGTTCCTGATCGGATGCTGGGACGGCGAGTCCAAGCGGTACCGGGTCTACAACCTCATCGAAGGCCTCCGGAACCTCGGGTACGATGTTCTCGTGATGGACGTCGCCAATGGACATGACGTCATCGCCCGGGACCTGAAGCCTGCGGTGGCGGTCTTCTTCAGGGCTCCCCTGAATCCCCGGCACGGCACGATCGAGGTTCTCGAACATTTCCGGCGGTCGGGCACACGAACCGTCTTCGATGTCGATGACTACGTTTTCGAGCCCGATATCGTTGGCGATATCGCTGCTGTGGCGCGGATGTCGGCCGAGCAACGGGCCAGCTATCAGGATGACGTGCGCGCCTATCGCGCCATGATGTTCCTCTGTGAGCGCGCCACCGCTTCGACCGAATTCCTGGTCAGCCGGATGCGGGATCTCGGCCGCGACGCCTGGCACGTGACGAACTCGATCAATGCCGCCCAGATGGCCCGCGCGGCGGACCTTCTGGCGCAACCCCGGGCCGCCGGCCCGTTCGTCCGAATCTGCTATTTTTCCGGCAGTCAGACGCACTGGCGGGATTTCCAAGCCTGCGCCGAGGGCCTCAAAGCCGTCATGTCGGCCAACCCGTCGGTGTTACTCCGCATTGTCGGCCATCTGGATCTCGACGAATCCTGGAGCCACTTGGCCGGCCAGGTTGAGCGGCAGCCGTTCATGCCCTACCTCGACACCCTGAACAGCATGCGGGAATGCGACATCAACCTCGCCTGCCTCGAGGAAGGAAATGCGTTCAGCGAAGGCAAGAGCGAACTCAAATTCTTTGAGAGCGCCTTGGTCGAGGTTCCCACTGTCGCCAGCCGAACCGTGCCTTACGCCGCTGCGATCACCGACGGCGAGACCGGCGCACTGGCCTCCACGCCAGCGGAGTGGGCGGCGAAGCTGAACGAATTGACGGGGTCGATCACTCTTCGCCGCACCATGGGACGCAATGCCCGGCAGGCCGTGCTTGAAAGGTTCAGCTTCGACCACGCCGCTCGCCAGGCCTTGGCGGCCTATGGGCTCTCTTTACAGCCGGTCGAGACGCGGGCGGCTCCGACCGGAAGAAGCATCGCGTGGATCGTGCCGGGCCTGATCATCGGGAGCGGCGGACACAGAAACATCCTCAGAGCCGCCTATCACCTGGAACGGTTCGGGCACGATGTCCGGCTCTACTTCTCGGACACCGATCTGGATCCGGCGACGCTTCGTCGACAGGTGCAGCGTCACTTCTATCCCTTCCAGGGCTCCGTGAACCGGTTTGCTCCGGATCTGGAGAAGGTCGATATACTGATCGCCACCCACTGGTCGACGGTGGAACTTGCGGAATCGGTTCGCGATTCCGCTGGATCGCTGATCTATTTCGTCCAGGATTTCGAGCCTGCCTTCTACCCAATGGGGTCGGAATACCTGATGGCGGAGAGCACTTACAAAAAGGACCTCTACGCCATTACCTCCGGTCCGTGGTGTGAGCGCATCCTGAAGCGCGACTACGGCATGCAGGCCGATCATTTCCTGTTCCCGGTGGATCGCGGCGTCTATCGCGAACAGCCCGGGATCAGGCGCCGGCGCCGCGTCCTGTTCTTCGCCAAGCCGGACATGCCCCGTCGGTGTTTCCGCATCGGAGTCGCGGCCCTGAAGACGCTTCACAAACTGAAGCCGGACTTGGAGATCGCGATGTTCGGATCCGAGGCTGCGGCCGGGATGTCGTATGATTTCCCCGTCACCCACCTGGGTGTGATGCCGTCGCTGCAGAACCTCGCCGACGCCTACGCTGAAGCCACCCTCGGCCTTGTCTTTTCGACGACGAACCCCAGCCTCGTCCCGTATGAGATGATGGCGTGCGGGCTACCCATCGTCGATCTGGAACGCCCGGACGCCACGGTGAACTACGGCGACAGATCCGACATCGCCTATCTCGCCGACCAGGATCCGGCGCGAATGGGCGAGCAACTGGCGGCGTGGATCGACGACGAAGCAGAGCTTGTGGCGCGTCGCGAACGCGGACTGGCCCTGGTCGCCGCCTTGCCGACAGAGACCGAAATGGCGCGACGGGTCGAGGCTCTAATCTTGAAAAGAGTAGAGATGTCCTCTCCTGTTCCTTCGCCGGCCGCCGAAACAAACCCGGCCCTCCATACCTTCGTCTGAACCAGCCTTCTCTTTCGCAAGGACTCCGATGCCCCAGATCTGCCCCTGCTGCGGCAAGGCCGACCGCTTGACGCGCTTTCAGAAGCGCATGGACATCGACCATCGTCGCGTAGACATCGACATCTGCACCTACTGCCTGGTGCTGGTGAACGCGACGGACCTGGAAGCGTCCACGCTGCCCCCGGGGGAAGGCGATTCGCCCGAGAACGCTTTCTACAGGGCCGACCACGACTCGATCTCCCGCATCCCCCAGCTTCTGGAACAGGGGCAGAACGTGGTCGGATTTCTCCTGGATAATCTGGTCAAGCCCCTGCCTGCCGGCGCTCTCGTGGACCTGGGAGCCGGTCTTGGCCAGGTCGCCGCGGCCAGCAAGGCTCACTTCACCGAGGGCTGGGCGCTGGATTTCAACACCTGGACGCTTGAAGAGATGGCGAAGCACTACCCGGCGGACCGCAGGCCCAAGGTCGGCGCCGGCCTGAACGACGTCAGCGACCCGATCAGCGCGGTCGTCGCCTGGCATTCGCTTCACGAGATGACCAGTCCGCATCAGATGGCGCGCGAGATCTTTGAACGGCTCGAGCCCGGCGGTGTGCTGTTCCTGCAGACACCGGCTTACCGCGACGCCTATGTCGTCCGCTCCCACCTGACATTCTTCAACGAGTACGCCCTCCAGAAATTCTGCACTGAGGCCGGCTTTGTCTGCGAAAACGTCTGGAACGACGAAGTCGCCCAATTCCTGGCCTGCCTGGCCCGCAAGCCGGCCTGATCCCCTTCCACCATGGTCCCTCGTCGCGTTCCTGTGCCCAGTTTCCTGAAAGACGGGCAGAGATTTAAACGTGACCGGAGCCGGCGGTGATGATCGGAGGGCGCGCCGGGCGCGTTATTGTAAAGCGGCTACGCGCCTTGCGTCGCCGTGCGCCCGATTGGCTCTGGCCTCGCCGTTCCCCTGCCGGGACCTGGAAGCCGCCCGTCGACGGCCCCTCGCCCTACGAGGCCTGGTGTGAGGTCAACCGTCCGAACGCCAGATCGCGACAGGACTTGCAGGCGGCGGTGAACGCTGTCGCCGCCAATGCGCCTGCCTTTTCGATCATCATGCCGGTGTATCGGCCGGAACTCTGGATGCTGCGCGACGCCGTCGAGTCGGTGCGCGCGCAGACGGTCGAGAACTGGGAGCTGTGCATCGTCGATGACGGGGGGGGCGTAGACGAAATCTGGCCCTACCTTGTCGACCTCGCCCGGAGCGATCGCCGCATCCGGATCGGCAAGCATGACATCAACCAGGGGATCAGCGAGGCGACCAACACAGCGGCCGCGGCGGCTACGAACGACGTCCTGGTTCTGCTCGACCAGGACGACCTTCTGGATCCGGAATGTCTGGCGGAGCTGACGCTATATTACGCAAGCCATCCGACGGCAGATCTCGTCTATAGTGATCACGACAAGATCGACGTTGCGGGCCGTCGCAGCGACCCCCAGTTCAAACCGGACTGGTCGCCTGCCCTTCTGCTGGCCTACATGTATCTCGGACATGTCGTCTCGATCAGACGATCTCTGTTCGAGGCGGTCGGTGGGATGCGCAAGCCCTTCGACGGCTCCCAGGATTTCGATCTCGTGCTTCGGGCCTCGGAACGCGCCCGGCATATCGGCCACATCCCACGCATCCTATATCACTGGCGTGCGATCGAAGGCTCGACCGCCATGTCTGGCGCCGCCAAGCCGGGCAGTTTCGGCGCCGGCGCCGAAGCCGTTCGTCAAGCCTTTCAGAGACGCGGTCTAGAGGTGACGATCGGGCGCGCGCCCTGGGCGGTGGCGCGATCTGTCGGTGTCTTTCAGCCTCACTTCCCGCGCCCGGCGCTTCGCTTCGCCATTCTGATCCCAGATCCAGGTCCCTCCGACACCCTGGGCCGGCGGATGCGTGCCCTTGCAAACATCAGGGACGCTGATTTCGAGGTTCTGATTGGAGCGGACGGCAAGGCCGACGTCGACATCGGGAGAGCCGCGTCCGTCCTCGGCGAGCGATGCAAGACCGTCACGGTCGACGCCGGGGCGACGGGGTCCGAGCGATTCAATCGTCTGGCCGAAGAGACTGACGCCGAGCGGATCATATTGCTTCGTCCCGGCGTCGAGATCGACGGGATAATCTGGATAGGCCAAATGAGCGGCTATCTCGATTTGCCTGGCGTTCACATCGTGGGGCCTCGCGCCCTCGCGCAGGGCCGAGTCGTTGATGGCGGCCGCGTTTTCGGAACCTTGGGAAACGGTGAACCCGCGCCCGCCTTCGCGGGTCTGCCTGCTGATGAAGGCGGCTATATGCAACTGGCCCTGGTCACGCGGGAGTGTCGCGCGGTCGAAGCTGGACTGGTGATGATGGATCGTGCGCGATTTCAGGAAATCGGCGGGCTGAATGCGGTCGATTTCCCTGACCACCTGTCTTTCGTGGATTTGTGTGTCCGGGCTGCGCCAGACGGAGGGTGCCTAGTCTGTCCCGATGTGTCCGTATCACTCCCGCAGACGACGCCCACCGCCGGAGAGCGCCTGGCAGCCCGGAAGGCGGCGTCCCGCTGGCCCGGGAACGACCCGTTCCACAACCGCAACCTCTCCCGGCAGGGTAATCTTTTCCGCCCGTTCGCCGTCACCGCACGGAGGCGATCGATCGATCCTGTCCGAACAACCTTCATCTCCCATAATCTGCGCAACGAAGGCGCGCCCCGGACCTTGGTAGATCTGGTCCTGGCCCTGTCCGTACGCGGCAAGGTTCAGGCGGAAGTCGTGGCCCTTGCAGATGGACCGTTGATCAAGGATCTCGGGCGGGCCGGCATTCCGGTCGCCATCGCCGGCGCGGACGCCGATAGACCGTCCGTAGACGAACAAATCGACCATCTTGCCGAACATTTTCGCGCTACAGGGACCGAAGTCGTCTTCGCCAACACCCTGCGCGCGTTTCCAGCCATCCTTGCGGCCGCACGATCAGGCCTTCCGGCGGTGATGTGGCAGCATGAGAGCGAGCCGTGGAACACCTATTTCAGCGAGCTGAAGCCGGAACTGAGGGATGAGACCTATAAGGCCCTGCAGCGCACCACCCGGTGGACCTATGTCGCGGAGGCTACTCGGCGCGCCTGGGCGGAGGTGGGCAATCGCCACAACACAATGACCATTGCGCACGACCTTCCCGCGACCGAGGCGGCAATGTCATCCAGCGAGAGAGCGCGCCTTCGCGCCGAGTTGGGCATATCGCCCGAGGAGGTCATGATCCTGCTGCCGGGTACGGTATGCGAGAGGAAGGGGCAGCGCGATGCGGTTCAGGCGATGGCGCGTCTTGATGGGCTGACAGCGTCCCGAACGAGACTCTTCATCGTCGGCGCGCATCCCGAAGCCGACTATCTCCAATCCATGCTTCGCGACATTGCGCGCCTTGGTCCGGACCGCGCACGGCGGATCGTGGTCACCGGGCCGGAGCCCGACATATCCCGCTTCTATGCCTCCGCGGACATCAGCCTGTGCACCTCAAGAGTCGAAAGCGCGCCGCGCGTGCTGCTGGAGGCCATGGCCTACGGCCTGCCGATCATCACGACGCCCGTGTTCGGTATCAGGGAGATGGTCTGGCCCGACTGGAATGCCATTTTCTATGTCCCGGGGAAGACCCGTATGCTTGCCCGGGCGATCCGCACCCTGGTCGCCGATCCCCAGCTCCGAAGCGAAATGGGGGCGCGCGGCCCCGAGGTTCTGGCGGCGCGCGCCGGCTTCACGAGCGAGGTCGAAGAGTATGAGAAAATCTTGCTCGAGGCCGCGCTCGCGTCGCCGCCCTGCGCCCCGAGGGGGTGATCGCCGCCGCACCGACAGCAATCGGAAGGGCGGGAAAGTCGGGCTTCCTAAGCCCCCCTCTTTGCCGCTAGAGAGGCTCGGCCAGCCCTATGAAGGATCTCGCCTTGCCGTTCTCGGTCAGCATTCCCAATGCAATCTCAACCCGGACTTGCGGTATTTGCCGCCAGAAAAATACGTTGAGGAAGTACAACGAATGCAAGAGCATGGACTCGGGGTTTGCCCCGCTGTGGATGTGCGGGTATTGCGCCGGAATTTATAACGCCACCACGGAAAACGAAGCCCTTGACGTCGTAGAATGGCAAAAGCGCTGGGCGGCCGACGAAACCTTCTACGCGGTGCCCGAGGGCGATGAGTTCGATGGGATCGTCGCCCAAGGCAACGCCATGTTCGATTTCCTGCTGGGGGACGTCGGTGCCGAACGGGGCGGCGTTTACCTGGAAATCGGCGCAGGCAGCGGCATGCTCGCCGCCGCCGCCCTGAACTATTTTGACGAAGTCCATGTTTTCGACCATGTCGAGACCCGCCTCAACATGGTTCGCGACAAGGTTGGAGATCGCTACAAGGTATCTTCATTTGAAGACGTCAGCAAAATCGAAGCTGATATCGTTCTTATTTGGCACGCCATGGAGCATTTCCTTGCCCCCGGAGCCGTCTTTGAGATGTGCGCAAAAAGGATGAATCCAGGCGCATTCATATTTATCCAAGTGCCAGTTCTCAGCTCAGAACACGTCTATCCAGGACACTATTATTTCTATTGCGAGCAAGCATTTGAAGTGCTCGCTTCACAGAATGGTTTAGAAAAAGTCCGATTCTACTATGACCACGTCATGAACGCCATGACCGTATCCATGAAGAAGCCGATCAAGAATTAATATCCGCGCGGCCGTCGAGATTACTGACTAGGCGGTCCGCACGATCTCGCTGCCGACGAACGTCAAACGCCCATGGAAGGTCGGCTGGGGAAGGGTGATTCGGAGATCCGCATGAGCCGGTGCGGTCCAGCCGTGCTCCATCACGATCCTGTAGAGGCCGGAATCGCGAACAGTGACCGACAGCTCAGCCACGTCGGCGCCATGTCCCCATTCGAACACCAGCGGAACGCCCCATGCGGGAGCCTCGACCTCGACATCAAGCGTCACGGTCCAGACACCAGGCGTGAGGTCGAAATAGGGGCCCTGGATGAGAAGGCGGGCCTTTCCGGTCAGATCGATCGGCTCGAGGCCCGGCATGACCTCGGTGGCCAGCTTGTAGACCGCGGTCGACCATACCGCCCGGGCGCCGACAGGAACCGGCAACTGCGAATAGAGGGCAAGCGGCCCCGTCGGACTCCTTCGCGGCGAATCGCCCTGGGGGCCCGCTGAAATACGGCCGAAGCCAGCGATGTCGATCGCGTCATCACTGGTGTCGAACAGAGCATAACCCTGACGCAACAACGTATCTGCGGCGACGCCCCGCCGGGCGATGTGCCAGAGACTGTCGTCTCCCATGCCCAAACGCTCGACCAGAAGGGCCGCGGCTCGATCCAGGTCCGCCCCGATGACCGTCCAGGCGTCAACGCCCGCCAGGTCAATCATCTCGGGATCGGACGTTACAAACAGAACCGAGGCGCCCGGTTCGATCGTGGCGACGTCCAACGCGTGCTCGCGGTAGAGCCATCCCTTGGCCAACGCCTCGTTCGACATGAGCGTTCGCCAGACGAGCTCATTGTCCGAGGGAAACTGATAGACGCCGACGATCGCCATGATCAGCTCGCCCGGAGCCAACTGTAGACCTCGACCGCTTCGTCGATATCGTCGAACAGCTTCGCCTTGCCGCCCTCGACGATGACGGCGCGCTGGCAGGTTTGCCGGATCAGGTTTGAGTCATGGGACGCAATCAGAAAGGCGCGATCTTGACGCCGGTCGAACAGCTCGCTCCAGCATTTGGCCTGGAACCGCGCATCGCCGACCGCCACCAGCTCGTCGATCAGGTAACAGTCAAAATCAATTGCTAGCGAAAGGCCAAAAGCCAGACGCGCCCGCATGCCCGAAGAATAATGTTTCACCGGCTGCCGAAGCGCCTTGCCGAGTTCGGCGAAGCTTTCGACCCGATCAAATATCTCATCGTAGTCGCGGTGGTAGATCCGGGTGATGAACCGGATGTTGTCGATCCCGCTCAGGCTGCCCTGAAACCCACCGCCGAAACCGATGGGCCAGGACGAACGCATACGCCATTCGATCGTCCCGGCGCTGGGCTCAAGGACGCCGCCGAGAATCTTGATCAGCGTCGACTTGCCCTGACCGTTTCGGCCCAGCACCGCCATCCGCTCGCCGTGAGCGACCTCGAAATCGAGGTTCTCAAACAGGACACGTCCGGCCTTGCCGCGGTAGCGCTTGGCAAGGCCTCTTACCGTCAGGCCAGGTTCGGAGGAAGCACCGCCCATCAATCCTGCTTACTTTCCCGGATGCCTGCCCAGATCAGCCAACCGGTCCCATAGATCATGAGGCAGGTCGCAAACACCGCCAGCAGCGCGAGCAGACGGCGCGGCTTCGACGGTTCGGACGGGAGGCTCGGATCGACGACCCGCTCCAGGTAGAGCTGCTGCCGGCGCGCATCCAGTCGCGCGGCGTCGAGAGAGGTCATGGCCGTCGTCATGGCTCGATCCGCCAATTCGCGATCGAGCACCAAATCCTCGTAAGCGCCGATCTTGGGCGCCAGGGAATCGGAATCGCCCGCGATCTTCTCTTGCTCGATATCAATCTGGGACTGCAGCGCCCGAATACGCCCATCCAGGAAGGGGAGTTGCGGGCTTTGAGGAGCGGACGCCGCGACCTGGGCGCGCTCGGCCTTCAGGGTCGCGAGATTGACAGCCAGTTCACCGATCAGGGTCGCTCCGGCGTTGGCCGAACGGGCGGGATCGATAAACCGTTCGCGATTACGGAAGCTCGTAAGCGCCTGCTGGGAGCGCGTCAGCCTGATCTGAGCCTCCTCCACCGTGCGTTCGGCCTGGGACACCGCGTCGCTCGCCGCGCGCTCGTTGAGGCGATTGATCAGGCGTTCGCCGCCGGCCAGCAGATGGACGTTGATCGACTTGGCGTCCTCGGGGCGGAAAGCTTCCACGCGGATCGTGCTGATGCCGGTCGAGGAATCGTAGCCGACCGTCACATAGTCGCGGAAACCGCTGTAGAGATCATCAAAACTTCTGCCCTGCCACGGATGCGGAAGCCGGGAGAAAAAGTCCGCGCCCCGGTTGCCGTAAACCTGGCCGACATCGACCTGGGTCATCAGTTCCCGAAGAGCGTCGCCCGACTTGATGTAATCGTGGACCGCGAACGCTTCCGTCTGGGTGGACGCAAGGCCCACGCCCTGCAACGCGATGCCCAGCGATGAAGGCTGGTTGTGAGACGGCGCACGGACGATGAACCGCGCCTCCGACACATAGCGGGGCGTGGCGATCAACATGAAATAGATCGCGGCGACCAGGGTGGGCGCAACGACCGTGACCAAGAAGACCCGAGGCAGTCGCCGCCACCAGTCACGCCCCGTGGTCGGCCGAGCATCCTCACGTCCGGCGACAGGCCCCAGATAGGTCAGATTCGGTTTTGTCATTACGCCGTCCCGGAGCTCATAGGCAGGCCGAATACGAGAAAGCTACTCGATCTCCAAGTGCTTCTTTGCCCGCGCCAGCATCAGCAGCCCGACTCCGATCAGGACCGCCGCCCAGGCAGCCGCATAGGCCGGATGGTAATAGGTTTTGACGAACTCGCCGAACACTCCGGCGCGCACCATCTCGATCGCGTTCGGCATTGGAATTCTGAGAAAGCCGTCGCGATATTTCTCAGGAATCCAGGCCGCCATCACAAAGGCCCCGGACGCGGGAATCATCAGATACATGATGACCTGGACGATCCGTTCGACGATCTCGAACTCGATGGCGAGAGCGCTGAAGATCAGGGCGATTCCCAGCGCGATGAACGACATCAGGAACCATCCGCTATACAGCAGCAGCACATCATGCGGCAGGGAGACCTGTCCGAGACAGAGCAGGGTCACATAGACGACCATGAAGGCCATCGTCGCTCCGCCGAGCTCCATGATCCAGCGCGAAAAATAGATGTGCAGCACGGTGATGCCGCGGTGATAGAGGAGGCCTGAGTTGGCCTGCACCGCACTGATGCTGTGGGAAACGATGTGCCTGAGCAACAGAAGGGACATGTATCCGGTCATCAGGAACGGAGCGAGGCGGATTCCGTGTTCGTACGGCGGCTTGATCAGCGACCACATGATGAGAACACCGAAACAGAACATCAGGGGTTCGGCGACCAGCCAAAGAAATCCAATTCCCTCACGCCCGTAGCGCGTCAGAATTTCCCGCATGACGAGGGCGCCCACGATCCGGAAATGCTCCCTGATCGATTGGCCAAGCCGCTGCATTTCACGACACTCCGACACCGCCCCCAACAACAGGCCGCGCGAAGCGCTAGAGCAAACGGAAAAAAATCACAACTACTGGCCCTTGAGCCTCGGCGGCGGCATCCGTAAACCTTGTATCCTAATCGACCTGCGGATATGGGTCGGCGACCTCGCGCAAAGACCTTCAGGGTCCGCGTTTCGGTGGCGTATTTGGATCGGATGGAGGCCGAATGGCGCCGAGGCAGTCATCGAAATCGCTTGCCACACGCCCGGAAACGGTTCTGGCGGTTGCTGTCACGCCGACGACTATCTCCCGCGACAGTGCGGCCATGGTTTCCGAGCGCAATTTCTACAAGAACAAGACCCGACTGCTGGAGCAGGACCTGCTTCGGCTCAAGGAGATGGTCGTAGCCAGCGGCGGGACTGCGGTCACGCCCGAAGAAGCCTTCAACTGGGCCCTGGAACGGGCGCAAGCCGGGAACCAGCCCGCGCGCGGGCGCGGAAGCCCCAACCCCGCCGCCATGGCGGAGGCGCTCGCGTCCCAGGCGGCCCATCACGCTGCCGCGCTTCAGCGTCAGGCCGCCTCGCACCAGCTGGCCATGGCAAGGTCCGAAGTGCGCACACGCCAGGAAGCCGACCGCGCGGACGCGCTCAACGCCAAGTTCACCGCCTTGTCGAAGCTGCAACGCAGCCCACCCTACCGTGTCGCCAAACGCATCTCGCGGTGGGGTCGATTCTGGAAGCGGCTTGGCCGTCGCCTGAAGGGCCCCGCGCGTTGACAGCTCGCCGGGTCCTGGTCACTGGCGCCGGCGGGTATGTCGGCCGGCACGTCGTCGATGCCCTTCTGGCGCGGCGTGACGAAGTGCTGCTCGTCGCCCCGAAGGGCGACATGGCGGATCCACGCACCACCCATCTGGCGACTGATTTTCGCGACGCGCTTGCAGCCTTGGACGGCGCGGTGCCCGACAGCTGCATTCATTTGGCCTGGCGCGACGGCTTTCAGCATTTCGCTGACAGTCACATGTCGAACCTCTCCTCCCATTTCGATTTCCTGACCAGCTTGACCGATGCCGGCGTGACCAGTCTGACTGTCCTCGGAAGCATGCATGAAGTCGGTTACTGGGAGGGCCCGGTCGACGCCAACACGCCGACGCGGCCGCAGTCTCTTTACGGCATAGCCAAGAACGCCCTGCGTCAGGCGCTGACTGTTCGCCTCAAGAGCACGCCCGTCGACTTCCGCTGGATTCGCGCCTTCTACATCATGGGTGACGACGCCACCAATCAGTCGATCTTCGCCAAGATTTTGAGCTGGGAGGCCGAGGGCAAGGCGACCTTCCCCTTCACCTCGGGCCTCAACAAATACGACTTCATCGACGTCCGGGATCTCGCGCGGCAGATCGTCGCCGCGGATGCCCAGAATGCCATCTTGGGTGTCATCAACTGCTGCACGGGCGAGCCCGAGACGCTCCGCAGCAGGGTCGAACGATTCCTCGAGGAAAACGGACTGAGGATCAGGCCAGAATACGGTGCGTTTCCGGACCGCCTCTATGACTCTCCCGCGATCTGGGGAGATGCGACCGACATCCGGGCCATTCTCGACCTTCAAGACAAATAAGCTTCAAGCCCTATGGATGTGTCCAAGTGAAAGTTCTCTACATTTTGGGCTGCAACGAAGGTCCGAGCAAACGCTATCGGGTCTTCAACCACATCGAGGCCCTGAAACTCGAGGGCCATCATGCGGAATGGATCTGGGACATCCATGAAGCTCGGCTGGATCGCGATTATCTGAGTTCTTTCTCGATCGTTGTGAACTTCCGCGGCGGCTACAACGAGCGCAGCGGCCCCCTTTTCGACCTCATCAAGGAATTGGGCGTTCCGCTGGTCTATGACGTGGACGACCTGGTGTTCGATCCGACCGTCGTCGATCAGATCGACGTCTATCGCCGCATGAGCAAGAAGGATCAGCGAGACTATCTGAACGGCATGCGTCAGATTTCCAGGGCGCTGACCTCGGCCCAGTACGTCACGACCTCGACGACCTTCCTGGCCAGCTATCTCGAACAGTACACGGGCATGAACGCCTGGGTGATACCCTTCGGCGTCAACGACCGGCAGATGAGCATCGCCGACGCGACAGAGCCCCTTGTCGGCGGACCTCGCTTCATGGGCTACCTCAGCGGCACCAAGACTCATCAGAAAGATTTCGCGGAAGCGGCCGAAGCCGTAGCTCAAATCCTGACCGAGTACGACGACGTCTATCTGAAACTGATCGGCTATCTGGACACGGAGAAACTTCTACCAGGCCTCGAACACAAGATTTATCGTCTTGATTTCATGAGCTGGGAAGATCTGCTGGTTGAAAGCAAATCTCTGTACTTGAACCTGGCTCCGTTCGAGATGGACAGCCTGTTCTGCCAGGCGAAAAGCCAGCTCAAATTTGTCGAGACCGCATTGTGCGGGGTCCCCACGGTCGCATCGCCAATGCCGTCGTTCGCTGAAAGCATCGACCATGGCGTCACCGGCTTTCTCGCCTCCACGAGCCGCGACTGGTACCAGTCGATGCGGTTCATGCTCGATAATCCCGAGATAAGAGACCGGATCGGGGCTGCCGCCCGCCGCGAATGCATGGCACGCTTCCAGCCCAAGGCTATCGGGGCTCGCCTGGTTACCGTCTACGGCGAAATCATCGAGCAGCACAGGTCGGGTCGGTCGGTGATCGTGCGCGAGGCCCGCCACAACCTGGCCAAACGATCCGGGGTGAAGATCGTCTGGCTAATCCCCCAACCCTTCGAGGGGTCGGGCGGCCACCGGAACATCTTCCGCGCCATTCGCTTCCTGGGTGAGTTCGGCCATGAGTGCGTGATCCATGTGGTTCCGGACAATCACCGCTTCGCCAACGGGGCCGAAATCGCCACCTTCATCGCCGACGAGTTCTTCGACGTGGGCGCCGATGTCATTCTGGGCACGGATGATGTCACCTACGGCGACATCATGGTCTCCACCTTCTGGACGACCGCATACATCGCCAAGGCCAACGACGACCGGACGACCCTGCAGATCTATTTCCTGCAGGATTTCGAGCCGATGTTCTATCCCATGGGCACCGACTATGTGCGGGCCATGGCGACGTACAGCTTCGGCTTCTATTTCATAACGTCTGGCCCGTGGCCCTTGAGGATGCTCCAGTCCACCATCGGCGATCACCACGGAGACTTCTTCCGCTTCCCGATTGACCGTTCGATCTACTATCCGGGTGATGAGGCGCAGCAAGCCGCTCCCCGCGTGATCTTCTTCGCCCGCCCCCACATGCCGAGGCGGTGCTACCCGCTGGGGGTCTCGGCGCTCGCGCTGGTCAAGAAAACCCATCCCGACGTCGAGATCGTCTTCTATGGCGACAAGCCCGAAACCTTCGAGCATGTGCCGTTCGAATTCACCAGTCTGGGGATGACCGAGACGATCCAGGAACTGGGCGATCTTTACCGCACCGCGACCGTGGGCCTGTGCTTCTCGACCACAAATCCGTCGCTGGTCCCATTCGAGATGATGGCCTGCGGCTGTCCGGTCGTCGACCTGGCGGCGAACGGGAACGTCGTCAACTACGGCTCGAACGCCAACGCCGTTCTGGCTGATCCGACGCCGGAATCCCTCGCCGACGGCATTCGGTCTGTTCTGGACAATGCAGCCCTCCATGGCCGCCTCAGGGACAACGGCATCAAGCTATCAAAACAATTTCCGACCGAGATCGAGATGGTGCGTCTGATTGAACGCTACATGCTCGAAGAACTCGGCCGGGTCAGAGGGCTCCGCACAACCGTCGACAAGCCCGGGACCAAAGCCAAAACACGAACGGCGCGTGTCCCGCGTCGCAAGGCGACCGCCTGACGCCCCGCCGCTGCGGGGCCAGGCTCTGGCGCGCGGACGACAACAAACCGCGGGACGCGGGAGGATCGATTGAGCAGAAGTGCATACGCCACCCGACTTCTCGACGCCCTGAACGCCGTAGCCGTCGAGGACCCCGCACGGCTGCACGGGCGGATGAAATGGTACGACCCCTCCCGCGACGGGATGACGATCGACCCCGCCTTCGCCATGCTTCTCGAGGACGACGAGATCCAGGTGCTGGCTGACTGGTTCGCGGAAACCAACGACATCCCCTATTGCGGAGAGGTCGGGTTTCAATCGCTTTCCGTGATCACCACCCTTTTGCTGAACCACCGCATGAGAAATGTGGTTCAACTCGGGCACTACGCCGGTTTCAGCTCTCTGGTGATCGGGTTCATCCTGCGCAAGATCAGCCCCGATGCCCGGATGATTTCTTTCGACATCGATCAGGCCCTGACTGACTATAGCGACAGCTGGACAAGGCGCGCCGGCCTCGCTTCACAGGTCTCGCACGTCTGCGCGGATTCGACAGACCCGCTTACTGCGGAAATGGCCGGAGCCTGTCTGGCCGGCAATCCCCAGATGATCTTCATCGACGCGTCCAAGCAGTATCGGAACACAATCTTCGAAGCACGCCATTGGGCCAGATTCACCACAGGCTTCCTGATCGCCCACGACGTGTCCGTCGTCGCTATGGGGGGTCAGGCCAATGGCGAGAAGGGCGTTAGCGACGGGCTGGTCGACGCGGAGTGCTTCGCCGCGCATGAATTGCTCTTGCTGGATCCTCACGAGGAACAGGCCGCCAAGTTTCCCTTCCACGACGAAATGGGCCTCGGAGTGGGTCTGTGCCGCGGCAAGGAACCGTTACCTCGTTCCGGCCGCCCTCTGGAGGAGATCCTGCGCGGCAAGCGGATCCTCGACTCCGATCGCCTGGAGACGCCTGAGAACTGGTTCCTTGAAGGCGACTTCGCCTTCGACGCCGGCGCCCTTCGCAAGACGGCCGGGAAGGTCGGCTGGGCCAGCACCTTCGCCCCAATCCGAAGCGGACAGACGCTGAAGTTCGAAGTCGAGTTGACCAACACAAATGGTGGGTCGGTGATGGTTTGCGCTGGGGGCCCACCGGGAACGGGTGCTGTCATCACGGGTGACGGCCTGCACAGAGGCGAATTTCTGGTCGGATCAGAGAACAGCCGGATCGCCTTCCATGGGCCCGAGGAAAGTGGGTTCCGAGTCGTTGGACTTAGGTTTTTCCAGCAGTCGTGAGATGTAACTGATACCTACAGACTGTGAATCACAGAGCCTTTGTTATCGAGAATATCCAGCGAGACCTTTATGGTCCCGTGACCTTGTCCTCCGAAGACGTAGCTGCGCACGACCTCGCCTAATACACGACCTCGCGGCTGGTAAAGATCCTCGGGGCCAAAAGAGATCGATGTTGTTCCTGGTTGGAACACCTTCATGTAGTTTGCTTCGGTCTTTTCAGGCCCGAAGAAACAAAATCGAAGAAAAATCGGGTCCGCCGCATCTAGCACGACAGTCGCGATCATTTTCTGATCCTTCAAAACAAAATCGGTTTCGCCGTTTACATCATCCCACACGCCCTCCAACTTCAACGTCCGAAACTGTATAGATTGGCTTGGTGTGTGGTTGCCGTCGTTCGCGGTCTGGCGATCAGCCATTAGAGCAGAAAGAACGGTAAGATTCCGTTCGCGCACGCTTTTTCGGATGTGATCCTTTTTGGTTTCCGAGGCCCCTTCGGATACTAGGAGAAGTTGACACGCGCTGTGCTCGGGATAGGGCTCTTCGTAGAAATCGACGCCCACTCCAATGTCACCGAACCCCGTGGCGGCAAACTGCTCCAGCCACCACGACTGGTTCTCAAGTATATTATGCGTCGGATCATTTTTCAGGCCAGCAATGACATCCGCCAAGTCGCCCGCGTACGGCCCACGTCCTACGATCGGTAAGGTATGAAACTGCACCGCATCCGGTGTTGTTACGCGTCGCAGCTCCCGAAACACCGCTTCTGCTAAATGATTGGGGATATGCTCAAGTGCATGCGTTGAATACACCAAGTCGAAGTATCCATCAGGATAAGGCAGGTTCTCTGCCCCCGCCAAAATGGCGTTTTCGTGCATTCGATTATCTATCGCCCACTGAGAGACGTCTATCCCGTGGGTCTCGACCCCCAAGTCGTTTAGATGCTTGACGACAACCCCTGTGGCGCAACCGATTTCAAGCGCCCTCTTGGGCTCAAACGCTGCACATATTGCCGCGACCTCCCGGAAGATCGCCGAGTTCGGCGCGGCAGTCAGGAAGTCGTTGTACGCTGTTCCACGATCGGCGCCGGTCTGAAAATAGGCCTCATCGAAATAGCCATAGTCCGACATACTTTTCAGGTCCCGCACAGTCTGTGAGGGTGTGCTAGCCGAAAAAAAACTTGTCGTCTATGAACCGAGGTCAGTCGCCGCCCGTCTCGTCCACCTCGGCCCAATGCCTCAAAAAGGTCGCAGGGTAACGCCTAGCGTTTGCGATCTTTCCGTGAGAGGATTGCCCGATGGGTTTCATGGAAGCGCGCAAAGCCTTTGGCGACCCCCTCATCAAGGGAACCGGTGTCGAGATCGGGGCCGGACTCTCTCCTGTCTACCACTCCGACGTTGATCAGCTGCTTTTTGCAGACAAGCGGACTACTGGCGATCTTGCGGAATGGTTTGGGGAACCTCCAAAGTATGATGTTCTGGCCCTTGAAGACGTCCCCTCTAATTTGGATTTCGTGACCGCCCATCACGTCCTGGAGCATGCCCACGACCCGATTAGAGATCTGATCCGCTGGGTTGGCTGGCTGAAGACGGGGGGCGTAATGTACGTCTCGATCCCCTCTGCAGAAAATTCGACGGAACGAGGGCGACTTCCCACGCCCATTCGGCACCTACTTGAGGATTATTTTTTCTCTCGCGCAGAATATAGCTATGAAAGCAAACAGCATATCTATTCGTTTGTGAACTCTATTACTGCGTATGACGGCCATCTTCGTCCTTGGTACTCTGAACAGGGCGTAGAAAAATTCGCCGAATACGTTCTTTTTGATGTTCGACAGCGAGATGATCACGACTGCCATTGGCACACCTTTGACCTCCCCACCGCAAGAACAATGATTGAAATCGCGTTCCACTTGTCGAATGCTGGTTCTGAAATCCTCCTTTGCGAGGAGTCCGAGGATAGCCATTATCTGGCCTTTCGGAAGACAGACCGGCGCCAGCCGCCAGCCGAACTTCTAGCGTTTCACGAAAGTCTGAGCGTGGCGGTACAAACCATCCAACTAGCACTTTGACCGCAGAGGGGGCCATTAGGAGTTCCGCCGATGCACAGGACTTCAGATGGCCCGCTCCAGACACTCAAACGCCCGCTTCGACGACGGCAAGATTGAATCCGCCGCCAGCACCGCTACGTTCCGCCTGCGGGAGCAGAAAGCCTGGCTTTGCAACCTGCCGACGGATTTCGACACCATCCTGGATCTCGGGGCCGGAGCTGGGACCCACTCCAAATGGTTTCTGGACCGCGGCCATTCGCCCGTCGCCGCCGACCGATACGACAAGGCGTTCCAATTCGCCGGGCAAATCGAATTCCTTCACAAGGATCTGGAGGAGATGGATGACGAGCGCCGCTACGACGCCGTCTTCTGCTCGCATGTGGTCGAGCATTTTCCGAACCCGGCGGCGTCGATCCGCAGGATGCGGGACCTGCTCAATCCCGGCGGATATCTTTTCGTCGTCGTGCCGCCTTACATTCCTGTGGCAGTCAACCATCACTGGCACATCGGCTGGAACTGCACGCAGCTGGCCATGCTGCTGGCCGCCTGCGGTTTCGACTGTTCGCAAAGCACTTTCATGGAGCTGGGCCTGAACGTCTGCGGATGGGGCCGGAAGGTCGAGGTGGAGCCGACCAAATTCCATCTCCTACGGTCGATGCCGCTGCTGCCCGCCGGAATTCGCGACAGCTATTATACGGAGGGCGCCGACGAGTTTTTGGCGGGAGATCTGGCGATCGCGGGGCCCGACGGCGCTGTGCGTAAGCCGTTGGACATACATTTCGATACTCCGCATGCCGGGCCGACCGATACCCTGTCGCTCAACTATGAGGACGAGGAATGGCAATCGTTCGAATGGTCGTTCGACGAAGAGACCCTCGATCTGTCACCGGCTGATCTGCGAATCGTGATCGAGACCTCGGGCCCGGGTGAGCCTTGCATCCGTATCGCCGTCGCCTCCGACAGCGACGAAGGCGCCTGGAGCCACTCAGCGCAGCGGTATCTGGGCGCGCGGCCCGGCGTCAACTGCCACCGCTTTGGGCCTCGAGACTTCCGCCCGATCGAGGGCGTGCGTGATCCGTCGATCAATCCCAATTTGTCGATATCTCCGGACTTCTCGAAAATCAGGAGGCTTTCGATCGGCGGCTGGGGCACTCGAACCCAGGCCCGGTTGCGCGTGATCCTGCCCGACGGCTCCCCGCTGCGTCAGCCGACCCTGCCCGAGAACAATCTCGCCCCGCTGGACAGCGAGACCTGAATCCGACGCCGCGCCTCGTCCCTCGCTCCTCTTGCCCTGGCAAACCCGTAGCGAGGTCGAGCCCTCGCCAGGTCTTGGCAAAATACATCCACCCGTATCGTCCGAGATGGTCAATCTGTCGAAGGAAGGCAATGGTGGACGCGACAGGGATTGAACCTGTGACCCCTACGATGTCAACGTAGTGCTCTCCCGCTGAGCTACGCGTCCGCCTTGGCGGTTCCGGTGTCGCCGCGGCGGCTCCGGAACGGGAAGGCGCGGTCTATAGCCCGTGATCGGCGCGGGCCGCAAGGGGCTTTTCCCGCTATTTCGAAAGACCGCCGATCCCGGGCTCCGGAGACATCAGGTCGCGACGTCCGGAGCCGTCCGGCCGGTGATGGTTTCGATCCCGGCGATGGCCTTGCCGGCCTCGACGAGGGCGGACAGGGCCTCGGCCGGATCGGCGTCGAGAATGCCGTCCGAGGGCTCATAGCGCTCGATATAGACCCGCAGGGTGGCGCCGGAGGTTCCCGTGCCCGACAGGCGATAGACGACGCGCGATCCGCCCTCGAACAGGATCCGCAGGCCTTGGCCGGCGCTGATCGACCCGTCGACCGGATCGACATAGGCGAAGTCGTCGGCGGCGGCGATGACGAGGTCGCCGTGGCGTTGGCCGGGAAGCTCGGCCAGCCGATCCCTGAGCGCGGCCATCAAGGCATCGGCGCCCTCGCTGGAGACGCCTTCATAGTCGTGGCGGACATAGTAGTTGCGGCCGAACCGGCGCCAGTGCTCCTGGATGAGGTCGTCGACTGACACCTCGCGGACGGCCAGGATGTTCAGCCACAGCAGGACCGCCCAGAGCCCGTCCTTCTCGCGCACATGGTCGGAGCCCGCTCCGGCGCTCTCCTCGCCGCACAGGGTGACCTGACCGGCGTCGAGCAGGTTGCCGAAGAATTTCCAGCCGGTCGGCGTTTCATAGAGGGGAATGTCCAGGGCGGCGGCGACCCGGTCCACCGCAGCGCTGGTCGGCATCGACCGCGCCACGCCGGACAGGCCCCGCGCATAGCCCGGCGCGAGATGCGCATTGGCCGCCAGGATGGCCAGGGCGTCGGACGGCGCCACGAACCGGCCGCGTCCGATGACCAGGTTGCGGTCGCCGTCCCCATCCGAGGCGGCCCCGAAGTCGGGTGCGTCCGGGCCCATCATCCGGTCGTAGAGTTCACGGGCGTGGACGATATTGGGGTCGGGGTGATGGCCGCCGAAATCCTCCAGCGGGACGCCGTTGACCACCGAACCGGCTGCGAAGCCCAGCCGGCGCTCGAGAATCTCGTGGGCATAGGGGCCGGTAACCGCGCTCATGGCGTCGAACGACAGGGTGAAGCCCGCCGCGCGGCGGGCGCGGATCGCGTCGAAGTCGAACAGACTCTCCATCAGGTCGGCATAGGCCGCGACGGGATCGACGATCTCCACGACCATATCGCCGATGCGGGTCTCGCCCTGAACGTCCAGATCGAGGTCCGCCCCGCCCTCCAGGATCAGATAGCGGTCCAGTTCGAGGCTGCGGGCGTGGACGGCGCCGGTGACGCCTTCCGGCGCCGGGCCACCATTGGCGATATTGTACTTGATGCCGAAGTCGCCGTCGGGCCCGCCGGGATTGTGACTGGCCGACAGGATCAACCCGCCCAGCGCCTTGTAACTGCGGATCAGGTGGCTGGCCGCCGGGGTCGACAGGATGCCGCCCCGGCCGATGACTGCCCGCGCGAAACCGTTGGCGGCCGCCATGCGAACGGCCTTGCCGATGACTTCGCGGTTCAGGAAGCGTCCGTCGCCGCCGATAACCAGGGTCGCCCCCGCCTTGTCGGTCAGCACGTCGAAAACCGACTGGATGAAGGTCTCGGCATAGTGAGGCTGCTGAAACACGCCGACCGCCTTGCGGAGGCCGGAGGTGCCGGGCTTCTGGTCGGAGAAGGGGGTCACCGAAACGGTCGAAATCAAACGATTGTCCTCAGGCTGCCCAAAAGGCGGGAAGGTTTTGAACACAGCGGCCGTTGATTTGCACCGAGAAAGCGCCGGGACCGCCCTCGCAACAACGGTTCTTAACGGTGACGCTGGCCATAACCGATTGTTTCATAAATGATGCAAATGACCGGGGGGTTCAGGGTTTCGTTGCGTACTGGGGAGTTCGCCGTGGGGATCGATCGTCGCTGGAAAAGCCTGGGCGTCACCGCCTGTCTGGGCGGGTTGCTTCTCCTGCCTCTGGCCGCCTGTGGCGGCGGGGGCGGCGGGACGGGCGGAGGCGTTGTCACGCCGCCCGTGACCCCGCCGGTGACGCCCCCGCCTCCACCCCCTCCGCCTCCGCCTCCGCCTCCGCCGCCGCCGCCTCCCCCGCCCGCCGTGCCTTCGGCGACGTCGTCGGAGTATCTGCGCAACTACGGCGTGGCCAACACCGGGGCCATGACGGCCTGGAACAACGGCGCGACCGGAACCGGCATTATCGTGGGGGTCGTCGATACCGGCATCCAGCTGGACCAGGCAGACCTGGCGGGCCGGATTTCCCCCCTGTCCACGGACATCGTCGCGGGCCGCAACACCCCGACCGGCAGCTCCAACCACGGCACCTTCGTTTCGGGGGTCATCGCCGCCGGCTTCAACGGCTTCGGCACGGTGGGGGTGGCCTACAACTCCACCGTCCTGTCGGTCCGCGCTGACATCAGCGAATGCACTGACCCTGACGACGACAGCTGTTTCCGCGGTAGCGATCTGGCCCGGGCCATCGATTATGCCGTGGCCAACGGCGCCAAGGTGATCAACCTGTCGCTGGGCGGCGACGGAACCCTGGGCTCCACCTTCGAGAACGCCCTGCTGCGCGCCATCAACGCCGGGGTCGTCTTCGCCATCGCCTCGGGCAATGAAAGCGGGACCAATCCCGAATATCCCGGCCGCTACGCCACGGACCCGCGCTTCGCCGGCGGCATCATCGTGGTCGGCGCCCACAACTCGTCCAACACCATCGCCGACTTCTCCAACAGGGCCGGCGTGTCGGCCCAGGATTTTCTCAGCGCGCCCGGCGTAGACATCATCAGCATCTGCGACGGGACAAGCTGCTACAAGGGCAGCGGCACCTCCTTCGCCTCCCCCGCCGTGGCCGGGGCCCTGGCTCTGCTGATCGAGGCCTTCCCCAACCTGACCGGCAAGCAGGCGGTCGATCTGTTGCTGCGCACCGCTCGCGATGCGGGTGACGCCGGCACCGACATCGTCTACGGCCGCGGCCTGCTGGACCTCGCCCGCGCCTTCGCTCCCGTCGGAACCACCAGCACGCCGACGGCGACCGGCTCCCTGGTGCGGGTGTCCGTCGATCCGGGCGCCTTCATCGGCGGGGCCTTCGGTGATGCGCTGAGCCGCACCCCGGCGCTGGAGACGGTCACTCGCGACGAATACGACCGGCTGTTCCGCACCGACCTTGGCGCCGCCTATCCGACCGCGCCCAGGCGCAGCTACCAGCCCGAGGCGCGTCAGGCGTCGCAGACCGCCCGGCTGGACTTCGCCATGCCCGACGGCACGCGCCTGAATCTGATCGCCTCGACACCGTCGCCCGAGCCCGAGGCGGTGGTGGCGCGCATCACCCCCTTCAACGCCCCCTGGCTGGGCGCCGAGGCGCGTCAGGCGGCCATGCTGGACCTGACCGTGGGCCGCTACGGCTTCTCGGCCTGGCAGGGTCAGGGCGGCGCGCGCTCGCCCTTCCACGCGGCCTCCGGCGACAGCTTCGCAGCCCTGGCCAACGCTGACCACGCCGTGCGCGGCGCCGTCAGCCTGGGCGCCCTGACCTTCACCGCCGAGACGGGCGGCGGCGACCGGACCGCCTTCCTGCGCCCCGTGGCCCGTGACGCCTCGACCTATGCCCGTGCGGCCCTGGACTGGCGGACGGCCCGGGGCGGGCTGAATCTCAGCTTTGGATCCCTCGACGAACGGATGGGGCCTCTGGGCGCCTATTTCCCGGTCGGATCGGACCTCGCCCTGCCTTCGAAGACGACCTTTTCGGCCATCGGCGGCGACTTGCGCCTCTCGAAACACGCCTGGCTGAGCGGCGAGTTCGGCCTGGGCCGCACCGAGCTGGACGGCAGTCTGCTGAGCCTGGACGGCACCGCCGTCTCCTCGACCTGGCGCGCGGCCCTGACGGCCGACTGCCCGTCCTGGGCCCCCTGGTGCTCGAGCCTGACCTTTGAGGCGTCGCAGCCGCTCAGGATCGAAAGCGGGACCTTCTCGGCCCGGCTGGCCGATGTGCCGCTCGACTATTTCGACCCGACCACCTTCTCGACGCGGCGCTTCTCCGCCTCGCCGTCAGGCCGCGAGATCGACTGGACCCTGCGCAGCCTGCACCGCCTGCCGGACGGCTCGGCCCTGCGTCTGGACGCCGTGGCCATCAGTCAGGAACAGCACCGGCATGACGCTGGCATGGGCTATGCCCTGCTGGCCAGCTGGGCGCGCGGCTTCTGATCGCCAGTCTTGCCGCGGACCTCGCGCGGTCCGCGGCAAGGTCATGTGACGATTGTGACGAAAGGCGCTTGCGCCCGCCGGAGCGAGCCGCTAGATAGCCGCCCTCGCCGAGAGGCAGCACGCACCCGTAGCTCAGCTGGATAGAGCATCAGACTACGAATCTGAGGGTCGGACGTTCGAATCGTTCCGGGTGCGCCACTTCTCCCCAGCGACTAAAAAGCCCCGCCATCGCAAGATAACGGGGCTTTTTGCTGTTTGGCTTCCGCGACTTGCGAGCTCAGCAGCCGGGTGCCCCCGCTGACAGGTCGGGCGACACCACCCCGACGTTCCAGTTCCACGCCAGGTTCAGGGCCTGACGACGGCAGACGGCTGAGCGGTGCAGATCGAACATGCCGGGCATCAGGTCATGACCGGCCTCCGGGGTCGCCTTGAAGGCCAGATAGGCCTCATCGGTCCCATAGGAGCTCCAGACGGCGGCGCCCGGCGCCTCCGGGCGGCCCGTCTTCACGAAGGAGGCCCAGTAGCCGACCATCGCCTGTGACAGCGCGTGTTCCTCCGCCGTGTCCGGGATGGCGGGCCAGCGCGGCGTGGTGCGGTCGATATTGCCGAACATGAAAGGCAGTTCCGAGGCGTGGAAGCCATGCAGATTGGCCTGATCCGCCGCCGGATAGCCGTGGTCGAACAGATAGAGGAAGGACGGTTTGCCCAGCGCCGTCTGGTCACGCACCAGCCGTTCGGAGGTCCAGCCGTAGAGGGCGTCGCGGGTGGTGGCCAGAACGCTCTCCCCGAGATCGGACGACGGATAGAGACGCAGGAACTCATCGGCCAGATCGCCGTAGCGGGCGCGGATCATGCCCTCATAGTCGGCGGCGGTGCGCGGCGCGGGCGGGGCGAGGACCCTGAGCGAACGGATCTCGCCGCTGTTGAAGCCCGCCAGGATCGGCACGGGCGCCTGCTTGCCCTGGGCGAAAACATCGACCAGCTGGCCGGTCAGGACCTTGCCGTCCACCGCGCCGAAAGGGCGAGAAGCCGGACATGGCCGCGGCGTCGGTCAGCTCCTGGGCGTCCTTCGACCGCAGCACCTGCAGACTGGGCGCCTGAAGCGCGCGGGCCAGAGTGGTCCCCGCCGTCTCGGCCGAGGGCGCGCCGTAGCGGGCCTCCTTCAGCTCGGGCGTCGAGATCATGTATGCGCTCTGGGCAATGGCGCGGTGGAACAGGCCCCGGGCGATCGGCGAGGCCATCAGATACATGACGCTGAGGCCGCCGGCGGATTCGCCCGCGATGGTCACCTGATCCGGATCGCCGCCGAAGGCCGAGATGTTGCGCTTGACCCAGGTCAGGGCCGCGACCTGATCCATCAGGCCGTAGTTGCCCGAAATCCCGACCGGGGACTCGGCGCTGAGATCGGGGTGGGCGAGGAAGCCCAGCACCCCGAGGCGATAGTTGATCGAGACGACGACGATCCCCTGTTTCGCCAGGGCCGCGCCGTCATAGAGAGGCTCCTTGCTGGAGCCTGCGACCAGGGCCCCGCCGTGGATCCAGACCATGACCGGCGCCTTGCCGGTGGTGGCGGGCGTCCAGACGTTCAGGGTCAGGCAGTCCTCGCTGGTGCGGCCCAGATCCGACGAATAGATCGAGGCCGGGGCGCGCGAGGGCTGGATGCAGGCGGCGCCGTAGTCGGAAGCGTCGCGCGTCCCCGACCAGGCCGCGATCGGCGCGGGCGGCCGCCAGCGGTTCTGACCGACCGGCGGGGCGGCGTAGGGAATGCCCTTGAAGGACTCGATGCCGTCGGCGGCTCGACCCTGCACGGCGCCGGCCGGGGCGCGGACCGTGGGCCGGTCCGCTGGAGACGGCGCGAAGGCGGCCGTCAGGAGGGCGGTGGCCGCGACGGCCACGGTGAGGAGGCTACGTACGGACATCAGGCGTCTCCGCTCGATTGAGGTTTGCGGCCCAGCACC
The DNA here is from genome assembly GCF_058807035.1 of Brevundimonas sp. GW821-FHT12E07. Lineage (NCBI taxonomy): Bacteria > Pseudomonadati > Pseudomonadota > Alphaproteobacteria > Caulobacterales > Caulobacteraceae > Brevundimonas > Brevundimonas sp. GW821-FHT12E07. The sequence goes on along the minus strand of NZ_JBXAQH010000003.1, from coordinate 64,984 downwards.
TTCGCCAACCACAGGAACAGACCGATGGCGACGAGATAGACGGGCGCGAGGATGTAGAGGGCGATCTGCAGCGAGTTCTGCGGATGGGTGGCGTGGAAGAAGTCGCTGGCCGCGCCCACGAAGGTCGGGCCCACCGCCATGCCGATGAAGTTCATCACCAGCAGCAGCAGGGCGCCGGACATGACCCGCTGGTTCGGCTTCACCTCCTCCTGCACCAGGGCCACCGAGGACGAGAGGTAGAAGTAGTTGAGGAAGGTCGGGCCGATCAGCAGGACCAGGGCCAACGGCCAGGACGGGGCCCAGACGAAGGCGATGTAGAAGGGCAGGGCCAGCGACAGGGAGATGGCGGGCAGCAGGGCATAGGCCTTCTTCGACTTGCGCGTGAACCGGTCCAGCAGCCAGCCCGAGACGAAGATGCCGCCGCTCATGCCGATGGCCACGACCAGGGCGTACCAGACGGCGACGTCGCCGAGGCCCATGCCCTTCTCGCGCATCAGGAACAGGACCGAGAAATTGCCCATGCCGTAGGTGATGATCTGGGTGATGCCGCTGGCGAGCGCCGCCAGAACCAAAGCGGGGCGGGAGAAGAACATCTTCACCGTGGCCCAGAAGGGCGCCTTGGCCGGAGCGATGAAGGGCGCGCCAGCGACCTGATCCAGACCGCCGCGCTTGGGCTCCTTGACCAGGAAGGGGGTGGCGACGGCGACAATCAGGCCGAGAATCCCGATGGCGACAAAGGCGTCACGCCAGCTGAAGACGGCCGCGATCGTGGCGCCGAAGGCGATGCCGAGGGCTGCGCCCACGGGCGGTCCGAGATTGAACAGGCCCAGAGCCATGCCGCGGCGGCCCGACGGGAAGTAGTCGGTGATGATCGCATAGGACGGCGGCACGCCTCCGGCCTCGCCGAAGCCGACGGTCATCCGCGCCGTGGCCAGTTCGCCGAAATTGCGCGACAGGCCGCAGGCCATGGTCGCCGCGCTCCAGATGCCGCAGGCGACGGAGACCACCGCCACCCGGTTCGTCCGGTCGGCCAGCCAGCCGACGGGGATGGCGATGAAGCAGTAGAAGAATGCGAAATAGAGCCCGCCCAGCAGACCCAACTGGCTGTCGGTGACGTGCAGGGTGTCCTGAATGGGTTTGGCCAGGATCGACAGCAGCTGCCGGTCGAGGAAGTTCAGCACATAGATGAACCACAGGGTCGCCAGGGCGATCCAGGCCCTCGCCCCCACGGATGAGGTTCGGGTCGGCCCACCCCCGCTTCCGGCCGCCATTGCAGTCGCCTCGATCTCGCTCATGTCGTTTCCTCGGACTGCGGGCCTTCAGACCCGTCTCTGTTCTGGAAGGGGGAAGCCGGAAATCAGCCCGGCGGCGCTATGCCTGCACGTTCGGCCGCGCGGCTCTTGCAGATGCCGATGAAGCCGTGGGCCATGAAGGCGGCCATCCGCTCCTTGATGGCCTCGAAGTCGTCGGACCGGCACAGGCCGCCCGACAGGTGGTCGATCCGTCCGGTCCGCGCCAGGCTCAGGGTCAGGGCCCCGGTGACGAAATGATAGCCCCAGAAGATGTCTTCCTCGGAGCTGTCGGGCATGGCGGCCTTCAGCAGGCCGATCAGGCGCAGCACCACCGGGTCATAAAGCCGGTCCATGACCTCCGCGCCCCAGGCGGGGGTATTGTTGATCTGGGCGCTGAGGGCGCCGAAATTGCGCCACCCCTCCCCGCCCGTCGAATAGGTGTCCAGATCGGTGTCGAGGAAGGCCCGCAGCGCCCCCTCCACCGTCGGCTTGCCGCCGCAGGCGATCTCATACGCGTCCAGCGCCTCCATCCGGCGGCCGGAGGTGACCGGCGCCCGACGGGCCATGACCTTGTCGAAGACGTCCTGTTTGTCAGTGAAGTAGTAGTGGATCAAAGACTTGTGAACGCCGACCTTGTCGGCGATGTCGCGCACCGTCACCCCGTGCAGGCCGTGACGGGAGAACAGCTCCTCGGCGGCATCGAGGATCTGCTCCAGGCTCTCGGCGCGCTGTTCGGCCTTGCGGCGCGGGGTTCGCGTGGCGGATTTGGCGGCAGGGCGGGCGGGCGGTTTCGAAGTCGGGTCGGACATGGGCTGAATGTCAGCACGGTTCGAGCTTCCGGAAAACCGGTCCGCCGCTTCCATGGTGAATTCAGCCGCCATTTCAGGCCGCTCCGTAGGTGGCGCGGAGCTGGATCTTGTTGATCTTGCCGGTCGCCGCCAGAGGCATGGCCGGCACCCGCACGATCCGGTCGGGGATCCACCAGTCGGCGACGCGGCCCTTGAGGCTGGCCTTCAGATCGGCGTCGGCGATCTCCTGCCCCTGACGCGGCTCGATGACCATCAGGGGCCGCTCTCCCCATTTGGGATCGGCGCGGCCGATGACGGCGACCAGGCCGACGGACGGCAGGGCGCCGACGATCTCCTCGATCTCGACCGGATTGATCCACTCCCCGCCCGATTTGATCAGGTCCTTGGAACGGCCCGCCAGCGTCAGGGCGCCGTTGTCGTCGATGACGGCGAGGTCGCCGGTGTCGAACCAGCCGTCGGCGCCGACGGCGGGCGTCTCGGCCCCGAAATATCGGCCGACGACCGAGTGGCCACGCACCTTCAGATGGCCGACCACATTCCTCTGCTCCGGCAGGGCGGCGCCAGAGGCGTCGGTCAACAGCAGATCCATCCCCATCGGCGGACGGCCCGAGCCGCGCGAGACGCCGTCCGGGGTGGTCATCGGCGAGATGGTCCCCTGCGGCGACAGTTCGGTCATGCCCCAGCTGGTCTGGACCGTGACGCCGAGGCGGCTCTCCATCCGCTTGAGCAGGGTGTCGGGGCAGCTGGAGCCGCCGATCATGACGCGGTTCAGGGTGGGAACGTCCTCGCCCGTGGCGTCCAGATGGTCCAGCAGGCCGATCCACACCGTCGGCACCCCGACGGCGACGGTGACGCCGTGCGTATTGATCAGACGCGCCAGCGATGGGCCGTCCGTGACCCGGCCCGGCAGGACGAGGCTCGCGCCCACCGCCGGCGCCGCGAACGGAAGGCCCCAGGCGTTGGCGTGGAACATGGGCACGGCGACCAGCACCGTATCCACGTCCGTCAGGGCCATGGCGTCGGCCTGGAGTGAGCGGATGGTGTGCAGATAGTTGGAGCGGTGGGTGTAGACCACGCCCTTGGGCGCGCCTGTCGTGCCGGAGGTGAAACAGAGGCCCGCCGGGGTCCGCTCGTCAAAATCGCCCCAGACGGCGGGACGGCCCGAGGCGGCCAGAAGCTCTTCCAGCATTACTGAGCCGGGCGCGGCGTCGCCGTCCAGCAGGACCAGCCGCTCCAGACACGGGCACTCGTCCATCAGGGTCCGGCCCATGGCGGCAAGACCCGCGCCGACGATCAGGACGCGGTCTTCGGCCTGGACGATCATGGCCGCCAGATGGGCGACGGTCAGGCGGGGATTGAGGGTATGGCAGACGAGGCCGACGCCCATGGCGCCGTACCAGACCTCGAGGTGATGGCGGGTGTTCCAGGCCAGGGTGGCGACGCGCTCCCCGGGCCTGAGACCCAGATCGAGGAAAGCGCCCGACAGGCGGTTGGCGCGGTCCCGGATATCGGCATAGCCGGCGACGTCATCGTCGCCTTCGAGACCCGCCGTCACGATCCGCGCCCCGCCGTGCCATTTGGCGCCGTGGTCGAGGAAGCGGTCCACCGTCAGGGAATAGTCCTGCATGAAACCGGGATCGGGGGTCATCAAGGGCGGGCTTTCGGGGAGAAAGGCAGTCAGGCGAAGGCGCACTGAAAAAAACGAGCGTGGACGGGATCGCCGCCCACGCTCGCAGGCCGGCTAGAAGGTCTTGGTCAGGTTGATCCCGTACTGCCGCGGCGGTCCGGCGTAGCGCAGGCCCGAGTTGATCGCGGCGATATAGGTCTCGTCGGTGGCGTTGACGGCATAGGCCGCCCAGGTCCACTCGCCCGTGTTCAGCTTGATCGAGGCGTTGACGATGTCGCGCTCCGACAGCTTGTCGCCGAGGGCGGCGTTGTTGAAGATCGTCGTCCAGCTCTCGCCGATGTGGGCATAGTCGACCCGCGGCGTCAGGGTCATGTTCGACCCGAGGCTGAAGGCGTACTGGATGCCCGCGTTGAAGGTGAACTCAGGCGCATAGTTCTTGGTGTTACCCGAGATGTTTACGCAGTTGGCGCTGGTCGGACCGGTCGAGGGGTTGCAGACCCCGGTGCGGCCCAGACGCGGATCGGCGGCGAAGAAGTCGCCCATCTCGGAGCTCGAGATGGAGCCGGCGATGTCGAACGACAGCGGTCCGAACCGGCCCTGCGCCGAGGCTTCCAGACCCATCATGGTCGTGTCGCCGATGACGTTCTGGATGCGGCTGATCTGCGGGTACTGCGGGTCGCCGATATTGACCTGGTAGTCTTCGTAGACGGTGTAGTAGGCGCCCAGCTGGGTGCGCAGGCGGCCGCCCATCATCGTCGACTTCCAGCCCAGCTCGTAGTCGACAAGGTTCTCGGCCTCGAAGGACGCGGCCGGCTGATAGAGGTTCGGACCGTTCAGCCCGCCCATCTTATGACCCGTCGCCACGAAGCCGTAGACGAAGTTGGAGTCGTCCAGCTTCCAGTTCAGGGTGACCTTGCCGGTCAGCTTGTCGTCCTCGACCTTGTCGTCCTGGAACAGCACGATCCCGAACTGCGGATAGGTCTGGTAGACGTCGTCATTGGTCGAGACCGAATGGGCGTAACGCGCGCCGACCTGCAACTGCAGCCTGTCGGAGATGTCGTAGCTGATCTGACCGAAGGCCGCCGTCGTCTCCTTGGGCGTGTCGCCGTAAAGATAGATGTCGAGGACGTTCTCCGGGAAGCCGATGCGATACTCGCCGCGCCCCGGCGTCGTCGGCGGGAACTGGGCCATGTCGTTCTGGTAGTAGAGGCCCAGCAGCCAGGTCAGACGCTGGCTGTCGGGCGACAGCAGGTTGAACTCCTGCGACCAGACCTGTTCGTCCAGCTGGTCGTAGAAGGTGTTGTTGCCGGCCGAGGTGCCGTCCAGATCGGTGGCGAAGCGCGAAGTGCCGTTCTGATAGCCGGTGATCGACTTCAGGGTCATGCCGTTGTCGAAGACATAGCTGACGTTCAGCGAGGTCCGGACGAACTCGTCATGGGCCTCGTTCGGACCGTTGGAGGTGATGGTGAAGGGGTCGTTGGTGGCCAGGGCCGGGTCGGCCATGTAGCCGCCCAGGTCGATGTTGTTGTAGTCGGTCTTCCACAGCACCTTCAGGGCGTCGCTGGGCTGCCACAGCAGGCTGGCGCGCACGCTGTTGGAATCCACCACGCCCGGACGGCCGCGATAGGCGCCGGTGACGGTGTAGAAGCTGTCGCGGGTCTCGTGGTTGAAGGCCAGACGCATGGCGACCGTATCGGTCAGCGGCAGGTTGATGGCGCCCTGCAGCTTGATGTCGTTGTAGTTCCCGGCCTGGGCGAAGGCATAGCCGTTGATGCCGGTGAAGTCGGGATTGCGGGCGGTGATGAAGACCGCGCCGCCCGTGGCGTTGGCGCCGGCGAAGGTGCCCTGCGGACCACGCAGCAGCTCAAGGCTGCCGATGTCGTAATAGGGTTCGGTCTGGAAATAGGCGGGGAAGGCGGCGACGCCGTCGCGATAGGTGATCACCCCCACGCCCACGGCCGTGGTGGCCTCGGACTTGCCGATGCCGCGCACGTTGAAGAAATTGCCCTGGCCGAAATTCTGGATCGTCGTGGACGGGGCCGCGAACTGCAGCTGGTCCAGCGAGGTAACGGCCTTGTTCTCCAGATCCTGACCGCTCAGCACGGTGGCGGCGACGGCGGTCGTCTGAAGATTGCTGGTGCGGCGCTCGGCGGTCACCACCACGTCGGCGACGGCGGTCGACTGGTCCTGTTCGGTGCGACGGCTGTTGTCGGTGTCGGCTTGTTGCGCTTGGGCGGATGCGGCGGCGCACCACAGCAGAGCGGCGGCAGATGTCGTTATCCAGAGCTTGCGGCTCATGGCTGTCCCTCCTCGATGTTTCCTCGGACGCTCTGACGGCGCCATCGAAGCGAAGCCTCTCACCCTTTTCGACGGCCGTCAACATTCACTAGCCGTCCGGTGAAGATTGACCATTCGGCTAGTATTTGCTGCATTGCACACCATGAAGGTCGGCGAAGTCCGGCCGCTAACTCACAGGGATGAGGACCATGACCATCGATCTTTCCGGCCGCGTGGCCATTGTCACCGGCGCGGGCGGCGGCCTGGGCCGCACCCATGCCCTCGAACTCGCCCGCTACGGCGCCCGGGTCGTGATCAACGACATGTCGGCCGCCGGCGTCGAGGCCACGGTCGCCGAGATCACCGCCGCGGGCGGCGAGGCCGTCGGCTGCGTCTGCAGCGTCACCGACCGCCAGGCCGTCTCCGACATGGTCGCCGGCGCCGTCCATCGCTGGGGTTCGATCGACATCCTGGTCAACAACGCCGGCATCCTGCGCGACCGCACCTTCGCCAAGATGGACCTCGACGACTTCGAACTGGTGCTCAACGTCCATCTGATGGGCTCGGTCAACGTCACCAAGGCAGCCTGGCCCTTCATGCAGGCGCAGGGCTATGGCCGGGTGATCTTCACCACCTCCTCCTCCGGCCTCTACGGAAACTTCGGCCAGTCGAACTACGGCGCCGCCAAGATGGCCCTCGTCGGCCTGATGCAGACCCTGGCGCTGGAAGGTCGCAAGGCCGGGATCCACGTCAACTGCCTGGCGCCCAGCGCCGCGACCCAGATGACCGAAGGCCTCTATTCCGCCGACGATCTCAAGGGCCTGTCCTCCGGTCTGGTCAGCCCCGGTGTCGTCGCCCTGGCCGCCGAAGGCGCGCCGACCCGCACCATCCTGCTCGCCGGCGCCGGCGCCTTCGAACAGGCCCACATCACGATGACGCAAGGCATCTACGTCGGCGACGCGGCCGACGCCGCCGAACAGGTTCAGGCGCAGTGGACCGTCATCGGCGACCGGGCGGGCGAACTGGTGCCGGACTCCGGCGCCGCCCAGTACAAGCATGAGGTCCGCCACACCCTCGCGGAGCCCGTTCCGGCCTAGCTTCGGATGGACGTTTCATCCGCCGCGCCCCATGGTCGGCGGATGAGCGGAATCAGGATCAGCGACGTCGCGGCGCGCGCCGGAGTCTCGGCCATGACCGTGTCGCGCGTCATGAACAACCGCGGCGCGGTGAAACCCGAGACACGCGAAGCGGTGCTCAACGCCGTCGAGGCCCTGGGCTATGCCCCCAATGTCGCGGCGCGCAGCCTCGCCCTCGGCGGCCTCGACCGCATCGGCCTGATCTGGTCCAACCCCAGCGCCGGCTATCTGAGCGAATTCCTGCTGGGGGCGCTCGAAGGGGTCCGAACCCACGGCGGCCAGTTGCTGGTCGAACAGTGCGGCGACGACGCGGAGAGTGAGGTCGCGGCGGTGCGCCGTTTGGCGGCGGGCGGCGCCAAGGGTCTGGTCCTGCCGCCGCCGCATGGGGAATCGGTCGCGGCCCTCGCCGAGGCCGACCGACTGGGGCTGAAGGTGGTGATGGTCGCTGCCGGCAGCTTCCGACCCGAGGCTCCGTCCGAGACCCTGGCCGTCCGTATCGACGACCGCGCAGCCGCCGCCGCCATGGCACGGCGCCTGCTCGACCTCGGCCACCGTCGCATCGGCTTTATCACCGGCGCCGCCAACCAGAGCGCCAGCGCCGAACGGCTGATCGGCTTCCAGTCCGAAATCGACGCCTGCTTGGGCGCCGAGGCCGTCATAGAGGCGGGCGACTTCACCTATCGCTCCGGGCTGGAAGCGACCGGCCGCCTGCTGGACCGGCCCGCCCCGCCGACGGCCGTCTTCGCCTCGAATGACGACATGGCCCAGGGCGCCGTCGCGGTCGCACACCAGCGGGGTCTGGACGTGCCGCGCGACCTGACCGTGGTCGGATTCGACGACATCCCCATGGCCACGGCGGTCTGGCCGCCCCTGACCACCGTCCGCCAGCCGGTCGCCCGCATGGCCGCCGAAGCCGTGGCCCTGTTGGCCGGCGGCGCGGCCGGGAGCGACGTCGTCTTCCCCCACGCCCTGATCGAACGCGGCACCTCCGCCCCGCCCGCCTGAAGCCGTCTTGACAACCCGTGTCGCGGCGTTTGATGTTAGCGCTAACACACAACGATCCCGGCGGACGCAGACTGGGGCGGAGGAACAGATGAGGCTGACGGACATCCTGCCCGAGGACTGGCGCGACGCGACTCTTCTGGGCCGTATCGAAACCGCCGACGGCCCGACCCCGGTCCTGCTGCGCGCGGGCCGTCTCCTCGACATCTCCGCCTTCGCCCCGACCTCGGCGGAAGCCCTGTCGCGCGCCGATCTGGCCGCCGCGACCGGCCGTGATCTCGGCGCCATCGAGGATCTGAGCGTCGCCTCGGTCTGGGAGGATGGCGAGCTCAACCTGCTGTCCCCGCTCGACCTGCAGTGCGTGAAGGCCTCGGGCGTGACCTTCGCCGTCTCGGCCCTGGAGCGGGTCATCGAGGAACGGGCGCGGGGCGAGGCCTCGGTCGCCGCCGGCATCCGCGAACGCCTGTCCGAGCGTATCGGCGGCGACATGGCCAAGGTGAAGCCGGGGTCCGAACAGGCCGCCGAGCTTAAGGCCGCCCTGATCGCCGACGGCCTGTGGTCCCAGTATCTGGAGGTCGCCATCGGCCCCGACGCCGAGATCTTCACCAAGGCCCCCTGCCTGTCCTCGGTCGGCTGGGGCGCCCACGTCGGCGTCCGTGCCGACTCCCACTGGAACAACCCCGAGCCCGAGGTGGTCATCGTCGTCGATCCGGCCGGCAAGCCGGTCGGCGCGGCGCTGGGTAATGACGTCAATCTGCGCGACATCGAAGGGCGCTCGGCGCTTCTGCTCGGCAAGGCCAAGGACAACAACGCCTCCGCCTCGGTCGGTCCCTTCATCCGCCTGTTCGACGCCGGCTTCTCGATGGACGACGTCCGCGACGCCACCGTCTCCCTGGAAGTCAAAGGCCCCGAAGGCTTCATCCTGTCGGGCGCCAGCTCCATGCGCCTGATCAGCCGCGATCCGGAGGAACTGGCCAGACAGGCATCCGGCAAGAGCCACCAGTACCCGGACGGCTTCGCCCTCTACCTCGGCACCATGTTCGCCCCGATCCAGGATCGCGACACGCCCGGCGGCGGCTTCACCCACAAGGTCGGCGACCGGGTAAAGGTCTCCTCCCCGCGGCTCGGCGTGCTGGAGAATGAGGTCACCACCTGCGATCTCGCCGCCCCCTGGACCATGGGCGTCATGGCCCTGATCAAGAATCTCGCCGGCCGCGGCCTTCTGGGAGCCGCCTGATGAGCAATCAATACCCCTCTCTCGCCGGCAAGGTGGTTGTCGTCACCGGCGGCGGCTCGGGCATCGGCGCGGCCCTGACCGAAGGCTTCGCACGGCAGGGCGCCCGGGTCGTCTTCCTCGACGTCGCCGATGCGGATTCGACCGCCCTGACCGACAGCCTGTCGGACCTGTCCCCCGCCCCCGCCTATCGCCGTTGCGACCTGACCGACCTTGCAGCCCTGAAAGCGACCTTCGACGCCATCGCCGCCGAGGTCGGGCCGATCGAGGTCCTGATCAACAACGCCGCCAACGACGACCGCCATTCGCTGGCCGAGGTCACGCCCGCCTATTGGGACGACCGGATCGCGGTGAACCTGCGCCACCTCTATTTCGCGGCCCAGGCCGTTGCGCCCGGCATGAAGGCGGCGGGTCAGGGGGTGATCCTGAACCTCGGCTCCATCTCCTGGCACCTCGGCCTACCGGACCTGTCGCTCTATGAAACCGCCAAGGCCGGGATCGAGGGCATGACCCGGGGTCTGGCGCGCGAGCTGGGCGTGGATGGAATCCGCGTCGCCTGCATCGTGCCCGGCAACGTCAAAACGCCCCGTCAGATGAAGTGGTACACGCCCGAGGGCGAGGCCGAGATCGTCGCCGCCCAGTGCCTCAAGGGCCGGATCGAGCCGAAGGACGTCGCGGCGCTCGCCATGTTCCTCGCCTCGGACGATGCACGTTTCATTACAGGCCACGAATACTGGGTCGACGCCGGCTGGCGCTGAGGCAACAGTCCATCATCACAACAGGGGCCGTCAGAGCCCCATGCGGAGGAGAAGAGGCAAATGGCAGGACCAACCGGGGGCAATGGCCCCGACATCGCCGGGACCGACAAGGTCAATATGGCCTTCATCGCCCTGATCGTGGCCGTCGCCACCATCGGCGGCTTCATGTTCGGCTATGACTCCGGCGTCATCAACGGCACCCAGGAGGGGCTGAAGAGCGCCTTCAACCTGTCGGAGCTCAGCGTCGGCATCAACGTCGGCGCCATCCTTCTGGGCTGTGCGGTCGGCGCCTTCATCGCCGGTCGTCTGGCCGACCTGATCGGGCGCAAGACGGTGATGCTGATCGCCGCCGGCCTGTTCGTGATCAGCGCCTTCTGGGCCGGCGCCGCCGACTCCTCGCTCCACTTCGTCATCGCCCGCTTCATCGGCGGTCTGGGCGTCGGCGCGGCCAGCGTCCTGACCCCGGCCTATATCTCGGAGGTGACTCCCGCCTCCATGCGCGGACGCCTGTCCAGCGTGCAGCAGATCATGATCATCACCGGCCTGACCGGCGCCTTCCTCGGCAACTACGCCCTGGCCCATACGGCGGGCAGTTCGACCGCCGAGTTCTGGGGCGGCTTCCCGGCCTGGCGCTGGATGTTCTGGCTGCAGGTGGTCCCGGCGACCATCTATCTGCTGGCCCTGCTGGCCATTCCGGAAAGCCCCCGCTTCCTCGTCGCCAAGGGCAAGGACGCCCAGGCCCAGGCCGTGCTGTCGAAACTGTTCGGCGCCGAGGCCGGCGCCCGCAAGGTCGCCGAAATCCGCGCCTCCCTGGCCGCCGACCACAAGCCCAGCTTCAAGGACCTGCTCGATCCGTCGACCCGCAAGGTGCGTCCGATCCTCTGGGCCGGCCTGATCCTGGCCGTGTTCCAGCAGCTCGTCGGCATCAACATCGTCTTCTACTACGGCGCCACCCTGTGGCAGTCGGTGGGCTTCTCCGAGAACGACGCCCTGCTGATCAACATCCTGTCCGGCAGCCTGTCGATCCTCGCCTGTCTGGCCGCCATCGCCGTCATTGACCGGATCGGCCGCAAGCCGCTGCTGCTGATCGGCTCGGCGGGCATGGCGGTGACGCTCGGTGTCCTCGCCTGGTGCTTCTCGCAGGCCCAGTTCGTCGACGGCGCCATGCACCTGCCCGATCAGGTCGGCCTGATCGCCCTGATCTCGGCCAACCTCTATGTCGTCTTCTTCAACTTCAGCTGGGGCCCGGTCATGTGGGTCATGCTGGGCGAGATGTTCCCCAACCAGATGCGCGGTTCGGCGCTGGCGGTAGCGGGTCTGGCCCAGTGGCTGGCCAATTTCGGCATCTCGGTCAGCTTCCCGGCCATGGCCGCCGGTCTCGGCCTGCCGATCACCTACGGCTTCTACGCCGCCTGCGCCCTGATCTCCTACTTCCTGGTCCAGGCCTGGGTGAAGGAGACGCGCGGTCGCGAACTGGAAGACATGCAGGGCTGACCGTTCGGCCAGCTTATCCCCCAACGGGCGGCGCTCCCCCGCCGCCCGTTTTCATTTGAAGGCATTGCCATGACCGACACCCTCGAACTCTCCCACTGGATCAACGGCGAGAAGGTCTCCGCCGACCGTCCGGGACAGGGTCTGAACCCGTCCGACACGCGCGAGGTCGTGACCCGCACGCCCGACGGCGGCGTCGCCGAGGTCGATCAGGCGGTCGCCGCCGCCAAGGCCGCCTTCGAGAGCTGGTCCGAGGCCTCGCCGGAAGTCCGCTCCGATGTGCTGGATCGCGCGGGGACCCTGGTCATGGAGCGCCGCGAGCAACTCGGCCGCCTGCTGTCGCGCGAAGAGGGCAAGACCCTGCCGGAAGGCATCGGCGAGACCGTCCGCGCCGGCCGCATCCTCAAGTATTTCGCCGGCGAGGCCCTGCGCCTGCACGGCCAGAACCTGGCCTCGACCCGTCCCGGCGTCGAGATCCAGACCTATCGCCAGGCCGTCGGCGTCGTCGGCCTGATCACGCCCTGGAACTTCCCCATCGCCATCCCGGCCTGGAAGATGGCCCCGGCTCTCGCCTTCGGGAACACGGTCGTCATCAAGCCCGCCGGCCTGACCCCTGCGACCGCCGAGGCCCTCGTCGCCATCCTGCATGAGGCGGGTCTGCCGAAGGGCGTCGTCAATATGATCATCGGCCGCGGCGGCGTCGGTCAGGCCATCGTCGACCACGTCGATGTCGACGCCGTTTCCTTCACCGGCTCCCAGAGCGTCGGCGCGGGCGTGGCGGCGGGCGCGGTCGCGCGTCAGGCCCGGGTTCAACTGGAAATGGGCGGCAAGAACCCGCTGATCGTGCTCGACGACGCGGACCTCGACCGCGCGGTCGCCATCGCCCTGGACGGCTCCTTCTTCGCCACCGGCCAACGCTGCACGGCGTCGAGCCGCCTGATCGTCCAGGACGGCATCCACGACAAATTCGTCGCCGCCCTGTCGGAGAAGCTGAAGGCCCTGAAGGTCGGCCCGGCGCTCGATCCCACCAGCCAGATGGGCCCGGCGGTGTCGGAGGCCCAGATGGAGACCTCCTATCGCTACATCGACATCGCGAAGTCCGAAGGCGGCCGGATCGCCGTCGGCGGCGAGCGGCTGACGCTGGAGACGCCCGGCTGGTACGTCCAGCCGACCCTGATCGCCGACACCGCCCCGGACATGAAGATCAACAGTGAAGAGGTCTTCGGCCCCGTCGCCTCCACCATCCGGGTCAAGTCCTATGAGGAGGCGCTGGCCGTCGCCAACGGCGTCGAGTTCGGCCTGTCGGCGGGCATCGTCACCTCCAGCCTCAAGCACGCCCGCGACTTCCAGCGCCGCGCGAAGGCCGGGATGACCATGGTCAATCTGCCGACGGCGGGCGTCGACTACCATGTGCCCTTCGGCGGCACGAAGAAGTCGAGCTACGGCGCGCGCGAACAGGGCTTCGCGGCGCAGGAGTTCTTCACCCAGACCAAGACCTCGTACTCGGCCGGATGATCAGGCTTGAACACGGCGACTGGGTCGCCGCCATCGCGCTTCAGGGCGGCGCCGTCGCCGCCCTGACCCGGGCGGGCGCGGAGGTCCTGCGTCCGACGCCGGCGGGCGCGACCGACATCCTCGACTTCGCCTGCTTCCCTCTGGTCCCCTATGCGAACCGGATCGCCCAGGGCCGGTTCGTCTTCGAGGGCCGCGAGGTGCGCCTGCCGGTCCTCGACCGGTTTTCTCCCCACGCCCTGCACGGCGAGGGCTGGCTGGGCGTCTGGACGGTGCTGGAGCAGGCCGCCGACCGCGTGACCCTCAGTTTCGGCGCTGACGGCTGGCCTTGGCGCTATGAAGCACGCCAGACCTTCAGCCTGTCCGATGACGGCCTGCGCATCGACCTCGCCGTCATCAATCGCGACACCACGCCCATGCCCGCCGGCATCGGCCTGCATCCCTATTTCCCGCGTAAGACGGATAGCCGCCTCGACGTCCCCGCCACCGGCGTCTGGACCGGCGAAGACATCGTCCCCGACCACCTCGCGCCGCTGGATGAGGTCATCGACTGGACCGACCGGCTGGTCGCGGACGCCCCGTTCGTAGACCATTGCTTCGAGGGCTGGACCGGAGAGGCCCGCCTGTCCGACGTCGAGGGAACCACGACCCTCCGCGCCTCGGCCGACCGGCTCCATGTCTATGTCCCGACCGGCGAGGCCTACCTCTGCGTCGAGCCTGTCAGCCACCGACCCGACGTCTTCAACCAGGCGGCGCCGGGCGAACAGGGCTTCACCGTGCTCCAGCCCGGCGAGACCCTGTCCCTCTGGATGACCATCGGCCGGGAGTGACGCCCCTCAGTGGTTGTCGCGAGGGTTGCCGAACCTGTCGATGATGCGGTGATACTTCACCGCCGGCTCCAGCACGGCCCCGGTCTGCAGCGGGCCGACCGTGGCGCGCTGCAGCTCCTGCCAGGGCGTCTGTGACGGCGGATACCGGAAGCCCCCCGCCGCCTCCAGCGCGGCGCGGCGCTCGGCCATCTCGGCGTCCGAGACCTTGGCATCGACGCGGCGGGTCTTCAGGTCGACGCGGATCCAGTCGCCCTCGCGCAGCAGGGCCAGATTGCCGCCCGCCGCCGCTTCCGGCGAGGCGTTGAGGATCGATGGCGAACCCGAGGTGCCCGACTGCCGCCCATCGCCGATACAGGCGATGGCCGTGATCCCCTTCTCGATCAGGTACGAAGGCGGACGCATGTTCACCACCTCGGCCGCGCCCGGATAGCCGATCGGCCCGGCCCCGCGCATGAACAGGATCGACCGCTCGGTGATGCCCGTCGCCGGGTCGTCGATACGGTGGTGGTAGTCCTCGGGCCCGTCGAAGACGACGGCGGGGCCCTCGAAGGCCTCCGGGTCCGCAGGATCCTCCAGATAGCGCTCGCGGAACTCCGGCGAGATCACGCTCGTCTTCATGATGGCGCTCTCGAACAGATTGCCGCCCAGCACCAGGAAGCCCGCATCCGTCATCAGTGCCTTGTCGAACGGCCGGATGACGTCGGGCAGGACGATCTCGGCGCCGGCGCAGTTCTCGCCCATCGTCCTGCCGTTGACGGTCAGCGCCCCTTCGCGGATCAGCCCCTGTTCCATCAGCTGGTTGATCACGGCCGGCACGCCGCCCGCCTGATGGAAGTCCTCGCCCAGATAGGTCCCGGCCGGCTGCAGATTGACCAGCAGGGGCACGGCATGGCCGACCGTCTCCCACGCCTTGATCGGCAGATCGACGCCCGAGTGACGCGCCAGGGCCGTGATGTGGATCGGGGCATTGGTCGAGCCGCCGATGGCCGAGTTGACCACGATGGCGTTGTGGAAGGCGTCCGGCGTCAGGATGTCGGACGGCTTCAGGTCCTCATGCACCATCTCCACGATCCGCTTGCCGGTCTGGTAGGCGACCTGGGGCCGTTCGCGATATGGCGCCGGGATCGCCGCCGACCCCGGCAACGACATACCCAGAGCCTCCGCGAGCGAGTTCATCGTCGAGGCCGTGCCCATGGTGTTGCAATAGCCGACCGAGGGCGCCGAGGTGGCCACCAGATTGATGAAGCCCTCATAGTCCAGCTCGCCCCGCGCCATCATCTCGCGCGCCTTCCAGATGATCGAGCCCGAGCCGATCCGCTCGCCCTTCAGCCAGCCGTTCAGCATCGGCCCGACCGACAGACAGATGGCCGGAATATCGACCGTCGCCGCCGCCATCAGACAGGCGGGCGTGGTCTTGTCGCAGCCGATCGTCAGGACGACCCCATCCAGCGGATAGCCGTACAGCAGCTCGACCAGACCCATATAGGCGAGGTTGCGATCCAGCCCGGCGGTCGGCCGCTTGCCCGTCTCCTGAATGGGATGGACCGGGAATTCCAGGGCGATGCCGCCCGCCTCGCGGATGCCCTCGCGGACCCGTTTGGCCAGTTCGATGTGGTGACGGTTGCAGGGGGCGAGGTCCGACCCCGTCTGGGCGATGCCGATGATCGGCTTGCCCGAGCGTAGCTCTTCCAGCGTCAGGCCGTAGTTCAGATAGCGCTCCAGATAGAGCGCCGTCATATCCGGGTTCTCCGGATTGTCGAACCAGGCGCGGCTGCGCAGGGGTTTGGAGGTCTTCAGAGGAGTGTCAGTCACACGGGTCGTCCTGCGCCACAGCGGCGCTTCAAGAGGGAATTAGGTGTTATCATCCGACAAATCGTGGCTTTGCCGTAGAGTTCAAAGGGCTGTACAGCCGGAGAAGTATGGCCAGACGCGCGACCAAATCCCGACCGATCGGTCATGAAGGACAACCGGAACGCGGCGACCGCGCCCTGTCGGGTCACGCCCAGATCGTCCGCACGCTGGGCGAGGACATCCTGGCGGGCCGCTTCGTCTCCGGAGAGAAATTGCCGCCCGAGCCCGAGTTGCTGGATCGGTTCGGGGTGTCGCGCACCTCGCTGCGCGAGGCGATCAAGACCCTGACGGCCAAGGGGCTGCTGGTGGTCAAGACGCGCGTCGGCACCAAGGTGTCGGACCGCGTCCGCTGGAACCTGTTCGATCCCGAGGTCCTGTCCTGGAAGGTGCGAACCGGCATGGACGCCGACTTCCGCCGCCATCTGGCCGAGATGCGCCGCGCGGTGGAGCCGGCGGCGGCGGAGCTCGCCGCCCAGCACCGCACCCCGGATGATCTCATGGCCATGCGCACGGCCGTCGCCGCCATGCGCAACGAGACAAGGTCCGAATACGGATTCGCCCGCGCCGACCTGTCGCTGCACCTGGCCATCGGGGCGGCGTCGAACAATCCGATGATGCGCTCGATCGCCAGCGTCATCGAGACGGCGCTGCTGGAGGCCTTCACCCTCAGCCCGCCGACCCGCGCCCCCGACCTGCACCGTGAGACCGTCGACGCCCACGAACGCATCGTCGACCGCATCGAGGCGCGCGACGGCCCGGGGGCCGCCGCCGCCATGCTCGCCGTCATCGACGCAGGCTTCCGTCGGGTCGAGAGCGAGCATCAGGCCTAGAGGGCCCGGTATTTGAAGTTCTTGAAGCGCGCCTCGCCCGAGCCGCCAGCCGCATAGATGCCGGGGCGCAGCATCATGAAGCCGCCGCGCACGTTCTGGTGATAGCCCGAGACCTCCATCTGGCGGTCGAATTTGGTCCAGGTCACGCCGTCCGGGCTCGAGTAGCAGGTGACGATGTGGTTATCGTTCGTCATCCGCATATGCATGCGCCGCCCGTTCGAATGGCCCGGCCGTCCGCGCTCCATCCCGTAGGTGTGGGTGACGAAGCGGCGCTCGTCGAAGCCCAGGCCGGCGTAGAGGCCGAAGTCGTAGAAGAGCAGCAGGCCGGCGGTCACGCCCTCGTCGATCTCGATCTCGCACTCGATCTCATAGGCGTGCTCGCCCTGGACGAAGGTCAGGGGCGAACAGTCCTTGGGCGCCGTCCCCTTGGCGGCCATGTGCAGCACCCCGCCCTCGCGACGGAAGCGACGACCTTCGTCCGGACCCGGATTATAGAAGCTCCACTGCACGCCGAACTTGTCGGTCGAGAAGTCGTCCGACAGGGCCATGCCGTGATGCTGCCCGGGCAGGTTGGCGGGCTTGGCCATCGGGTGGGAGAGGTCGCCGCCGGTCGCATCGGGCCAGCCGTCCGCCGACCAGACGATCTTGTCCAGCAGGGTCTGGCGACCGAGGGTCCAGAAGGCGTTTTCATAGCCGTGGTAGACGGTCCACCAGTCGCCGGCAGGACCTTCGATCAGGGTGGCGTGGCCGCGCGACCACCATTTCTCGCGCGCGGTGGCGGTGCGGACGATCGGGTTGCGCGGATGGTTCTCCCACGGTCCGAAGACCGACTTCGAACGGGCGACGATGACCATATGGCCGGTCGGCGGACCCGCCGTGCCGCCCACGGCGGTGATCATGTAGAAATAGTCGCCGTGCTTCAGGACCTTGGGACCCTCGGGCGAGAAGCCCTCGACGTCCCAGTCGACCGGATAGCGCCAGGGGTCATAGACGTGACGGACCTCGCCGACCGTGGCCATGCCGTCGTCGGTCAGCTGGATCATGTCGCCGCCGCTGAGGAACAGATAGCGTTTGCCGTCCTCGCCGACGACGTGGCCCGGATCGATGTGGTTGGGCAGGTGAAGGTCGACCGGCTCGCTCCACGGCCCCTCGATCTTCTCGGCGTGGATGACGTAGCTGGAGCGGTACTCGTCCGTGCGGGCGGGGATATAGAGGAAGAAGCGGCCGTCGTGTTTGCACAGCTCCGGCGCCCAGACCGAGCCGATGTTCTTCGTCAGGGCCGCCACGACCGGGGTCCAGTTCACCAGATCCTTCGACGACCAGATCGTCAATCCGGGCACGGATTCGAACGAGGAATGGGTCATGTAATAGGTGTCGCCGTCCTTCAGGATCGACGGGTCGGGATGGTCGCCGGCCAGGATCGGATTGAGGAAGGTCCCGTCGCCGAGGTCGGCCAGACGCTGGCCCTCGATTCCCTTGGGCCAGGTCATCGACGTCCAGTCGCCGAACGAGCGGGCCGCGTCGCGGCTAAGGGGCGCGGCGGGGGCTTCCGCCGCCGGAGTCTGGGCCTTGGAGAGTGTCGGCGCGGCCACGCCCAGGGCGGCCAGACCGAAGGCTCCGCGTCTCGTCATCTTCATGGCTGTTTCCTCGTCGAGCCGATTTGTATTATAAATCCATCGTAGCGCCGCGACAGACGGCGACAAGGGGCTGGGCCGAAGAATCGCCTTCGGAGGCCGCCGATTTCGAGGAGTTGACGCCGCAATGCCTGGTCCCATGACCCGCCTTCTGACCACCGCCGTCTCGGCCGCCCTGCTCGCCTCGGCCGCGACGGCCGCCTTCGCCCAGACCGCACCGGCCACCGCGCCGGCGCCCGAACCCGCCCGCCCGATCCGGGCCTCCAAGATCATCCTCGTCGGCGACTCGACCACCCAGGGCGGCAGCGGCTGGGGCGGCCGGTTCTGCTCGGACCACGTCGTGTCCTTCGTCGCCTGCCTGAACCTGGCGCGCGGCGGACGCAGCACCAGCAACTATCGGGCGGAAGGCTCGTGGGACATCGCCCTGGCCGAGATGGCGTCCGCGACGCCGGCGGGATCACGCGCCTATGTCGACACCTATGTGCTGATCCAGTTCGGCCATAACGACCAGCCGGGAAAGCCGGGTCGCTCGACGGATCTGGCGACCGAGTTTCCGCAGAACCTGCGCCGCTATGTCGCCGAGACGCGGGAGCGGGGGGCCATTCCGGTTCTGGTCACCCCCCTGACGCGCCGCCAGTTCGTGGACGGAAAGCTGGACAATGATCTGGAGCCCTGGGCCGCCGCGATCCGCGCCGTCGCCGCCGAGACCCACACCCCCCTGCTGGATCTGAACGCCGACAGCGCCGCCGCCGTCCAGGCCATGGGGCCCAGCCTCGCCGCCGGCTTCGCCCAGTCGCCGCCATCGCGGATCGTCGCCGCCGCCCTCCTGACCGGGACCACGGTCCCGGCCAACACCGGCGCGCCCGTTCCTCCCGCGCCCGCGGCGAACGCGGCCACCGGGCCTGCGCCGACGCCCGCTCCCGCGCAGAACAACAACGCGGTCGAGCCGATGGGGGACGCCAAATTGTCGTTCGACTACACCCACCTCGGTCCGACGGGCGCGAGCTTCTTCTCGGCCATGGTGACCCGCGAACTCGCCCTCGCCGTCCCGGCCCTGCGCCGCAACCTGATCAACTGATCGGCGCACAGACAAAAGGCCGGGCCGTCTCGCGACGGCCCGGCCTTTCTGCGTCTGGCGACACCCGGCTTTCCAAAAAGAACCGGAGCGTCTTGCGACGCTCCGGCAGGACGGAAGCCCGGGGGAGTGTTCGGCTCGCCCCTAGAAGACGGCGCGGGCGCCGACGAAGAACTGGCGACCGGTCGAACCGTAGTTGGTCACCACCGGATCTTCGGCGTAACCCCAGCGGTTGGTCGTCTGGTTCGTCAGGTTCAGGGCCTCGAGCGTCAGGGTGATCTGCTTGTTCAGCTTGTAGGTCATCGAGGCGTCGATGTTCAGCGTCTCTTCCGAACCCAGGAAGTCGTTGACCAGCGGCGAGTCCGAGAAGCCCGGGTCGGTGGTGCCCGAAGCGATCGGATACTGGGTCACATATTCCGCGCGGTAGGCAGCCGAAACACGGGCCGAGAACTTCGGCACTTCATAGAAGACCGTGAAGTTGAAGGCGTCGGGCGAGGCGCCGGTGAACGGCCCCACGCCGGTGACCAGAGGCTGCGGCGTCAGGATGTAGTTCAGCTCGGACTCGAGGTGGGTGTAGTTGGCCTGGATGCCCAGGTTCTCGAAGTACCAGGGCAGGAAGGTCAGGTTCTGCTGATAGTTCAGCTCGATCCCGCGGATATAGCCGCCCGGCGCGTCGCGGAACTGGCGAATGCCGAAGGCCCTGTCGGCGTTGATGTAGTCGACCTGGTTCTGGGCGTTCTGGCGGTTGGTGGCGCTGGTGGTGGGGTCCGCGATGATCGCCTCGAACTCGGCGCGTAGCTCGGCGATGGCGGTGGCGTCCAGGATCGAGGACAGGGTGCCGTCGCCGACCAGGGTCTGCGGGAAGCTCTCGATTTCCTTGTCGAAGATGGCGACCGAGAACAGGGCGTCAGGCTGGAAATACCATTCGAAGCTGAGGTCGTAGTTGGTCGCCGTGAAGGGGCTCAGCTGCGGGTTGCCGATGGTGATCGAGCCTCCCGTGGTCGCGCCCAGGGCGCTCGGCACGGTGAAGGCGGTGACGCTGGGCGCCAGGTTGCCGAGCAGCGGACGCGACATCACCTTGGCGATACCGAGGCGGATCAGCATGTTGTCCGCGACCTCATAGGCCATGTTCAGCGACGGCAGGTCGTTCTTGTAGTTGTTGCTGGCGTTGATCGCCCGGCCGCGGTTGGTGAAGCCGTCCGAATCCAGATCCGTATAGGCGCGGCGGATGCCGACGTTACCGCGCAGGGTGCGGCCGAAGACCGGAACGTTGAAGTCGATCTGGCCGAAGAAGCTGCTGTCGGTTTCCTGCACCTGGAAGGTCTGGGCGAAGTTGTACTTCGTCGAGATCCGCCAGTCGTTCCACTTGTTGACGCAGTTGCACTCGAAATCGAACAGGCTGCGGAAGGCGTCCAGATCCGGAGCGTAGAAGCTGGTCGGGGTGCCCGCCGGCAGGTCCAGGCCCTGGCCGAAGGAATGCAGGCTGCCGACCTTGTCGATCGTGGTTCCGGCCTCGATCAGGCTGGGGTTCAGGGTTTCGCGGTTCGATTCACGCTGCAGGGCGGTGGTGTAGAAGGTGTAGCGACGCTGCGAGGCGCCCCACTTCAGCGTGATGTTCTCGTTGTGGTCATAGGCGAAGTCGACCGCGCCGCCTTCGTAGTGGTTGTCCACGGTCCGCTCGAAATAGCGGATGGCGGAGAAGCCCTTGACCACATCCCACTTGGTCGGATCGGCGACGTCGAAGCCGAAATCCATCGACGGCATGTCGCCGCCGCCGCGGGCGTCATAGACGAAATAGCCATCGCCGGCGGCGCCGGAGCCCGAGTTCATGCGGCTGAACTCGACCAGCGAGCCTTGCGACTTGTTGACCGACCGGCTCTCACCGTAGATCGCGTGCACCCGCAGGGTGTCGGTGATCTCGTGGTCGATATTGATCGTGCCCTGCTGGAAGTAGGTGGTGTAGCGGGCCTCATCCGCCGCCGAACGCATGTCGACATTGCTGAGCACCAGATAGTCGGCGTTCTGGCCGTTCGGGCTCAGCGCCGCGTCGATCAGGCGGATCGACGGACGACCGATCAGGGCGTTACGCATCGCCAGCTGGGTCGGGTCGTTGATATAACCGCGCGAGCTCGGGCTGTTATAGTAGTCGTACGGGTCAAGATTGTTCGGGTTGAAGCTGAAGCCCGAACCGTTGGTCAGCGCCACCGGCGTATTGCCGTAGATCTGCTGACCGCAATCGACCCCGGCGATGATGTCGGTCTCGGCGCGCTGCGTGCAGGAGGCGTAGAGGGCGCGACGCTGGGCCGCCGTGCTGGGCAGGTTGGCGTTCGACAGCTGATAGGTCGCCTGGTTGGCGGTGCCCTGGGTGTTGTTGCGGTTCAGGCCGACCGGAACGATCTGATAGTTGGTCGAGACCTGGTCCAGCTGCGAATAGACGCCGTCGAAGCTGATCGTCGTGCGATCGCTCGGACGCCATTGGGCGCCGAAGGTCATGCCGACGCGCTCTTGGCTCAGATCCTGCTGGTTCAGGGTCGGCAGGGCCGGAATGCGGACCAGCGAGCCAGGTGACACTGTCGTGCCGGCCGCGGCGCTACCGGTCGTGGCATTGTTCTTCAGCGTCGAACCGATCGGGCTGTTGATCAGGTTGTAGGCGGCAAGGTTCGAGCCGCGCAGCGCGTCGCAGTAGGAGATGTTGGTGATGTTGACGCCGGGAATGACGCCGTTGTTACAGGAGGTGCCCGTCGGAGCGGCAAAGCCCTGACGGGTCTGGATGCTGACGCCCGGCAGAAGGTTCGGCGTGCCGGCGAAGGTGGCGCCGCGGTAGGTGTAGTCCGACTGACCGGCCTGACGCTGGTAGCTGTCGATGGTCTGATCGCGCTTGTTGTAGGCGATCGAGCCCAGCAGGCCGAACTCACCAACGTGGTTGAAGCGCCAGCGGTCCGAGACCAGGGCGGCGACGCGCGGATTGTTGGTCTCGCCGTTCTCGTAATAGGCGTCCTGGACCGACAGGGCGTAGCGGGCGCCGCGATAGTCGAACGGGCGGCCGGTCTGCAGGTCGACGGTGGCGCCGAGCGAGCCTTCTTCCGTCTCGGCCGAAGCGGTCTTCTGGACCTTCAGCGAGTTGAAGAGTTCCGAGGCGAAGGTGTTGAAGTCGAAACCGCGCGAGCGGTTGGGGCTGTCGCCCGCGATCGAGGCGCCGGCGGTGGACAGGGCCTCGACGCCGTTCAGGCGCACGCGGGTGAAGTCCGAGCCGAGGCCGCGGACGGTGATGGTGCGGCCTTCGCCGTTGTCGCGGTCGATCGAGACGCCCGGCAGGCGCTGCAGGGATTCGGCGAGGTTGGCGTCGGGGAAGTCGGCGATGTCCTCGGCGTTGATGGCGTCGACCATCACGTTGGCATTGCGCTTGGTGCTCAGGGCGCTGCGCAGGGCGCCGCGGATGCCGGTGACGACGACCTCGTCGACCTGGGCGGCGTCGTCATCCGACTGCGCCGGCGCCGTCTGGGCCATCACGGGTTGCGCGGACAGGACACCCATGATCAGGGCGGTGGCGGATGCGCACTGCAGGGCGCGCACGCGAAGCGTGTTCATTTCTGTTCTCCTCCCAAGACGTCCGCCTCTCTCTGGAGGCTGAACAGAATCTCGCCGTGTTTCGGCCCGGCTACTAACCCGACACGTGACACCGGTGTCAAGCTACAGTCCCGAAAAGATCAAATCATATTACAATTGGAACCTTTCGCGGCGGACCGCGCCTTTAAGCGTTCTAACGCTCCGAAAGCACCGTAAAACGATGATCTTCGCACCCTAATCATTGTTTAATGATGATTTGAGACGTTTTCCATCGGAAACGGGGCGAGCGTCATGAGACGGGGATTTCGGAACGAAGCGACGAGACAGGGGCTGGTGTGCGGCCCGAGACACGGTTCAGGGCGTGTCCGACGACAGGGATCGGCCGCGATCGAGTTCGCCCTGGTCGGTCCCATGATGATCCTGCTCCTGGCCGGAATGGTTGTTTACGGCGGCTGGTTCTGGCTCGCGCAGTCCGTGCAGTCGCTGGCGACTGAGGGCGCGCGAGCCGCCGTCGGCGGGCTGGACGCCGCCGAGCGCGAACAGCTGGCCCGGGCCTTCGTGACCGACCAGGCAGGCGGCGCCGCTGGACTGGATCCGGCGCTCGTCACCGTCAAGGTAACCAGCGACGCCCAGGCGATCCGTGTTCGGGTGGCCTATGACGCGCGCAACAACCCGGTGATGTTGCTGGCCGGACCCCTGCCCAAACCGCCCGGCCTTATCGAGCGCTCCGCCACCGTGCGGATCGGCGGCTATTGAGATGTCGAGGCCGGATGTCCGTCGGAGCCCGTCCGCCCCCCTGCTCACCGACAGAAGGGGCGGAATCGCGGTCATGGCCGCCATGGCCGGGGGCCTGTTCTGCGCCATGGCCGCCCTGACCATAGACGTCGGATCCCTCGCCCTGCACGCCCGGCAGCTCCAGGGCGCGGCCGATCTGGCCGCCCTGTCCGGCGCCCACGATCTCGACCATGCCGAGGCCGCCGCCCTGGCCACGGCTCGGGCCAATGCCGGGATGGAGGTCGCCTCCATTGTCCAGAAGGGGCGCTATGTGTCGGACAGGAGCCTCGCCCCCGACCAGCGGTTCACCACAGGCGGCGCCGACCTTAACGCCGTCAGGGTCACCCTGACCGCCCGCGCGCCCCTCTATTTCGGGCGATGGATCCTCGGCAAGGACGCCCTGGAGATCACCCGGTCCGGCACGGCGGCGACGCCCGGAGAGCCTCGCGCCCTGTTCTCCATCGGTTCGCGGCTGGCGGCGCTGGACGGAGGGGTGGCCAACCAGTTGCTCAGCGGCCTGACCGGAAGCAGCGTCTCGCTCAGCGTCATGGACTACAACGCCCTGGCCGACGCGAAGGTGAACCTGCTGACCTTCTCGGACGCCCTCGCCGCCGACATCGGGGTTCAGGCCGGCGACTATGACGCCCTTCTGACCCGGGACGTCGACGCTGGCCGGGCTCTGAGAGTGTTGAGCGCGCTCGCGGGCAGCCAGGCGTCCGGCGCCCTGTCGCGTCTGGCGAACGCCGCAGTCGGAACGACGCTCCAGGTCGGAGATCTGATCGGCGTCGAGGCGGACGCGACCGACGGCCTGGCCCGGGGACTGGACGCCTCCGTCTCCGCGATGGACCTCGCCATGGCCCTGCTGGAGATCGGCGCAGGGGACCGGCAAATCGCCCTGACCACCGGCGCCCAGACCGGGATCGCCGATCTTCAGATCCGCCTCGCCATCGGCGAACGGCCCAATCATTCCCCCTGGATCACGGTCACCTCGAAAGGAGAACCCATCGTCCGCACCGCGCAGACGCGGCTCTATGTCCGTGCACGGACCAGCCAGAAGCTGTCTGGTCTCGCCCAGGTCAATCTGCCGATCCTGATCGAGCTTGCCTCGTCCGAGGCCCGGCTGGACACCATCACCTGCAAGCCGTCACGCACCGTCACGCTGGGCGTCCGTCCCGGACTGGCGCGAGCGGATATCGGAACGGTCGACGAAACGAAGCTGGGCGACTTCACCCACACCCTGATGGTGACGCCTGCGACCCTGATGTCGGTCGCCGGGGTCGTCAGCCTGACCGGACGCGCGACAGTCGAGGCGGCGGATCATGGTTTCAAACCCGTCGCCTTCACCGACGCCGAGATCACCGCCCAGACGATGAAGACCGTCCATGCAACCGGTCTGGTCAATGGCGTCGTGGTCAGCCTGCTTCAAAAGCTGGACGTCACCGTCAACATCATCGGCCTGCCGCTCGGACTTGGCGGGTTGGTGAGCGCGCTCGGAACCCTGCTGGCCCCGCTGGGCCCCGTGCTGGACGCGGTGATCAATCCGATCCTGGACACGCTCGGCCTGAGCTTCGGCGAAGCGGACGTCACGGTGCTGGGCGCGGTCTGCCCGGACGGCGCCGGGGGTCCAGTCCTGGTCGGTTAGTCGCGCAGCAGTTCGTTGACGCCGGTCTTGGCCCGGGTCTGGGCGTCGACGCGCTTGACGATGACGGCGCAGTAGAGCGACGGCCCGCCATTCGGATCCGGCAGGGAGCCCGGCACTACGACGCTGTAGGCCGGCACCTCGCCACGGAAGACCTCGCCGGTGGCGCGGTCGACGATCTTGGTCGAGCCTGACAGATAGACGCCCATGGCCAGGACCGCGCCCTCGCGCACGATCACGCCCTCGGCGACCTCGGCGCGGGCGCCGATGAAACAGCCGTCCTCGATGATGGTCGGATTGGCTTGCAGAGGCTCCAGCACCCCGCCGATACCGGCGCCGCCCGACAGGTGGACGTTCTTGCCGATCTGGGCGCAGGAGCCGACGGTGGCCCAGGCGTCGACCATGGTCCCCTCATCGACGAAGGCGCCGATGTTCACGAACGACGGCATCAGGACCACGTTCTTCGCCACATGGGCGCCCTGACGGACGATCGATCCGGGCACGGAACGGAAGCCCGCAGCCTGATAGTCGGCCGCGGTCCAGTCGCCGAACTTGTTGGGCACCTTGTCCCAGAAGGGGCCGACGCCGGGTGCGCCCGAGGTCGGGCTGGCCACGGCGCGTTCGCCCGCGCGCATGATCTGGTTGTCGTTCAGACGGAAGGACAGGAGCACCGCCTTCTTCAACCACTGGTGCGTGGTCCAGGCGCCGTCGTCGCCGCGCGTAGCCACGCGGGCCTCGCCCGAATCGAGCAGGGCCAGGGCCTGTTCGACGGCATGACGGACGTCACCATGGGTCGAGGGCGACAGCTCTGCGCGGTCGTCCCACGCCTTTTCGATGACGGTTTCCAGCTGGGCGCGATCGAAGGTCATTCTGGTCTCTCCGCAAGATGGGCGGTGGCGAGGAAGGGGCCGAGCGCGGCGGCCCGGAAGTCAATATAGGCGTCTGCCGAGGTCAGCGCCTTCGGGCCGACCAGCACCGTGGTCATTCCCAGAGCCTTGGCCGGCGCCAGATTGCGCGGCGTGTCCTCGAAGAAGGCGGTGCGGGTCGGATCGATGCCGAAGCGGACGATCATCTTGGCGAAGGTCTCGGGGGCCGGTTTGGGCAGCAGGTCCGCGTCCTCGATCGAGAACAGACCGCTGAACAGATCGGTCAGGCCGAGCGCTTCCAGCACCCGCCGTCCGTGCCCGGTCGAGCCATTGGTGAAGACATAACGCGGCCCCTGCAGCCGCTCCAGCGCCAGCCGCAGGCCCGGCTCCGGATCCAGCCCGTCCAGCGGCACATTGTGGACGTCGGCGAGGAAGTCGGCGGGGTCGAATTTGTAGTCCTGCAGCAGGCCGCCCAGGGTCGCGCCGTGGTCGGTGAGATAGCGCAGCTGCAATGCCCGCGCCTCATCCTCGGGCAGGCCGGTCAGCCGCACCATATAGTCGAAGATCCGCCCCGAGACCCGCTTCAGGATCTGCTTCTCGGGCGGATAGAGGGTGTCGTCGAGGTCGAACAGCCAGGTGGTGATCCCGGTCAGGTCGGCGGAAAGCTCGGTCGCCGGTTCACCCGTTTCCGAGGGCGGCGCAACAGGTTCAGCCGTCACGCCTTCACCAGAGTGCCGGCGCCGTGCTCGGTGAACAGCTCGACCAGCATGGCGTGGGGACGGCGACCGTCCAGGATGACCACAGCCTCGACCCCGGCCTTCACCGCGTCCATGGCCGTCTGCAGCTTGGGGATCATGCCGCCCGAAGCAGTGCCGTCGTCGATCAGGCCTTGCGCCTCGGCGACCGTCATCTGGCGGATCAGCTGGCCGTTCTTGTCCAGCACGCCCTTGACGTCGGTCAGCAGCAGCATCCGCTTGGCGTTCAGCGATCCGGCGACGGCGCCCGCGACGGTGTCAGCGTTGACATTATAGGTCATGCCGTCCTCGGCGACGCCGATCGGAGCGATGACCGGGACCCAGTCGTCGGTCTCCGACGCGATCAGGCCGGCGATCAGTTTGGGATCGACCTTCGTGGGTTCGCCGACGAAGCCCAGGTCGACCTCGTGTTCGATCAGGCTGTCGGGGTCACGCCGAGTGCGGGTGGTCTTCTCGACCGTCAGCAGACCGGCGTCCTTGCCTGACAGGCCGATGCCGCGCACATCGGCTTCCTTGCCCGCGACCGAAATCCAGTGGGCGATCTCTTTATTCACGGCGCCCGACAGCACCATCTCGGCGACGACCATCGTGTCCCGGTCGGTGACGCGCAGGCCGTCGATGAAGTTCGACTTCACCCCGGCCTTGTCCAGCATGGCGCTGATCTGCGGCCCGCCGCCGTGGACGACGACCGGGTTGACGCCCATCAGCTTGAGCAGGACCACATCGGCGGCGAATTGCTTCGCCACGGCGGTCTCGCCCATGGCGTGGCCGCCGTATTTGATCACCACCGTCTCGCGGTCGTAGATCTGGATATAGGGCAGGGCCTCGGCCAGGGTTTTCGCCGTGGCCCAGCCGCGCTCTTCCGACTGGCGTTCAACTTCGTCCATCATTCGGCGGGCTGATAAACGCGAAGCGTGGCGCTGTCACGGCGAAAGGCCATGAAACTCCACGCCCCGCCTGACCGTTCAGCCATGGAGAAGGAGGGCGACATGAAAGAACATGACATCGACGACCACGGCCTGACCCCGGTCGATCCGGCCCTGGCCCAGCATCACGATGCGAGCCTGTGCCCCGAATGCGAGGGTGTGGGCACGCTGCCTGACGGCGAAACCTGCCCGGTCTGCGAAGGCACGGGTAAGGCCACGGGGCGCACCGGCGGCGGCTGACTATTCCGCCAGCCCTACTCCGCGGGATCGAAGATGGCGGTGAACTCGGCCTGGGCGCTCTCAAAGTCCGGCGGGCGTCCGATATCCAGCCAGTATTCGTGGATCGGATAGGCGCCGACCGTCTCTCCGTCCGCGTTCAGGGCGTTGAGCAGGTCGGGCATGTCGTACATGCCTTCAGCGGGCACGCGCGCCAGAACCTCGGGCGACAGGCAATAGACACCGGCATTGGCCAGCCAGCGGAAGGTCGGCTTCTCGGTCAGGCTGGTGACGCGCGGCCCGTCCGTCTCCACCACCCCGTGCGGCGACTGGAAATTGTGCTCCCGAACACAGAGCGTCGCCCTGGCCTGATGCTCCACGTGGAAGTCGATCAGATCGCCGAAGCTCATCCGGGTCAGGAGGTCCCCGTTCATGACCAGCATCGGCTGGTCGATGTCATCGGCCAGCAAGGACAGGGCGCCCGCCGTGCCGCGCGGATGATCTTCCCGCAAATAGTCGATCTCGACGCCGAGGCTGGAACCGTCGCCGAAGTGATCCTCAATCATCTCGGCCAGATAGTTGACCGCCAGTCGGAAGCGCCGGAAGCCCTGGGCCTGAAGACGCTCGATGATGGTCTGGAGCAGGGGCCGGCCCGCCACCTTCAGCATCGGCTTCGGGCAGTTCTGGGTCAGGGGGAACAGTCTTGCCCCGCGCCCGCCCGCCATCAGCACCACGAGATTGTCGCGCGGCGCGGCGACGCCCAGCACGTCGGGATAGAGTCCGATGACCCGCCCCTTGCCGTCCACCAGCGGGGCCAGACCGACACCACGGTCCGACAGGGCCCGCACGGCCTCCTTGTCCGAGACACCGGATTTCAGCGACACCGGATTGGCGTTCATCACCGCGCTGAGCGGGGCGTCCATGGTCAGCCGACGCATCAGGCCCCGGCGGATGTCGCCGTCCGAGACCGAACCGACCAGCCGGCGCTCCGCGTCCACGACCAGGATCAATTTGCGGCGCACCTGATCCAGCCGCTCGATGGCGGCCAGAAGCGGCGTGTCCGGGCCCATCATCTGGGCCTCGAGATTGGACGGCGAACTGGTCGGCAGCTTGGCGGAGGCGGTCACACCGCATACTCCGCCGGGCGGTACAGCTGCGGGTGTTCGCGAATGAAGCCGGCGGTGCGGGCCAGGCCTTCCTCGACGCTGACCGTCGGCGCCCAGCCCAGTTTCGCCTTCGCGAGCGAGGCGTCGGCGATCAGCCGCTCGACCTCGCTTGCCGGCGGGCGGATGCGCTGCTTGTCTTCCACGACCTGAACCTCGATCCCGGCCGCCTTGCCGATCATCGCCGGCAGGTCGCCGATACGCACTTCGCGTCCGCCGCCGGTATGGACCGTCAGCCCCTCGATGGCCGGAACGATCCCGGCCCTCAGGAAGGCGTCGGCCGTATCGTCCACAAAGACGAAGTCCCGCGTCGGCCGGACATCACCCAGCATCACTGGTCTGCCGGCCAAGGCCTGCATGGTGATCGACGGGATCACGGCCCGGGCGCTCTGGCGCGGCCCGAAGGTGTTGAACGGCCGCAGCGTCACGACCGGAGTCTCGAAGGAGCGGTGATAGCTCTCGGCCAGTTTGTCGGCGGCGATCTTGGTCGCGGAATAGGGCGACTGGCCGACCAGGGGATGGGACTCGGTCATCGGAATGGTCTGGGCCGAGCCATAGACCTCGCTGGTCGAGGTGTGGACCAGCCGGCCGACGCCCAGCTCCCGCACGGCCTGCAGCACGTTCAGCGTGCCCATCATATTGGTCCGGACATAGCTCTCCGGCGCGAGATACGAATAGGGAATGGCGATCAGGGCGCCGAGGTGGAAGACGATCTCCCGGTCCTTCACCGCATCGTACACACTGTCGCGGTCAGCCAGGTCGCCACGCCGCACGCCCAGATCCGGCCGGACCGGCGACCGGTCCAGCCAGCCGGCGTCGCCGTCCGACGTATAGCGCACCAGCACCCGGACGTTCGCGCCCAGCTCGACCAGCCGCTCGGTCAGCCGGCTGCCGATGAAGCCGCCCGCGCCCGTGACCAGCACGCGCTTGCCCGCATAGGCCTTCAATAGATCGTCCACGCCGTCTGCTCCGTGCGGCCGCGCTCCCCGGCGGGCCGCTGTCGCGCGCATGATTCTCCGGACGTGGTTAACCGCGCGTAAGGCCGGGGTCGGCATTAGTCCTTATGTCTTGAGCCCCGCGCCAAGAGAGGAACGGCATGATCGACGGCAAACGGGTGCTCGGCCTCGTTCCCGCCCGCGCGGGCTCGCAAGGCTTGCCGGGCAAGAACCTGCGCGCCCTCGCCGGTCGACCGATGATTGGCTGGACGTTGGCGGCCGGTCAGGCCTCGACCACGATCGACCGTCTGGTGGTCACGACCGACGACGACGCCGTCATCGCCCTGGCCGAGAGTATGGGCGTCGAAACCCTGCGCCGTCCCGCCGAACTGGCCGACGCCAAGGCCTCCGTCATCGACGCCATCGACCACGCCCTGACCGCCATCGGCGGGGAATGGGACTATGTGGTCCTGCTGCAGCCGACCTCGCCCTTGCGCACAACCGCCGACATCGACGGCGCCGTGGCCCTCTGCCACGCCCGCAACGCCCCCTCGGTGATCGGGGTCTCGCCCATGCCCAAGCCGCCGGGCTTCTACGGCTCTGTGAGCGGGGACGGCCTGTGGAAGCGCAATGATCCGGCCACGGATGAAGCCGTCATCATCAACGGCGCCGTCTATGTCGGGCGCCCCGGCATCCTCGGCCGCGACCGGTCTTTCCAGTCCGAAGGGACCCTGACCTGGTCCATGCCGCCCGAACGCGGCTGGGACGTCGACACCCTGTTCGACTTCGTCGTCTGTGAGGCCCTGTGGCCCCATGTGACGGCGGGCGAGGATCTGGGCGGGGTCCGCCGCTAGGCCAGATCGACGAACGGTTTGCGAGCCAGTCCGGCGAAATCGGTCCGCTCCAGCACCGCGACGATCCGCTCCGCCGCATGCCCGTCGCCGAAGGGCGCCGGCTGATGGCGCGCCGCCGTGCGGAAGGCCGGATCCAGCGCCTGCTTCAGGGCCGCCGCCACCGCCTCAGAGGTATTGGCGCAGTCGATGACGCTCGGCGGCTTCAACCGTCCCGCCTGCCGCTCCCCGACGTTGACCGAAGGCGTCCCCGCCGCCGGGGCCTCGATCACCCCGCTTGAGGAGTTGCCGACCACGGCGTCGCAGGCCGTCAGCGCCGCCGCATAGCGCCGCGCGCCCAGCGATTCGAAAGTCAGGACCTGATCGGGCCGCTGGTCCGCGAAGGCTTTCAACGCCGCCCGGATCGCTTCCGAGCCCGCATCGGCGTTGGGCAGGGTGATGACGATCTTCCGATCCGCGATTGTGCCGAGCCCTTTCAGGAAGGCCGCGATCTGCGCCTCGGCCGAAACCTCAGCCAGCGTCTCCGGATGGAAGGTGACCACCACGAAGCCCGGCTCCAGCCCATCCGGCGCCAGACCCAGCATCACCGCCACCTCGGCCCGGCTAGAGCGGCCGAAGGCGACGAGGTTGTCCACGCCCGTCGCGCCCACGGTGAAGACCCGGTCGGGCGCCTCCCCCATCTGGACGATACGGCGGCTGTAGGGTTCGGCGGCGGTGAAATGCAGGGCCGCCAGCTTGGTGATCGCATGCCGGATGGAGTCATCGACCGCCCCCGCCGTCCGGTGCCCGCCTTCCAGATGCAGGATGGGCAGACCCAAGGGGACCGCCGCCGCCGCCGCCGCCAGGGCCTCGGTCCGGTCGCCGAGGATCATGACAGCGTCCAGCCGAAGGTCGGCATAGGCCTTCGCCGCCCCGGCCAGCACCGCCGCCATGTCGTCAGCGACCGACAGGCCGTCGTCGCCCGCCAGAGGGACCGGGATCCGCGCCGCGATGGCTCGCCCGTCGGTCTCGATCTCCGACACGGTCGCTCCATGCCGCTCCGACAGATGGGTCCCGCTGACGATCAGGACGGGTCCGAGGCGCTCCGAAGCCTCCAGCCGCGTCAGAACCGGCCGCAGCAATCCGTATTCCGCCCGGGTCGCGGTGAAGACGCCGATCCTGGCGGGAGCCTTTTCGGTCACGCCTCGATGATCTCGTCGGCGGCATAGGCGCGGGTCGCGGGCTGGCCGATCAGGTCCCACAGCCGTCCCGGAGCCAGGCCGCCGCCTGCGCGCCGGGCCGCCAGATTGTCGGCGCTGAAGGCCTCTCCCGCCGCGATGGGTCGGGCCGCGACCAGACCGCGCCGCGCCACGGCGATATTGGGGATCTCGGCTGCGACCGGCTGCTTGACCAGGTCGCCTAGGGCCTCCGTGACCCGGCGCGCCCCGGCGACCAGGGCGGTCATCTCGCCGGGCTCCAGCGAGGCCTTGTGATCAGGGCCCTCGGCCGTGCGGTCCAGGGTCAGATGCTTCTCGATGACCGTCGCGCCGCGCGCCACGGCGGCCAGGGCGATGTCGATTCCGAGCGTATGGTCCGAATAGCCGGGCCGGACGCCGAGCGCCGCATAGGCGTCCATCACCCTCAGATTGGCCTGGTCATGGGGCGCCGGGTACTGGGTCACGCATTGCATCACGACCGTCTCCGCCAGGACGGGCGCGGCCTCGGCGGATCGGAAGGCCTCGGCGAAGGCGGCCAGG
The DNA here is from genome assembly GCF_058807035.1 of Brevundimonas sp. GW821-FHT12E07. NCBI lineage: Bacteria > Pseudomonadati > Pseudomonadota > Alphaproteobacteria > Caulobacterales > Caulobacteraceae > Brevundimonas > Brevundimonas sp. GW821-FHT12E07. Next base: position 32,198 of record NZ_JBXAQH010000003.1, on the reverse strand, counting down.
GACGGCGCCTCCGCGCCCCCCGCGACCCGGCCGAACACGACGCAGCCCAGCGCCTGTTCGACCTCCTGCTTGGTCGCCATACCGGTCGACAGCAGCAGCGGGCGATCCATTCGGGACAGCGCCAGCAGGAAGGGCAGATTGGTCAGTTCGCCGGAACCGACCTTGATCCGCTCCATGCCCAGATCGTCGACCAGCATGTGAGCCGAACCGATGTCGAAGGGCGTCGACAGGAAGCGGACCCGGCAGGCGCGAGCATGATCGACGACGCGCGACAAGGCGTCGCGGGGCAGGACCAGACGCGCCAGCATCTCGGCCTGAACCGCGCCCTGCCCCGCCTCGGCCTGATAGGCGGCCGTCGGCGCCGAGGCCGTGGACAGTTCGGCGGGGTCGAAGGTCTGGAATTTGACGGTGTCCGCCCCGGCTTCGGCCGCAGCCTCGACCAGCCGCAAGGCCAGATCCTCTCGCCCGTCATGGTTCACGCCGACTTCGGCGATGATTTCACAGCGCGGGGCGTCCGATGTCATGCTCGCAGTGCATAGGACGGTTCGGCGGCCGCCGGAAGACACCGTTGCTCCCATCGCCGAACCCACAGAACCACAGCATGATTTTCGCCTGTAGCATCAGCGTCACGGTTGAACGGGCACACGGAGAATACCGGCGATATCGGCTCGACCTCTAACGGCAACGCTGTTAGAAGGCCTGAGGCGGTGAGACCGCCGCATGAAACAATATTGGCTGCGGAGGGCTCACACCCATGCGTATTAAGAGTGTTTTTCTGGCGTCCAGCGCCGCGGCGGCTATCGCCCTGTCGGCTGGAGCCGCTTCGGCTGAGCCGGACGGCTGGTACGGCGCGATCGACGCCGGCTATCACACGATGGAAGACGGCATCAACGCCGAATCCCAATCGACCGGCAACAACTTCAACTTTGAAGTGAACGACGGCTGGGCCGCGTTCGCCCGTCTGGGCTACCGGTTCAACCCGAACTGGCGCGTTGAAGTCGAAGGCGGCTATCGCTCGGGCGACCTCGGCAAGGTCCGCGCCGTCTCCGGCGCCAACGGCGTCTGCAACATCACGCCCGCGACCGGCGGTTGCTACTCGCCGGACGGCGACATCGAATCCACCACCCTGATGGCCAATGTCATCTATGACTTCGGTTACGAAGCCTGGGGCATTCGTCCGTTCGTCGGCCTCGGCGCCGGTGTGAACCACGTCAACACCGACGTCGTCGGCCGCCTGCGCAACAACCGTCTGATCGGCTTCGTCGCCGACGACAGCTCGACCAAGTTCGCCGCCCAGGCGATCGCCGGTCTGGCCTGGTCGATCTCGGACCGCGCCAACATCGACCTGACCTACCGCTACCTGACGGGTGACGCCGAGTTCGCCTCGACCACCTCGCTCGCCGCCTACAACCAGGGCACGTTCGAAGGCGACTACGACAACAGCCACACCGTGACCCTGGGTCTGCGCTACGCCTTCGGCGCCGAGCCGGTCGCCCCGCCGCCGGCCCCGCCGCCGTACGTGGCTCCGCCGGCCCCGCCGCCGGTCGCTCCGCCCCCGCCGCCGCGTCCGCCGGTGGTTCAGAAGCCCGCCGCTCGCCAGTTCGTCGTCTACTTCGACTGGGATCGCTCGGTTCTGACCACGGAAGCCCAGGCGGTCATCGCCCAGGCCGCCGCCTACTCCAAGACCGGCGCTCCGACCCGTATCCTGGTCGTCGGCCACGCCGACACCTCGGGTTCGGCCGCCTACAACATCGGTCTGTCGAACCGCCGCGCCCGCACCACGGCTGACGCCCTGGTCGCTCAAGGCGTCGCCGGCGGCGTGATCTCGCTGGACGGCAAGGGTGAAACCCAGCTGGCCCGCGCCACCGCCGACGGTGTCCGCGAGCCGCTGAACCGCCGCGCCACCATCGACATCAACTTCTAAGTCCCGAGGGGCCTGCTCCGGCAGGCCCCGACGGTCTTCGGATGTCGAAGACTTTGAAACGCCGGCCCCGCGCAAGCGAGGCCGGCGTTTCTGCGTTCGGGACGCGATGTCCGCCTTACCGCCGCCCGCCCGGTGTCCGCGAATCCGGCGCCGGAACCACACCCGCCGTCTAACCCGCCGGGCGCCTGGAACCCCTATCGAGACAATGCATTCCGGGCGGGTGCGCCAGTTCCGGCGTCACCTTTTCGCCCCCCGCCCGACGGAATCGACATCTTTCACACGACCCATGCGTGAGCCGCCTTGTCAGCGGCCAAGGTGGCGCTCTAGTAAGAGGGACCTCAGCGCAGAACTCAGAAAGTCCACGGGTTTGCTCGCCAGTCTCGACCCCGATTACCCGGAAGCGCCTTCCCCCGTCATGGTGGGCGCGACGACCGACGGGCTGGCCGGCCGCCGCTTCCTGATCGTCACTGCGCCGTTCGGGCCTTTCGGGCTGGTTCTGGCCAAGGCGCTACGCTCGCGGGGAGCGGAAGTGACCCGGATGCTCTTCAACGCCGGCGATGTCTTCTACTGGCGCGGCCCCGGTGCGATCCGGTTCAAGGAACGCTCGGCCCAGTGGCCCGACCGGCTGAAAGCCCTTCTGCCCGACTATACGGACGTCATCGTCTTCGGCGAAGGCGGCGTATACAACCAGGCCGTGCTGCGCGACGCGGCGACTTCGGGCCGCCGGGTCTGGGTGCTTGAGAACGGCTATTTCCGCCCCGACTGGGTGACGGTCGAGCGCAACGGCGTCAACGCCTCCAGCGCCCTGCCCCGCCACCGTCTCGCCTATGAGCCTCCGGTGCCCGAAACGCCGGTCACACGGCCGGTCGGTCGAATCCTGCCGTACCATGTGCTCAACATCAGCATCTATCACCTGATCCAGTTGCCTGGCCGCTGGCTCTTTCCCCGCTATGTCGCGCCCTATACCCAGGCGCCCTGGCTGCAGTGCGCCGGGCATATCCGGCGTTATTTCGGCCTGGCCTTCCAGCCCCGCAATCGTTGCGACGCTGACCGGATCGCCCGGCGCGGCCCGTTCTTCATCGCCTGTCTCCAGCGTGAGGGCGACGCCCAGCTGCTCCGCTATTCACGGTTCGCCGACAATACGGCCTTCCTCGCCGAGGTCATGAACAGCTTCGCGGATCAGGCCCCGCCCGAGGCCAGACTGGTGGTCAAGAACCATCCGCTCGATCCCGGCCTCGTCAATCTGGAACTGATCACCCGCGCCCTGGCGGAAGAACGCGGCCTGTCCGACCGGGTCGACTTCATCGACGGCGGCAATCTGGCCCAGCTCTGCCGCGCATCGCGGGGCATGGTGGTCAACAACTCCAGCGCCGCCCTGTCGGCGCTCGGCTTCCATACGCCGGTCAAGGTGCTGGGTCAGGCCTTCTTCGACTTCGAAGGCCTGACCGACCAGAAGCCTCTCGACGCCTTCTGGTCGAACCCCAGGGCGCCCGACACGGGTCTGTTCACCCGCTTCCGCGCCCATGTCATCGCGCGCAGCCAGGTCAACGGCAACTATCATGAGCCCCGATCGATGCTCCCGACCGCCCTGGCCCTGGCCACGGTGTTCGAAACCCGGGGCGGCCCCCTCTGAGGCTCTGGCGGGCCGGTGATGTATCCGGCCGACGCTTTCGGACGTATCTGATGACGACGCCCGTTCGGAAACGAACGCGAGGCGCCGGTCCTCCTTCGTCGAGAGTTCGATCGCCATGCCCGCCATTCGCCACCCGCTTCGTCCCAGACTGATCGCCGCCGCCGTCGTCCTGTCCGCCGCGGCCTGCTCGCAGGGCGAAACCCCGGCCGCCGCACAGCCCTCGGCCCCGGCAGCCGCCCAGGCTCCGGCGCCGCGCGACACCGGGCGCCGCGAGGTCGCCGTTTTCGCGGGGGGCTGCTTCTGGTCCGTCGAATCCAACATGGAGCACATCCCCGGCGTGGTCAGCGCCGTGTCAGGCTATGCGGGCGGAACCTCGCCCCGTCCGACCTATGAGGCGGTGGAAGCGGGCAACGGCTATGTCGAGGCTGTTCAGGTCACCTTTGATCCCGGCCGGATCAGCTATCGCCAGCTGGTCGATCGGTTCTGGCGCACCATCGACCCCACCGACGCCCGCGGCCAGTTCTGCGACACAGGCCCGGCCTATGGAACGGCGGTCTTCGCCAGCCCGACCCAGAAGCCCGCCGCCGAGGCCTCGCGCCAGGCCGCCATGGCCGTCATCGGCGCCCGACGTTTCACCACCCCGGTCCGTGACGCGGGCCGCTTCTGGCCGGCTGAAGCCTATCATCAGGACTTTGCCCGCTTGAACCCGGCCCGCTATGCAGGCTATTCGCGATTCTGTGGCCGCGCCGCCCGTCTGAGGGCGGTCTGGGGCGCTTAGATTTCGGTCTTTACGAAGATTATATCTGTGTTTCGGAAGTGTGGCCGAGGGGCAACCCTGTGGCCTTGTCATATCACCGTCACATAACTGTCGTCCGGCGTTACAAGAGCGGTCCTAGATGGGGCAGGATTTCGTCAGGTCAGCCATCTGACGGCCATGGGCGCGTTCGCCCGCATCATCTGGGGATACAGATACAATGATGAACCGCAAACGCGTGTTCTGGGCGACCTCCGCCCTCTTTACCGGCATGATCATCGCCGGCGCCGCCTCGGCCCAATCGACCGGCACCAGCGCCGCTGAAGCCACGTCGGTCGAAGAAGTGGTCGTCACCGGCCAGCGCGGTCCGCGCGCCGTCGGCCCGGCCGTCGCCCAGAGCGTCGACAAGGCCCGTTCGACCATCACCCAGGAAGTCATCGCGCGCCAGCAACCCGGCCAGACCATCCTGCAGACCCTGAACCTGGTCCCCGGCCTGAACTTCACCAACTCCGACCCCTACGGCAACTCGGGCGGCAACATCCGTCTGCGTGGCTATGACGGCAACCGCGTCGGCCTGGCGGTCGACGGCGTGCCGCTGAACGACACCGGCAACTACGCCACCTACACCAACCAGCAGATCGACCCGGAACTGATCGAGCGCGCCTCGGTCAACCAGGGCACGACCGACAACGACAGCCCGACGGCTGCGGCGCTGGGCGGCATCATCAACTACCAGACCGTCCGTCCTTACGATGAGCCGGGCGCGACCTTCACGGGTTCGAAGGGCACCTTCTCCTATGGCCGCGTCTTCGGCCGCGTCGACTCGGGCGCCTTCGGCCCCTGGGGCACGACCGCCTTCCTCGCCGCCTCCTACACGAACTACCAGAAGTTCAAGGGCCCGGGCGAACTGGAGAAGATCCAGTACAACGGCCGCGTCTATCAGGAACTGCGCGACAACGGCGACTTCACCGCCCTGGCGTTCAACTGGAACGAAAACCGCAACAATTCCTACAACAACTTCAACAACCTGGCGACGTTCAACGCCGGCCTGCGTCCTGAAAACGACAAGGCCTGCTTCGCGCCGATCGGCGTGGACGGCACCGTCCAGAACGAAACCACCCAGTCGACCGCCATCACCTACTTCGGCGGCGTGCTGAACAACACGAGCTGCACCAACGCCTCGGAACTGCGCAACAACCCGTCGAACACGGGCAGCCTGCGCGGTAACTTCAGCTACCACCTGCGCGACAACCTGCGCCTGACCATCGACCCCTCGTTCCAGTACACGATGGCCAACGGCGGCGGCTTCACCGTGGTCAGCGAGCGCGATGACCGCCTCGACCAGAACACCTCGAACAACGCCACCCTGACCACCCCGGCCTCCTGCGCCGCCGTGGCCGTGAACCGCACCGGCGTCGATCTGAACGGCGACGGCGACAGCTGCGACAACGTGACCCTCTACACGCCGTCGAACACCAACACCCGTCGTTACGGCGTGCTGAGCTCGCTGATCTGGGACGTCACCGACACCCAGCGCCTGCGCCTGTCGTACTCCAACGACTACGGTCGTCACCGCCAGACCGGCGAAGCCACCCGCACCATCGGCGGCGGCCTCCCGATCAACGTCTTCGGCGGCGAGAACACCTGGGGTGACGAGTCGGCCCGCGTCATCGGCCGCGATGGTTCGTACCTGCGCACCCGCGACCGTTTCTCGGAAGCCATCCTGAACCAGTTCTCGCTCGACTACCGCGGCGAGTTCCTGAACGACGCCCTGACCGTCATGGTCGGCATCCGCGCCCCGTTCTTCACGCGTAACCTGAACCAGTTCTGCTACTCGCAAAACGGTTCGTCGAACGTGCTCTGCACCACCCAGACCCCGGTCGGCTTCACCACCACGACCAGCGCCACGGGCGTCGTGACCACCACGCCGGACGCCACCCTGACCCAGGGCGCCAACGGCAACGTCGCCTTCATCGGCAACACCAACCAGTACATCCGCCCGTACCAGCAGACCTTCAAGTACGACGACATCCTGCCGAACATCACGGTCGGCTATGATTTCGGCGCCTCGAACATCTTCGGTTCGTACTCGGAACAGATCGCCGTGCCGCGCACCGACAACCTCTACGTCGCCACGCGTACGGCGAATGCGACCACGGTTCAGCCGCTCGCCTTCAACGGCGTGCAGCCGGAAACCAGCAAGAACTACGAGCTGGGCTACCGCTACACGACCTCGGCCATCGTCGCCTCGATCTCGGCCTACTTCAACGAGTACAACAACCGCGTCGTCTCCACCCTGGACAACGACCCGACCTCGCCGACCTTCGGCCTGACCGTCGACCGTAACATCGGCAAGGTCGAGACCCAGGGCGTCGAAGGCTCGATCGGCTGGCGCGTGACCGACTCGATCTCGCTGTACGCCTCGGCGACCTACACCGACTCGGAACTGCAGGAAGACCAGGTCGCCCTGGCCTTCACCTGCCCGGCCACTCCGCCGACCGGCACCGCCCCCGGCGCCGGCTGCACCGCCGGCACCACCCAGTACTGGTACCTGCCGACCAAGGGTAAGAAGGTCGTCGAAACCCCGGAATGGCAAGCCACCTTCCGCGGCGACTGGCAGGCCACCGAGGAACTGTCGCTCGGCCTGCAGGCCAAGTGGGTCGATGACCGGTTCACCACCGACGTCAACGACGAGAAGGTCCCCGGTTACACGGTCGTCGACTTCGACGCCCGCTACGACCTGACCAACACCTTCGGCATCAAGGACGCCTACGTTCAGTTCAACATCTCGAACCTGTTCGACTCGTTCCACGCCGGCAACATCTCGTCGGGCTCCAACGCCGCGACCATCGCCGACATCGATCCGGGCCCGGGCATCCGTCCGTTCACCGGCTCGGTCCGTACCTTCAGCCTGGGCGCCCCGCGCACCATGGTCCTGACGGTCGGCACGCGCTTCTAAGACGAAGCCAAACGGCTAAAGACCTGGGAGGCGGTCCGGAAACGGGCCGCCTCCTTTCTTTTTGGGCGCGCCCTCCCCGGGCGTGGCGCTTGACGGAACCGGCGACCGCTTGCACCCATGCCGGGTCCTCCGGAGCCGTCCTCATGAAGCCGTCCCTCGCCGCCCTCGCCGTGCTGATCTTCGCCGGCGCCTCGCCCGCTATGGCCCAGGACATGGTCCTGCGCGGCGGGACCATCCACACCGGCCTCTCCGGCGACGCGACCGCCGAGGCGGTTCTGGTCCGGGACGGCCGCATCGCCTTCGTGGGCAAAGCCGCCGACCTGCCCGCCAGCCCCGGGGTCCCGGTCGTGGACCTGAAGGGCGCGACCCTGTTTCCCGGCTTCACCGACGGCCACGCCCATCTGGACGGCATCGGCTGGCGCGAGCTGACCCTGAACCTCGAGGGCTCGACCTCGGTCGCCGACGCCATGGCCCGGCTCCGCGCCTGGGCCTCCGCCCATCCGGACGGCCCCATCATCGGCCGCGGCTGGATCGAGACCCGATGGCCAGAGTCTGCGAATGGCCCCCGCTTCCTGACCGCCGCCGATCTGGACGCCGCCGCCCCCGGCCGGGTCGTGCTGCTGGGCCGGGCCGACGGCCATGCGGTCACCGCCTCCTCCGCCGCCCTCGCCGCGGCCCACATCGACGCGACGACCCAAGCCCCGGCGGGCGGGGAGATCGCCAGAGACGCTTCCGGAAAGCCCACCGGCTTCCTGCTGGACGCCGCCATGTCTCTCGTCGAGGGCCTGAGGCCCCAAGCCGACCCCGCCGCCCTCAGGGCCGCCTATCAGGCCGGCTTCCGGGTCGAGGCCGCCTATGGCTGGACCGGCGTCCACTTCATGAGCGCGCCGTGGAAGGACATCCCCCTGCTGGAAGAGATGGCCGAGTCGGGTGAAGCCCCGATCCGGGTCTATACGTCCGTCACCCCCGACGGGGCCCAGGCCCTGTTCGCCTCGGGCCCGCGCAGCGTCGCCGACGGCCGGATCATCACCCGGGCGATCAAACTCTATGCCGACGGCGCCCTGGGCTCGCGCGGCGCGGCCCTCTACGACCCCTATTCGGACGCGCCCGAGACGCGCGGCCTGATGCAGACCACCGCCGCCGAGATCGTGCCCATCTATGAAGGCGCCCTGCGCGCGGGCATCCAGGTCGCCACCCACGCCATCGGCGACCGCGGCAACGGCTCGGTGATCGAATGGTATCGCCAGGCCATGGCGGAGGTCCCGCGTTCCGACTGGAAGGGCGGAACCGACATCCGCTGGCGCATCGAACACGCCCAGATTCTCAGGCCCTCGGACTATCAGGCCTTCGTCGACCTGCCGATCATCGCTTCCATGCAGCCCAGCCACGCCATCGGCGACTTCCACTTCGCCCCGGCCCGTCTGGGCGAGGAGCGGCTGAACGGCGCCTATGCCTGGAAGAGCCTCGTGGACCTCGGCGTCATCGTCGTGGGCGGCTCGGATTCACCGGTCGAGCGCGGCGATCCCCTGATCGAGTTCTATGCCGCCGTCGCCCGCCGCGATCTGGAAGGCTTCCAGGGCCCCGACTGGCATCCGGAGGAGGCCGTGTCGCGCGAGACGGCGCTGAAGATGTTCACCCTCTGGCCGGCGTACGCCAGCTTCCGCGAAAACGAGCTGGGCACGATCGAGGTCGGCAAACGCGCCGACTTCACCGCCTTCGACATCGACCTGATGACCGTCCCGGCCGCGCAGATTCCCCACGGCCATGCAGTCCTGACCGTGGTGGACGGCAAGGTGGTCTACGAGCGGAAATAGGCTTTAGGCCCGCCCCGCCTGTCCCGACAGGAAGGCCGCGTTGACGCCCAGCCGCGCCAGGGCCCGGCTCCACTTGGTCTCGTGGTCGCCGTCGAAGATCAGGTCCATGTCGGCGTCGGCGGTCAGCCAGACGTTCTCGCCCAGCTCATCCTCAAGCTGGCCCTCGCCCCAGCCGGCGTAGCCGAGCAGCAGCTTGGACCGGCGCGGCCCTGTAGCGACGTCGGTCATGGCCAGAAGGGCGTCCTTGGTCCCGGTCATGGCCAGGCCGCTGAAGAAGCCGACGCTGGCTTCGGGCGACATCCAGTCGTCGGTGTGCAGGACGAAGCCGCGCTCGCGGTCCACCGGCCCGCCGTCCATGACGGGACGGCCGATGGCGCTGTCGGGCGCCGGGATCTCCAGCCTGGCCAGCACCGACTTCAGGTCCACCGCGGGGGCGGGCAGGTCGAGCCTCAGCCCCATGGCGTGGTCGGGCTCATGCACGGAGACCAGGATCACCGCATGCTCGAACCGGTCGTCGCCGATGCCCGGCATCGCGACCAGAAGTCGTCCGACGAGGGATTGGAAATCGTCCATGTGCCGAATGATCGGTGCGGCGGCCTCCATTTGCAAGCCGCGGCGCCCGTTTGCGGCTTGGCGGCGCAACCGTGCGGGCCTATCTGCGCTTCTGGAGCCACGGCTCCCAACCAAACCCTTGGAGACACCCATGACCATCCAGATCGGCGACACCATCCCGGCCGCGACCCTCGGCACCCCGACCCCGGACGGCCCCAAGCCGATCACCACCGACGAGATCTTCAAGGGCAAGACCGTGGCCCTGTTCGCCGTCCCCGGCGCCTTCACCCCGACCTGCTCGGCGCGCCACCTGCCCGGCTACATCGACAACGGCGCCGACTTCAAAGCCAAGGGCGTCGACACCATCGCCTGCCTGTCGGTCAACGACCCGTTCGTCATGGGCGCCTGGGCCAAGGCCACCGACGGCGCCGAGGACATCCTGATGCTGGCCGACGGCTCCGGCGACTTCACCCGCACCCTGGGCCTGACCCTGGACGCGCGCGGCTTCGGCATGGGCGAGCGCTCGCAGCGCTACTCCATGCTGGTCAAGGACGGCGTGGTCACTGAGCTCAACATCGAGGCCGGCGGCGAGTTCAAGGTGTCGTCCGCCGAACATCTGCTGGCCCAGCTGTAAGGTTCCCATTCCGCTCATCCCCGCGGAAGCGGGGACCCAGTTCTTTCATGAGCACGATGCCGGGATTCCATCGCCCAAAGCACTGGGTCCCCGCTTTCGCGGGGATGAGCGGGTGATGGAATGACCGACGTCTATTCGCCCGAGAAACGCAGCGCCGTCATGCGCCGGGTGAAGGGCAAGGACACCGCACCGGAACTGGCCGTGCGTCGCCTGCTGCGCGAAGCCGGGATCGGCTATCGGCTGGGCGGGGCAAGCCTCCCCGGCAAGCCCGATGTGGTGATGAAGGGCCGGCGCGTCGCCCTGTTCGTCCACGGCTGTTTCTGGCACGGCCACGACTGCGCCCGCGGCGCGCGCCAGCCCAAGGCCAACGCCGACTACTGGATCGCCAAGATCGGCCGCAACCGCGACCGCGATGCGCGCAACACCGCCGCCCTGACCGAGCAGGGCTGGCGCGTGGTGACCGTCTGGGAATGCGAAATGAAGGCGCCCGACTTCGCGGAAACCCTGATCGCGGAGATCAGGGCTTAGGCGGCGACGGTCTGGGCCTCTTCCGTGGCCGAGAGCACCTGCTGCAGGGCCCCGAGCAGGGCCGGCGGGGTCAGGGGCTTGGAGACGAAATAGTCCATCCCGGCGGCCATACAGGCGGCGATGTCGTCGGGCGCCGTGTCGGCGGTGACGGCGATGACCGGGGTCGTGGCGTTCGGGCTTTCGCCGGCGCGCAGGCGGCGCGTGGTCTCACGACCGTCCAGCTCCGGCATCCGCACGTCCATGAAGATGACGTCGAAGGCGGCGGCCTCGCACTGGCGCAGGGCAGCCATGCCGTCGGCGGCCGTGGAGATGTCGCAGCCCAGGGGGGCCAGGATCAGCTCGACCGCGCGGCGGTTGATGTCGTGGTCGTCGACGACCAGAACTCGCAGTGGACGGTCCTCTTCCTCCTCGACCGAAGCCTCGGAGACGGGTTCGACGGGGAAGACGTCTTCCACGACCGGCGCTTCGGCGGGATCCGCCTCAACCGGAGCGACTGCGGGCGCGCTCTCGATCGGGGCGGACAGCAGCGAGGCCAGCAGGGCTTCGGCGGCGCTTCCCGGCTCGGCGGTGTTGACCGGGACGACGGCGGGTTCGGGTTTCGGTGCGGGCGCGGGCGCCGGCTTCGCTTCGGCGCGAGCGACCTCGGCGGGACGCAGGACGCGGGCGACGTCGGCGCGGCTGTCGGCGTCCAGAACCTTGACCACCGCCTCGGGATTGATCGCCGGCGCCAGGGTCAGCGACAGGGTGAAACAGGCGCCCTGACCGGGCAGGCTGCGGGCCGTCAGCCGTCCGCCCATCAGGCCGACCAGATCGCGGCTGATGGCCAGACCCAGGCCGGTCCCGCCGTGACGCGCGCTGACGCCGTCCGCCGTCTGGTCGAAGGGGGTGAAAAGGCGCAGCAGCTGGGCCGCGGTCATACCCGGACCGGTGTCCTCGACCTCGATCAGGATGGCGTGGCCCGACGGCTCCTCGGCCCACGACTTCAGTCGCAGGGTCACCGAGCCGGTGTCCGTGAATTTGAGCGCGTTGGAGACCAGGTTGTTGAGCACCTGACGCAGCCGCATGGCGTCGCCGCGCACCATGGCGGGCATTTCGCTGGCGCCCTCGACCCGCAGCGACAGCCCCTTGGCCCGGACCGGGCCGGCCCAAAGACGCAGGGTCTGGGCCAGCATGGCGCGGAGGTTGAAGTCGGCCACCTCGACCGTCATCCGGCCGGCGTCGAGCTTGGAATGGTCCAGCAGATTGTCCAGTAAGCCCTTCATCATCAGGCTGGCGTCGGTGATCAGGGCGGCGTTGGCGCGCGACGCCGAGTCGCCGGCCAGACGGTCCATCTCGGCCGCTCCGGTCAGGATGGCGCCGATCGGGGTGCGCAGGTCGTGGCCGATGGCGGCCAGGAAGGCGGACCGGCTGGCCATGGCGCGCTCTGCCTCGACGCCGCGCCGCTCGGCGTCGATCCGGGCCCGGCTCTCGGCCTCATAGGCCTCGTTCATGCTGCGCCAGGTCGAGATACAATAGGCGATGAAGACCACCACCGAGATGGCGACCGCCGTGACGAAGGCCGGCTCGGCCCCGTTGGCGATCATGAAGAAGGGCATCATCGCCATATAGATGCAGTGCGGGGCGATGGTGATGACCAGCACCTCGGCCGAGCGGGGCGAGTTGACCACGCCGTAGATGGCCCCCGAGGCCAGGACGATGGCGGCGCAGACCCCGCCCATCGGGCCGCCGAACAGCCACAGGGCGACCGACAGACTGCCGAAACTGGCGGCGTTCAGGAACAGGACCAGCCCGCCGACAAAGGTGCGCAGCGGCCCCATTCGCTCGGGCTCGCCCGAGTTGAGCGGCGCGAAGACGATCAGATCCAACAGCTGGACGGCGAAATAGACAAGGATCCAGGCCGCGCTGACTTCCCAGCCGAACAAGGGGCTGAAGATCATGGCCGTGGCGGCGCCCATGCCGAGGCGCTGCAGCAAGGCCTTGCGGCGCTGCACGACGGCGGGCTCCCAACGCTCAGCGGTCGTCTGGATGGCAACCTCCGACATGAGTGTCCCCGGCCGAGGCGAATACGCGCCCCCGATCGCGGGACAATGACGCCTTGGCCCTAACGCTCCGTCAACGTCAGGTCGAAACTGCCTCAGAAACGCTGGAAAATCCATACGCGCGCAGACGGGCCGCCAGATCGCGCTTGATCCGCCCGACCAGACCCGGCCCTTCGTAGATCAGGGCGGAGTAGAGCTGGACCGCCGAGGCGCCCGCACGGATGCGCGCATAGGCGTCCGCGCCAGAGCCGATGCCGCCCACCCCGATCAGGGGCAGACGGCCTTGAGCCGCCGCCGCCGCGTCGCGCAGGGCGTGCAGGGCCCTGTCCTTCAGGGGCGCGCCGGACAGGCCGCCGGCCTCGCCCGCGTCCGCTGAACGCAGGCCCGGCCGATCCAGGGTGGTGTTGGACACGATCAGGGCGTCGATGCCGTGGGCCAGGGCCGCCTCGACGATCATGGCGATCTCGGCCGCCGTCAGGTCAGGCGCGATCTTCAGGAAGACCGGGGCGTATCGGACTGCGACCTTCGGCCGCGCCTCGGCGACCCGGCCCAGCAGGTCATCCAGGGCCTCGCGCCCCTGCAGGGCGCGCAACCCGGGGGTGTTGGGCGAGGAGATGTTGATGGTGAAATAGTCGGCCAGACCATCCAGCCTTTGAAGGCCGGTCACATAGTCGGCGGCGCGGTCCTCGGTGTCCTTGTTGGCCCCCAGATTGGCGCCGACGACCGGTCCCCGCCGACGATCGCCCAACCGGCCGGCGAAGGCCTCCAGCCCGGCGTTGTTGAAGCCCATCCGGTTGATGATCGCCCGGTCCTCGCTGAGCCGGAACAGGCGCGGCTTCGGATTTCCGGCCTGGGCCACGGGCGTGACCGAGCCGCATTCGACGAAGCCGAAGCCCAGTTTCGACAGGCCGCTCAGGGCCTCGCCGTTCTTGTCCAGACCCGCCGCCAGACCGACCGGATTGGGCAGGGTCAGCCCCGCGAGGGTGGTCTTGAGGATCGGATCGTCGGCGGCCGGCGCCGGCAGGGGAACGGTCTGCAGGGCCTTGATCGCCAGACCATGCGCGGTCTCGGGATCGAGCTTGCGCAGCAGGGCCGCGCCGACATCCGTCAGGCCGCTCATGCGAAGATCATCCCGCCGTCGGCGCCGACCGAAAAGGCCTTCTTCGCCGTCACCGCCGCGACCGGCAGGGGGCCGTAGATATGCGGAAACAGGGCGCCGCCGCGCGAGGGCTCCCAGACGATGGTCTCGCCCAGGGCGTCGAGGTTCACGGTCAGGAGCAGCAGGCTTTCGCGGCCCGCATAGTGTTTGCTGACGGTCTCCGCCAACTGGTCCTCAGCCGACAGGTGGATATAGCCGTCGGCCAGATCGACCGCCGATCCGGCATAGGAACCGGCCGCCTCGGCCTCGGCCCATTCGGCCGCGTCGACGACCTTGAAGGCCTCGGTCGGATGGCTGCTCATTCGTCCGCGCCGCCGCCGAAGGCCTTGGGGATCAGATAGCCGTCATAGGCGCAGCGTCCGGCCACATCGACCTCGAACACCGCCGCCGCCGCCGTCGGGAAGCCCCCGGCCATGCGGTCCATCACGCTCGGCGAGGCCGCGCTCTCGATCAGATATTCATAGGCCAGCATGTGGACGCCGGGATTGTGGGCCAGGACCAGCAGGCAACCTGCCTCCTCCTCCGCGCCCTCGACAAAGCGGCGAATGACGTCCTGCGGGGCGTTGTAGAGGGTCGGCTCCAGCCGCACCTCGACATCGCCGAATGATTCCTGCAGGACCTCCCACGTCTCGCGCGTCCGGGTCGCGGTCGAGACCAGGGCGAGGTCGGGCCGCAAACCCTTCTCGGCCAGGACGCGACCCATGATCGCGGCGTCGGCGCGGCCGCGGTCGGTCAGCGACCGGTCGCGGTCGAGCCCGGAGGCGGCGGCGCGCTCGGTCTTGGCGTGTCGCATCAGGATAAGACGGTGCATGCCCCGGCTTTACGGCGCTTTGGACGGAGCATCCAGACCGTCGACGGTCCTGTGATCCATTTCCCCTGCCGACCTGTGGCTCCGCGACGCCGGTTGCGGGACCAGATCGGGCGTGGCCCGCACGCGCACGGCGGAGCCGCCGGGCCGGACCCGGGCATAGGCCTGACGCGATGCCTCCAGCAGGATCACCCCCGCCGTTCCGGGCGCCAGGGTCTTGCCGATCTGTTCGATGCCGTCGGCCATGCCCAGCAGGGGGCGCCACGGGGGCGTATAGAGGGTCTGGGACCAGGCCGTGGGCTCCAGCCCGACCGAACGCACCAGCCGCTCCAGCTGCCCCCGGGTGAAGGGCCGGCCGTGCCCGAAGGGGGTCGCCTCGGCTCGCGCCCAAAGGCCGCCCCGCGCCGCCGCCGCCAGAATGATCCGCCCCGCCGGGGCCAGAGCCCGCACGGCCTCGGTCAGCAGCAGGGTCGGGTCGTCAGCCTCCTCCAGCGCATGGATCATCAGGATGCGATCGAAGGCGCCCGCCGCGAAGGGCAGGCGTTTGTCGTCGACCAGAAGGGTGCGGTTTCGGCCGGCGGCGGGCCAGAGCTCCACCCCCTGCCCGCCCGGCATGGCGGCGACCACGCGGCGCGCGCCGACGAAGGCGTCCAGCCAGGGCGTGGGATAGCCGATGCCCAGAACATCGCAGTTGGTCGCCTCGCCCCAGGCGTCCTCCAGACGCCGCGCCAGCAGCCGACGGACCAGGGCCCCGGTCGGCTCGCCGTAGAAGGCGCGAAGATCCTCGATGCTGCGGCGCATGGGGCGCACTATATGCGTTCGGACGGCGTTCGTCGCCCTCCCTCCAGACGACTAACGAGAACCCGCATGGCCCTGACCGTCCACCTCTTCCCCTGTCTCTCGGACAACTACGGCTTCCTGCTGCGCGATGAGGCGACCGGCATGACGGCGACGGTCGACACCCCCGACGCCGAAGCCATCCTGGCCGAGCTGGAGCGGCTGGGCTGGGGCCGGCTGGACCTCATTCTCAACACCCACTGGCACCCCGATCATGCGGGCGGCAACGCCGCCATCCAGGCCGCGACCGGTTGCGAGATCCAGGGCCCCGAGGAGGTCCGCCGCATCGCCCCACTGGACCGGGTTCTGGCGGGCGGCGAAACGGTCATGCTGGGCGAGACGGCGTTCGAGGTCACCGCCGCCCCCGGCCATACGCTCGGCCATATCCTCTATCGCTCGGCCGCCGACGACATCGCCTTTGTCGGCGACACCCTGTTCCCGCTCGGTTGCGGCCGGCTGTTTGAGGGCACGGCCGAACAGATGTGGTCCAGCTTCGAGGCCATCACCGCCTGGCCCGACGAAACGGTCCTCTACGGCGCCCATGAATACACCGCCGCCAACGCCCGCTTCGCCCTGTCGATCGACGACCGGCCGGAAATGCGGGCCCATGCGGAGATGATCTTCGCCATGCGCGAGCGCGGCGAACCGACCGAGCCGACGACGCTGGCGGTGGAAAAGGCCTTCAACCCCTTCCTGCGCGCGCGGGACGCGGCCGACTTCGGCGCCCGACGGGCGGCCAAGGACGGCTTCACGGGCTGAAACAAGCCTAGCGGCGGACCGCCTGGATGATCCGGGCCGAGGACGGGCGACCGGTCGGCCCCTGGTTCGGGTGCACGGTCACACGCAGCTCGCCGCCGGAATAGGTCACCGAGCTGGTCCGCCCCTCGATGATGGTCACGGTCTGCAACCCGTTGAGCTGGCTTCGCAGGGCGGGCGACGCCGCCATCCGCAACACGGCCTCGGTGGTCACCATCAGGGCGTCGGTGCACAGGCCCTCGTCCTGTTCGCCGTCCAGCTGGACGCTGATCATCCGGCCGAGCGCGCGGCTCATCAGGAAGCTGCGCTGGACCATCAGGTTGGACAGCTGGATCGGCCCCAGCAGCGGCCGCTCCAGCGCCGGCGCCGGACCGGCCATGGAGGCGGGCGAGCCGTTCGGCGCCCGCACCGAATACAGGGTCATCCCGCCGTCGGGCGTGACCCGCAGAATCTGGTCGCCCGCATCGTTGCGATAGATGATGTCGCCGCGGGGGGCCGGACGGGCCGTCAGGGCCCAGGTCTCGTTTCGGCTGGCGAAGCGGAACAGGGGGCGCGGGCCGGACCGATCGAAGATGAAGCTCTCGCCGGACTCGGCGACATAGCGGCCGGTTTCCGGCTGGGTGCGCGTCGCGCCGCGGCCGAGGCTCCGGGACTGTTCCTGCTGGGCGTTGGTGCGGACCTGGGCCTCCGCCGGAACGGTCGTGGCAATGAGGGTCGTGGCGACGAGAGCGACAAACGCCATCGTCGCCGAAAGCGGCGCTGTCGCCGTCTCGACCCGTTGCAACTTCATGCGCTTATCGGTGCAAGCTTGGCGCGGCGGATTTTGGGCGCCGCTGTGTTCAGCCGACCAGATACTGGCCGCCATTCAGGCTGAGGGTGCAGCCTGTGACATATCCGGCACGTTCGCCCGTCAGCCAGGACACCATGTCGGCGATCTCCTCGCCCTTGCCGAGGCGGCCGACGGGGATCTGGGCGATGATGGAATCCAGCACCTTCTGGTCCATGGCGCCGACCATTTCGGTGTCGATATAGCCGGGCGCGATGCAGTTGACCGTCACGCCCTTGCGCGCGTTCTCCAGCGCCAGCGCCTTGGTGAAGCCGATCATCCCGGCCTTGGCGGCGGAATAGTTGGTCTGGCCGACCTGGCCCTTCTGGCCGTTGATCGAGGAGATGTTGACGATGCGGCCATAGTTGCGGTCGCGCATGCCGGTGATCACCTGGCGCGTCATATTGAAGACCGAGTCCATGTTGACGCGGATCACGTCGGACCACTGGTCGTGACTCATCTTGTGGAAGAAGCCGTCGCGGGTGATGCCGGCGTTGTTGATCAGGACATCGATGGGGCCCAGCTCGGCCTCGACGTCGGCGACGGCGCGGGCGCAGTCCTCGAACGAGCCGACATTGCCCTTGACCACCATGACGCCCAGTTCGCGCGCCGTGGCCTCGGCGGCCTCGGTGTTGCCGGAATAGCCGGCGGCGACGGACATGCCGTCTTCCTTCAGCCGCTGAACAATCGCCTTGCCGATGCCGCGCGTTCCGCCGGTCACCAGAGCCACTCGCGCCATCTGCGTTTCCCCGTCCTGTTTCCTGTCCACGCCGTCGGGGTCTGCCGCCCCGACCGGCTCTTGAAAAAAGCATTAGCCCGCGCGGAGTTGCGCGAAAAGCCGGTGTTACGCGGCGTGATCCGGTTCGGAGAGGTCATGACGACGCGGCGGCGGCGGCGATTGCGGAGACAACACCGAAAGTCTAAGGCTCGACTGTCGAAAAGGACCTGCGACGGCATCGGTAAGCCCGTCGCCCTTCCCGAACAGGAAGGCTCCGGCAGCGCCCCATGCGCCGCCCCTCGACAAGCCTGACGCCTGCGCGTCGTCCGGCTTGTCGGGAAGTCCGAACGACCTCTCCCGACTTGCCTCAATCGTGGAGAAGAGCCTTGCCCATCATCACCGCCGACAACGGCGTCATCACCCAGATCAATGTGTTCGACGTCCATCCCGGCCGACAGGAAGACCTGATCGACCTGCTGACCGAGGCCGCCGGATCCTGCCGCGACCATGTGCCCGGCTGGCTCTCGGCCAGTCTGCACCTGAGCCTCGACCGGACCCGGATCGTGAACTACGCCCAGACCGAAGACGAGGCGGCCATGCGACAGGTCTTCGCCCACCTGACCGCAGAAGGCTGGCTGGAGCGCAACCGCGCCTTCGGCACGGCCCACCCCGGCCTCTATCGCGTCGTGCGCACCGTGGAGCGCTGACGAGGCCCGTCTTCGCCTACTTCAGCTTCTCGATCAGAGCCATGGCTGCGGCCGGATTGCGCACCTTGGCCCCGGCGATGAAGTAGGCGAAGACGTCGCCGCGCTTCGCCCAGCCCGTCGTCTGTTTCGCGATGGCGTCCAGCTCGGCCGGGGACATGCCCGTCGGCTCGTCCTCGCGGCTCGACATCAGCCGGGCATAGGTGAAGTCGGCGGTCTCCTGATCGATCTTCGGCCAGGTCGGGCTTTCGTCATCGACGGCATAGACGATGGCCGCGCCGTACTTTCGGGCCAGGTCGTAGAACTGCTCATTGTCGAAGGTCGGGCTGCGGACCTCGAGCGCATGCCTCAACCGGACCCCGTCCTTTTCCTTGGGCAGCAGTTTCAGGAACCCCTCGAAATCAACCGGGTCGAACTTCTTGGTGGCCATGAACTGCCAGTTGATCGGCCCCAGCTTGGGCCCCAGGGCCGTCAGCCCCTGATCCAGGAACCGCTCCAGGCTCTCATTGCCCTCCGACAGGACCTTCCTGTTGGTGCAGAAGCGGCTGGCCTTGACCGAAAAGACGAAGTCGTCGGGCGTCTCGTCGCGCCACTTCATCCAGGTGTCGATCTTGAAGCCGGAATAGTAGGTGCCGTTGATCTCGATCGAGGTCAGTTTCGAACTGGCGTAGCCCAGCTCCTTCTTCTGGCTCAGCTTGTCCGGATAGAAGACGCCGCGCCAGGGCTCGAAGGTCCAGCCGCCGATACCGACATAGGTTTTTCCGCTCATCAGGGGTCTCCCGGTTTGCACCTTGATCGCAGGGATCGGCTTTGATCGCCAGCGGATACCGGACGTCACAGGCCGCCGGGAGAGGCGGTCAGGGGCGGCGAGCCATGCTCACGGTCCCGATGCGCCCGCCGATCGGCATCCTACGGACTCTCAAATCGGCCACGCCGCCAAATCCGGCCCGCGTTCGGTCGGTCAGCGTGAACACCATGGTGAAGCCGTCGCCCGGCGACGAAATACGCAGATCGCCATTCCTGATCGTGCATTCGGCGAGATCACCGCTGACGGTGCAGCCGAGGCGGCCGTTGGGTCTGGCCGTGATCGCCACCGGGAAATCCAGCCGCTGGCTCCCGTCTCTGGCCTTGAATGTAATGGTGCGTCCCTGTCCCTCGGCAGGCGTGATCAGCAGCCTCCACTCACCGATCACGTCCCTGTCGGTGATCGGCGCAGAGCTCTGGGCGAAGGCGGCGCCGCAAAACACCAGCCCCGCCAGCACACCCGTCAGGACGGTCAGCAATCTTGTCATTCAAGCCCTCCGGAAACACCTTCCGGTAGCATCGATCGATCAGACTGGATTGGCACGTGAAATTTCGGAAAGCCTCGAGAGCCGTACCCGGCGGCGTCGAAGAGTAGGGAAGACTTCAGCCTTTCGGAATGAACCGCACGGAGGTCAGGCTCTTCATCGTTTCCGCGTCCAGACCGATCACGCCCTGGGTCGTCGCCACCACCGCATGGGTCCCGTCGCTGACCACGGCCCACAGGCATTCGCCGCCCGCCGCGTGGAAGCCCGTTTCCTCGTCCTGCGTGCCGCAGGTCACGGTCGCCTTCAGCCCCGGCCCGCCCTGCGCTGTGAAGCGCTCCACCGGAACCGGCTCGAACCGACCGTAGGTGGTCATCAGCACGCCCTGGGCGTTTTTCTCGAACCCGGCCTGCTCCTTCGCCACCGTGTCCAGCGACCCGTCGATGGGCTGGAAATAGATCAGGGCCTCTTTCGAGCCCGGCCCGAACAGGCCAATGCAGACCACCCCTTCGCCGACGTCGCCGCAGCCGTCCGTATGGCGATCGGGCGCATAGTCGAAGGCGATGCCCAGGACCGGGTCGCTGTACGTCTTCCATCCGGCCGGCACAGCGGATGCGGTCGGGGCAGGTGCGGCGGCGGGGGTTGCGGGCGGCGAGGGACTATCGGCGGGCTTGCGCTCGCCACAGGCGGCCAGCAGCGACAGCAGCGCGAGGGTTGGGGCGAAGGCGGCGAGACGGCGTCTGGACATGGTTTCTTCTCCCGCCGCCAACCTCGACCCGGCGCGGCTTCGAGGCAAGCCCGTTCCGTCTTGACCACCCTTCCTCGCGGGCCGAAGGTCGCCGCAACGAGACGCGGCCAAAGCCCCGAGGAAACGCCATGACAGACCCCATCGACCGCCGTGGCCTTCTGGCCGGAGCCGCCGCGAGCGCAGGTCTGGGTTTGGGCCTCGCCGCCTCGCCGTCCTTCGCCGTGCCTCGCGATGACACCGGTGTCCACGCAAGAACCAACGCCGGGCGCATTCGGGGCTTCCGCGACCGCGACGTCGCCGTCTTCAAGGGCGTGCCCTATGGCGCCGATACGGCCCAGACCCGTTTCGCGCCGCCGAAGCCGCCCCGGCCCTGGCGCGGCGTGCGGCCCTGCCTCGACTTCGGCGCCCCCGCGCCCCAGCCGGGCGGCAACCCCGGCGCCGGCTATTTGCCCGACAGCACCTATACTCAAGCCCAGACCTCGGAAGACTGCCTGAACCTCAACCTCTGGACCCCCGCGCTCGACGGCGCGAAGCGGCCGGTGCTGGTCTGGTTCCACGGCGGCGGCTTCTCGGGCTGGTCGGCCAACAGCCTCCTCTACGACGGCGCCAATCTGGCCAAATGGGGCGATGCGGTCGTCATCACCGTCAACCATCGCCTTAACGCCTTCGGCTATCTCTATCTCGGCCAACTGGGAGGCGAGCGCTTCGCCGATTCCGGCAATGCCGGCATGCTCGACCTCGTCCTCGCGCTTCAGTGGATCCGCGACAATATCGAAGGCTTCGGCGGCGATCCCGGCCGGGTCACCCTGTTCGGCCAGTCGGGCGGCGGGGCCAAGGCTTCTGTCCTGATGGCCATGCCCGCCGCGCGCGGCCTGTTCCAACGGGTCATGACCATGAGCGGCCAGCAGGTGACCGTCACCCCGGCCGAGATGGCGACCACGGCGGCGCGGAAATTCCTGACCAACGCCGCCGTCGAAAGCCCCGACGCCCTGCTGACGATGTCGAAGGACCAGCTGATCGCGGCGACGCGCGGGGTCTCGACCGGACCGGTGCTGGACGGCCGCTCCCTGACCCGCGACCCGTTCGAGCCGGACGCCACCCCGGTCTCGCGCGACGTCGCCCTGATCATGGGCAACACCCATGACGAGACCCGCTATCTGATCGGTCTGGACGATCCGGCCCTGTCCACCCTGACGTGGGACGAGCTGCTGCCCACCCTGAAGCGGTCGATCCCGAACTTCTTCGGGCCCCTGACGCCGGAATCGGCGGTCGTCTGGTACCGCGACAAACATCCCGGCTATTCGCCCAGCCAGATCTTCTTCGCCATGACCACCGAGCTGCGCTCCTGGCGGGCCCAGATCATTCAGGCCGATCGCCGCGCGGTCCAGCCGGGGGCGAACACCTGGGTCTATCAATTCGACTGGCAGAGTCCGGTGCTGGACGGGCGGATGGGCGCGCCCCACTGCGGCGACATCCCCTTCATGTTCCGCAATCACCGCGAGATGGTCTCGATGACAGGCGGCGGACCCGATACGGACGCCGTCGCCGACGCCATGTCCTCGGCCCTGATCAATTTCGCCCGAACCGGCGATCCGAACGGTTCCGGCGTCCCCGCCTGGCCGAAGTATGAGCTGCCCGGCCGGGTCACCATGCAGTGGAATACGGTCTCGAGGGCCACGCCCGACCCGCGCGGCGAGGAACGCCGTCTGGTCGGCCTGATCCCCTACCGCCAGCCGGGAACCTGAGAATCAGGTAGGGCAGGCGCCGAGTAACTGAGCCTCTCGCGCGGTCGGCGTCCGACCCGCTGGCAACGAGATCGCGAACTCCTCCACTCTCATGGTGCTGCGGCGCTTGTAGACCAGAACCGCAAAGGTCCGCCGATCAATGTCTCCGGCCACGCCGCAGACCAGTTCCGTCCAGCGCCGAACGGCGCCGTCGGTATCGCGAAAAAGATAGCGGCCGGTCACTTTGGCCGTCCCGGCAAAGTTCTCGCCCAACGCGCTCTCGACCGTCTTGATGGCCAAGCCCTCGGGTTTGGGGCGCGTAGCGAACAACATAAGGGCCAGTAGGACGGCGACGAGCACGGCCGCCAATAACTGGACGACCTTCAAATCAAGCCGACCGCTGCTTCAGCGGCGCGGCGCCGTCGGACAGGCTTTCATTCAGATAGACCTCGGCCTCCTGCGCCGGCAGGGCGGGGGCGTAGCCGAAGCCCTGACCATAGTGGCAGCTGGCGTCGAGCAGCAGCTTGGCCAGAGGCGCGTTCTCCACCCCTTCGGCGACGACCTCCAGGTTCAGGTCGCGGCCCAGATTGACCACCGACTTGACGATCTTCGCCGAGCCCTCGTCCTTGTCCATGGTCAGGACGAAGTAGCGGTCGATCTTCAGGGTGTCGAACGGCAGGCGCGCCAGATAGGACAGGGACGAGAAGCCGGTGCCGAAGTCGTCGAGCGCCAGCGAGGCGCCAACGTCCTTGAGCTGCTGCAGGATCACCGCCGCCCGGGCGGTGTCGCGCATGATGTCGCCCTCGGTGACCTCCAGCTTGAGCGCGCCTTTGGGCAGGCCGGTCTCCTGAATGACCCGCTGGACGTCCTCGACCAGATTGGGCCGCTCGATCTCGCCGACCGAAAGATTGACGCTGCAGAACAGCTTGCCGGCCAGGGGGTGACGCTGCAGCCATTCGGCCAGCTGACGCGCCGACTGGGTCATCATCATCAGGCCCAGATCGTTCATCAGGCCCATTTCGTCGGTCAGGCCCAGGAACTCGTCCGGCGGCACCAGACCGCGCTTGGGGTGACGCCAGCGGGCCAAGGCCTCGAAACCGGCGACGGCGCCGGTGTTCAGGTTCACGATCGGCTGGAAGAAGGGTTCGATCTCGCCGCGCACGAAGGCGTTCCTGAGGTCCGCCTCCAGCGCCAGACGGCTGAGGCTGTCGCTCTCCAGCGCGCGCCCATAGGCGGCGGCCCCGCCGCGCCCGGCGCCCTTGGCCTGACCCACGGCCAGTTCGACGCGGCGCAGCAGCTCGGCCGGATCCGGCGCATCGGCCCCGCCCTCGCAGGCGACCGAGCCGATCGAGACGGTCGGATAGATGTCGAAGCCGGCGATGCGCAGCGGCTGTTCCAGCGCATCCCGCACCCGGTCGCTGGAGTGGGTGATGCCCCGTTGCAGGATGACCGCGAACTCGTCCTCGCCGATCCGCGCCGGCGCGGCCCCGTCCGAGAAGGCCGCCGCCAGCCGCGAGCCGAGGGCCGACAGCACCAGATCGGTGCGTTCGTGGCCCAGGGCTTCGTTCAGCCGCCGCAGCCGGTCCACGTCGGCGACGACCACGTCATAGTCGCCGGGCACGGCGAGAATATCGGAGGCGCGGGCCAGGAAGGCGCGGCGGTCCAGAAGCCCGGTCAGGGCGTCCTTGTCCGCGCTCGCGAACTTGGTCTCCAGCGCCACCATCCCGGCGGCGCGCAATCCGTCTTCCAGCCAGACGCCGCGCCACAGACAGGTCTCGGAGCCGCGCATTCTCAGACGCACGGCGATCTCGGAGCCTTCCTCTTTCGGGGTCAGGATGCTCTCGGCCAGCGACCGGTCCTGCGGCAGGGTGACGGCGACGAAGGCGGCGCCCGAACATTCCGGCGCCAGCGGGCCCAGACCCAGCGGGCGGGTCGCGCCGGTGAAGCGCAGGGTGTCTTCGGAAGGGGTCCATATCCACAGGGCGGTGTCGGCCGCGGCCAGGGCCTCGATCGCCGTCGTCGCATCCCAGGCCAGTGTTCGGGATCGCGTGGGGGTCACGGGAGGGGGCGCTCTTCCTTCAGGAGGACCTTAAGTCGGCCCGTTCGGCGTCTTCTGACAAGAGGCCGAACAGCAGATGATCTGCCCATGCGCCGTTAATTTTAAGATAAGCCCGCGCCTCGCCCTCCAGCCGGAAGCCGGATTTCTCCAGCACGCGCCGCGACGGGCCGTTGGAGGGCAGGCAGGAGGCCTCCAGCCGGTGCAGCTTCAGCTGGCGGAAGGCATGGCGCGACATCGCCTTCACGGCCGCTGTGCCGTGCCCCTCGCCCGCATAGGGACGGCCGATCCAGTACCCCAGGGTGCCGGTCTCGGCGACGCCCCGGCGGATGTTGGACAGGGTGATGGCGCCGTAGAGGGTCCGCCCGGTCGGATCGAGCACGAAGAAGGGCCAGGCGTTGCCCAGCTCCATCTCGCGCGCATAGACGGTCAGCCGCCGTCGATAGGCAGCGCGGGTCAGGTCGTCGTCAGGCCAGGCCGGCTCCCACGGCTGCAGATAGTCGCGCGAGCTCTCGCGCAGGTCGGCCCAGGCCGCATAGTCGCCGATGCGCGGCGGCCGGAGGATCACGCCCCGCCCTTCGACCACCGGGCCGGTCGCATCCGTCATCCAGTCGAGAAGGGCCATGGGGTCAGGTTAGCGTGGAGACCGCGGACTTGTGAACCCGTGAGTTCCCTCAGGCGGATTTCAGACCCTTCGCGAACGCCGTCCCCGCCGCATGGGCCGCCTTGGGGCCCAGCACCGAGGTCGCCGACAGGCCCGAGGCCAGCACCCGCTGCCCGACCCGGCGCAGATCGTCCGCCGTCGCCGCTGCGATCCGGGCCGCGCTGTCGTCGGACGACACGGGCGCGCCATAGATCAGGGTCTGGGCGGCGTTGCGGCCCGCGCGGCTGGCCGGGCTCTCGTCCGACATCCACAGGCCGGCGGTCAGCACCGCCTTCGCCCGCGACAGTTCCGCGTCCGTCGGCCCCTCGGTCGCCAGGGCCTTGATCTCGTCAGCGCAGACCCCGGCCAGCTCGACCGACCGGTCAGCGGCCGCGCCCGCATAGACGCCCAGCACCCCGGTGTCCTCGTACGCCTCCTGATAGGCGTCGATGGCATAGGCCAGACCCCGCTCCTCGCGCGCGCTCTGGAACAGGCGCGAGGCCATGCCCCCGCCGAGGATTTCGGTGAACAGCCGCATGGCCGGCAGGTCCGGGTCGGTCGCCGAGACCGAAGGCAGCTGGAAGACGATATTGGCCTGTTCGATCTTGCGGCTCAGCGTCGCGGCCCCGCCGGTGAAGGTCGCGGGCTCCGGCGCCTCGGCGGGCGTCGCCACGGCCGATCCGAACCAGCGCCCGGCCAGTTCCAGCAGTTCGGCTTCGTCCACCGCGCCCGAGACCGCCACCACCATCCGGTCGGGCGAATAGAGGCGCGCACGCCAGTCGCCGATGCTCTCGCGCGTGACCGGCTTCAGGCTCTCGACCGAGCCCAGAATCGGCCGCCCCATCGACTGGCCGGCGAAGGCCTTCGTCTGGGCCATTTCGAATACATGATCGTCGGGGGTGTCGAAGGCCTCGGCGATCTCCTGGGCCACCACATCCTTCTCGCGCTCGATCTCGGCCGGATCCAGCGTCGGGCGGAAGACGAGGTCCGACACCACCTGCATGGCCAGCCCCAGCGAGCCGTCCAGGGCCCGGACCTCGAAACTGGTGCGCTCATAGCCCGTGGCGGCGTTGATCGTGCCGCCCTCGGCCTCGATCCGCTCGACGATGTCCCTGGCCCCCATGTCTCCGGCGCCCTTGAACACCAGATGTTCGAGAAGATGGGACCATCCGGACTGCCCTTCGTTCTCCCATCTCGCCCCGCCGCGCACGGCGACGGTCAGGGCCAGGGTCTTCAGCCCGGGCATCGGATCACAGACGACGCGGACGCCGTTGGTGAGGGTATGGAGGGTGGCGGTCAGTGTGTGTCTTTCGCGGGCGCCGGCGCCAGTCGCCGACGGAGCAGGGCCACATAGAAGCCCATCAGGGCCACCGCCAGTCCGAACCAGGTCAGCGCGTAGCCGAAATGATTGTTGGCGAAGGCGGCGGGCGGAGCCGAGGCCTGAAGCGCGCCCAGCTCCGGATTGCTGGACGACAGGGCGTAGAGAGTGAATTCCGAGGCGTCCGACGCGCCAAGGGCCCTGGCCATGGCAGCGCTGTCGCGGGCGTAGAAATGATTGCCTGCGGGCGGCGGCGTCATCCCGCCTCCGGCCTTGGGCGTGCGCCGCAGCTCGACCAGCAGCGAAAGCGGCAGGGTCGATTCGGTCACGCGCGGCCGGGCCGACACCGTGTCCGGCAGGAAGCCCCGGTCGATCAGGAAGGGCTTCGCCTCGCCCGGCGCGCGGCAGACCGAAACCAGCCGGACCCCGACATCGCCCTCATGGATCGTCTGCAATTCGACGTATGGCGCGGTCGGCAGGCCGGGACAGACGATCAGGGCCTTCCTGAACTCCGGATCCCCGGCGGTCAGAACCTCGGTGATCGGCGCCGGCGCGGCCTTCGCCGCCGCGTCGGCCTGATCGATCAGGCCTTCCTTCCAGTGCAGCCTCTGCACCTGCCAAACCCCCAGCCCGATCAGCAGGACGAGGCAGGGCAGGACGGCGAGCGTCAGGATCCAGGGGAAGCGCTTCATGGTCAGCCCTTCGTCCGGTTCTTCATCTGCAAGGCGATCATCAGCCCCTTGCCGGGCCGCATCAGACCCAGCGACAGGATCAGCGACATCGGAAGCGCGATCAGCAGCATCAGCCAGATCGGCGGGTTCAGCGCGATCTGCAGATAGAGGGCCGTGAACACCACGAGGCCGCCGGCGATTTGCATGATGAAGATGGCGGCCCCGTCGCCGGTGTTCAGCCGGGTGAAGTCGAAGCCGCAGGCCGCGCACCGCTCGACCACCTTCAGGAAGCCCTCGAACAGCCGGCCCTTGCCGCAGTTCGGACAGCGGCAAAGCAGACCGGCCCGGATCGGGTCGATCCGGGCCGGCTCAAGCGTTTCAGACTGCGGGTCCCGGCTCAACTAGCCGAAGATGACGTAGACGAAGGCGAACAGGAACAGCCACACCACGTCGACGAAATGCCAGTACCAGGCGGCGGCCTCGAAGCCGAAATGCTGCTTGGGCGTGAAGGCGCCGTTCAGCAGACGGATCAGGCAGACGATCAGGAAGATGGTGCCGACCAGAACGTGGAAGCCGTGGAAGCCGGTGGCCATGAAGAAGATCGAACCATAGAGGCCCGAGTTGGCGGCTTCCTCGTTGAAGAACAGCTTCTCGCCGATGATCTCGTGGTACTCGTACGCCTGCACGCAGGTGAACAGCAGGCCCAGGGCGATGGTCAGGAACAGGGCCAGCTTGGCGCCCTTGCGGTCACCGACCTGCAGGGCGTGGTGAGCCCAGGTCACGGTGCAGCCCGAGAGCAGCAGGGTCACGGTGTTCAGGAGCGGCAGCTGCCAGGCGTCCAGAACCTCGATCCCCTTGGGCGGCCAGGCCGACCAGGCCTTGGCGGTGTCGGCCCAGCCGGCGACTTCCGGAATGTGCTGACGCGCGGTGTGAAACACCGACATCTCGAAGAACATCCAGAAGAATGCCGCGAAGAACATGATCTCGGAGGCGATGAACAGAACCATGCCGTAGCGCAGGCCGATGGCCACGACCGGGGTATGGTCGCCCTGGTTGGCTTCCTTGACCACATCCGCCCACCACAGGCCCATGCCGCCGAGCGTCAGGAGCAGACCGAGGAAGAACGGCCAGTGGGTGCCGGCCTCGAAGCCGAACAGGCCCTTCATCCAGATGACCGCGCCAACCATCATCACCACGGTGGTGGCGGAGCACCACAGCGGCCAGATGCTGGGATTCACGAGGTGATAGTCGTGATGCGGAGCGGCGTGGTTATCGGCCATCTTCAGGATCTCGTTGAGAACGCGAAAGTCGTCAGCTTCAGGCTATAGCCGATTTTGACGGTCCGTCGAGCGGGGCGCGGGGCAAAAATGAGGCGAGCGTTGCCGGAAGCCCGCAGGCTCAGCTTTTCGCCGGAATCGCCAGCCCCGTCCGGCCGTTACCCAAGGCTTCGGGTGCGCCGTCTTTCGCCGGATAGAAGGTGTAGCTGAGGGTGATTTCCGTCGCCCCTTTCGCCTCGCGGTCCGTCGCCAGTTCGGGGGCGACGAAGTACTGGACCGGGAATTTCCGCGTCTCGCCGGCCGCGATGGTCTGGGAGTCGAAACAGAAGCACTGCAGCTTCTGGAAATAGGGTCCGGCGTATTCCGGCACGACATTATAGGCCGCGCGCGCCTGGATCGGCTGGTCCGAGGTGTTGGTCACGTCGAAATAGGCGAGGCCCGTCTCGCCGATCCGCACCCGCTGGAGCGTCTGTTCGGCGACGAACTTCATCGGCAGGTCGCGCACATTGGTGTCGAAGCGGATCGTCACCATCCGGTCCAGAATCTGGTCCGGCGCCTTCTCGGCCCGGCGCACCGTGCCGTCGAACCCGGTCACCTGACAGAACATCCGGTACAGGGGCACGGCGGCGAAGGCGGCGCCGGTCATGCCGATCACCGTCAGGAGGCAGATGGCCGCGATCATCCGCGCCCGTTTGCTCGCAGGCTGGCTCATCGGGCGAGCGTCGAATCGTAGGTCTTTTCGGGGTGCATCGGGCCGGCGGCCACGGCCGCCTGCTTCTCCCGCTCGGCCTTCTGGTTGGCCTGCATCCTCAGGAAGGTGGTCGAGAACAACAGGACCACGAAGGCCGCCAGGGCCAGGCCGATCCAGACGTTGCGGCGGCTGCGCGCCGCGACCTCTGCGGGGGAAAGCTGGATGACCATCGTAAGCGGCGTCCTACAGGGAGACAGGCGGCAGGCTGGACAGGTTCTCGACGAGTAATGCCGCGAACAGGGCCATCAGATACAGGATAGAGAAGGCGAACAGATTGCGGGCCGGCTTGGCCTCAAGCTTGACGTCATAAATCGCGGCTTCCCTCCCCACGGTGTCCGCCTTGTCAGGCCCCTCGGCGCCGACGGGGTCGCCCGCGCGCGAACGATAGAGCCGCCAGGCCAAGCCCAGGAAGCCGAGGCCGCCGACCACCGACACCGCCAGATAGATCCAGCCGCCCAGACCCGTCAGGCCCGGCGCAATGGCGACCGGCACGAAGATCAGGGAATAGAGCAGGATCTGCAGCCGGGTCGACTTCGCGCCCCGCGCCACCGGCATCATCGGAATGCCCGCCTTGGCGTAGTCCCCGGCCGAATAGAGGGCCAGGGCCCAGCTGTGCGGCGGGGTCCACAGGAAGATGATCATAAACAGCAGCCAGGCCTGCCAGGGCGCCGATCCCGTCGCCGCCGCCCAGCCGATGACCGGAGGCAGGGCGCCCGCCGCACCGCCGATGACGATATTCTGGGGCGTCCGGCGCTTCAGCATCACCGTGTAGAAGCCGGCGTAATAGACGATGGTCAGGGCCAGCAGACCGGCCGCCATCCAGTTGGTGTTCATGCCCAGCAGCATGACCGAGAACAGCGACAGCACGGCCCCGAAGGCCATGGCGTCATTCTTGTTGACGCGCCCCGCCGCGACCGGACGGCCACGCGTGCGCCGCATCAGGGCGTCGGTCTCGCCCTCGATGGCCATGTTGAGCGCCCCCGCCGCGCCCGCGCCGACGGCGATGCACAGGATGGCGATGGCCGCCACGAACGGATTGATCGACCCCGGCGCCACCACCAGCCCCGTCGCGCCGGTGAACACCACCAGCGACATGACGCGCGGCTTGAGCAGCTGGAAATAGTCTTCCGGCTGGGCGGTGGAGAGGACGGGGGTGGCGGCGGTCTTGGTCACGCGGGTCTCTTACCCCCGGATACGGGGCGCTGGAAGAGAAGAACCCCGGCGGCGCGGCGGCCACCGGGGTCCCTTGGTCGTTTCGAGGTTCGCACCCTTGCGGGGCGAGGACCTCAGTGGTCGTGCTCGTCCTTGACCACCGGCAGTTCGTTGAACTGGTGGTAGGGCGGGGGCGAAGACAGGGTCCACTCCAGCGTCGTGGCGCCTTCGCCCCAGGGGTTGGCGACGCCCTTGCGGCGACGGATCGCGGCTTCCAGCAGCATGATCAGGAAGACGCCGACACCGATGATCGTGATCACATAGCCGATCGACGAGACGTGGTTCCACAGGGTGAAAGCGTCCGGATAGTCGATGTAGCGACGCGGCATGCCCTGCAGGCCCAGGAAGTGCTGCGGGAAGAAGATCACGTTCACGCCGACGAACATGATCCAGAAGTGCGCGCAGCCCAGGGCTTCGTTGTACTTCACCCCGAACATCTTCTCGAACCAGTAGTAGAAGCCGGCGAAGATGGCGAACACCGCGCCCAGCGACAGGACGTAGTGGAAGTGGGCGACGACGTAATAGGTGTCGTGCAGGCTGTAGTCGATGCCGGCGTTCGACAGGACCACGCCGGTCACGCCGCCGACGGTGAACAGGAAGATGAAGCCGATCGCCCACAGCATGGGCGTCTTGAAGTCGATGGAGCCGCCCCACATGGTGGCGATCCAGCTGAAGATCTTCACGCCCGTGGGCACGGCGATGATCATGGTCGCCGCCACGAAATAGGCGCGCAGGTTCACCGACATCCCGACCGTGTACATGTGGTGCGCCCACACGATGAAGCCGATGAAGCCGATGGCGACCATGGCGTAGGCCATCGCGAGATAGCCGAAGACCGGCTTGCGCGAGAAGGTCGAGACGATGTGCGAGATGATGCCGAAGCCGGGCAGGATCAGGATGTAAACTTCGGGGTGACCGAAGAACCAGAACAGGTGCTGGAACATCACCGGGTCGCCGCCGCCGGCCGGGTCGAAGAAGCTGGTGCCGAAGTTGCGGTCGGCCAGCAGCATGGTGATGGCGCCGGCCAGAACCGGCAGCGACAGCAGCAGCAGGAAGGCGGTGATCAGCACCGACCAGGCGAACAGCGGCATCCGGTGCAGGGTCATGCCCGGGGCGCGCATGTTGAAGATGGTGGTGATGAAGTTGACCGCGCCCAGGATCGAGCTGGCGCCCGCGACGTGCAGGGCGAAGATGGCCAGGTCGCCAGCCGGTCCGGGAGCGCCCTTGGTCGAGAGCGGCGGATAGATGGTCCAGCCGCCGGCGATGCCGTGGCCCGAACCGCCGTCCGAGAACATGGAGATGATCAGCAGCACCCAGGCCGCGACCAGCAGCCAGAACGAGACGTTGTTCATGCGCGGGAAGGCCATGTCCGGCGCCCCGATCATGATCGGCACGAACCAGTTGCCGAAGCCGCCGATCATCGCCGGCATGACCATGAAGAAGATCATGATCAGGGCGTGGGCGGTGACCACGGCGTTGTAGCCGTGCTTGGACTGGTCGACGAGGCCCAGCAGGTTGATCGACGAGCCTTCACGGAAGATCTGGATGCCCGGCTCGGCCAGTTCCCAGCGGATCAGACCCGACAGGGCGCCGCCCACGATGCCCGCCATGATGGCGAACAGCAGGTACAGGGTGCCGATGTCCTTGTGGTTGGTGGACAGGAACCAGCGGGTGAAGAAGCCCGGCTTGTGGTCGTGAGCGTCGTGGGCGGCGTCGTGCCCGTGCGCGTGATCGTCAGCAGTGATGTCGGTGGCCATGATCTCTATCGGGCTCGCGATTACTGGGCGGCCGGCGCGGCGGGCGCCGCGGCAGGAGCGGTTGCGGGGGCGCCAGTCGTGGCGCCGACAGGGGCGGCGCCGGCGGCGGC
>NZ_JBXAQH010000002.1:0-731205 GCF_058807035.1 Brevundimonas sp. GW821-FHT12E07 | reverse complement strand
GCGGCGAGCGGAACGGCCGCGCGGCTGGCCGGACCGGCGCGTGCCGCCTCGGGCGCTGGCGGCGGCCGGTCCCCGACGCCCTCGAGGGGCTCGGGCGGCTCGGGCGGCGTGGGGTTTCCACCGTCACCCCCTTCAGGCCGGCCAGGCGGTTCGGGAGGGGCGGCCACGCCCTCGCCGGGCGCCGCGCCGGCGCGCCCTTCACCAGAGCCGACCCCGCCCGCCGCGACGGGTTTGGGTGAGGAGGGCGCAAGCGCCTTCGGTCCGATCCGCCGGTCGCAGGAAGCCGCGGCCCTCATGGCGGACGGCGGACCTGCGCCAGACAGGGACGGTTCCTCTTCTCCGGCGCCGGCGGACCCTGCAGACGCACTTGCGCCTAGTCACTTGCACGGGTCGTACGCCGGCGGGCCTGGACCTCGCGCCGCGGAGACCCTGGCGCGCGAAAGCGCTCAGGCCCGAAGCGACTTCCACCGGACGGCCGGTCGCGCCGCGAGCGCACCGACCCCGTCCGGGCGACCGATCACACGCTCCCAGGCGCTGCAGGCCTTCTTTCTCGCCAACACCGGGCGCGGCCTCCTGCCCGCCGGAGAAAACAGCGGCGTGCTGTCGCCCAATCTGAAGACTGAGGAGCGCTGAGATGCATCCCTTCTTTCGAGCCAAACGGCCTTTGGCCTCCGCTCCCGACCAAACCCCCTATCAGCGGGCCGGTCAGGTCTGGGACGACCGGATGGGCCTCAGCCTGGCGCATGCCCGCAACTGGCGGCGCATCGCCCTGGCCAATCTGGCTCTTGCGGCCTTCCTCGGCGCCGGCTGGTGGGTTCAGGCCGATCGAGCCGTCGTCAAACCCTTCGTGGTCGAGGTCTCCGACTGGGGAGAGACCCAGAGGATCACCGCCATCGGCGGCCGCTATGAACCCACCGAAGCCCAGACAGGCCATGCTCTTGCAGGCTGGATCCGCGACGTCCGCTCCAAATCGATCGATCCCATCGTCATCCGCCAGAACTGGCTCAGGGCCTATGATCTGATGACCCCCCGGGCGGCTGGGTTCCTCAACGGCTGGGCCCAGACCCACGACCCCTTCGCCGAGGTTGGGCGCGAGGCCGTCAACGTCGAGGTTCTCAACGTCGTGCGCCGCACCGAGCGCACCTACGACCTGCAGTGGCGCGAGACCCGCTTCATCAACGGCCAACAGGCCGGGGTCGAGCGCTGGCGCGCCCTGATCACGACCACGACCCAGCCGCCCCGGACCGAGGCCGAGCTGATGAAGAACCCCCTTGGACTGAAGATCGAGGATGTTTCATGGACCCCCGACGCCTCCTGATCGCCGCCACGGCGACATTGCTCCTGTCCGGCTGCGCCGTGTTTCGACCCCCGCTTGCGGCGGCGGCCCTGTCCGACCGGGTGGCGGCGAACGCCGGGCCGCCTCCGGGCGCAGCGCCTCGCGCGGAGTCTGGGACGGAACCGGCGGAAACGTCCGCGCCGTCCTCTGTGGTGGGGACTGGCCCGGAGGCTGAGCCTGTGACGGCCCCGGCGGCTGGGCTTGTGACCGACCGGGTGACCCTGACGGAACCGGCGGACGCGACCGCGCCCGGCGAACGGCCGGAGCCGGTCGCGGACCACGCGCGGCCCTGGCGGCCCGCTGCGTCCGCAAGCGTCAGGACGGGACGGGCGGCGATCGTGGCGGCCAACGCCGCGGCGCGCACGCCTTCGCTCGAGGACGCCTTCGTCGGCGGCGTTCAGGTCTTCGCCTGGGCGCCGGGCCGGGTCTATGAGGTCTGGACCGCGCCCTTGCGGGTCACCACCCTCAGCCTGGCGCCGGGCGAGACCCTGGTGGCCAAGGCGGCCGGCGACACCGTGCGCTGGCAGATCGGAGAGACGGCCTCGGGCGCCGGCGCCGGCCGGACCGTCCATGTCCTGCTCAAGCCGCTCGAGCGCGGGCTGGAGACCAATCTGGTCCTGACAACCGATCGCCGGGTCTATCTCATCGAACTCAGAAGCGGCTCCGCCGACGGTTTCAACGCCGCGGTCGCCTGGGACGCTGGCGCGATCGCCGGGGCCCCGGCGCCTGAGGTTTTCGATGCGGTCCCGGCGCGCATACCGGATCCGGTCGCCCTGCCTGCCGGCGAGCCCGACGGTCGCTACCGGATCGAGCCCCAGGGGCGCAGGCCGCGCTGGACCCCGACCGCCGTCTTCAATGACGGCCTGCGGACCTTCATCACCTTCGACCCGGACCTTCAGGTCGATGAGGCGCCGGTCCTCTTCATTCTCGCCCCCGACGGCGAACGCCAGATGGTCAACTACCGTCAGGTCGGCGGGCTCTTCATCGTCGATCGGGTGTTCGAGCGGGCCGAGCTGCGGCTCGGAGACCGCCGGGCCCAGGTCGTGCGCATTCGTCGCCTTTCCGGAGACCGCTCATGAACGATCATCCCTTGTCCGAAACACCGCCTTCGGCCGCCGAGGTGCAGAGCGTCGGCCAGCCGACGCCTCCCAAACAGCCGCCCCCGGGATTGAAGGCTCGCGCCGATCGTCCCCGTGCGGTGCGCCTGCGCAAATCCGTCGTCCAGGCCATGGTGATCGGCGGCGTGGTCCTGGTCTCGGGGTCTTTGGCCTGGGCCTTCGTCGTCCAGCCCGAACTGCGCGCGGGGGCGCGTGAGCGCCAGGCTGAAGGCCGGGAGGCTCAGACCCGGGGCGCCGTGCGGCCGACGGAGGCGGTGACCGACCAGCCGGCGAGCTACGACCGGCTTCCGCCGCCCCGGGCGGCGTCCCCGGATCCGTCGGCTGCGGCCGACGGCGGGGAGAAGGCCGGCGATGCGCAAGCAAGGCCGCCGGCCCCGGCGGACCGTCCGGCCGCAGCCTCTCGCCCCCCGGCGTCCCGATCCGCGGGGCCGGGCCCCAGGGAGCAGGCGATCCGGTCCGGCCTTTTCTTCGCAGAGACCGTGAGCGCCTCGACGCGGGAGCAGGCTGTGCCGGCCGGGCAGACGACTGTACCGGCCACGGCGTCAACGGCCCCGCAGCGGCAGGGGCGAGGGGCGGACTACGGCGACACCTATAATGGCCACAGCCTGGTCGCGCCGCTTTCGCCCTTCGAGCTGAAGGCCGGCGCCCTGGTGCCGGCGGCGTTGCTGACGGCCGTGGACACGGCCCGGTCTGGTCCGGTGATCGCAGCCGTCACCCAGAACATCTACGATACGGTCAGCGGTCGCCATCTGCTCATTCCCCAGGGCGCCCGACTGATCGGAACCGCCCAGGGCGAGAGCGCCTATGGCGACCGGCGCGCCTTCCTGACCTGGGAGCGGCTCATCCTGCCCAACGGCAAGAGCCTGATCCTCGCCGACGAGGCCGGGGTCGATGCCCAGGGCGCCGTCGGCGTGCGCGGTCAGGTCGACCGGCGCCTCTTCCCCTTACTGGTCGGAACCCTGTTCGCGGGGGCCATCACCACGCTCGGCCAGGTCGCACGCGATGGGGAAGGCGGCGGCGGCCTCCTGGGCGACGCCGGGGACGCGGCCGCCATCGAAGGGGCCCGGGTCGGCGGCCGACTGGTCGACCGCGAGCTCGAGGTCCGGCCGTCCATTCGCCTGCGCGCCGGCGCGCCCGTGCGCGTGATGATCACCCGCGACCTGATCCTGGAGCCCTATCAGCCATGACCTGGACCCCCCTCGACACCGGAAACCGCTGGGCCGTGCTCGGCGTCGCCCTGACTGCCCTGGCTCTGGCCGCGGCGGTGACCCGCGCCGGCGAAGCCCTGGCAGAGGAGCCTTGGGCCCTCGTCAATGAGAGCCCGAGTCTGCCCCGCGGCCTCTACGCCCGCGCGCCGGGCGCAGCGCCGGTTCGCGGCGCTGTGGTCGCCGTCCCCCAGCCGCCGGCCGCCCGCGCTTATCTCGGCGCGCTCGGCATGCCCGCAGAGGTCCTGCTGATCAAACGGGTCGCCGCCTCGCCGGGCCAAAGCGTCTGCCGTCAGGGGGCGGTCGTGGTCGCCCATGGCCGGACCGCCGCCGTGCTGGAGAGAGACCGGTACGGCCGGCGCCTGCCGGGCTGGGGCGGATGCCGGCGGCTGGGACCGAACGAACTCTTCCTGCTCGGTGACACCCCGACCAGCTTCGACAGCCGCTATTTCGGGCCGGTCGATCGCCGAGACATCGTCGGCGTCTATCGGGGCGTAGCGACATGGTGAGGGTTGCGATCGGGCTGGGCGTGCTTCTCGCGGCGACGCCCGTCGTGGCCCGTCAGTCAGCCTCGGGGGTGGACTGGCGCGGCGCGGGCGGGGGGCTGTTCGTGGAGGCCGTCGCCGCCGGGACAGGGGAGGAGGACGCTTCGGCTCCTTCGGAGATCGCGCGGCTGGCGCCGCTCAGCCAGCCGTTTCAGGCGGTGATTGATGAAGCGGCGCAGGCTCACGGGCTGGACGCGAAGCTCCTTCACGCCCTCGTCCTGACGGAAAGCGCCTACCGCCCGGAGGTCTGCTCCCCCGCCGGAGCCTGCGGCCTGACCCAGCTGATGCCGGGAACGGCCCTCGAGCTACAGGTGACGAACCGCTTCGATCCCGTTGAAAACATTCGAGGCGGCGCCGATTATCTGGCGCGACAGATCCTCAGGTTTGGAGATCTCCGGCTGGCTCTGGCCGCCTACAACGCCGGGCCGAACCGGGTCGCCCGGCTCGGCCGCGTTCCGGACATCGCCGAGACCCAGGCCTATGTCGCGACGGTGATCGACTGCTATCTGGCCCTGAGCGCCGGGCGGGGCGTGACGCGTTCGGCTCAGTGCCGCCCCCGGGAGACGACGCCGTGATCGGGCCGGAGGACACTGTCCGGGCGGACCTGGCTTCTGGCGACGATCGGCTGCTGACGCGCAAGGAGGCCTCGGCCTTCCTGTTCGAGCTCGGGGTACGTCTGAAGCCGGCCACCCTGGCGCGTCTGTGGTCGACGGGATCGAGCGGTCCGCCGTGCCGCCACATCCGGTCGAGACCCTATTATCCGCAACAGCTGCTGCGGCTCTGGGCCGAAAGCCAGATCACCGAGGTACGAAGCGGCGCGCCCTCGGCCGCCCAGGGGCGCCGTCGTGGCTGATCCGGCGCATCGTCGTCGTGGAGCGGGCTCGTGACCTTCGCCGTCAACGGAGAGCCTGTGGAGGCCGGCGGCGCCGATGATCGGCTACTGCCCTGGGAGCGCGTACAGGAGATCGCCGGCATCAGCCGCACCACGGCCTGGCGGATGGAACGCGTCGGGGACTTTCCCCAGCGGGTCGCGGTCTCGCCCAATCGGGTGGGATGGTGGGAGAGCGAACTGACCGCCTGGAAAAACCTGCGCAGCCAGGCCCGGCTGCCGACGCCGAGGCCGCTCCGGCCGCCGCGAGCGCCCAGGTTGATCGAGACCGCGCGGTCGCCGCGCTCGCGTCCGCCCCGCGAACTTGCGGCCCCGTCCCCCGCACCTTCGCAGACGAAGGCTGTACAGGCCGATCTGCCCCTCACGCCTCCGAAAGCCACCCGGAAAGGGGCACGGACGCGACGCGGCGTGCATCCGGATCAGATCGACTTCGGCTTCTAGACGCTCGTAGGCTGCGGTGTCGAAGCCTTGCAAAGCCGCACCGCCGGCGATGGGACGGCCAGGCGGCCGAAAGCGGCGTTCCGCGGCAGCCTCATGGCCGTGGCGCCCTTGGCGCGCGTTGGCGGCGAGACGGTGCGTTACTCGCCTGCTGTTTCAGCAGCTCATCGAGGCTCAACGCGACGGGCAGGGGAAACAGGCTGTCGAGGCCTTGCTCGCATCGCAGGACGGCGGCACATGGACGAGGGTCTCTGTCGGGGCACCATCATCGCGTTCGAGCCGTCGCCAGGTACGCAGGCCCAGACCGGCGCGGCTCGCCGCCTGTTCCTAGCTCAATCTCTGGACGAGGCGGTGCGCGTGGATCGAAGCGCCAGGATCGGACAGCAGCTCTGAAGCAGTCTTAATCACGGGCCACTAATGGCCCTTTATGGAGGAGTTTTCGAAGGTAAGAGGCCGTTTGTGGCCTATCGTCCGTGCCGGTCTGGCGGGCGATGTTTGGAAGGGCGAGCGCAGGGGGAACGGCTGCGCTTCAGTCCCCTTTGCAGGGCGTTCCAGACCATCACGGCTTTCGGAGTTGCGCTGATGTTGGTCCGGCGGGCGGAGGGCTGGACCTGCGATCGCCGCTGCGCCGGTCGGCTTGTCGCATGCCGCCATTGGCCATCATGAGTTCAAGACGGATTTCGATAAGACGCTGCTCGAGGCTTCCGAGCATCAGCGCGAACAGCGAAGTCACGACCGCAGCCGCGCTCACGGCCAGGGCCATCCACGGGATCTGGGTCGACACGAGGATCGTCGCCAGGAACACGATGGCGAAGATCGCAAAGGACATTCCGGTCGCCCAGGCGCCCCAGGCCTTCATCATCGAACGGCGCGGCGCCGCCTTGTTGATGCGGCCGCCCACCCGGCGGTCCTTGCCGCGCCGCTCGGACCGGGCGCGTCGGTCATTCGGAGACCGCTCGGCGTTCTCCAGGACTCTCTCGGCTTCCAGCGCCATGCCGCTTCTCCTTAATCCTATTGGACGAGTTGTGAACCGCCGTCGCGGGGGCCGACGCCGGTGGGGACCGGGACGTCGGTGGACGCATAGTTGGCGTTGATGATCAGGGACGGCGCACCCTTGAGCTGGAGCGATCTGGCCACGATAACCGTCCAGGCGCTGTCGCGCGCAATGTCCGCCTTGCCGCCCTCGACGATCAACTGCGCGTCCGGGACATAGATGACGCCCAGCAAGCTCTCGACGTGATCGCTCGAAATCCCGAAATCCTGGGTGTTCCCGCGTGCGGCGACCATGACCATGCCTGCCCAGGCGCCGCGCTTGCGGCCATCGAGATTGACCGTGGAGTGGTCCTTGAAGTCGAACTTCGATTTCTTGTCAAAGAAGAGGACGACGTCATTGCCTTCGAGACGGGAGTTTCCCTTCATCTCGAGCTTGCCCTCGAGGAACCAGTGCTCCCCGGGGTCGAGCACGAGCACGGAGTCTCCCGCCATTTTGAACTGGCCGCAATGTACGCCGGGCGCCAGATGGAAGGTTCCTGTCAGGACGTCGGGGACCGCAATGTCCACCAACGGACAGGGAGACTGTTCCTTGAGGCTCAGTGTCTTGAACGGGTCATCGATGGGTCGGGCGCCCGTGCCTGGATCCGGCGAGATGATCCCGCGCGCGGAGGTGACGGCCTGGACCTGGTAGGCTTCCAGGCTCCCGCCCTCCACGAGAATGTCGCGGTTGGAATGGACGAGGCACTTCGGAGCGGAGATGCGTCCGCTGTCCTTGATGTTGAGCAGCTTGGATCCGGCGTCTCCGCTCACCAGGACGCACAGGGGCGTCAGGCCCACGGCGACGGCGCGCGCCTGGGCTTCATAGTTCCAGCCGCCCGGAGGCAGCAAATTGGCGAAGAAGGAGGGGTTGTGGCCCTTGAGCACGACCTGGATGACTCTTTGCCCATCGCGCGAGAAGACCGTTACATCCGTCTGGATCTCCGGCGCGCCATCCCATTCCGCCACGTGTCCGCGCACAAAGGCTTCGGCGCGCTCGATCGCGGCCTTTTCGTTGATGGCGAGGCCGAGTTCGTTGGCTCCGGCCAAGGCGGCGGTGTCGGCGACGTCCTGCAGTTTGAGCCGGCTGGACTGGACATGGGCGAGATCGATGGCGCCGACCGAGAGCAGGATCACCGCTGGCCCGCACAGGGCGAAAATGAGCGCGATATTGCCCCGTTCGTCGGTGCGGAAGGCCCCAAGCCGCTGCTGGAGCCAGGTCAGGGCGCCTCGCGCAAGACCTCGCCTCACCGTGGGACGGCCAGACGTAGCGCAGCCTCGGCGCGTGCGGCCCGCAGGGTGAAGCGCAGCTGGTAGGACAGGAGGCGCCAGTTCAGGGGCTTGGTCACGAAGGACGTGGCGCCGGCCCTGAACGCGCGGTCGATCGCCTCCACGTCCTCGCGGCCTGTCTCTACGACGATGGGGAGATGGGCCGTGGCCGGATCGGCGCGCAGATGGGCGAGAAGCTGGAAGCCGTCCATCCGCGGCATGTCGAGATCAACGAGCAGCAGATCGTAGCGGTGTCGGGACAGAGCCTCGAGCGCTTCGACCCCATCGGCCGCGACATCGACATCGGCTGCGGCGGAAGCCAGGTTCACCTGAGCGAACTCGCGCAGGATCGGATCGTCATCGACGAACAGAAGTCGCGCTTCGTCATCGAGGACGTAGAAAAAGCCACTCATCAGAATACCCCGAGGCAAAAACGCCTCTCCAGTCCCCCGACTAGATGCGAACCTTAAGGGTCGGGTCATTAACATCACGTATAACCAAAGCACTACAGTGACTTGGGAGTGCTTGAGTGTACGCAGGCCGACTTAGAGCTCGAGGCGGTATCGCGCGAAAGCTGACCGGCCTGGTGCTGGCGTCTCTACTGGCGTCATTTCTGGTGACGGCCACCGTTTCAACCTGGATCGACCTTCGGCGACAGGCGACGCTGGAGACCAATCGTCTGACACAGACAGCGCGGGTCATCGGCTCTCTGGCCTCCGAGGCCGTGGCCTCGGGTGATCGAAGCGAGAGTTTCAGGGCCATCCGGTCGGTGTCGCAAATGCCCGGCATCACCTATGCGCGACTGCGGTCCAACCGGGTCGGTCTGCTCGCGGAGACCGGCGGCGGCGCCCGGCTCGTCTCCGATGCGACCGTCGACGGCGGTGACGGCCGATTGTCGATCTGGTCGGTGCTGAGCACAGGATCCATTCAGGTTACCGCGCCGGTCATGAGCGAAGGCGTGACCGTGGGCGCTATCACCGTTTTCAGCCAGACGCCCGAACTCCGGGGCCGCGTCCTCTCAACCATCTGGACGACCCTGGCCGGGGCGCTTGTGGCGGTCGTCGCAGGCCTCATCGTCGCCCAGCGCATGGCCCGCAAGATCACCGCACCCATTGTCGCCCTGGCCGGTCTCGTCCGGCGGGTGGACGAGACCCGTGACTTTTCCACGTCCGTGAACATTCAGGCGGACGGCGAGGTCGCTGACCTGGTCGCCGGGGTCGATACCCTGCTGGCGGGCATTCGCGAA
This sequence comes from Brevundimonas sp. GW821-FHT12E07, assembly GCF_058807035.1. NCBI lineage: Bacteria > Pseudomonadati > Pseudomonadota > Alphaproteobacteria > Caulobacterales > Caulobacteraceae > Brevundimonas > Brevundimonas sp. GW821-FHT12E07. The sequence continues at coordinate 722,130 of NZ_JBXAQH010000002.1, read as the reverse complement.
CGCGACGTTCGCATCGCCGCCCAGGTCGAAGGCCTCGAAAGCGAGGTCGCCGAGCGCACGCAGGAGCTGGTCGTGGCCCGGGACGCGGCGGAGCAGGCCAATGCGGCCAAATCGGATTTCCTGGCTGTGATGAGCCATGAAATCCGCACCCCGCTGAACGGCATCCTCGCGCTCAGCGATATGCTGGCGACCTCGGATCTGCCTCAACGCCAGCAGCGCTATGCAGACGTGATTTCCAAGTCCGGCAAGTCGCTGCTCAGCATCATCAATGACATCCTCGACTTCTCCAAGGTCGAGGCGGGCAAGATGGATCTGGAGAGGGTCGAGGTCGATCTGGCGGAGGCGGCCGAGGATGTGGCGAGCCTGTTCTTCGAAAAGGCCGCCGGCAAGGGGCTCGACCTGGCCGTGTTTGTCGATCCGGGTCTGCCATCCGTCCTGGCTGATCCAACCCGCCTGCGTCAGGTGATCGGAAACCTCGTCAACAACGCCATCAAATTCACCGACGCCGGTGGGGTGCTCATCACTATCGACCGTGACCCGGAGAACGACCAGCGGGTGCGTATCGCCGTCCAGGATACGGGCCCCGGGATCGCGGCCGACACATTGCCCACCTTGTTTGAAGCCTTCACACAGGCCGATCAGAGCACGACCCGGACCCACGGCGGTACGGGCCTGGGCCTGGCCATCTGTGATCGGCTCGTCCGATCCATGGATGGCGTGTGGGCCTTGTCGAGCGCCCTTGGCGAAGGATCGACATTCGCCTTTTCCGTCCCGTTCGAGGCGGCAGGTCCCGCCATTTCGATCCCGGCCGTGGAGCCGGGAGGGACTATCGGCGTCAGTGATCTGTCGGCGCAGACGCAGGTCGCTGTGCTGCGTTACCTTGAGGCGTGGGGCGTCGGCGCGACCGAGGCTCAGGACGGGGCCGCGATCATCGGCTCCGGCGCGCCGGTTCCCGAATTCGGGATGGCGGTGTGTGACAACGATGACGCCGCCGACGCCGTCCTGCGCCGCGCGCCGGACGCTTGCGTTCTCGTCAAGCCGATCCGTCGCGCGGATCTGCGTGAGGTTGTCGCCCAGATGCGCGATGGCGCGCGTCCGCGCCTCGCGCATAGGTCGGAGCGGCCGCGCCCTGGAACAACCTTCCCCGGCCTGCGCGTTCTGGTCGTCGACGACTCCGAGGTGAACCGGGAGGTCGCCGTCGAAGCCCTGTCGCGCCTGGAGATTGAGACCTTCACCGCCGAAGACGGTCGTCAGGCCGTCGAGCGGCTGCGAAGCCAGACCTTCGACCTTGTCCTCATGGACGGTTCCATGCCCGTGCTCGACGGCTTTGAGGCCACCCGTCTCATCCGCGCCGAGGAGGCGCAGACGTACCGACCCCGGGCGGTGATCGTCGCGCTCACGGCCCATGTGGTGGGGGCCGGCGCCGATGCCTGGAAGGCGTGCGGCATGGACGGCGTCATCCACAAGCCTTTCACGCTTGAGGATCTGGTTCGCGCGCTCGGACGCTTCTGCCCTGATCGCGCCCGCATCAAGGCCGACCCCGATCCTCTGACGGCCCCCGCGCCCACGCCGGGCGGGCAGACGAATCCGGTTGAGGTGCGCCCCGACCTTTTCGATCCCGGCGTTCGGGGGGAACTGCTGGCCATGAGCCGCAACGGGCGCGTTGACTTCGTGCAGCGCGTCCATGGTCTGTATGTCGCCAACGCGCCTCTGCGCCTGGCGGAGATCCTGGAGCACGCGCGGAGCGAGGATCGGGACGGTCTGGCGCGGGCGGCCCATGCGCTGAAATCCATGAGCTTGAGCCTCGGCGCCGCCGCGGTGGCGCGCGAGACTTCAAAGATCGAGACCGCCGCGCGGTCCGGCGACGCCGTTTCGGCGATCAATGTGGATGAGATACAGGCTCTCGTGGCGTTCACCCTCGCCGAGTTCGAGGGCATGAGCTCCGCGCCGGCCCCTGTCCTGAGCGCCGACGAGGAACTGGCGGCGGCGATTGAGCGGGAAGAACTGCATCTGGTCTACCAGCCTCTTGTCGATCGGCGCGGCCGGCTGTCGGGCAAGGTCGAGGCTCTGATCCGGTGGACCCATCCTCAGCATGGCCGCCTCAGTCCAGACGATTTCATCCCTCGCCTCGAAGCCGAAGGCGGGATTGCCCGGCTGACGGATTTCGTCCTGGCCCAGGCCATGCGGGATCTGCGGAATCGCCCGGACATCACGGTGTCGATCAACGCCTCCGCTGCGGAATTCCAGGCCGCGGGCTTCGCGGACAGGGTCGCCACCGCGGCGGCGTCCCAAGGATTTCCGCCGCAGCGGCTCGAGATCGAGGTCACCGAGACGGCGATGCTGAACGTCTCGGCCGCGAGCCGAACCGTGGACGATTTGCGGGGCAGGGGTTTTGGCGTGGCCCTCGACGACTTCGGCGCCGGGTTCACCAGTCTGCATGCGCTGAGAGAGCTGAAGTTCACCACGCTCAAGGTCGACCGGAGTTTCGTTGAGCGCTGCACTCACGACACGGCTTCGGCCGCCATCATCCACGCTGTGATCGGGGTGGGGCGGGCGTTGGGCATGAAGGTTGTCTGCGAAGGGGTCGAGACGGCCGACCAGGCCGAGTTCCTGCGCGTGGCCGGCGCTCACTATCTGCAGGGCTATCACTTCTATCGCCCTCTCACATTGGACGCCCTGCCCGGGATCGCCGAGGAAGCCGCATGACCCCAACCAACCTCAGTTTGCCCAAGGCGACGATCCTGATCACAGACGACGATCCGACGTTGCGCGCCATCGGAGCGGAGCTTCTCACCTGTGAGGGATACCGTGTGCTGGAGGCGGAAGATGGAGACGAAGCGCTTCGCCTGATTGAAGCCGAGTCCGTGGATCTCGTCATCCTCGACATGCTCATGCCGAACAAGGATGGGCTGGAGACCATCATGGATCTGAGACGCCGGGCGTCCGGCGTTCGTATTCTCGCGATCTCCAGCGGCGGAAGCATGGGCGTCGACACCCTGTTGAAATCCGCGATGATCTTTGGGGCGGATCAGGCCCTGTCCAAGCCGCTGCCCCTCTCAACCTTCGCCGACACGATCGCGCAGATGCTGACCCGTCCTGCGGTGAGGAATGACCTGTTCCGGTGAAGGTCTCGGGTCCAATGTGAACCTCTCGGCCCACCGGAGCCCGGGTCTGGGCCGGCGGGTCTCACGATCGGCCTGCTGCCGCCGCCTCGGGCGCCCCCCGGCCCACAACGCTGCTGCCGTCAGGACGTCGCGGCCGACCGAGGGAGAGGGGCTCACGCTCGACCCCGCCTGAACGGGTTCAGGATACGCGTGCCTTGCAATACGGGCCGGGCGTCGACGGAAAGACAGGGGCCCGCGGGACCACGCCCGCCAGCTCCGCCCGTTGGGCGGCGATCGGAGGCGCCCCATTCAATCCGGCGGTCGGGGCTCTCCGCCTATGCGGACCTCCTATCTCTGGCGGCGCGCCAGCCTGGATAAGGCCGGCGGCGGCGTGCACCCGCGTCAGGCCAACGGCGGGACGGGGGCAAAATCGGGCGTCGCCCACCGCCCTGTCTTCGCCGGGCGGAACACGCCTGTGATCACAAGGCCCTGCGGCTCGAACGCGCGGTGCAATTCTCCGTCGAGCTCCGTCTTGACCAGTCGGTCGATCAGCCGTGTGCCGAAGCCGGTCCGCGCCGGCGCTGCGACAGAAGGGCCGCCCGTTTCGTCCCAGCGGAAGACGACCGCGCCGTCGACCGCATCCCACGTCACCCGAACCCGTCCCGCGGGCCGCGAGAGCGCGCCGTATTTGAGGCTGTTGGTCTGGAGCTCATGCAGGATCATGCAAAGGGCGAGCGCGGCCTCGGGGGGCAAAGAGATCTCCGGACCGTTTGAGAGGATGCGGCCGTCGAGCTGTTCACCGCATTGGCCGACAACTTCCCGGATGTCTACGGCGCTCCAAACGGTGCGGGTCAGCAGATCGTGAGCCGCGCCCAGCGCGACCAGGCGCTGTTCGAAAACGCGGGCGCGAACGCGGTCTCCGCCTCGGAAAGTCTGAACGGCCAAGGCCTGAACAGTTGCAAGCGTGTTCTTGACCCTGTGATTAAGCTCGTTGATCAGGAGGGCTTGGCGCTCTGCGCGCACGCCAAGTTCGAGCGAGGCCTGGCTCAGGGCGGACTGGACCCGGTCGATGTTGGCGATGCTCGCCGAACGGCGCGCGACCGCTCCTCCAGTCGAGACGGTCAGGGCGTCCTGTTCCAGACCGCCGATCTCGTCCGCAATCCGGCGCGCGGCGTAACGCGAAAGAGTGAGGCTGACGAGAAGGATGAGCAGAAATACGGTGAGCACGATAGCGGCCATTCGCCAAATCGGGCCCTCAACCTCGGTGCGCGGCGTCACAATCATCACCGTCCAACCCGAGAGCGAAGACGGCGCATAAGCGACTACCGTCGGGACGCCTTCGAGGGATCGGCTGGAGGCTAGGCCCGCCTTTTGCTTAGCCATCGCCTCAATCATGGACGCTGTCGCGTGGGCCCCCTGAAACCGCCGCGCCTCCCGGGTGCGTGTGATGACCCGGTGATCACTGCCGACAAGCGTGGCGAAACCCCGCCGCGGGAGTGGTTGGGCGACCATGATGTCGCGCAGCCTGTCTGGATCGATCAGGAGGGAGACGATCTGACGGGGAGCGCCCGTAGCGGGCACGTCAACGGCGACCACGGCGCGACCGGCCGAGGGGCTCACGAACAGGTCCGAGACGCCCGGCTTTCCGCGCGCTAGGACGCTAAGGATGGTCGCGCGCCGCGGTCCGTCCGGTGCGCGTCCGTGCGCGTCGGGAGATCCGGGCCCAGACCGCTGAAGAAGCCGTTCGCTCGCCACATCGCTTACGGCGAACCAGGCCGTGGACCCGAGATCCAGACGCTGGATGCGCGCCTCCACGCCAGCCCAGTCCCGCCGACCCAAGGCGTCGGAAGACGCGATGGCCTGCGCAAGCGCGACTTCCCGGGATAAATCCTGATCGATCGCTGCGGCCATAGCGCGGGCGTCGGCCAGAAGCGCGGCTTCAGCGCTCCGTCGCGCTTCCAGCACATTCCAGCCGATCAGGACCGCCGCGACGAGGGCCGTGGGCACGGTCAGCCCAAGCGCCAGCACCATCAACCATCGCCTCAGGGTCGGACGTTTCATGCCCGAAGCAACGCCTTCCGACGCAAATCTACCACGGGGCGTCGCCTCCTGCTGCGATAAGAGCCGCCCGACCGGCATGACAGAGGGGCATCGGGCGTGCAACGCAAATCCGATGCGTGATGCTAAGGGCCCGCCGGCTCGTAAAGGACTCCTGGACGGCTGATGGAACGAGAATTTGGCCGGCTTTCAGCGACGGCGGCCTCTTCGGCATGAAGGCGGGAATAGCGGACTGCACCGGTTCCTCATGGCTCACGCACTCCGGCGTGACGTGGACGCCTTTATGGCCGGCATCGCAGGTGATGGCGCAGATCGCGTTGGCTTCTCTGTGTCTTTTAGAGACGTTCCAATCACGGCGGTCGAAGGCGGCGATCTGGATCTGCCGGATTTCTCGTACGGGCGTCGGCCCGGCCCCCTTGGGCGGAGCCATTCTCCCCGCGGGTTTGCCCAGAAGGGGTGGGAAGGTCGCGCGCGAGTGAAGATCAGACGCTTCTCGGAACGTCGGTTCCCGGGGGGGAGTCCCAAGCGGCGGTAGCGCAGCGCACAGGCGGGCGGCCTGAGGCCGGCCAAATCGATCGCAAGGCCTCACATCATCCATGTTTCGCCGTTCGCCGAATCATTGCCTGACAAGGCGGCGTCGGGAGGACGAGGATGACGCCAGAACGATTCCGAAGACCTAGCGCCCCATCCGGGGCCTCCGGGCCCCCGCGTCCGACCGTCCGGCTCCATCCGCCTTTCGCCGTTCGCCGACTCACCGCCTAAGGGGAGGGCTTTGGGGAGGACAAGCATGACGCCGGAGAGATTTAAGGAACTGGCCATGCGCCTGCCGGGTGTCGAGGCTCGTCCCATTCTGGAAACCGTCGAGTTTCGGGTCGCGGGGCGGACTTTCGTCACCCTGGGCTGGCCCGCAGGACAGTGGGCGATCGCGCGGCTGTCACCGGACGACCAGAAAAGGGCCCTGTCTCGTGGCCGCGGCGTTCACGCCGAACCCACGCCTCGTGGGGAACGGGGCGTGACCTTGGTCCGTCTGCGCGGGGTCGGGGAAGAGGAAGTCGCCCTCATTCTGGCTGACGCCTGGCGGACCGCTTACCGGCGGGGGGAGGCGAGCAGTGCCGAGCACGCCGTTGGCGAGAAAACGCTCGACGCCTAGTCCCGGCGTCGCTCGGAAAAGTTGGGTCTTTCTCAGCTTCGGCGCTTCGAACGGCCGGCGTCGGTTTGACGCTTTTGGCGGCGATGTAGGACGGGCGGGCTCAATTGGTGACGCGGACGGGACCGCGCGACGAGCCAGTCGGAAGTTTCGACGGAGTTTGAGCTGAAGCCAGACAGCCCTGCGTAGATGTGGCTGTCAGCCCGGCCGCTCAGTCAGGTCGGGGCGCAGAGCGTTTCGGGGTACAAGTTTCGGAAGCCGGATGCAGACGTGACAGAGGTCCGGGGGCACGTATCGGCAACCTTAAGGGTATGATACAAAAACTCGGATATTACGATCTAATGTCAGAGGTTTCGAACTGTTATGCCTAGGCCGGACATGAACAGCGCGCTTGCAAGAAGTCTGCTCCGCGACGGCGCGATCAAACGTCTGTCCGAGCTGCGTGCGGCCGGCGTCTACCCGGCCACCCTGAGCCGCCTGGAGGCCCAAGGGGCCGTCCTCAAGCTCGGGCGAGGTCTCTATCAGGCCAGCAATGCCGATCTGACGGCCAATCATGACCTGGCCGAGGCGTCGCTGAAGGCTCCGACAGGCGTAATCTGCCTGACCTCCGCGCTCGCCTTTCATGGTCTAACCGACCAGATGCCCGCCCGAGTCTGGGTGGCCATCGGCCAGAGTGACCACGCCCTTCGTGCGGGATCGGGCGTGAAGATCGTGCGCTTTAACGAACGGCTGCTGACGGACGGGGTCGAACGCCACATGATCGAGGGGGTGTCGGTCAAGATTTTCGGTGTGGCGAAGACAATCGCGGACTGCTTCCGGCATCGCAACACCGTAGGGCTCACGATCGCGCTGGAGGGGCTCCAGCAAGCGCTGGCGCAGCGAAAGGCGACACCTGGGGCGCTGTCCGAGGCCTTTGCAAACGGGCGGGTCACCACGATCGCTCACCCCTACCTTGAGGCCCTGACCGCAAATGGGTGATCGTCGCCGTAACGTGGCGGCTTCCGTCCGGTCGCGCCTGTTGTCCCATGCGAAGGCGACGGGGCTTTCGTTTGACCAGGTCCTGACGCGGTTCGTACTTGAGCGTCTCCTGTTCCGAATGGCCGCTTCGCAACACGCAGACCGCTTCGTTCTCAAGGGGGCCATGCTCCTGACGTCATGGTTCGACGACCCGCTTCGTCCGACGCGCGACATCGATTTCCTAGGCTATGGGGATCCGGCGCCGGAAGCGATGAAAGCCCTTTTCGCCGAGGTTCTCGCTGTGGCTGTCGAGGACGACGGCGTCATATTCCGTCCGGACAAGATCACGGCCGAGACCATTCGCGACGATGTGGAATACGGCGGCGTTCGACTAAAGACGGTGGCGACCATAGAAAATGCCCGGGTGACAGTCACCGTCGATATCGGATTCGGCGATGCCACGACCCCGGCCCCGGAGTCCTTCGACTATCCCGTCCTTCTGGGTTTCCCGTCTCCCCGTTTGCGCGGATACGCGCGCGAAACGGTCATCGCCGAAAAGTTTCAGGCCATGGTCTCACTGGGCAAGGCGAACACCCGTATCAAGGATTTTTACGACGTCTGGGCGCTTCGGACCCATTTCGCGTTCGAGGATGAACGGCTGGCGACCGCGATCCGCGCGACCTTCGATCGCCGACAAACGGAAATTCCGGTCAACCCGCCCACGGCTTTGACAGACCAGTTTTCGAAGGACCCCGGCAAGAGGGCTCTCTGGGCTGCGTTTTCCGCCGATCTGGCGGGTGCGCCCGCGGAACTGGAGGACGTCGTCGAGAGCTTGAGGGACTTCCTAATGCCGAGAGCGGAACAGGCGAGGGGGCTTGGGTCCTGATCCGTCGGCATGCGCGAAGAGAACCGGCCGCCGCGTCGCCCGGGAGGCAACGTCCGGCACGGGATGGCGCCATGTCTCCAACCATAGGCCGCTGTCCCGACTGCAGGACAAGCCGCCACACGCCTGAAGGCTCCCCCGACCAGCGCCCGCACGCCAAACAACAGGACCGCCACAGGATCATTTCACCCTGCTGGCTGCACTGCGGTGAAAAGCAGTGCTCAAAAGCCCTAGTCTCATTTCAGCGCGCTTCGCGACGTTTCGCCTGCGCGTCGAAGGCCTCGGGATCGGGCCGGAAAATGCGCCTGCTGGTTTTGTGCCCCGGTTGTGCCCCAGGGGAAAGAATCAAACGGCCACGCCTCGAGTGGAGTGGTTTAAGTCGTTGTTTTTTATGGGGAACGATGGTGGGTGATGTAGGGTTCGAACCTACGACCCGCTGATTAAGAGTCAGCTGCTCTACCAACTGAGCTAATCACCCGTACCGATCGTCTCGGCTCCCGTTCGGCGACAAGGTCGTCGGCGGGGAGGGGCGGACATACTGGCTGTGTTCGCAGGATGCAAGCCCGTAATTGCGACTTCGGTTTCTAAACCGCGGAACCGCGCGCTAAGGTCGCGGGAATCACGCCGAGGGGCGGGGCTGTAAACAACAGGGGAGTGGGCTGGATGGCGTTCTGGAACCGGCGCAAGTCGATCGATGCGATGCATACGCCGCATGACGAGGCCGCTCACGGGCCGCGGCTGAAGGCGACGCTGAGCTGGCCGCATCTGCTGGCTCTGGGCGTCGGAGCCATCGTCGGCACCGGCATCCTGACCCTGATCGGCGTCGGCGCCGGTCTGGCTGGGCCGGCGGTGCTGGTGTCCTTCGGTCTGGCCGGTCTGGTCTGCGCCTGCGCGGCCCTGGCCTATGCCGAGCTGTCGACCATGATGCCCGCCGCGGGCAGCGCCTACACCTATTCCTATGCCGTCCTGGGTGAACTGATCGCCTGGGTCGTGGGCTGGAGCCTGATCCTCGAATATTCGCTGGTGGTCTCGGCCGTGGCCGTGGGCTGGTCGGGCTATGCGGTCGGCTTCCTGAACGGCCTCGACATCGGCGGGATCAGTCTGGCCTTGCCGCACGCCCTGACGGTGGGGCCGCACGCGGGCGGGATCGTCAACCTGCCGGCGGTCTTCATCATCGCCGTAGTCACGGGCCTGCTGCTGCTGGGCACGCGTGAAAGCGCCAACCTCAACGTCGTGCTGGTGGTGATCAAGATCGTCGCCCTGATCGTCTTCGTGGCCATCGCCCTCCCGGCTTTCAACCCCGAGCACTTCCACCCCTTCATGCCGAACGGCTTCGGCGCGCCCTTCGTGAAGACCGGGGTGATGGCGGCCGCGGCCATCATCTTCTTCGCCTTCTACGGCTTCGACGCCATCTCGACAGCGGCGGAGGAAACGAAGAAGCCCGAGCGCGATCTGGCCATCGGCATCGTCGGCTCCATGCTGATCTGCACCGCCCTCTATATGATCGTCGCCGCCGTCGCGATCGGCGCCCGCCCGGTCTCGGCCTTCGCCGCGAGCTCGGAGCCTCTGGCCCTGATCCTGCGCGAGCTGGGGCAGGGCGGGGCGGCCAAGTGGATCGGCGCCTCGGCTGTGGTGGCCCTGCCGACCGTGCTGCTGGCCTTCCTGTTTGGCCAGAGCCGCATCTTCCTCGGCATGGCCCGCGACGGCCTGCTGCCGGCCCGTCTGGCGAAGATCTCGACGCGCGGCGTGCCCGCCGTGGTGACGGTCTTCACCGCCATCGTCGTGGCCGTGCTCGCGGGTCTACTGCCGCTGGACGAGCTGGCGTCGCTGGCCAATGCTGGAACCCTCGCCGCCTTCTGCGCCGTCGGCGTCTGTCTGGTGGTGCTGCGGCTGCGCGATCCGGGCCGCAAGCGCCTGTTCAAGGCTCCGCTGTGGCCGGTGGTCGCCGCCATCACCGTGGTCGGCTGCGTGGTCTTCTTCCTCAGCCTGAAGCCGATCACACAGGGCGGCTTCCTGATCTGGAACGCGATCGGCTTGCTGATCTACTTCGTCTGGTCGTCGCGGAACGCGCGGCTGGCGAAGAACCCGGGCGAGGCGGCCTGATGTCGCGACGGGACCTCTCCGGCGCGGTCGACTTCTCGGTGCTGGACCGGATGACGGGCGGCGACGATGCGATCTCCGAAGAGGTCCTCGGCCTGTTCGCCGAACAGGCGGCCATGTGGTCGGCCATGCTGGAGCCGAAGACCGACGGCTGGCGCGACGCCGTCCACACCATCCGGGGCGCGGCCGCGGGCATCGGCGCCGGTCAGCTGGCGGAAGTCTGCGCGGCGGCTGAGGCGGCCGAGCAATCTCTGGCCGCCCCGGCGCTGGACCGGGTGAAGAGCGCGCTCGACGTCGCCCTGGCCGACGTCGCGGCCTGGCGGCACGAGCTGATGCTCAGGAGCTTGCGGGCCTAGGACCGCGTGCGGTCGTAGACCGAGAACTCATAGGCGATGCAGCGGTCGATCAGCAGACGCCAGACCGGCTCGGCGATGGTCGGCGACAGATGCTGCTGCTCGGCCGAGGCCAGGACCTTGGCGACCACGTCCTCGATGCGGGCGTCGTCGTGGACGGCGTCGCGGTCGGGCTTGATGCGGGCGGCGGCGTCCATATAGCGCTGGCGCTCGGCCAAAAGGGCGACCAGGGCGCGGTCCAGGGCGTCGACGCCCTGACGGACCTCAACCATGGACTTGCATTCGGCGGGATCGACCCGGGCTTCGACGGCGACAAGGGCAGGGTGGTGCATGGCCGTGGGGTTAGCCGTTCCCGCGCCTCCCGCCAAGGTGGGCATATCGCCCAATCCATGCATCAGCCGACGAAGGCGCGTTCCAGCACATAGTCGCCGGGCTCGGCGTTGGAGCCTTCCTTCAGACCATAGGTCTCCAGCAGCTCGGCCGTTTCCTTGATCATGTGCATGGAGCCGCACAGCATGATCCGGTCGGTGTTGGGCGAGAAGCCGATCGGCAGACCCAGATCGGCGAAGATGTCGCCCGACTTGATGCGGTCGGTGATCCGGCCGGGCGTCTCGAACCGTTCGCGCGTCACCGTGGGATAATAGGTCAGCTGGGCCTTGGCCTCATCGCCGATCAGCGGGTCCTCGTGGATGCCGTGGCTGAAGAAGTCGCGATAGGCCAGGTCGGCGACATTCCGCACCGTGTGGCAGACCACCACCTGGCCGAAGCGGGAATATGTCTCCGGATCGCGCGCGACCGACAGCCAGGGCGCCAGGCCCGTGCCGGTCCCGATCAGCCACAGCCGCTCGCCGCCGGTCAGGGCGTCCAGCACCAGGGTCCCGGTCGGCTTCTTGCCCATCAGGACGGTGTCGCCCTCGACGATCTTCTGCAGCCGCGAGGTCAGGGGGCCGTCCTCGACCTTGATGGAGAAGAACTCGATCTCCTCGGCCCACGCCGGGCTGGCGATGGAATAGGCGCGCATGACGGGTTTCCCGCCGTCTTCGCCCGGCAGGCCGATCATCACGAACTCGCCCGAGCGGAAGCGGAAGTCCTCCGGCCGTTCGATGGCGAAGGAGAACAGCTGGTCGGTCCAGTGCTTGACCCACAGCACCTTCACCCCGTGGAAGGGGCTGGGCTTGGGCGGAGTGGCGGCGGTCGTCGAAAGCAGGGCGTCGGTCATTGTTCCTGCTGTTTAGGCCCTCGTTCGCCGGTGCGAAAGGATCGCAGGCGTCGCGGCGCGTTTCCGGGGCCGAAAAAATCTCGGTGACGCGGATAGATTCCATCACTAGCGTCCGCCGCCATGCGCACCCTTCTCCTGACTTCGACGCTGCTGATGGCCGTCGCCGGTTCCGCCTTCGCCCAGACGGCGACGCCTCCCGCAGCCGATCCGGCCATCCTGACGCCCGAGCGCGTCTTCTCCGATCCCGGCCTCAGCGGCCCCGTGGCCAAGGGCGTCAGCCTGTCGCCCGACGGCGCCCTGGTCGCCTTCCTGCGGTCGCGCCCGGACGATGTCTCGGTTCAGGACCTGTGGGCCGCCCCGACCGGCGCCGGCGAGCCGTTCAAGCTGATCGACGCCCGCGCGCTCGTCCCCGACGCCGGCGAACTGTCCGAGGCCGAGAAGGCGCGGCGCGAGCGGATGCGGATCTCCGAACGCGGCGTCGTCGAATATTCCTGGGACAGCCAGGGTCGCTACATCCTCGCCCCGCTGGAAGGCGACATCTTCCTGGCCAACCGCGCGGACGACTCGGTCAAGCGCCTGACCAACACCCCGGCCGACGAGATCGACGCCAAGGTCAGCCCCAAGGGGACCTATGTCTCCTATGTCCGCGATCAGGACCTGGTCATCCAGGATCTGGCGACCAACACCGAGACCCCGGTCACCACGGACGGCGACGGCCTGATGACCTGGGCCACCGCCGAGTTCATCGCCCAGGAGGAGATGGACCGCGACACCGGCTACTGGTGGAGCCCGGACGAACACTACATCGCCCTGCAGCGCACCGACGAGAGCGGCGTCGATGTGGTCCCGCGCCTCGATATCAACGCCTCGGGCTCGACCGTGGTGCAGCAGCGCTATCCGCGCGCCGGCCGCCCCAATGCGGTGGTCGAGCTCTATGTCCACGACGTGACCAGCGGAAAGCGCATCAAGGTCGATCTCGGGACCAACACCGACATCTATCTGGGCCGCGTCGACTGGTCGGCCGACGGCAAGACCCTCTATGTCCAGCGCCAGTCGCGGGACCAGAAGACGCTGGACCTGCTGGCCGTCGATCCGGCCACCGGCGCCGCCCGCGTCATCGTCACCCAGACCAGCATCACCTGGGTCGATCTGACCGATGACTTCCATGCGCTCAAGGACGGCGGGTTCATCTGGTCGGACGAAAGCACCGGCTGGCGACACCTCTATCTCTATGACAAGGACGGCAAGAAGGTCCGGGCGATCACGCGCGGCCTCTATCCGGTCAAGGGGCTGAACGGGGTCAATGAGACGACCGGCGAGGTCTTCTTCACCGCGTCCATGCACGACGCGACCGAACTGCCGATCGAGCAGCAGATGTTCCGCGCCTCCTTCCGCCGCACCACGACCCCGGTTCAGGTCACGACCTCGGGCGGCTGGTGGGGCGTGTCGATGAACAAGACCGCGACCGCCTATGTCGGCAACTATTCCGATCCGGGCACGCCGCCGCGCTCGGGCCTCTACAAGGCCGACGGGACCTTCGTGCGCTGGATCGAGGAGAACAAGCTCGACGAACACCACCCGTTCTGGCCCTACCGCTCGCGCCTGCGCACGCCGGAGTTCGGCACGCTGGAGAGCCACGGCCAGACCCTGGTATGGCGTATCACGACGCCGCCGGGCTTCGATCCGGCGAAGAAATACCCGGTCGTCATGCAGGTGTACGGTGGTCCCTCGACCGGGGCCGGCGTCAAGCGCGACTGGCAGGCCACGACCAATCAACTGTTGACCGAGGCCGGCTATATCGTCTTCCGCCTCGACAACAGGGGCGAGGGCGACCGTTCCGCCGCCTTCCGTTCGGCCCAGTATCTGCACATGGGCACGGTTGAGACGGAAGATCAGGTGTTGGCCGCCAACTATCTGAGAACCCTGCCTTACGTCGATGCCTCGCGCATGGCGGTCATGGGCTGGAGCTATGGCGGCTTCATGAGCCTGAACATGCTCACCGAGCCGAAGATGGGTCTGGCCGCCGCCGCCGCGGGCGGTCCGCCGACCAACTGGGCGCTTTACGACACCCACTACACCGAACGCTTCATGTCGACGCCTCAGGCCAATGCCGAGGGCTATGCCGGCACCGACGTCCTCAATCGCCTCGACAACCTGACCGGACGCCTGCTTCTGATGCACGGCATGGCCGACGACAATGTGGTGTTCGAGAACACCACCCGACTGATGGACGCGCTTCAGGCGAAGAGCATTCCGTTCGAACTGATGGTTTATCCGGGCCAGCGTCACGGCGTGCGCGGCAACCCGCGCCAGCTCCAGCAATGGCGCACCTACCTCGACTTCTTCGACCGCACGATCGGATCGCGGTCGCATACGGAGTAGGAGATCACAGACCCTCATCCCGGCGCCGGGGTGAGGGTCTTGTCTTTCCGGCCGAACCCCGGTCACTGTCACGCTCTGGTTTCGTACGACACACGGGGGCTATGCCGATGAACCTTCCCGCCGGCCTCGGCCTTCTCGCGCTTCTCGCGGCGCCCGCCGCCATGGCCCAGCAGGTCGCGCCTCCGACCATCCCCGCCGTCCCCGACGACTTCAGCATCTCCCGCTTCGTCGCGGCCCATCCGGCCGTCGATTGCGCCTATCTGACCGCCGGGGATGCGGGGGCGACAGCGGCGACGCTGCGCGCCGCCTGCGAAAAGGAAACCACGACCTCCCACGCCGTCATCCGCTGGGCCTCGGCGGCCGACGTCATCAACTTCGCCGCCAGCCATCCGAACGGCCTGCCGATCCTGCTCAAGGACAATATCGAGACCCGCGACATGCCGACCACGGCGGGGTCGCTGGCGCTGGCGAACAACGCGCCCGGCCGGGACGCGCCCCTGGTCGCCCGGCTGCGCGCCGGCGGCTATTTCATCATGGGCAAGGCCAATCTGTCGGAGTGGGCCAATATCCGCTCGTCCAACTCCATCAGCGGCTGGAGCGCGGTCGGCGGCCTGACGCCCAACCCCTATGACCGCACCCGCACCGCCTGCGGCTCGTCCTCGGGCAGCGCCGTCGCCGTCGCCGTGGGTCTGGTCCCGGTCGCCATCGGGACGGAGACCAACGGCTCGATCACCTGTCCGGCCTCTGCCAACGGCGTGGTCGGGTTCAAACCGACCGTGGGTCTGGTCAGCCGCACCCACATCGTGCCCATCAGCCATTCGCAGGACACCGCCGGCCCCATCGCCACGACGGTGGAGGACGCCGCCGCCGTCCTGACCGTCATCGCCGGCGCCGACCCCGAGGACGCCGCGACCGCCGAGGCCGACGCCCACAAGACCGACTACCGCGCCGCACTGGATGCGAATTCGCTGAACGGCGTGCGCATCGGCGTCCTGCGCTATGCGAAGAGCTATTCCGCCCCGACGCTGGAGGTGTTCGAGCGGAACCTGCAGGTGCTGCGCGACGCCGGTGCGATCCTGGTGGACATCGACACCGCGCCCGACCTGCGCACCATCGGGGCCGAGAGCTTCAAGGTGCTGATGTACGAGCTCAAGGCCGACCTGAACGCCTATCTGGCCTCGACCGACCCGCAGCAGGTGCCGAGCCGCACCCTCGCCGACCTCATCGCCTTCAACAGCAACAGCGTCGAGGAGAACGCCCTGTTCAAGCAGGAGCTGTTCCTTCAAGCCGAGGCCAAGGGCGACCTGACCACCCAGGAATATATCGACGCCCGCGCGACCTCCTTCCGCCTCGCCGGCCCCGAAGGCATCGACAAGATGATGGCCGACAACTCGGTCGTCGCCCTGATCGCCCCCACCACCTCGCGCGCCTGGACCAACGTCCGCGATGACGACGACAATGCGCAGGGGTCCACCTCGACCATCGCCGCCGTCGCCGGCTATCCGCACCTGACCGTGCCCATGGGCTTCGACCGGGGCATGCCGGTGGGGCTCAGCTTCATTGGCGGCAAATGGGACGATGCGAAGATCCTGTCGCTGGGCTACGCCTTCGAACAGAAGACCCACGCGCGCCGGGCGCCGGGACAGGTCCCTCAGGAACCCTGACCAAGCGGGGCCGTTCAACCCGCCATGGAAAAGCTGTTCGTCCGGTTCGCCACCCTCACGTCCAAGGTCGCGGGCAAGCCCTGGACCTTCATCGCCTGCCTCGGCATCGTTCTCGTCTGGGGGGCGTCGGGGCCGATCTTCAAGTTCAACGAGACCTGGCAGCTGGTGATCAACACCGGCACGACCATCATCACCTTCCTGATGGTCTTCCTGATCCAGAACACCCAGAACCGCGACGCCTGCGCCATGCACGCCAAGCTGGACGAGCTGATCTATGCGGTGAAACAGGCCGACAGCCGCTTCATCGGCATCGAACACCTGACCGACAAGGAACTCGACGCCATCCTTGAGGAGGTGGAGAAGCGCGCTCTGGCGGTCCAGGCCGGCAAGCCGGCAGGCCCCATTCCCGGCAGGCGCGGCAAGCGGGCCGAGGACATCGAGGCTGAACAGCCCAAAAAGGCCACGCCCGCGAAGGAGCGCGCCAGGCCTGCCGCTCGCAAACCGGCCTCGAAGTGAGCGACCTGATCGCCAATGTCGTCGGCTCGGCGGCGGCGATCTGTTCGATCACCAGTTTCGCGCCGCAGATGATCAAGATCTGGAAGGAGCGCGACGCCTCCTCGGTCAGCCTGAAGACCTATTTCCTGACCGTGACCTGTTTCGTGCTGTGGGTCGCCTATGGCGTGCTGACGATGGCCTGGCCCATCGTTGTCGCCAACGGCTGCGCCTTCCTCATGGCGCTGGGCGTGCTGGTCATGAAATGGCGCTTCCGCGACGGCGCGCCGGGCTGACGATCCGCCTCGGGATCGCGTACAAGTCCCTGACGATTCACAAGGACGCGACGCTTGCAGATCACCGATACCGCCGCGCCGACCCTTCCCGTGAAGAAGCCCTTCTACGCCCACCTGTATTTCCAGGTGCTGACGGCGATCGTGCTGGGGGCGGTGATCGGTCATTTCTGGCCGGAGTTCGGCAAGTCGCTGAAGCCGCTGGGCGACGCCTTCATCAAGCTGGTGAAGATGGTCATCGCCCCGATGATCTTCCTGACCATCGTGACCGGGATCGCGGGCATGCGCGATCTGGGCAAGGTCGGGCGGGTGGCGGCCAAGGCCTTCGCCTACTTCCTCGTCTTCTCGACCCTGGCTTTGATCCTCGGCCTGATCGTGGCCAATGTCGTTCAGCCGGGGCGGGGGTTGAACATCGACCCCTCGACCCTCAACGCCGGCGCCGTGGCCCAGTATTCGTCGGCCGCGCATGAGACCACCATTCAGGGCTTCCTGATGGGCATCATCCCCGACACCGTGGTCAGCGCCTTCTCGACCGGCAACATCCTGCAGGTCCTGTTCGTCTCGATCCTGTTCGGCATCGCCCTGGCCCTGATCGGCGACGTGGGCAAGCCGGTGCTGGGCTTCCTGGAATCGATCTCGGCGGCCTTCTTCAAACTGGTGGCCATCCTGATGAAGGCGGCGCCGGTGGGGGCCTTCGGGGCCTTCGCCTTCACCATCGGGGCCTACGGGATCGGCTCGATCGCCAACCTCGCCGCCCTGGTGGCCACCTTCTACCTGACCGCCATCCTGTTCGTGGTCGGCATCCTCGGCCTCGTCGGGATCGCCAATGGATTCAACATCCTCAAGCTGATCCGCTATCTGAAGGAAGAGCTGCTGCTGGTGCTGGGCACCTCCTCATCCGAGGCCGCGCTTCCCAGCCTGCTGGAGAAGATGGAACGGGCCGGGGCCGCCAAGTCGGTGGTCGGTCTGGTCGTGCCGACGGGCTATTCGTTCAATCTGGACGGCACCAACATCTATATGACGATGGCGGCCCTGTTCATCGCCCAGGCCCTGGGCATCCATCTCAGCCTCGAGCAGCAGATCCTGCTGCTGCTGGTCGCCATGCTGTCGTCCAAGGGCGCGGCGGGCATCACCGGGGCCGGCTTCATCACCCTGGCCGCGACCCTGGCCGTGGTCCCCTCGGTGCCGATCGCGGGCATGGCCCTGATCCTGGGCGTGGACCGGTTCATGAGCGAGTGCCGGGCCCTGACCAACTTCATCGGCAACGCCGTGGCCACCCTGGTCGTGGCCCGCTGGGAGAACCAGCTCGACCGCGACGCCCTGAAACGGGCGCTGGACGGACACCCCCAACCACTCGCCGCACAACCCGATCCCGCCGCCGGGCCCGGAGACGATGCGGTGCTGGCCGACGACTAGGCTCCGGAGGCCGCCGCCTCCAGCTCGCGTTCAAGCCGTTCGAAGGCGGCGGGCTTGGGCGTGCGGCCCGCCACATAGTCGTCGTCGATCACGATGGCGGCTTCGCTGAGGGCGGCGAAGCCGAAGGTTCCCGCGGCTCCGGCGACGCTGTGAGCCAGACGGCGCAGTTCCGCGGCGTCGTTCGCCTCCCGCAGGGTCCGCAACCGCGCCAGATCCTCGGCCGCCCGGACGCGGAATTTCGCGCGCAGCGGGGCAAGGGGGTCGGTCACCCCCGCGATCCCGCGAGGATGTCGCGCACCTGACCGGCCAGGGTCATGGGATCGAACGGCTTGATGATCACCCCCACGGCGCCCAGACCGATGAAGCGCGCCTGTTCCTGGGCCTGGGCCCGGGCGGTCATGAAGATGACCGGCGTTCCCGCGTGGTCCTCCATGGCGCGGACCTGTTCCAGCGTCCCCGGCCCGTCGAGACCGGGCATCATCACATCCAGCAGGATGGCGTCGGGCCGCAGGCCGTCTTCAAGCGCATCCAGCGCCGCCTGACCCGAGGGGCAG
This sequence comes from Brevundimonas sp. GW821-FHT12E07, assembly GCF_058807035.1. Lineage (NCBI taxonomy): Bacteria > Pseudomonadati > Pseudomonadota > Alphaproteobacteria > Caulobacterales > Caulobacteraceae > Brevundimonas > Brevundimonas sp. GW821-FHT12E07. Next base: position 703,508 of record NZ_JBXAQH010000002.1, on the reverse strand, counting down.
GAGGTCAGCTCGATCTCCGGATCGATGCCCAGGGCCAGGGCGGTGACCTCTCGAATGTCCGGCTCGTCGTCGATGTGCAGGATCTTCATCAGTCGGCCTCGGTGGTTTCGAGCGTTTTTCTGGCGTTGGTCAGGCGGCGCACGGTCCGCGCCAGTCCGGCCAGGGAGGTGCGGGACTTGGTCAGGACGGCCTCGACGCGGTTGGCGAGGGCGGCGTCCATCTCCTGGGCGGAATAGACGATCACCGGGACCATATGGCCCGCCCCGTCACCCAGTTCACTGAGCAGCTCCAGCCCCGAGCCGTCGGGCAGGCCGAGGTCCAGGATAACCAGATCCGGCTTGGTCCTGGCCAGCACGGCGCGGGCGGCGGCCAGGCTTTCAGCGGTCAGGATCTCGGCGGCGTCCGACAGGGCCGCGGCGGTCACCTCGAGGATGTCGCGGTCGTCGTCGACGTGCAGGACCACGGGGCGGGCGTCACCCTTGCGCCGGTTGATGGCGGTGACGGCGGCGCGCAGGCGGGACTGATCGACGGGCTTCTCCAGCCAGTCCAGCACCTCCAGCGAGCGGCCGCGCGCCTTGCCGTGGGCGGCGTCGCCCGAGACCACCACCACCGGCATGTCGTGGGCCCCCGGGGTGGCCCGGATCTCGCGGATCAGGCTGATGCCGTCGGCGTCCGGCAGCTGCAGATCGACGAGGCAGGCGTCGTAGTGCGCCGTGCGAATGGCGATGAGGGCGTCCCGGGTCGAACCGGCGATGTCGGCGGCGAAGCCGTCGCGCTCCAGCATTTCGCGCAGGATGTCGGCGGCGTCGGGATCGTCCTCGACGATCAGCAGGCGCGGGCCATCGTCCTCGGCGCTGGTCACAGGGACATCGGCCAGCGGCAGGTCGAGGTGGAAGGTCGCGCCCTCGCCCTCGGCGGATTCGAACCAGAGGCGGCCGCCGTGGCGCTCGGCGATCTCGCGTGCGATGGCCAGACCCAGCCCGGTGCCGCCCTTGGCGCGGGTGTCGGAGCCGTCGGCCTGGGCGAATTTGGAGAAGATGCGGGCGCGGAAGCTCTCGGGAATGCCCGGGCCCTGATCGACGACGCTGAGGCGGGCCAGCCGGGTCTCGCGGTCCACGGTGACGGTCACCACCCCGCCGGCGGGCGAGAATTTCGACGCGTTGGACAACAGGTTGGTCACCACCTGGATCAGCCTGTCGGCGTCGCCGCGCACCGGGGCGGCCTCGGCGTCGCCCAGGGCCACCACGACCCCGAGCTCACGCGCATAACCCTGAACCCCCTCGATGGACCGTTCGGCGATCTCGCGCAGATCCAGGGGGGCCAGTTCCAGCCGCAGCTTGCCGGATTCGATCTTCTCGATGTCGAGAATGTCGTTGATCAGCCGGACCAGCCGCTGGCTGTTGGACTGGGCGATCTGGATCAGCCGCGCCGCCTTCTCGGGCAGGGGACCGGCCGCGCCGCCGGACAGCAGGCCCAGCGAGCCGGCGATCGAGGTGAGGGGGGTGCGCAACTCGTGGCTGACGGTCGAGACGAACTCGTCCTTCAACTGCTCGATCCGCCGGCGTTCGGAGATATCGCGCACCACGGCGACCACATGGGTGCCGGTCGGCAACTGCATCGCGCCCAGGGCCACGTCGACGGGGAAGGTCTCGCCCGAACGGCGCAATCCCTCCATCTGGCGGATCAGGCCACGCGTCAGGGCGCCCTGGGAGGCGCCGAGCCGCTTGAGGAACTCGCCCTCGCCGTCGGGGGCGATGTCGATCAGGAGGGAGACGTCGCGCCGGGCCAGTTCGGCGGCGGAATAGCCGAACATACGCTCGCCGGCCGCATTGACCGTCTCGATACTGCCCGAGGGGTTCAGGGTGATGATGGTGTCGATGGCGCTGTCGAAGATCACCTTCTGGCGCGCGGTGGTGGCCTGGAGGTCGGCCAGAATCAGCCGCCGGGCCAGCATATAGCGTCGGGTCATCCAGGCGGTTACCGAGATCACCGCCAGCAACAGCAGGAACAGGCCCGCGACCAGCCATTCGGTGCGGATGCTGCGTTCGTCCGCGCGGCGCGAGCGGCTGTCCAGGGCGGCCGCCTCGCGGTCGACCATCCGGCCGATGACGACGCGGACATTGTCCATCACCACCTTGCCTTCGTTGGCGCCGGTGGTGACCATGGCGGCCGCCGTGACGCCTGAACGACGACGGCCGATGGCGCGCGCCAGGATGGTCATCTTCCGGTCGGCCAGGGCCTGCAGCCGGACAAAGTCCTCGGCCTGATCCGTCTGGGCGGTCAGCAGTTCGCCGAGTCGGGCTTCCTGATCCTTCAGCGAAGCGGCGGCGTTGGCATAGGGGTCCAGATAGGTTTCGTCGCCGGTCAGAACATAGCCGCGCACCGCCGTCTCCGCATCCTGCAGCGACGAGAAGACGCGCTGAATCTGCAGACGGGTTTCATAGGACTTGTTGACCTCGGCGCGCAGGGCCCGGCTGCTGTCGAATTCGCGAACGAGTTCAACGGCGACCAGCACCAGAAGGGCGGGGATGAGAACGGCCGCAATCAGGGCGAGCAGATTATTGCGGTGCAACCGGGGTTGACGGTCGGGGGTCAATGCGCCGTATCCTCGCCCAAAGCGGCACCCCCGGGCTGGAGTATCGAATTGAAAATCTGCGTCATCGAGGACGATCCGCTCATGCTGAGCCACCTTGAGGGGATGCTCACAACCGCGGGACATGACGTCGTCACGGCCCTCGATGTCGATACAGGACTGACCCGAGCCGAAACGCAAGGGGCGGAAGCTGCCGTAGTAGACATACTGATGCCCGAGCGGGACGGCCTGAATTTCATCATGGAAATTCGCAGAACCCTGCCGGACATCCGTATCGTGGCGATCAGCGGCGGCGGTCGGCTGGGCGCCGGGTCACTGCTCAAGATGGCTTCGGGGCTGGGCGCCGACGCCACCCTGGTGAAGCCCTTTTCCGCCAGTGATCTGGAGATCGCCCTGAACGGCTGAGGTGAACGGCTGAGCCCGACGGGTTCGGCCTTGCATCCGCCGTCCTGCGGGTGTTGATCGGGGAGGCCTTGACCGACGCCGCTGCACCCGAACCGACGCCGACCCCGTCGCCTGACCGGCCGCGCACCGGCTCGCTGGCGCCCCTGGCCCATCCGGTGTTCCGGGCGGTCTGGATCACCAGCCTGGCCTCAAACTTCGGCGGTCTGATCCAGTCGGTCGGCGCCTCGTGGATGATGACCTCCATGGGCTCGGCCCAGATGGTGGCCCTGGTCCAGGCCTCGACCACCCTTCCGATCATGCTGCTGTCGCTGCTGGCCGGAGCCATGGCCGATACGTCGGACCGGCGGCTGGTCATGCTCTGGGCCCAGACCTTCATGCTGGTGGTCTCGATCATTCTGGCGGGGGCGACCTGGCTGGGCTGGATCAATCCCTGGCTGCTGCTGCTGTTCACCTTCCTGATCGGCGTGGGCACGGCCTTCAACGGTCCGGCCTGGCAGGCCTCGGTCGGCGACATGGTGCCGCGCAGCGATCTGCCGGCGGCGGTGACCCTGAACTCGGTCGGCTTCAACATCGCCCGCAGCGTCGGCCCGGCCATCGGCGGGATGATCGTGGCGGCGGCCGGGGCGGCGACCGCCTTCGCCGTCAACGCCGTCTCCTATGTCGGCCTGATCGTTGTCATCGCCCGCTGGCGGCCTGAGCGTTCGCCCCAGACCCTGGCCCGCGAAGGCCTGTGGCACGCCATGGGGGCAGGGGTCCGATATGCGGCCATGTCGCCGCGCGTCTATGCGGTTCTGATCCGCGCGGCTGTGTTCGGGGTCGGAGCCATCTCCATCCAGGCCCTGCTGCCGCTGGTGGCGCGCCATCTGGTCGGAGGCGGGCCCCTGACCTACGGTCTGCTGCTCGGCGCCTTCGGCATCGGCGCCGTGGTCGGGGCCTTCGGCGCCGGTCGGCTGCGGGCTCGCTTTTCCAACGAGGTCCTGAGCCGCATCACCTGCGCGGCCTTCGGGGTTTCGGCGGTCATCGTGGGGCTGAGCCCGTGGATGGCGTTGACCTTGCCCGCCCTGGCCCTGTCCGGCGCGGCCTGGGTCCTGACCCTGTCGGCGTTCAATGTGACGGTGCAGATGTCGGTGCCGCGCTGGGTCGTGGCCCGGGCGCTGGCCCTCTATCAGATGGCGGCCTTCGGCGGCATGGCGCTCGGCGCCTGGATCTGGGGCGTGGTCGCCGACGAGCACGGCGTCGGCCTCGCCCTGATCGCCTCCGCGGTCGTGCAGGTGGTCTGCGTCCTGATCGGCCTGCGCCTGCCCCTGCCGACGGCCGGCGACCTGAACCTCGACCCGCTCAGCCGCTGGACCGAGCCGCGTATCGCCGTCGACATCGAGCCGCGCAGCGGACCGGTGGTCATCTCCATCGAATACCGCATCGACGAAGACCGCATTCCCGAGTTTCTCGACGTCATGAACGAGCGTCGCCGCATCCGCAGGCGGGACGGGGCGCGGCACTGGACTCTGCTGCGCGACCTGGCCGACCCTTCCGTCTGGGTCGAGCGCTACCACACCCCGACCTGGGTCGATTACGTCCGCTATAACCAGCGTCTGACCCAGGCCGATGCGGTGATCTCCGAACGGATCGCCGAACTGCACACCGGCCCCGAGCGGCCCGTGGTGCACCGCCTGATCGAGCGCTCGACCGGCCATTCGGTCGAGCATGGCGACGCGGCGCCGATCACCGAGGCCCTGACGGACGCAACCCGCTCCGCCTGAGGTCAGCAAGTTCCCTTAGGGAAGCTTTTTTCCATACCGCTCGTACCAAGGCGCTTCTGTGGCGCGCCAATCGCCCTTGCTGCGCTGTAAAGTTCGCTGAAATCACGACTGTGAGCATGCTCTTGCTCCATACCGGTCTTTCGATATAGCCTCCCTCCAGGGTCGCAGCCCGGCCCTGACAAAACGCACCGTCCAACAACGGATGGGCAGGGAGGGAATCATGAAGCTGCAATACCGGATGAACGGCCGCGCCTCGGCGCTTGCCCTGATCGCTTCCGTCGGAATGTTCGGCCTGGCCGGGGCCGCGAACGCCCAGCAGGCGGAACCCGAGGTCAACCGGGTCGAGGACGTCATCGTCACCGCCGCCAAGCGCGAACAGAATCTGCAGGACGTGCCGATCGTGGTCACGGCTTTGAGCCAGGAGGCGCTGGAGGGCGCGGGCGTCCACGACATCAAGGATCTGCAGATCCTGACGCCGGGCCTGATCGTCACCTCGACCTCCAACGAGGCCATCACCACCGCCCGCGTGCGCGGCGTCGGCACCGTGGGCGACAACCCGGGGCTGGAAAGCTCGGTGCTGGTGACCATCGACGGCGTCTACCGGCCCCGCAACGGCGTCGGCTTCGGCGACCTGGGCAATCTGCAGCGCATCGAAGTGCTGAAGGGGCCGCAGGGGACCCTGTTCGGCAAGAACGCCTCGGCGGGCGTCATCAACATCATCACCGAGGCCCCGAGCTTCACCTTCGGCGCTGAAGCCGAACTGACCGGCGGCAACTACGGTCAGCTGGGCGGCTCGGCCTATGTCACGGGCCCGATCATCGCCGACACCCTGGCCGGCAGCCTGTATTTCGCCGACCGTCAGCGCGACGGCTTCATGGACGTGGTCACTACGCCCGGACCGCGCACCAATGATCAGGACGTGGATCAGGGCTTCTACACCGTACGCGGCCAGCTGCTGTGGCAGCCGTCCGACAAGCTGTCGGGCCGCATCATCGCCGACTACACCAGCCGGGACGAGACCTGCTGCTCCGCGACCCAGCTCTACGTCGGCTCCTCGGCCGTCTCGCGCGCGGTCCTGATCAATCAGGTGCGCCCGGGCTCGGTCGACACCACGGCCCATCCGTTCGACCGGATCGCCAGCGCCAACCGCGACACGACCCAGAAGATTGAGGACCAAGGCGTCTCGGCCGAGTTCAACTATGACCTGACGCCGGACATCACCCTGACGTCGATCACGGCGGGCCGCAGCTGGCGCACCGAGAACGGCCAGGATTCCGACTTCACCGGCGCCGACATCGCCTACCGCCCCACCGACGGCACCAACTTCACCGAGATCAAACAGTTCTCGCAGGAGTTCCGCGCGGCGGGCACGAACGGCCCGGTCGACTGGCTGGTCGGCGCCTTCTACGCCAAGGAGGACATGACGGCGGGCTCCCAGCTGCTCTACGGCTCGGACTATTACGCCTACGTCGCCGGCAAGCTGCTGAGCGGGGTTCCGTCCCTGCTGGGTTTGGTTCCGGGCACCATCTTCCAAACCGGCAACGGCAGCCGCGACAGCTATGACCAGACGACCGAAAGCTGGGCCCTGTTCACCGACAACACCGTCCATATGACGGACAAGCTGTCCCTGAACATCGGGGTGCGCTGGACGCTCGATGAGAAGGATCTGACCTCGGTCTATACGACCACGGGCTCGTCCTGCGACCAGGCCGAGGCCGCCTATATCACCCTGGCCGGACTGGTCGGCGCCGCGACCGCCCAGACCATCGTCGGCACCCTGTGCCTGAACAACGAGAACAACGACTTCGACGCCCTGGGGGCCAACCACCAGACCCGCAGCGAGGATGCGGTCACCGGCACCCTGAAGCTGAAGTACGACCTGACCGACAACGCCATGGTCTACGGCTCCTATTCGCGGGGCTTCAAGGCGGGCGGGTTCAACCTCGACCGCGAACAGGCCATCCGGATCACCGCCACGGGACCGGACTTCACCGCCGACCCGGACACGCGGTTCCGCGGCGAATATGTCGACTCCTTCGAGATCGGGACCAAGCTGCGTCTGTTCGACGGTTCGCTGCTGTTCAACGCGGCGGCCTTCCACCAGACGTTCGAGGACTTCCAGCTGAACACCTTCGTAGGCACGGCCTTCATCGTGGAGACCCTGCCGGAAGTGATCTCCAAGGGGGTGGACGCCGACTTCAACTGGGCCACGCCGCTCGACGGCCTGACCTTCCAGGGCGGCATGACCTATGCCGAGACCACCATCTCGGAGTTCACGGCCGCCGACCTGCTGGTCGCCAGCCGGTTCAACAGCCTGCGTCGCCTGCCCGGCGCCCAGCTGTCGTTCGCGCCCAAGGTCTCCATCTCGCTGGCCGGCAACTATGAGACGCCGATCGGCGCCGGAATGGTGTTCAAGACCAATGTCACGGCCAAATACCTGAGCGAATACAACACCGGTTCGGACCTGCACCCGGCCAAGCTTCAGGACGCCTACACCCTGGTCAACGCCCGGATCGGCATCGGTTCGGAGAGCGGCCGCTGGACCCTCGAGGCCTGGGCCCAGAACCTGACCGATCAGGACTATCTGCAGGTCGGCTTCAACGGCCCGTTCCAGGTCGACGAGAACAACGATTCGATCAGCGTCTACGACGCCTTCCTCGGGGCGCCGCGGACCTATGGTCTGACCCTACGGCTCACCTACTGATCCCGAGCCCACTAAAGCCGCCCCGGTCGGAAGGCCGGGGCGGTTTTTTTATGGATTGAGTCTGGTTCAGGCCGCGAGGCTGATGAACCGCTTCAAGTGCGCCTGCGGGCTGCCCAGCTCGATCATCAGGGCCGTGGCGCGGCGGAAGTAGTGGCTCAGCGCCAGCTCGTCCGTCATGCCGATGCCGCCATGGGTCTGGACCGCATTCTGGGACACGAACTTCAGCGCCTTGGCCACGCCCACCTTGGCGGCGGAGACGGCGCGGGCGCGGTCGGGGGCAGGGGCGTCCAGCTTCAGCGTCGCCATCAGGGTCAGGGACACCGCCTGTTCGACGGCGATAAACATATCGACCAGCCGGTGCTGCAGCACCTGGAACTCCCCGATCGCCCGCCCGAATTGCTTGCGCTGGCGGGCATAGTCCAAGGTCTGGCCGTGCAGTTCGCGCAGCACCCCGACGGCCTCGGAGCAGAGGGCGGCGACCGCCTCGTCCATGACCGGGGCGATCAGGGCGTCATGGGCTTCGTTGACCGAACCCAGCAGGGCGTCGGCCGGCAGGGTCAGGCCTTCCAGATCGATCTCGGCGGCGTGGCGCTCGTCGACGGTCGGATAGCCGCGCACCGACAGGCCGCTGCCTGCCGTCGCGACCTCGATCAGGAACAGGCTGAGCCCCGCCGGATCGCGCGGGTCGGTCCCGGCGGTGCGGGCGCTGACGATCAGATGGGTGGCCCAGGGCGCGGCCGAGACGACGGCCTTCGAGCCCGTCAGCTTCCAGCCGTCGCCGTCGGGCGTGGCCGTGGTGGCGACCGACAGCAGCTCATGGCGGCCCTTCGCCTCTCCGTGCGCGAAGGCGACGATGGCGGTCCCGGCGACGATTTCCTCCAGCAGAGCGTCGGCCCGGGCGCCGCCCGCCCGCTTGAGCAGGGATACGCTGGTCAGGGCCGTCTCGAGGAAGGGCTCGACCACCAGGGCCCGGCCCATGGCCTCCATCAGCACCATGGCTTCCACCGGACCGCCGTCCAGACCGCCCGCCGCCTCGGGCGCCATCACGCCGACGACGCCCAGCTCCTCGGCCAGGGCCTGCCAGATTTCCGGGCTCCAGCCCGCCTCGGAGGCGACGATCTTCTTGCGCGCCTCGAAGTCGTAGCGGGTCTTGAGGAAGCCGGAGACGGAATCGTTGAGCAGCGACTGCTCTTCGCTCAGGTCGAAATTCATCTCAGAGCCCCAGAACCATCTTGGCGATGATGTTGCGCTGGATCTCGTTCGAGCCGCCGAAGATCGAGACCTTGCGCATGTTGAAATAGGTCGGCGCGGCGCGGCCGGCGTAGTCGGGCCCCACCGGGCCGACATTGCCCAGCCCCCGCGCGTCGGGCAGGGCGTAGGAGCCGAGGGCCTGAACCGTCATCTCGGTCAGCCGCTGCTGGATCTCCGTGCCCTTGATCTTGAGCAGGGACGATTCCGGCCCCGGCCCCTTGCCGGCGCTCTCGCGGGCCAGGGTGCGCAACTCGCTGTATTCCAGCGCCAGCAGGTCGATCTCGAGATCCGCCAGCTCGGCCTCGAAGATCGGGTCGTCCAGCACGCCTTCGCTGGCCGCGACCTTCCTCAGTTTCTCCAGACCGCGCTTGGCGCGGGCGACGCCCGCGATGCCGGTGCGTTCGTGGGCAAGCAGGAATTTGGCGCAGGTCCAGCCCTCGTTCTCCTTGAAGATACGGTTCTCGACCGGGACGCGCACATCCTCCAGCCACACCTCATTGACCTCGTGCGAGCCGTCCAGGGTGATGATGGGCCTGACCGTGATGCCCGGGCTCTTCATGTCGATCAGCAGGAAGCTGATGCCCGCCTGCTGCTTGGCGTCCGGATCAGTGCGAACGAGGAAGAAGCCCCAGTCGGCGAATTGGGCCAGCGTCGTCCAGGTCTTCTGGCCGTTGACCACATAGTGGTCGCCATCCCGGACGGCGCGCGTCTTCAGGCTGGCGAGATCGGAGCCGGCGCCCGGCTCGGAATAGCCCTGACACCACCAGATGTCGCCCGCGAGGGTCGGCGGCAGCCAGCGCGCCTTCTGCTCGGGCGTGCCGAAGGTATAGATCACCGGCCCGACCATATTGATGCCGAACGGCAGGATCGGCACCGTGTCGGCGGCCGCCATCTCCTCGGACATCAGGAACCGCTGGGTCTGGGTCAGGCCCGGGCCGCCGTATTCAACCGGCCAGGCCGGGGCGCTCCAGCCGCGTCTGGCGAGAATCCGGTGCCAGGACAGGAAGTCCTGATCGTCCAGCTCGGCGCCCGCGTCCTGCTTGGCGCGCAGTTCGGCCGGATACTCTGCGGCGATGAAGGCGCGGACCTCGTCGCGGAAGGCGAGATCTTCGGGGGAGTAGTCCAGGTTCACGCGGCGGGCTCCGTCAGGACGAGGGCTTTGACGTCCGCCTTCACGATCTTGCCGGCCGCGTTGCGGGGCAGGGCGTGGGGCAGGATGAAGACGGTCACGGGGACCTTGAAGGCGGCGAGGCGTTCGGCGGCCAGGGCGCGCAGGGCCTCCGGCGCGACGGACTGGCCGGGCGCCAGCGACACCACCGCCACCGGCTCCTCGCCCAGCACCGGATGCGGGCGGGCGATCAGGGCGGCCTCGGCGACGGCGGGGTGTTCGAACAGGATGTCCTCGACCTCCTGACAGTAGATGTTCTCGCCGCCGCGGATGATGATGTCCTTCTTGCGGTCGACGATGAAGCAGAAGCCTTCCTCGTCCAGCCGCGCCAGGTCGCCGGTATGGACCCAGCCGTCGACGAAGGTCTCGGCCGTGGCGTCCGGCCGGTTCCAGTAGCCCTTCACCACATTGGGGCCATAGGCCAGCAGCTCGCCGACCTCGCCGACCGGCAGGTCGTTCCCGTCCGCGTCGATGACGCGCAGGTCGCTGACCGGCAAGGCCGGGCCGCAGCTGTCGGGGCGGTTCAGATAATCCTCGCCGATGTGGTGGGTGTGGGTCGCCGAGGTCTCGGTCATGCCCCAGCCGGAGCCGGGGAGGCCGGTGGTCTCGCGCGCGATCTCGCCCACGAGCGCCGTCGGCGCCGCCGCTCCGCCATAGGTGACGGTCTCCAGCGAGGACAGGTCGTATCTGGCGCGGTCGGGATGCTGGAGGATCTGGATCGCCACGGCCGGCACGCCGCCGATCATGTTGATCTTCTCCCGCTCGATCAGCATCAGCCCCTCGGCCGCATCGAAGCGGCGCTGGCAGACCAGCTTCTGGCCATTGATCAGGGCGGGCAGCAGCAGGGCGTTGCAGCCGGTGGTGTGGAAGAAGGGGATGGAGACCAGCCCTGCCTTCTGCGGCGCGGTCGGATCGGGCTGGGGCGGCGCCTCGCCCCGGCGCACGAAGGCGCGGCTGTAGGAAAACAGCCCGGCCATGAGGCCGGTCCCGGCGTTGCGGTGGGTGGCCAGCGCCCCCTTGGGCTTACCGGTCGTGCCCGAGGTGTAGAAGATGGCCGACAGGTCCTCGGGATCCAGCGCGACGGCGGGCATCTGGCCGGGCGGCAGGGCGGCCCAGTCGGCGGACGGGCCGATGATGCTCTCCAGCAGGGTGATGCGGGCGTCGGCGCTGCCGGGATCGCCGCGGCTGACCAGCACCTGCTCCAGATCGGGCAGGGCGTCGCGATGATCCGCGATCCGGGCCAGACGTTCGATGTCGAAGATGGCGACCTTCGAGCCCGAGTCCCGCAGGCCGAAAGCCAGCTCGGCCCCGCTCCACCAGGCGTTCAGCGGCACCACGATCGCCCCGATCAGTGACGCGGCGAAGAAGGCGACCGGCCATTCCGGCAGGTTGCGCATGGCGATGGCGACGCGATCGCCCTTCTGAACGCCACGGGCCTGAAGGTCGGCGGCCAAGGCCAGGCTGGCCCGGGCGACGGCCTCGAAACTGACCCGCTCGCCCTCATAGACGATGAAGGTGCGCTCGCCGTGCATCCGCCCGGCCATGAAGGTGTGCATCAGGGTCGGCGGGCCGTTCTTCCAGATCTTCGTCGGGCGGCCGTCGATTTCGATCGTGTCGATCTCGAACGGCGAGCCGGGCTGGGTCAGGGCGGCGTGGGCCTGGGCCAACGACATGGCGGGCCAGGCGGGGGCTTTGGTTTCGGCGACCGCTGCGGTCATGGCGTTCCTCGGTACGGTCGCCTGTTGCGACTCTGACTGGACGCGTTCACAAGTCGATGTTTCCGTAACGGAAATCTCAAGCCAAACGCGCAAACCCGGTATAGGCTGGACCGTGCGCCATACTCAATCTTCTAATCAAGACCTGAATGACCCGAACCGCTACCCGCCAGACCGAGCGCTATGAGGCCAAGCGCGACGCGATCCTCAATGCGGCGGCGCGGCTGTTCAATCGCAAGGGGCTGAAGGGCGCGACCCTGGCCGATGTCGCGGAAGCCGTCGGCCTGATCACCACCAGCGTGACGTACTACTATCGGCGCAAGGAAGACCTGGCGGCGGCCTGCCTGCTGCGGACCATCGATCTGCTGAGCGGCCTGGTGGAGACGGCGCAGGCCGCCCCAAATCCGGGCAATACGCCCGAGGCGCGGGTCACAGCCTTCATCGACGCCTATTTCGAGGTCCTGGCTGATATCGCCACCCACCGCCGGCCCGAGCCGATCAATTTCTACGACATCCGCGCCCTGACCGGACCGCAGGTGACGACGGTCAAGGAGGCCTTCAACGACCTGTTCCGGGCCATCCGCGCCCTGCTGCGGCCCGAGGCGGGTTCGCCGTTCGACCGGCTGGAGGAGAACGCCCGGACCCATCTGTTCTTCTCCCAGATCCTGTGGGCCCGGACCTGGCTGCGACGCTATGACCCGGACGACTATCCGCGGGTCGCCAAGCGGATGGCGGCCCTGATCCTGGATGGACTTGCGGAAGCGGGCGTCGTCTGGCGCGGCGCCGACGGGCCCGCCGTCGATCCCGATCCCCCGGTGGAGGGCGAAATCTCGCAGGCCAGCTACCTCAAGGCCGTGACCCAACTGGTCAACGACCAGGGCTATCACGGCGCCTCGGTCGACCGGATCGCGGCCAAGCTGAACGTGACCAAGGGCTCCTTCTACCACCATAACGACACCAAGGATGATCTGGTCGCCAGCTGTTTCGAGCGCAGCTTCACCATCGTGCGCGGGGCCCAGAAGGCGGTCGTCGGCGACACCGGCTGGGACCGGATCACCTCGGTCACCGACGCCCTGGCCCGGTTCCAGCTCAGCCCGAACGGGCCGCTGCTTCAGTATATGGCCCTGGCCGCCGCCCCCGGCGGCATCCGCGGCGACCTGCTGGCCGCCATGGACCGGCTGTCCAAGCATTTCGCGGGGGAGGTGTCGGACGGCATCGCCGACGGCTCCGTCCGGCGCATCGACCCGGCCGTGGCGGCCCAGCTGATCACCGGGGCCGTCAACGCCGCCGCCGACCTGCCGCGCTGGATCAAGGGCAAGCAGTATCCTGCGGCCATCGATCCGGACTGGGCGTCGATGACCTTCGTCCGGCCCCTGTTCACGGGACTGTTGCGCCCCTGATCGCGCAGCCGTGCTAGCGTGCGGCATGGATGCACGGACGGACCACGACCTGATCCTCGTCGGCGGCGGGCTGGCGGCCGGGCTGATCGCCTGGCGACTGGCGCTCGACCGGCCCGACCTGCGCGTGGCGGTGGTCGAGCGCGAGGGCCGGATCGGCGGTCGCCACACCTGGTCCTTCTTCGACGGCGACGTCTCCGAGGCTGACCGCGACTGGCTCAGGCCCGCGACCGCCCACCGCTGGGATGCCGGCTATGACGTCTTCTTCCACGGCCTGAGCCGCAGTCTCCGGACGCCCTACAACAGCCTGACCTCGGAGCGGCTTCACGCCGCCGTCGCGCCCCTGCTGGGCGACCGGCTCATCTCCGGCGACGCGGTCGAGATCGCCTTGGACCGCGTCACCCTGTCCGACGGCCAAACCTTGACCGCGACCGGCGTCATCGACGCGCGGGGGCCGACCGCGACCCCGCACCTCGACCTCGGCTGGCAGGTCTTCCTCGGCCAGACGCTGAAGCTGGCCCAACCCCACGGCCTGACGCGGCCCACCATCATGGACGCCACCGTCTGGCAGGGGGACGCCTACCGCTTTGTCTACCTCCTGCCGTTCGATGCGACGACGGTGCTGGTCGAGGATACCTATTACGCCGACGCCCCGACGCTGGACCGCGACCTGATCCGCGCCCGCATCGAGGCCTATGCCCGATCGCGCGGCTGGGATGTGGAGTGCGTCGTGGCGGAGGAGGAGGGCGTCCTGCCTATCGTTCTGGACGGCGACATCGACGGCTTCTGGGCCGCGGGCGAGCCGGTCGCCCGCGTCGGACTGGCCGCGGCTCTGTTCCATCCGACCACCGGCTATTCCCTGCCAGACGCCGTCGCCACGGCGCGGATGATCGCCGGGATGCAGGACCTGTCCTCCGCCGCCCTGCGCGCCGCGACTGAGGAACGGTCAAAGTCCCTCTGGGCCGACCGGGCCTTCTACCGCCTGCTGGACCGGATGCTGTTCCGCGCGGCCGAGCCCGGCGAACGGTGGAAGGTGCTGCGCCGCTTCTACGGCCTGCCGGAGGGGATCGTGCGACGCTTCTACGCGGGGCGAAGCACGGCGCTGGACAAGGTGCGTCTTCTCGCGGGAAAACCGCCTGTGCCCGTCGTCAAAGCCATCCACCAGTTGCGTGAGACCCGGACGGGAGCGGCCGCATGAGGGACGTCGTCGCCAAACGCGCGGTGGTCATCGGGGCCGGCTTCGGCGGCCTGGCCCTGGCCATCCGGCTGCAGCGCGCGGGGATCCACACCACCCTGCTGGAGAAGCGCGACAAGCCCGGCGGCCGCGCCTACGTCTGGCATCAGGACGGCTTCACCTTCGACGCCGGACCGACGGTCATCACCGACCCGGCCTGTCTGGAAGACCTGTTCGAAGGGACCGGCAGCCGGCTGTCGGACTATGTCGAGCTCCTGCCGGTGAACCCCTTTTACCGCCTGTGCTGGGAGGACGGGGCGACCTTCGACTACGTCAACGATCAGGACGGGCTGGACCGCCAGATCCGGGCCTTCAACCCCGAGGACGTCGAGGGCTACCGCCGCTTCCACGATTACTCGGAAGAGCTCTATCAGGAAGGCTATGTGAAGCTGGGCGCCGTGCCCTTCCAGTCCTTCTGGTCGATGATCAAGGCGGCGCCCGAACTGGCCCGGCTGGAGAGCTGGAACAGCGTCCACGCCATGGTCGCCCGCTTCATCAAGGACCCGCACCTGCAGCAGGCCTTCAGCTTCCATACGCTTCTGGTCGGCGGCGATCCGTTCAAGACCTCCAGCGTCTACGCCCTGATCCATGCGCTTGAGCGGCGCGGCGGGGTCTGGTTCGCGAAAGGCGGCACCGGCGCCCTGATCGCCGGGCTGGCGCGCTTCTTCACCGACCTCGGCGGCGATCTTCGCCTCAACGCTCCGGTCGAACGGATCGAGATGGAGAACGGCCGCGCCCGCGCCGTCACCCTGGAAGGCGGAGAGGTCGTGCCCGCTGACATGGTCGCCTCAAACGCCGATGTGGTCCACACCTATGACAAGCTTCTGGGCCACGCCCCGCGCGGCCGCGCCAAGGCGAAGTCGCTGAAGTCCAAGCGCTTCTCCATGTCGCTGTTCGTGCTGCATTTCGGGCTGAAGACGCCCCAGCCGCAGCTGGCCCACCACACCATTTGTTTCGGCCCGCGCTACCGCGAGCTGATCGCCGAGATCTTCAAGGGACCGGACCTGCCCGAGGACTTCTCCCTCTATCTGCACTCGCCCGTCGCCACTGACCCGTCGATGGCGCCCGAAGGGATGTCAGGTCACTATGTCCTGTCGCCGGTGCCGCATCTGGGCGCGGCGGACATCGACTGGGACGTTCAGGGACCGCTCTATCGCGAGAAGATCCTCGACTACCTCGAAGAGCGCTACATCCCGAACCTGCGCCGCGATCTGGTCACGACCCGCATCTTCACGCCCGGCGACTTCAAGGAGGAGCTGAACGCCCATCTGGGCAGCGCCTTCTCGCTGGAGCCGATCCTGACCCAGAGCGCCTGGTTCCGGACCCACAATCGCGATGACAAGGTGCCCAACCTCTATGTCGTCGGCGCCGGAACCCATCCGGGGGCCGGGATTCCGGGCGTGGTCGGCTCGGCCAAGGCGACGGCGGGGCTGATGCTGGAACAGGCGGGCCTCTCGCGCGCTGGAGCAGGCGCATGACCGACGCCGTCCTCGCCGCCTCGAAAGACTCGATCGTCAAGGGATCGAAGAGCTTCCGTTCGGCCTCGCGCCTGTTCGACCCGGCGGTGCGCGAGGACGCCTGGCTCCTCTACGCCTGGTGCCGGCGCTGCGACGACGAGATCGACGGTCAGGACCACGGCTTCGGCCATGAGGAGCTGTCCGAGAAGGAACAGCGCCGCCGGCTCAAGAGCCTCTATCGCCAGACCCGCGCGGCCCTTGCCGGCAAGACGATGGACGACCAGACCTTCGCCGCCTTCCAGCGCGTGGCCCTGCGCCACCATCTGCCGGAGCGCTGGCCGTTGGATCTGCTCGACGGCTTCGCCATGGATGTGGAGCATCGCGAGTACCGGACCCTGGACGACGTCATGGCCTATTGCTGGCACGTCGCGGGCGTCGTCGGGGTGATGATGGCCCGGGTCATGGGGGTGTTCGACGCCCAGGTCCTGCGCCGCGCCCAGGATCTGGGTCTGGCCTTCCAGCTGACCAACATCTCGCGCGACGTGGTCGAGGATGCGGAGAACGGCCGGGTCTATCTGCCCGCCGACTGGCTGGTCGAGGCGGGGCTGGAGCCGACGCCCGAGGCCGTGGCCGATCCGAAGAACCGCGCCGCCGTCCACGCCGTCACCGCCCGGCTGCTGGCCGTCGCCGAACCCTATTACGACAGCGCCCGCGTCGGCCTGCGCGGCCTGCCGTTCCGCTCCTCCATGGCCATCGCCGCCGCGCGCGGCGTCTATCGCGAGATCGGCCGCAAGGTGGTCCGCAGCGGTCCGGGCGTCTGGAAACATCGCGTCTCGGTCGGCAAGCCGATGAAGCTCTGGCTGTTCGGCCGCAGCGTCCTGATCGCCGTCTGGACCCGGGCGCTTGACCGCGGCCGCACTCCGCCGCCGCGCCCCGAGATGTGGACGCGGGTCTAGGCGTTTCGGCGTTCGGCGCCCCGACGTTCTGAACGAAGCCGCTTCAGCTCGGCGGCCAGGGCCTTGGGATCGGGCGCGATCAGGAAGCCGAAGGACACGGCGCCGCCCTTCGACATCACCGCATGATGCAGCCGGTGCGCCTGGATGAGGCGGCGCAGATAGCCGCCCTTCGGGACCCAGCGGAACGGCCAGCGCTGATGCACCAGCCCGTCGTGGAAGATCGCATAGGCGAGACCGTACAGGGTCACGCCGCTGGCCAGGGCATAGAGCACCCAGGACTTCGTCAGCCACGCCGCCAGAAACAGGCCGAAGCCGACTGCCGACCCGACCACGGCATAGAGGTCGTTTCGCTCGAACAGGCCGGTGCGGGGTTCATGGTGGCTCTGATGCCAGCCCCAGCCCCAGCCGTGCATGATCCATCGGTGCGAGGCCCAGGCCACGCCCTCCATCGCCAGGAAGACGGCGATCACGATCAGGGTGAACCAGAGGGGGACCATCCGGCGATCCTACGTCCGTTCCCCTTAAGGGTCGAGGCGGGTACAAGGGCGGGATGAGCGACGACAGCCCCATTCTCGGCCGAAAAGACCAGCACCTCGACGTGGTTCTGTCCGGCGCGGGCCGTCACGCCAATGACGCCGGCTTCGATCAGGTGCGCTTCGTCCATGAGGCCCTGCCGGATCTGGATCATGCCAAGATCGACCTCGGCGCCGACTTCCTCGGGCGACGGCTGAAGGCGCCGTTGCTGATCAGCGCCATGACCGGCGGTCCGGCCCGGGCCGAGGCCATCAACGCCCGTCTGGCCGAGGCCGCCCAGCATCTGGGTATCGCCCTCGCCGTCGGCTCCCAGCGCGCGGCGCTGGAAGGCGAGGGCGGGACCGGCGGTCTGGACGCCTCCCTGCGCGACCGCGCACCCGACACCCCCATCCTGGCCAATATAGGCGCGGCCCAGCTGACGCGCGGCTTCGGCGTCGATGAGGCGCGGCGGGCCATGGCCATGATCGGCGCCGACGCCCTGATCGTGCATCTGAACCCGCTGCAGGAGGCCTGCCAGCCCGAGGGCGACCGCGACTGGTGGGGCGTGGGCGCGGCCTTGGAGGCCCTGATCCGCAAGCTGGACGCGCCCGTCGTGGTCAAGGAGACGGGCGCCGGCCTGTCCGCCGCGACCGCGCGGCGCCTGATCGACATGGGCGCGGCGGCCATCGACATCGCGGGCGCCGGCGGCGCCAACTGGGCCCTGATCGAGGGCGAGCGCGCCACCGACATGGCCGACAAGATCCACGCCGCCGCCTTCGCCGACTGGGGCATCCCCACCGCCCGCGCCATCGCCGAGGCCCGCGCCGCCTGTCCTGGCGCGCTGATCATCGGCTCAGGGGGTGTCCGCGACGGCGTCGACACGGCCAAGGCCATCCGTCTGGGCGCCGACGTCGTGGGTCAGGCGGCCAATGTGCTCGCCGCCGCCACCATCTCGACCGAGGCCGTGATCGCCCACTTCCAGACCGTCATCCGTCAGCTCCGCACCGTCTGTTTCGCCACCGGCTCGGCCAATCTGGCGGCGCTGAAGCGGGCGCCCTTGCAGGGCTAGACCTGAAGTCGCCCGTCAGTGTTCCGGCGTGGCGATGGTCGGGGCTACGGGACCGGAAGGATTGGCTGCGAAGGCCTCCGGATGGGCGCTCAGCCAACGGATGCCACACTGATATTCTGTGGTCCCACCTGTCGGGGCATGCGCCGAGACTGTTGCCACGCCGTTCGTCGTTTCACGGGTGATGTCGGTCAGGCCACAGGCTCGCGCCGCCTGTTCGAACGCCTGCAATCGCTCAGGCGGACCTGACACGGACAATCGAGGACCCTTGCGGGCCTCCGGCGCGTGACAGCCCATGAGAGTCAGGGCGATGGCGATCTGAATCGAGTGGCGCATGGCCTCAGGCTGACGGAAGAAGCGCCGAGGCGAAAGGCCTGTACCGTCCCGCCCGCACCCCGTCCGTGGCCCGCTCGATATCGGGCGCGAAATAGTGGTCCGAGCTGTATTCGGCGGCGGCCTCGCGGACGATGGCGAAGACCTCCTCCAGCGGCGCCGAGCTCTTCAGGGGACGGTGGAACTCGATCCCTTGCGCGGCGGCCAGCAGTTCGATCCCGACCACCGTGGCGGCGTTCTCGGCCATCTCCAGCAGGCGGCGGGCGCCGTGGGTGGCCATGGAGACGTGGTCTTCCTGATTGGCGCTGGTCGGGACGGTGTCGACGCTGCAGGGATGGCTCATCATCCGGTTTTCGGCGACCAGAGCCGCGGCGGTGACCTGGGCGATCATGAAGCCCGAGTTCAGCCCGCTCTCGCGCACGAGGAACGCCGGCAGTTCGCTCATCTTCGGATCGACGAGGATGGACGTCCGGCGCTCTGAGATGTTTCCGATCTCGCACAGGGCCATGGCGATCTGGTCGGCGGCGAAGGCCACCGGCTCGGCGTGGAAATTGCCGCCCGAGATGACGTCGCCGTCCTCGATGAAGACCAGCGGATTGTCGGTCACGGCATTGGCCTCGCGCTCCAGCATGGCGGCGGAAGCCGTCAGGACGTCGAGGACGGCGCCCATCACCTGGGGCTGGCAACGCAGGGAGTAGGGGTCCTGCACCTTGCCGTCGTCTTCCAGATGGCTTTCGCGGATGGCGCTGCCGGCCATCAGGGCGCGCAGGCGTTCGGCGACGGCGATCTGGCCGGGCTGACCGCGCAGGGCGTGGATCCGGGCGTCGAACGGGGCGTCGGAGCCCTTCAGCGCATCGACCGACAGGGCGCCGGCGGCGATCCCGGCGGCATAGACGGCCTCGGCGGCGAACAGGCCGGCCAGCGCCAGGGCCGTGGAGCACTGGGTGCCGTTCAGCAGGGCCAGACCCTCCTTGGGGCCCAGCGTCAGGGCCGTGCGGCTCGCGACGGCCAGCGCCGCCTCGGCGTCCAACGTCTTGTCCTCATGCCGCGCCTCGCCGACGCCGATCAGGACGCAGGACATATGGGCCAGCGGGGCGAGGTCGCCCGAAGCGCCGACCGAACCCTTGGACGGCACGCACGGCAGGACGTCGGCGTTCACCAAGGCGATCAGGGTCTCCAGCGTCTCGCGCCGGATGCCCGAGGCGCCGCGCGACAGGGACGCGATCTTGAGCACCATCATCAGCCGCGTCACCGCATCCGGCAGCAGGGCGCCCACGCCGCAGGCGTGGCTCAGCACCAGATTGCGCTGCAGGGTCTCCAGATCGCCGGGGGCGATCGAGGTGTTGGCCAGCAGGCCGAAGCCCGTGTTGACGCCATAGACGGTGCGGCCCTCGGCGACGATGGCGGCGACGGTCGCGGCGCTCTTCTCGACACAGGTCCAGGCGTCCGCGGTCAGTTCGACAGTCACCGGCCCGTCGAGGACAGCACGGAGCTGGGGCAGGGTGAGATGGGCGGAACCGAGGGTCAGGGTGGTCATGGTCTTCAGGCCTTCAGGCTCGGCAGGTTCAGTTCGTGCTCTTTCGCGGAGGCGCGGGCGATCTCATAGCCGGCGTCGGCGTGGCGCATGACGCCGGTCGCCGGGTCGTTCCACAGGACGCGCTCCAGACGCTTCGCCGCCTCGGGCGTGCCGTCGGCGACGATGACCACGCCGGAGTGCTGGGAGTAGCCCATGCCGACCCCGCCGCCGTGGTGCAGCGACACCCAGCTGGCGCCCGAGGCGGTGTTCAGCAAAGCGTTCAGCAGCGGCCAGTCGGACACGGCGTCGGAGCCATCAATCATTGATTCCGTCTCGCGATTGGGGCTGGCCACCGATCCGGAGTCGAGATGATCCCGCCCGATCACGATCGGCGCCGACAGCTCGCCCGACGCCACCATCTCGTTGAACATCAGGCCGGCGCGGTGGCGATCACCTAAACCAATCCAGCAGATACGGGCTGGAAGTCCCTGAAAAGCGATGCGTTCCTGCGCCATGTCCAGCCAGCGGTGCAGGCCCGCATTGTCGGGGAACAGCCGCTTCATGGCTTCGTCGGTCTTCCTGATATCCTCCGGATCGCCGCTCAGCGCCGCCCAGCGGAACGGGCCTACGCCACGGCAGAATAGGGGGCGGATGTAGGCGGGCACGAAGCCGGGAAAGTCGAAGGCGTTGGCCAGTCGCTCGTCGAAGGCGACCTGGCGGATGTTGTTGCCGTAGTCGACGACGGGGATGCCGGCCGCCTGGAAATCGAGCATGGCCTGAACGTGGGTGACGATCGACGCCTTCGCCGCCGCCTCGACGGAGGCCGGGTCGGACTGGCGTTTGTCCTCCCACTCCGCGACGGTCCAGCCGCTCGGCAGATAGCCGTTGACCAGGTCGTGGGCGCTGGTCTGGTCGGTGACCAGATCGGGCCGCACGCCGCGCTTCACCAGCTCAGGCAGGACGTCGGCGGCGTTGGCCAGAAGGCCGACCGAGACCGGCTTGCCGTCCTTCAGCGACTGTTCGATCAGGGCGAGGGCCTCGTCGAGCGTCTCGGCCATGACGTCGAGATATCGCGTCTCCAGCCGCTTCTCGATCCGGCTGCGCTGGCACTCGATCGCCAGACACGAGGCGCCGGCCATGGTCGCGGCAAGGGTCTGGGCCCCGCCCATGCCGCCGAGGCCCGCCGTCAGAATCCACTTGCCCGACCAGTCGCCATCATAGTGCTGGCGGCCGGCCTCCATGAAGGTCTCATAGGTGCCCTGAACGATCCCTTGGGTGCCGATGTAGATCCAGGACCCCGCGGTCATCTGGCCGTACATCATGAGGCCCTTGCGATCGAGCGCGTTGAAATGCTCCCAGGTCGCCCACTTCGGGACCAGATTGGAGTTGGCGATCAGGACGCGCGGCGCGTCCTCATGGGTGCGGAAGACGCCGACCGGCTTGCCCGACTGGACCAGCAGGGTCTGGTCGGCCTCCAGCGCCTGAAGCTCCGAGACGATGCGGTCGAAGCTGGCCCAGTCGCGGGCCGCCTTGCCGATGCCGCCATAGACGACGAGGTCGTCGGGCCGCTCGGCCACCTCGGGGTCGAGGTTGTTCATCAGCATCCGCATCGCCGCCTCGGCGACCCAGGTCTTCGCGGTCTTCTCCGGGCCGCGCGGGCTGCGGACGACGCGGGCGTTGGGGGTCTTGTCGGTCATGGCGGTCCGTCAGGCTTTGGCGAAGTCGATACAGGCGGTCAGGACGGCGCGCAGGGTCTCGCGCATCCGTTCCGCCCGGGCGGGTTCATAGGGGGAGGGCCAGTTCGTCTCGTCGACCGGCCCGGCCGGATCGAGGATGTAGCCCCGGTCGGCCAGCTCCATCTGGATGGCGTGGACGCCGTCTTGCGGCCGGCCGTAGTGGCGCGTGGTCCAGCCGCCCTTGAAGCGGCCGTTGACGACGTGGCTCAGGCCCGAGACGGCGCAGGCGGCCTCGACGGCCCGGGTCAGGGCGCCGTCGCAGGTCGCGCCGACGTTATCGCCGATGTTGAACTGCGGCAGCTCGCCCTCGAACAGGCGCGGCACGACCGATCGGATCGAATGGGCGTCATAGAGGACGACGGGGCCGGTCGCCCTCAGCCGGTCGATCTGGCCCTGAAGGGCGGCGTGATAGGGATCGAAGAAGGTCGCGCGGCGGGCGTCGATCTCGGCCTGATCGGGCGCCTGACCCGCCAGATACAGCGGCTCCCCGTCGAAGGTCTCGGTCGGGCACAGGCCAGTGGTGGTCATGCCGGGATAGAGGGAGGCGCCGGACGGGTCGCGGTTCACGTCGATGACACTGCGCGAGATCCCCGTCCGCACGAAGGTCGCGTCCAGCTCGACCGCGAAGTCATAGAGCCGGTCCACCCACCAGTCGGCGTCCTTGCGGGCCAGCCAGGGCGAGGTCATCTGCGCCTCGATCTCCGCCGGGATGTGCGTCCCCGTGTGCGGCAGGCCGATGATCAGGGGCGAGCCGCCCTCGCGTACAGTCAGCCAGTCCAGCATGTTTTCGGCCTCCCTCGCGATTCCGTTTGGGTGTGGTATGTCTATACATAATGTTCGAGTCTGATCGGGATTGTCCAGTGCCGCAAACGTCGCGTGAGGGTCGCAGCCTGTGGTTCGAGCAGGCTCTGCTGGGGGAAGACTGGGCGTTCGGCGTCCGGATCACCGTCGCCGACGGACTGATCTCCGCTATTGAGACCGGCGTCGCGCGGGCCGCGACCGATCAGGGCGGCGGGGTTGCCGTCCCCGGCGTCGCCAACGTCCACAGCCACGCCTTCCAGCGCGCCATGGCCGGCCTGACCGAGGGGCGTGGGCCGGAGGGGGGCGAAGACGACGACTTCTGGAGCTGGCGTCAACTGATGTACCGCTTCCTCGACCGGGGCGGGCCCGACGAGATCGAGGCCATCACGGCCCTCGCCTTCGCCGAGATGCTGGAGGGCGGCTTCACCCGCGTCGCCGAGTTCCACTATCTGCACAACGATCCGGCGGGCCGGCCCTATGCCGATCCGGCCGAGCTGACGGGCCGCATCGTCGCGGCGGCTGAGGCCACGGGCGTCGGCCTGACCCTGCTGCCCGTCTTCTACGCCCACGCCGGCTTCGGCGGTCAGCCGCCGTCGCAGGGGCAGCGCCGCTTCATCACTGATCTGGACGGCTTCGCCGATCTGGTCGCACGCGGCCGCACCCTGACGGCGACCCTGCCGGACGCCGTCGTCGGCGTCGCGCCGCACAGCCTGCGCGCCGTCTCGCCGGACGAACTGGCCGCCATGCCTGCGCTGGCGGGCGACGGCCCCATACACATCCACGTCGCCGAACAGACGAAGGAGGTCGACGACTGCCTCGCCTGGTCGGGCGCACGGCCGGTCGAATGGCTGCTGGCCAACGCCCCCGTCGATCCGCGCTGGTGCCTGATCCACGCCACCCATGTCACTGACGCCGAATGGGGCGAGGTCGCTGCGCGCGGCGCCGTCGTCGGCCTGTGCCCGGTCACTGAGGCCAACCTCGGCGACGGCGTCTTCCCGGCCTCGGCCTATGTCCAGAACGGCGGCCGGTTCGGCATCGGCACCGACTCCAATGTCCGCATCGGCCTCGCCGGCGAGCTGCGCCAGCTGGAGTACAGCCAGCGTCTGTCGCTCAGGAAGCGCGCCGTCATGGCGGACGGAACGCGCACCACCGGCCGGGCCCTGTTCGACCGCGCCCTGGCCGGCGGTCAGCAGGCGACGGGCTCCACGGGCGGCCTCTCGATCGGGCAACCTGCGGACATCGTCGGCCTGGACACCTCGGGCATCGCCTTCGAGGGCCGCTCGGGCGACGCCGTCCTCGACAGCTGGATCTTCGCCGCCGACCGCAACGCCATCCGCTCCGTCTGGCGGCGTGGCGAACAGGTCGTGGCCGACGGCCGCCACGTGGCGCGCGACGCGATCGAATCCCGCTACCGCAAGGCCCTGAAGACCGTACTCGGACAGGACGCATGAGCGAGCCCGCCACCCTTCACCGTCGCATCTACGCCGAACTGGAAGGCCGCATCCTGTCCGGCGACTGGGCGCCCGGCTCGCGCATCCCGTTCGAACATGAGCTGACGGCCCAGTACGGCTGCTCCCGCATGACGGTGAACAAGGCCATCTCCGAGTTGGCGGGCCGGGGCTTGGTCACGCGCCGCCGGCGGGCGGGCACCTTCGTCGCCCAGCCGCGCGCCCACGCCGCCATCCTGGCCATCCCCGACCTGGGCGCCGAGATCGCCGAGCGGGGCCAGACCTACGCCTTCCGCCTGCTGGACCGCCTCGAGCGCGAGCCGCGCAATCGTGAGGAGCGGGAGCTGGCCGGGGAAGGCGGAACCCTGCTGGAGCTGGAAGGCCTGCATCTGGCCGACGACGCCCCCTTCGCTTTGGAGCGCCGCCTGATCGCCCTCGGCGCCGTGCCCGAGGCGGCGGTCGCCGACTTCTCCCTCATGCCGCCGGGGGCCTGGCTGCTGGACTCGGCGCCCTGGACCGAGGCCGAACACCGCATCTCCGCCGTCGCCGCCGGAGGACGTGACGCCCGGCTTCTGGCGCTCAAACCCGGGACCGCCTGTCTCTGTGTCGAGCGCCGGACCTGGCGGGACGGACAGGCGGTGACGCGCGTCTCCCAGACCTTCCCCGGCGACCGCTACGATCTCGTCGCCCGCTTCTCGCCGCGCGGAGACCGTCCGTGAAGGCCGATCTGCTGCTGACCGACTGCCACGTTGCCACCATGACGGAGGGCGGCGTCCCCTATGGCGCGATCGAGGACGCGGCGATCCTGATCCGCGACGGCGCCATCCTCTGGATCGGCCCCCGCGCCGACCTGCCGGCGCATGAAGCGGCCGAAACCCACGCCCTCGACGGCCGCTGGGTCACCCCCGGCCTGATCGACTGCCACACCCATCTGGTCTTCGGCGGTGACCGGTCCGGCGAGTTCGAACAGCGTCTGGAAGGCGTCACCTATGAGGAGATCGCCCGCGCCGGCGGCGGCATCGTCTCTTCGGTCAAGGCGACGCGCGACGCCTCCGAGGACCAGCTCTACGCCTCGGCCCTGTCGCGGCTCGAAGGCCTGAAGGCCACCGGCGTCACCACCGTCGAGATCAAGTCCGGCTATGGGCTGGACCGCGACAGCGAGCTGAAGATGCTGCGCGTCGCCCGCCGCATCGGCCGCGAGGCGGGCGTCCACGTCCGCACCTCCTATCTGGGCCTCCACGCCGTCCCGCCCGAGTTCCGGGGTTCGGACGAAAGCCGGGCCGCCTATGTCGACCTCGCCATCGACGACATCCTGCCCGCCGCCCATGCCGAGGGTCTGGTCGACGCCGTCGACGCCTATTGCGAGCCCATCGCCTTCTCGGCCGAAGAGGTCTCGCGCCTGTTCGACAGGGCGAAGGCGCTGGGCCTTCCGGTCAAGCTGCATGCCGACCAGCTCTCGGACGGCGCCGGGGCGGCCCTCGCGGCGCGTCACAACGCCCTGTCCGCCGACCATATCGAGCACGCGACCGAGGCGGGAATCGCGGCCATGGGGCAGGCGGGGGTCGTCGCGGTCCTGCTGCCCGGCGCCTATCTGATGCTGCGCGAGACCACCCCGCCGCCGATCGCCCTGCTGCGTCAGCACGGCGTCGCCATGGCCGTGGCCACGGACTGCAATCCCGGCACCTCGCCGGTCGCCTCCATGACCGCGGCCATCACCCTGGCCTGCGTCCAGTTTCGTCTGACCCCGGAAGAAGCCCTGGCCGGCGTCACGCGCCACGCGGCGAAGGCGCTGGGCCTGTCCGACCGGATCGGAACCCTGGAGCCCGGCAAGCGCGCCGACCTGGCCGTCTGGGACATCACTCGCCCCGCCGAACTGGCCTACTGGCTGGGCAAGCCCTTGCTTTCGTGGCGTTATGTGGGTGGGTTAGGGTTAACAACTTAAGGCTGTATTAAGGTTTCGAACTAATCTAGAGTTGGCCTCTTCTGGTGGGGGCTGGATCGGGATGGACGCGTTCATCGAAACCTGGAGTCGCGCGGCGGTTCGCGAGAGCTCGGACGGCCAGACCTTCATCATCCAGCTCTGCCGGGTCCTCGGCGTGCCCGCGCCGAACGATCAGGTCGTGGGCGATCCCGACTACGCCTTCGAACGCTATCTGCACTTCCGGGACGAGGGGGCGGTCCCTCGCCGGATGCGGGCCGACTGCTACCGTCGGGGCGCCTTCGTGCTGGAGATCAAGGGGCGCGAGCAGGAGATGGGCAAGGGGCTAAGGCAGGCCGAGGTCTATGCCGACCGGCTGGACCGTCGTCCGCCCTTCCTGGTGATCGTCAACGTCGGCCGCTCGATCGAGCTGTGGTCCAGCTTCGGCGCGAACGGCGGCCCCTACGCGCCCTTCCCGGACGCCGAGAGCCACCGGATCGCGCTGGAGGACCTGCGCCGGCCCGAGATCCGGGACCGGCTGGTCCGGGTCTGGATGGATCCGCACTCGCTGGACCCGACTCTTCAGGTCCGCAAGGTTACCGCCGTGGTGGGGCGGGCCCTGGCGGGGCTGATCCCGATCATCGGCTCGCGCCTGGCCGCCGACATCGCCGCCGGGTCGGGCGCCAGCGAGATCGACCCGGTCCACCGCCAGGCCTGCCAGTCCAAGGCCGCCAACTTCCTGACCCAGTGCATCCTGGCCATGTTCGCCGACAGCACAGGGCGGTTCGAGAACCACGCCTTCCTGCGCCTGCTGGAGCGCTATCGCGGCGCGCCCGAGGAGTTCCATCGCGCCGCCGCCCAGCTGTTCCGCGAGATGCGGCGCGGGGGCTTCAGCGTGATCCTGGGACAGGCCATCCCGCGCTTCGACAGCGAGGTGCTGGACGCGGTGGCGCCCATCGCCCTGACCCCGGCCGACCTCGACGAGCTGATCGCGGCGGCGCGGCAGGACTGGCGGGATGTGGAGCCGGCGGTGTTCGGCTCCCTGCTGGAGCGGGCCTTCACGACGGGGGAACGGGCGGCGGGTGGGGTCCACTACACCGACGTCGCGACCATCGAGGCCGTGGTCACCCCGACCATCATGGAGGTGCTGCGTACGGAATGGGCCGAGGTCCGGGCCGGGGCCTAGCGCCGGGTGGGGCAGGGCCGGACCGATCTGGCGCGCCAGATCCTGTGCCGCTTCCATCGCCGCCTCTGCACCGTCAGGGTGCTGGACCCGGCCTGCGGCTCGGGCAACTTCCTGTACGTCGCCATGCGGATGATGCGCGTCCTCGAGGCCGAGGTCTTCGTCGCCCTGGAGGACCTGACCGACAATCAGGGGCTGGCCGGGATCGACGCGCGCCGGGTGTCGCGCCGGCGGTTCATGGGTCTGGACATCGATCCCCGGGCCGTCTGGATCGCCCGTCTGGTCATGACCATCGCCGATCTTCAGTCCGAGGCCCGGCGGCGTGGCGGGGCCGCCGTCGGCCGGACCTCGGTCGTGCGCGCCAGCCACGGGGCCATCGTCCAGAGAGACGCCCTGCTGGCGCCGGGGCGGTCCCCCGCCGGCCTCTATCGCCCGGGTTCGACACCCCGGCTGTCCGACTGGCCGGACGCCGAGTTCATCATCGGCAACCCGCCCTATCTCGGCGCGGCCCAGGCCCGCCGCCAGCTCGGCGACGCCTATGTCGACGACCTCTGGGCCGTGCGGCAGGGGCGGTTCCGTCAGGCCGATCTGGTCATGTGCTGGTGGGACCGGGCGGCCCGCATCCTGGCCCGGCCGGGGTCGCGCCTGCGCCGGTTCGGCTTCGTGACCACCAACTCCATCGCCCAGCAGGGTTCACGCGCGGTGCTCGCCCGCCATCTGGAGGATGAGGGCGCGATCCATCTGGTCTATGCGGTCACCGACTATCCCTGGGGCGGCGGTTCGGCGGCCTCTGTGCGGGTGGCGATCACTGTGGCCGAGAAGACCCGCTCGGACCGGGCCGGCCGTCTGGGGCGGATCGTCGCCGAGCGCCGCGGACCCGACGGCGCGTCGATGCTGTCGCTGGACGAGACCCGGGGCGTGATCGGCTCCAACCTTCAGATCAGTCCCGGCCAGACCCCCGTTCAGCCGTTGAAGGCCAATGCGCTGCTCGCCTCGCGGGGCGTTCAGCTGATGGGGGCGGGCTTCCTCGTCTCGCCGGAGCGGGCGGCTCAGCTCGCGGCCCTGTCGGAGCGGAGCGAAGCGGCCCCGACGCGGCCCTATCTGAACGGCCGCGACGCCGCCGAGCGGTCGCGCAATCTGATGCTTATCGACTTCTCCGGCCTCTCTGAGGCCGAGGCGCGGCGGCGGCATCCCGGCTTCTACGAACACCTGCTGGAGACCGTGAAGCCGGTGCGGGACCGTAACCGCCGCCAGACCTACCGCGACCGCTGGTGGATGCCGGGCGAGCCGCGGCAGGGCCTCCGCGCGGCCCTGACCGGCCTGGGGCGCTTCATCGCCACGGCCGAGGTGGCCAAGCATCTGTGGTTCCGCTTCGTCGACGCGGCCTTCGTGCCCGACAACCGTCTGGTCTGCGTCGCCTCGGACGATGCGGCGGTGCTGGGGGTCCTGTCGTCGAGGGCTCACCGATGCTGGGCCGAAGCCTTCGGCGGGCGGCTGGAGGATCGGCCCGTCTATGTGAAGGGCAGCTGCTTCGACCCCTTCCCCTTCCCGGAGCTGACGGAGGTCCAGCGCCGGACCCTGGCCGAGCTGGCGGAGGATCTGGACCGGACCCGGCAGGAGACGTTGGCGCGGCTGCCGGCGCTGACGATGACCGGTCTCTACAACCTTCTGGTTCGGGTGCGGGCTGGAGAAGCCCTGCCGCCGGACGCCGCCTCGACCTGCACCCAGGCCCGCATCCGCACCCTGGAGAGGCTGCAGCGCCAGATCGACGATCTGGTCGAGGCGGCGTACGGCTGGCCCCCGGGTCTGGATGACGCGACGGTGGTGGAGCGGCTGTCGGCGCTGAACCGGCAGCGTGCCCGTGAGGAGGCTGAAGGCGTGGTGCACTACCTGCGCCCCGCCTGGCAGGCGGGCCGGCCGGCCTCGCGCGCCGCCTGACGCTTCCCTCCGCCCGCGACGCGCGCTAGGCCTCGGGGTCCAGAGAGGGCCGCCGATGACCACCAGCACCACTGACGTCGTCATCCTGGGCGGGGGGCACAACGGGCTGGTCTGCGCCTTCTATCTGGCGCGGGCGGGGCTGAAGGTGACGGTGCTGGAGCGCCGGGCCCTAGTCGGCGGGGCGGCGGTGACCGAGACCTTCCACCCGGGCTTCCGCAACTCCACGGCCAGCTACACCGTCAGCCTGCTCAACCCCCGGGTCATCGCCGACATGGAGCTGGCGCGGCATGGACTGAAGGTGGTGGAGCGCAGGGTCTCCAACTTCCTGCCGCTTGACGACGGCCGGTACCTGCTGGCCGGGGAGGGGCGGACGCAGGCTGAGGTCGCCCGGTTCTCGGCCCGGGACGCGGAGCGGCTGCCCGAGTACGAGCGGCGGCTGGAGGTCGTGGCGGCGGTGCTGCGCGACTGGATCCTGAAGGCCCCGCCCAACATGACGACGGATGGTTGGTTGGCCGCCCTGCCGGAGCT
Organism: Brevundimonas sp. GW821-FHT12E07; assembly: GCF_058807035.1. Taxonomy (NCBI): domain Bacteria; kingdom Pseudomonadati; phylum Pseudomonadota; class Alphaproteobacteria; order Caulobacterales; family Caulobacteraceae; genus Brevundimonas; species Brevundimonas sp. GW821-FHT12E07. The sequence continues at coordinate 673,888 of NZ_JBXAQH010000002.1, read as the reverse complement.
GGCGAGCGCCGCCGGCCTCGGGCGACAGGCGGCGGGACTGGACGTACAGGGACGCCGCGATCTGCTGGACCTGTTCGCCAAGTCCGCCGGCGACTGGCTGGACGGCTGGTTCGAGAGCGAGCCGATCAAGGCCCTGTTCGGCTTCGACTCGATCGTCGGCAACTACGCCAGCCCCTATACGCCGGGCTCGGCCTATGTCCTGCTGCACCACGTCTTCGGCGAGGTGAACGGGAAGAAGGGCGTCTGGGGGCATGCGCTGGGCGGCATGGGGGCGATCACCCAGGCCATGGCCGCCGCCTGCGCCGAACAGGGCGTCGAGGTTCGGCTGGAGACCCCCGTCGCCGAGGTCCTGACCGAGAAGGGCCGGGCCGTGGGCGCGGTGACCGAGGCGGGCGACGTGGTCTGGGCCAAGGCCGTGATCTCCAACCTGCATCCCCGGCTGCTGTTCGACCGGCTGGTCGACCCGGCGGTGGTCCCGGCTGACTTCAGCGAGCGGATGCGGGGCTATGCCTCCGGGTCGGGCACCTTCCGGATGAACGTGGCGCTGGACCGGTTGCCGTCCTTCACCAGCCTTCCCGGGCAAGGTGATCACCTGACCGCGGGGATCATCATAGCCCCCAGCCTGGCCTATATGGACCGGGCCCATGCCGAGGCGCGGCTGCGCGGCTGGTCGCAGAACCCCATCATCGAGATGCTGATCCCCTCGACCCTCGACGACAGCCTGGCCCCGCCGGGACAGCACGTCGCCAGCCTGTTCTGCCAGCACGTCGCGCCGGACCTGGCCGATGAGCACCGGGAGACGGTGGCGGACCTGATGATCGAGACGGTCGACCGGCACGCGCCGGGCTTCAGGGCCTCGGTGGTGGGGCGGTTGGCCTTGGGGCCGCGCGATCTGGAGCGGCGCTTCGGCCTCGTGGGCGGCGACATCTTCCACGGGCGGCTGACGCTGGACCAGCTGTTCAGCGCCCGGCCGGTGCTGGGCCACGCCGACCACCGGATGCCGGTGCCGGGCCTCTACCTGTGCGGCTCGGGCGCCCATCCGGGCGGCGGGGTGACCGGAGCGCCCGGGCACAACGCCGCCAAGGCGGTGCTGAAGGACCTCAGGCGGTAGCTACACCGAGCACCTTCATCAGGGCCTGCTGCACGGCGTCCTCGGTGAAGGGCTTCTGGATGGTGGGATGGCCGCGCCACTCCTCGGGCAGGCCGCCTTCGCCGTAGCCGGTCGAGAAGACGAAGGGCACGCCCCGTTCCTTCAGGGCGGCGGCGACGGGGAAGACCTCCTTGCCCGCCACATTGACGTCCAGCAGGGCGCCGTCGAAGGGCTGGCCGTCCCGCACGACCGACAGGGCCTCGTCGACCGTCGAGACGGGACCCAGGGTGGCGCACCCCATGTCCTCCAGGATGGTCTCCAGCAGCATGGCCACGAGGGACTCGTCCTCGACTACCAGGATGGTCCGGCCTTCCAGTGCTTGGGTCATCAGTCGTGTCCTCTGTCGAGCGGGATCGAGAGTTCCGCACGGAAGCCGGCGGGGTCGTAGTCGAGTCGGGCTTCGCCGCCAAGGTCGTGGCGGACGTTGCGTTCGATCAGGCGGCTGCCGAAGCCCCGGCGCATCGGGGCGGCGACGGCCGGGCCGTCCAGCTCGCGCCATTCGATGGTCAGGCGGCGGTCGGTCTGGTCGGCCACCGACCAGTCGACGAAGACCCGGCCGCCGGGGTCGGAGAGCGCCCCGTACTTGGCCGCATTGGTCGCCAGCTCGTGGAAGATCATGCCCAGGGACAGGGCCGCGGCGGGGCCCAGGGCCACGGGCGGGCCGTTGGCGAGCAGCCGCAAGGGGTCGTGGGCCTCGGTCTCGTGGCGCAGGATCTCGGCCAGGTCGGCGCCTTCCCAATGGCTGCGGGTCAGCAGGTCGTGAGTGTGTGACAGGGCCATCAGCCGCGACTGGAAGCTCTCGGCGAAGGTCTTCGGGTCGTCGTGGGACCGGGCCGTCTGCATGGCGATGGACTGGACCGTGGCCAGGGTGTTCTTCACCCGGTGGTTCAGCTCGTCGATCATCAGCTTCTGGCGCTGGGCGGCCTGGACGCTGTCGGTGACCTCATGGCCCTGGACGAAGATGCCGGTGATGCGGCCGTCGCCGTCGCGGATCGGCTGGTAGATGAAGTTCAGATAGACCGTCGTGACCGGGCCGCCGGGGGCGTGCTGCAGCTGGACCTGGCTCTCCTTGCCCTCGAACGGTTCGCCCGTGGCGTAGACGTCGTCCAGCAGCTCGAAGTAGCCCTGACCCTGGAGCTCGGGCAGGGCGGAGCGGATGTCGAGGCCCGTGACCGGACGGTGGCCGACGAGTTGGGCATAGGCCGGGTTGACCATCTCGAAAACGTGGTCGGGGCCGTTCAGGACCGCGACGAAGCCCGGCGCCTGCATGAACATCTCGATCAGGCGGCTGCGCTCGACCTCCAGCCGGCGGTTGTCCTCCTGCACCCGCTGGGCCCGGGCCATGACGCCGCCGCCGACGATGACGTCGAGCGCGCTCTCGGCCCCGCCACCCTCGCGCGCCTGGCGCCGCAGCAGCTGGAGCTCGGTGATGTCGGTGGTGTGCTGCAGGATGAAGCGGAGCGTGCCATCGGCGTCCATGATCGGGCTGTGGGTGCAGCTCCAGTAGCGGTCGACATAGTGGGAGCCGCCCTGACCATCGGGCACGGGGATCGCGTAGTGGAGCACCGGCAGGTGGTCGGTCTCGCCGGTCGCCAGCACCTTCTCGAACGAGCCCAACAGGCGTTTGGCGTTGTGCTCCTCGCCGTCGCCGTCGAAGGCGTCCATGACGTAGCGGCCGATCAGGGCCTCGCGGGTCTGCTGGGTGACCTCGAGGTAGGCGCGGTTCATCCCGGCGAAGCGGAGCTCGGGCGTCAGCAGCATATAGGGGTTCGGCGAGGCGTCGAACGCCGCCGCGAGGTCGGCGCCCAGGTCGCCGGACTTAGCCAGTTCTTTCAACGCCATCCCCACTATGCGCGCGTCTAAACGCACAGCTTGGCGTTCGGTTCAATGGGTTGTCGTGTGACTGACACAAGACAGTCGGCCAGGCGGGGTTGGGCGATGCGGTCGGGGTCGCTAGGGTAGGGTATGCCCCTGACAGCCCTCCTCGGCGCCGCCCTTCTGATGACCACACCGATGCAGGACCCGCCGACCCCGCCCCACACCCCGCCCACGGTCATGATCGGTCGCGGCGCGCTGATCGGGCGCGAGGCGGACAAGGGCGGGGTGGCGGTGGAGAGCTTCAAGGGCGTGCCCTACGCCCAACCGCCGGTCGGGCCGCTGCGCTGGCGGCCGCCGGTCCCCGCCGAGGCCTGGACCGGGCCGCGCGACGCCGGGCAGGTGGGGGCCATCTGCATCCAGCCGCGGGCCAACGGCGACAACGGCGTCGGCCCCCTGCCGATGAGCGAGGACTGTCTGACCCTGAACGTCTGGACGCCGAAGGAGAGGGATCACCCGCTGCCGGTCATGGTCTGGGTCCACGGCGGGGGCTACATCAACGGTTCGGGCACGGCGGCCCTGTACGACGGGACCAGCCTGGCCAGCCGGGGCGTGGTGGTGGTCACGCTGAACTACCGGCTCGGGCGGCTCGGCTTCTTCGACCATCCGGCCCTGGCGGCCGAGCGTCCGGCTGGAGAGGCCGCCGGCAACTACGGCGTCATGGACATGATCCTGGCGCTCCAGTGGGTGCGGGACCACGTCGCGACCTTCGGCGGCGACCCGGCGCAGGTGACGATCTTCGGCGAGTCGGCCGGGGGCGTGGCGGTGACCCAGCTGATGGTCGCCGAGGAGGCCAGAGGCTTGTTCGCCAGGGCCATCGTCGAGTCGGGTCTGGGCCGTCAGCAGGGCGTCGCCCTGGAGGACGTCGCCGACGCCGAGGCCAGCGGCCAGACGCCGCGCTCGACCCGGGCGCGGGGGGCGGCCTGGGCCGAGCAGGCAGGGGTCGCGCCGACGGCCGAGGCCCTGCGCGCCGTGCCCGCCGAGCGGCTGCTGGAGCCCGCGCCGAGCTTCTACGGCGGCGACCTGATCCTGAACGATGGCATTGTAATCAAAGAGGATATCGAGACGGCCTTCGCCGCGGGACGCGAGGCGCCCGTGCCCCTGATCATCGGCACCAACTCGGCCGAGTTCTGGTGGATGAAGCCGTCCGACCTGACCCCCTATGGCGAGATCGACGATGCCCTGACGCCGGAGGAGAAGGCCGCCTTCCTGACCGGTTACGGCGGGCAGGAGGGCTATGACGCCCACGTCCTGAGCGACCTGGTGTTCAACGAGCCGGCCCGGCATCTGGCGCGGCTGCATGCGGCGAACGGCCATCCGACCTTCCTCTACCGCTTCGACGTGGTCTCGGCGGCGATGAACGAGCCGCACGCGGGGGCGACCCATGCGTCCGAGCGGCAGTACGTCTTCGACACCCTGAGCGCCTCGCCCTGGGCCACGGATGACCGCGACCAGAGGGCGGCGGACCTGATGAGCGGCTACTGGATCCAGTTCGCGCGGGAAGGAAACCCCAATGGCGAGGGCCGGCTGCGCTGGCCCGACCTGCGCCCCGAGCCGGACCAGTTGCTGGAGTTCACCAACGACGGGCCGGTGATCAAGCCGGTCCCGGAGGCCGGGCGGCTGGACCTGATCGAACAGTTGTACGGCCGCCGGAAGGCGCGCTGACCGGGCCGTTTTGCACGCGGAAAAAGGCGGGTGCAAAAGGTGCAATTTTGAAGGTATGGGGTGAGAGTTTTTCCCCAAGGGTATGAAATTCAAGGATCCATATCGCGATATGGATTTGCACTCTGAGTGCAAGACGAGTGCAAGGACGCGCCGTCGCCGCAAACGCCTGTCGCTGGTGATGTCAAAGACCCGTCGCGAGCCTAACACGGTGTGCGGGTATGCTGGGCTGAAGCGGCTAAAGCGTCCAAAAGCGTCGGGATTTCAAGGGGACGGCGCCCAACCCGGCGCCAGGCTGAGGGGAGCGGCCGGGCGGGGCTTTCGCGTCCGTTATAATCCCGCAATGATGGCGCTTCCGGGGGAGACACTCATGATCCGACGCATTCCGCTTCTCGTGGCCGCTGTGCTGTTGATGGGCTTTCAGCAGACGAGGCCGCCGGCCGAGGCGCCGTTGAGGCCGATATCGAGCGAGGTGGTCGTCACGCCGGAGTGGGAGCTGGCGCCAAGGCTCGCCTTTCCCGCCCTCGCGGCGTCCCACGATATCGAGTCCGGCCGGGTGGTGCTGCGCTGCGACCTGGCGGAGCGGCGACTGAAGCGCTGCGAACCGGTCTCCGAGGAGCCGAAGGGGGAGGGGTTCGGGGAAGCTGCGGTGGCGGGGATCAGTCTGGGGGTGATCACGGAAGACTGGGCGAGCAGGCATGACGCCGGGGCGCCGGTCTTCCTGCCGGTGTCTTTCCGCCTCTACTGATCGGCCTGGCCGTCAGTGCTCAGGCCCGGGTCGCGTGCCAGCCCCGGATCATGAAGGCCTGGAAGAAGGGGATGGGCAGGGGGAAGCCGGCGTCGCGCCACAGGGCCTCGGTCTCTTCCACTGGCAGCACGCCGAGCACGTCGCGCAGGCCGTCCTCCAGCTTCGCCAGAGACTCCGGCGTCGCGCCCATCAGGGTCTGGACCTGCTTCCAGTCCGCCAGCATGGCCGGGAATCCGGGGCCGTCGAGGTCGCCACAGATTTCGGCGCTCAGGAACCTTCCGCCCGGCTTCAGCCGGTCATGGATGGCGGCGTAGAAGGCGGGCCGCCCCTCTCGGCGGATGAAGTGGGCGACCAGCAGGCTGACCACGACGTCGAAGCCGGTCCCGGCGACGTCATCGACATAGCCGTGGATCAGTTCGCAGCGGTCCATGACGCCGGCCTCCGTCAGTCGATGGGCGCCGACGGCGAGCATTTCCGCCGACGGATCGACGCCGACGAAGGTCCAGCCGGGAAAGGCCTGGGCCAGGGACAGGATCTCGGCCCCGGTGCCCACGCCGACGCACAGGACGCGAGCGTCGGCGGGCAGGTCGACGAGCGCCAGCCGCATCAGGAAATGCAGGCTGTCGGAAATGGGCTTCAGACCCGCATTCCGGCGGTCGTAGGCGTCGGCGATCTCCTGGCTGAAGAAGCCGGAGGTGCTGAAGGCGGCGTGTTGGGTCATTGTTATAGTGTAACAACAAGGGAGGCGGGCGTCGATGCCCGCGTGACCCCTCATCCGACCTCGCCTGCGGCTCGGCCACCTTCTCCCGCAAGGGGAGAAGGAAGACGTCAGCCGTTAGACTTCTTCTTGCCCTTGAAGGGCTTGCCGGCGCCCTTGGGTTTGCCGGTCCAGGGCTTGTCGCCGGCGGCCGCGGGGGCGGCGTCGCTGCGCGGGGCCCAGGGCTTCTTCGGGCCCTTGGGCTTTTCGACCCAGGCGGTCTTGCCCTCGGGGGTGGGGGCGTCCTTGGTGCGCTTGACCCATTTGGGTTTGGCGTCGCCCTCGGCGGCGGCATGGGCGGGAGCGTCGCGCTTCACCCACGGCTTCTTCTCACCGACAGGCGAGTCTTCGCGTTTGACCCAAGGCTTCTTCTCGCCGGCGGGGGCGTCTTCACGCCTGGCCCAGGGCTTCTTCTCGAAGCCGCCGTCACGATCCTTCCAGGCGGGCTTGTCGCCGCGAGGCGCGCCGCCTTCCTTCTTGGCCCAAGGCTTCTTCTCGGGGCGGTCGCCGCCGTCGAAGGGCTTCTTGTCCCAGCGGCTGGCGGGCTTTTCCTTCGGGCCGGGGGCGACGGCGTCGTTGACGGTCACACCGTCTTCGAGACCCGAGGCGATGGCGGCGCGGAACTTGGCCTCGGCGGCCTTGGTGATCTCGAACTTGGTCTCGCGGTCGAAGATCTTGATCGAGCCGATGTCGCCCTTGGTCACATGGCCCAGACGGCAGAGCGTTGGCAGAAGCCATTTCGGGTCGGCGTTCTTGTCGCGGCCGATGTTGATGCGGAACCAGGTCATGTCGCCGCCACGGGCGAAGTCCGTCAGCGGGCCGTCACGCTGGCCGCGATCGTTCACGCCGGTCGCCTGGGCGCGCTTCATGCGGTCGTCGTCATAGACGTCTTCCGGCGAGGGCAGCTTCTGGCGGTAGAGGCGGATCAGGGAGGCGGCGATCTGTTCGGGCGAGGTCTTCTCGAGCAACAGCTTGCCGAGTTCCAGCGCCTCCTCGTCCTCGACCGGGGCGGTCAGGATGGGATCGGCCAGCAGGCGGACGCGGTCCTGTTCGCGGATCATCTCGGCCGAGGGCGGGCCTTCCCACTGGGCGGTGATCCCGGCCGACTGGAGCATCAGCTCGACCTTACGGCGGCGGGTGTAGGAGACCATCATCACCGAGACGCCCTTCTTGCCCGCGCGGCCGGTGCGGCCCGAACGGTGAAGCAGAGTGGCCTTGTTGACCGGGATCTCGGCATGGATGACCAGGCCCAGGTCGGGCAGGTCGAGACCGCGGGCGGCGACGTCGGTGGCGACGCACACGCGGGCGTGGCCGTCGCGCAGGGCCTGAAGCGCCTCGGAACGGGCGGCCTGGGTCAGTTCGCCCGACAGGCCGACGACAGCGAAGCCGCGTTCGCGCAGGGAGGCGGTCAGGTGCTTCACCCGCTCGCGGGTGTTGGCGAAGACCAGGGCGCCGGGGGCCTCGAAGTAGCGCAGGACGTTGACGACGCCGAGCTCGACCTCGTTCGGGGCGATGCGGATGGCCTTGTATTCGATGTCGGCGTGCGAGCCGGCGCCGGCGACGGTGTCGATGCGGATGGCGTCGCGCTGATAGGTGCGGGCCAACTGGACGATGTCGCGGGCCAGGGTCGCCGAGAACAGCAGGGTGCGGCGCTCGGCGGGGGCGCTGTCGAGGATGAAGGTCAGGTCTTCCGCGAAGCCCATGTCCAGCATCTCGTCGGCCTCATCGAGGACGACAGCCTTGAGGCCGGACAGATCGAGCGCGCCGCGCTCCAGATGGTCCTTCAGACGGCCGGGGGTGCCGACGACGATGGCGGCGCCGCGTTCAAGCGTGCGGCGCTCGGCGCGGGGATCCATGCCGCCGACGCAGGTGGCGATGCGGGCGCCGGCCTTGGAATAGAGCCACTCCAGCTCCTTGGAGACCTGCAGCGCCAGTTCGCGGGTCGGGGCGATGATCAGGGCGGCGGGGGCGCCGTTGTCCTCGATGCGGTCGCTGTCACCCAGCAGGGTCGAGGCCAGGGCCAGGCCGAAGGCGACGGTCTTGCCTGAACCGGTCTGGGCCGAGACCAGCAGGTCGCGGCCGGCTTCGGACTCGAGCACAGCGGCCTGGACGGGGGTGGGCTCGGCATAGCCGCGTTCGGAAAGCGCGAGGTCGAGCGCGGGGTGGCTGGCGGGGAAGGGCATAAATTGTCTCGTACGGCGCTTCGGGCTGAAACGCGAGGTGGGGCGCGGATGTGGGGGGCGAGGCGCGCGCGGGTGCGGTCACTTCTGGGAGGGGCGGGCCTTTGCGCCCGGAACAAGGCCGAATGGTGGTGATATATCAGATTCAGTGGGTGGCGGGGCGCTGTTCGTTGAAGTTGATGACAGGCGGAACGGACGCGCTAGTCTGCGCGGGTCTTCCGGGGGGATTTCGATGTTCAGAACCGTTCTGATGGCCACGACCGCTCTGGCGGTGCTGGCGGGCTCGGCCGTCGCGCAGGAGACCTTGCGCAGAGGCTCACCGGTGTCGGGCGAACTGCGCACCGGCGACGCGAAGCTGAACAGCAACGAGTTCTATGACAGCTGGACCTTTGAGGGGCGAGCCGGCGAGCGGGTGACGCTCAGGATGTCCTCGACGGCGTTGGACCCCTATCTGATCCTGAGCGGCCCGAACGGCTTCAAACAGGAAAATGACGACGCCGCCGACGGCTCGACCGAGGCGGGGATGAGCGTCGATCTGCCGACGACCGGGACCTACCTGGTGCAGGCGACGACCTATCAGGCGGGCGAGAACGGGCGGTATACGCTGAGCCTGATGAACGGCGGGTCGATCGCCCCGGGACCGGCGGTGAGCGCGAACGACATCCCGCCGCCGACGATGATCTCGACCACGACGGTGCTTCAGGCGGGCCGGACGGGCAGCGGAGATCTGACGCGCGGCGACACGACCCTGTCGAGTGGAGAGTATGGCGACGTCTGGACCTTCCGGGCCCAGCGCGGGCGGACCTATACGATCACGCTCGAGTCCGGGGATTTCGATCCCTATCTGGTTGTGCGCGGGCCGGGCGGCCTGAGCGAGGACAACGACGACGACGCCTCGCGGCGCGGATCCTCCAACAGTCGGGTGACCTTTACCGCCCCGGCAGACGGCGAGGTCCGGGTCACGGCGACCAGTTATCGGTCCGGCGAGACCGGGCGGTACGCCATCGCGCTCACCGAAGGCGGGCAAGCCACGCAGACCACGAGCAGCGGTGGACGGCAGGCGGTCAACGGCGCCGCGACCCTGACCCGTGGGCCGCAGCGGCAGGCGGCGCAGAGCCAGGCGCCGGTCGCGGTCCCCGCCGATGCGGCGCCGATCAGTGTGGGTCAGAGCCGCGACGGGCGGCTGGGGCAGGGGGCGGAGACCCTGTCGAGCGGGGAGTTCGTCAACCGCTTCACCCTGAACGGGCGACAGGGGCAGTCGCTGGACCTGCGGCTGAGCTCCAGCGAGTTCGACCCCTATCTGCAGATCACGGGGCCGGGCGGCTTCTCGGCCTTCAACGACGATGACGCCGAGCGCGAGGGCAGTCACGACAGCCGGCTGATCGTCACCCTGCCGACCGACGGCGCCTATGTGATCGGGGCGACCAGCTATCAGTCTGGCGAGAGCGGGCGCTACCGGCTGTCGGTCGCCGACGGCGCGAACGCCCCGCCGCCCCGGCCGACGCAATCGGCGACGCGTCCGACGACGGGCGGGAGCGGCCTGATGCGCATCGGCGATACGGTCTCGGGCGAGCTGCAGGGCGGGGACGAGACCCTGCAGTCGGGCGAATATGTCGATACCTACCGTTTCCAGGGCACGCGCGGTCAGAGGGTTGCGGTGGAACTGACGTCGTCGGCCTTCGACGCCTATACGATCCTGAGGACGCCGTCGGGCCGGCAGATCGACAATGACGACGGCGAGGACGGCACCAACAGCCGTCTCGACACGGTGCTGGGCGAGAGCGGCGAGTATGCGGTGCAGGTGACCTCGTTCAACGCGGGCGAGACCGGCTCCTATCGCTTCAGCGTCATGCCCAGTCAGGGCACGCCGCGTCAGGCGGCGGTGCAGGGCGGGCCGCGGGTGTTCGCGGTGATGGTCGGGGTCTCCGACTATGCAGGCGCGGCCAATAATCTCGAATACACCGACGATGACGCCGAGAAGCTGGCCGACACCCTGAGGCGCGAAGGGGTGCTGAACCCCGCCAGCGTCACCCTGACCAATGCCGAGGCGACGGTCGCGGGGGTGCGCGAGGCCTTCCGGCGCGTGGCGGCCCAGGCCGGACCGGACGACATGTTCCTGTTCTTCTTCTCGGGCCATGGGAACCAGACCGACGCCGATCCGTCCGCGATCAGCGCGACCGAGCCGGACGGCCGCAGCGAGTCCATCGTCCTGCGCGACGGCGAGCTGTCGGACCGGGAGATGGCCCAGCTGTTCGGCAGTTTGCGCACGCGGCTGTCACTGCTGGTGCTGGACAGCTGCTTCTCGGGCGGCTTTGCGAGGAACGTCGTGGATCGGCCCGGCGTCATGGGCCTGTTCAGCTCCGAGGAGGACCTGACCAGCGCCGTCGCCGACAAGTTCGAGGCCGGCGGATATCTGGCCCACTTCCTCAGGACCGGTCTGGCCGGGGACGCCGACGGCGACGGCGACCAGATGGTCACGGCGGGCGAGCTGGCCACCTATCTGCGCCGCCAGTTCTCCAGCCAGGTCGAGAATGTCGAGGCCGAGACGACCGAGGGGCAGCGCAACTACCAGAACCTGGTCATCGACCGGGGCGGGGTCCAGATCGACGATGTCGTTCTGAGGCTGGGCACAGGCGGCAGCGCGCGTGGGACGCACTAGGGGCGCACACCAGACGCCGGAATTGAAGCGAGCGGCGGGACCGAAATCCCGCCGCCCGTTCATACGCTTACGCTACTGAACCAAGGCCTCAGTGGAACTCGTTCGGGTTCGTGCTGTAGGCCTGAACGGGCTGGCCGTTGACGTAGGCGGTCTGGCCCGAGGCGGTGTCGGTGTAGGTCGCCGTGGCCTCGTAGCGCGAGCCCTCAACGGCGTGAGCCGAGTATTGCGAGCCGGTCGCCGCATCCACCGAGGCCGGCGAGGCCACGGTGCAGCAGTCGTCTTCCGGATGCGGCTGGGCCGGGGTGTAGTGGATTTCCGGCGGGGCCACGGTCACTTCCGACGGACGCACGCGGACATTGGGCGCCTCCAGATAGATCTGGGCGGGCGCGACATTGACCGGCGGGGCGTCGACATAGACGGGCGGGCCCTGGATGTAGACCAGCTGCGGCGGAACCTCGACCGGGGGCGAGGCCACGCGGACGCCCTGCGAGCGCAGGGTGACCGGGCGCGGCGCCTGGGGCTGGCCGTAGAAGGGCTGGACGTGGACCGGGACTTCGCAGTCGCAGTCCGGACCCGGATACGGTTGCGGATAGGGCTGGGGCGCCGGGACGGGGGCGCAGGAGCCGCCGCCGTTGCCGTAGCGGTTGGGATAGCCGGCGCCCGGATAGCCGCCGCAGGGGTTGGGCGGGGGAACCGGCACGGGGCCGCAGGCGCCGCCGCCGTAGCCGTAACCGCCCTGATAGCCGCCGGGATATGAACCGCCGTAGCTGCCGCACGAAGGCACGGGCTGGGGCGCCGGAACCGGGGCGCAGGAATAGCAGCCCTGTGCGCCGCCGCTGTACGACGTGGAGTAGCTGGAGCTCTGGGTATAGGCGACCGAGCCGCGGGTCTGGGTCAGGGTGCGGCCGAAGCCGGAAACCGAATAGCCGAAGGGCTGGCTGGGACCGGCGACGCAGTTGCAGTTGTCCGAGATCTGGACGCCGCCGCCATAGCCGGGACCGGCCGGATAGAAGCCGTCGTCGACGTAGGAATAGCCGCCACCGCCGCCGCCGCCCTGGATCGAGCCGTAGCCCGAGTAGGAGTGGGCGTTGATCAGGCTGCGCCCGCCGCCGCCATAGGCGTTCGCATTCGCATTGGCGTTGGCGTTCGCATTGACGTTGACGTTGACGTTGGAATTGAAGTTCCCGTTGAACGAGCCGCCGCCCGGACGGCCGCCGCCATGATGACCGCCGCCGCCGCCGTGGCTTCCGCCGCCGCCGCCCGAGCCGCCGCAGGTTCCGCAGCCGGCCGAGCCGCCACCGCCGTGGCTGCCGCCACCCGAATAGCCGCCGCCGCCATGGCTGCCGCCGCCGCCGGCTCCGTTGCCGGCCCAGGCCGTTCCGGCCGAGGCCAGGGTTGCGGCGATCGCGATGATGATGACCCGTTTCACAGTGGTCGCTCCAATCTGTCTGAACCGGACTAGAGCAAGAGGTGCGCCGCGTCGGGCGCTTGCACCGCACGCGGACAAACGGAAGCCGCGTTTACGCCCGCCGGGCGAGCCCGACGGCTGATTTCACTGACGAAGTTTTCGAAGCTTGGCCGTAAGCGCGGGAAACGGTCGCCCGGCGGGGGAAATGTAAAATCGCCTCCGCCGCACACCGTTCAGGCGAAAACGGGCGTCGGGCTCAAACCCAGTGTGGGTCTGGGTTTGCGAGGCGTTGCGGTGGGGAAGGGATGGTGGATGCTGCAGGGATTGAACCTGCGACCCCCTCGGTGTGAACGAGGTGCTCTCCCGCTGAGCTAAGCATCCGTACCGGAGTGTCGGGCCTGAATCGGGCCTCGACCGGGGAGGCGGCGATGTAGCCCGCCCCCCGCCAAAGCGCAAGCGTCAGATGCCGCTCGCCTTGACCAATTCGGGAGCATCCGTCTCGGGATCGCCCGGAAGCCAGGCCACATGGCCGTCGTAGATGTCCCGATTCAGCACACCTTCCTCGCGGGCGACCAGAACCGGGACAAGCATCTGGCCCGTGACGTTGGTGGCGGTGCGCATCATGTCGATGATCCGGTCGATGGCCACGATATAGCCGATCCCCTCCAGCGGCAGGCCGGCGGTGGACAGGGTCAGGGTCAGCATGACGATCGAGGTGCCGGGCACGCCGGCGGTGCCCAGCGAGCCGAGAACGGCGGTCAGGCCGATCAGGACATACTGGGTCAGCGACAGGTCGATCTTGAAATACTGGGCGATGAAGATGGAGGCGATGGCCGGATAGATGGCGCCGCAGCCGTCCATCTTGACGTTGGCGCCGAGCGGCACGGCGAAGGCGGCATAGGCCTGGGGCACGCCTAGGCGCTCGACCGTCTGGCGCAGGGTGATGGGCAGGGTGCCGAGCGAGGAGGAGGTGGCGAAGGCCGTCTGCTGGGCCGCGAAGGCGCCGCGGAAGAAGGAGACCACCTTGAGCCCGTGCAGCTTCAGCAGGGCCGAATAGACCACCAGGATGTGGAACAGGCAGGCCGCGTAGATGGCCACGATGAACTTGACCAGGGGCAGCAGGGCCTCCCAGCCGTAGCCGCCGACAACCGAGCCGATCAGGCCGAAGACGCCGATCGGCGTCAGCTGGATCACCCAGCGGGTGATGCGGAAGATGATGGCGGCGCCTTCATCGACCAGACGGCGGGCGTTGGCGGCGCGGTCGCCGAGCGCGACCAGGGCCACGCCCACCAGCGCCGAGAAGAAGATGATCTGCAGCACCTTGCCGTCGCTGAGGGCCTTGAACGGATTGGTCGGCACAATGCCGAGAAGGACCTCGAGCGGGGTCGGAATGACCCGCTCCTTGACCTCGCCCAGCGGCAGGTTCGACAGGCCGACGCCCGGATTGATCAGATGGCCGAAGGCGAAGCCGACCAGAACGGCCAGCAGGGAGGTGATCGCGAACCAGACGATGGTGCGCACGCCCAGCCGCACGGCCCCGGTCCCTTCGCCCAATTTGGCGATGGAGGAGGCGATGGTGAACAGCACCAGGGGCGCGACCACCATGCGGATCAGGTTCAGATAGAGGTCGCCGATCGGCTGCAGCCAGGTCTCGGCATTCTCCCTCAGGATCAGGCCCGCGACGATGCCGAGGCCGAAGCCGACGGCGGTGCGGATCCACAGGGGAATGGCGAAGAAGCGGGCAAGCATCGGCGAACGGCTTTCGGGGAAAGGTTCGCCGATGTGCGGGGTGCGGCGGATGATCGCAACCGGATCGGTGGCGAAAAGATCAGGCGGCGGGGTTTAGAAAAACTCGCGATGTATCGTCATCCTCCGGCGAGCGTAGCGAGACCGGGGGACCCAGCGGCCCGCGGGAGCGGGACACTGTCGCAAACGCGATGTTGAAACATCGTGCCTGAACAGATCGCCTTCGGCGCCGCTGGGTCCCCCGGTCTGCGCCGCCAAGAGGCGGCTTGCCGGAGGATGACGAAAGGGAGGGCTTAGTGCGCCCCGTCGTTCAGGATGGAGAAGACCTTCGCATACTCCCCACGGCCCTCGGCGCCCGACAGGAACTTGACCCGTTCGACCAGCACCTCGTCGTCACCGCGTTCGAACAGGGCAAGGCTTTCGGAGGTGAAGTCGGCCAGGGGCATGGAGTTGGGGTTCTCGGCATGGCCGGGCATCAGGTCGGTGGCGACGGCGGGCGGGGCCCATTCGACGACACGGACGGAGGTGTCCTTGAGCTGGTGGCGCAGGGACTGGCTCCAGGAATGGATGGCGGCCTTGGTGGCGTTGTAGGTCGGAGTCGCCGTCAGGGGCACGAAGGCCAGGCCTGAGGAGACGGTGACGACCGTGGCGGCCGGCTTGGTCAGCAGGTGCGGCAGCAGGGCCGCCGTCAGCCGGATCGTGCCGAGCAGATTGATGTTCAGGATCTCCTCGACCAGCGGAAGGTCGAAGACGCCGCCCGACAGGTCTTCCGCCTTCATGACGCCCGCGTTGTTGATGACGACGTTCAGGGCCGGGTGGTCGGCGATCACCTGGGCCGCGACGGTCTTGATGGCCTCCGGATCGGCGACGTCGAGGACGACGAAGGCCATGCCCGGATTGGCGGCGACGACCTCCTGAAGCGGAGCGGCGCGACGGCCCGCGATGATGACCTTGGCGCCCCTGGCGTGCAGGGCCTCGGCGAAGGCGCGACCGATGCCGGTTCCGCCGCCGGTGATCAGGACGGTGTCTTTGGCGGTGTTCATGGGAAATCTCCGTGTCTGGAAAAGCGATGATCGGCGATGTATGACGGTCACTCTCCATTGGAAAGTAGGCACCGAAACGTTCGGTACTTACCGAAAAGAAAGTCATGACCGCCACGGCCTTCAAGCCTCGCCCGATCGTCGACGGCCGCGTCGAATATCCGCCGGTCGACCCACGCATCGAGGCCTTGGTCACCGAGGTCATCGGCCGGGTGGCGGACAAATGGACCATGATCGTGCTGGATGTGCTGGCCGAGAACGGCGAGCTGCGCTTCACCCGCATCGGCGAACTGTCCGAGGGCATCAGCCAGAAGATGCTGACCCAGACCCTGCGTCAGATGGAGCGCGACGGGCTGGTCGTGAGGACCGTGCACCCGGTCGTGCCGCCCAAGGTCGAATACCGCCTGACCGACATGGGCTTCAGTCTCGCCGAGGCCTTCTGCGGAGTCTGGACCTGGGCCGCCGAGCATCTGGAGCGGATCGAGACCGCGCGGGCGACCTTCGATCAGGCAAAGGCAGGGTAGGGATGGCGCCTTCACCAAGGATTGGGATCGACGGCGTTCTTTCGCGCTGTGAGTCCGACGCCGGGCGGATCGAGGTCCGGGTGTCCCCGTTTGTTTTCGATCCCGATGCGGCGGCAAGACCCGTCTGGAAACTGGTCTTTGAGGGCGCGGCTTTCGATCCGGCTGAGCTCCAGCGACTGGTGGAGACTGAGGTCGAGATCGACGTCTACGACGACAATGTCGTCTTCTATGACGTTTTCGCAGGGGCCGAACACAGGTGTGAGGCGGCCCGCGTCACTGCGGATCAGGTCCAGTACGACGACCTCGACCACAGACGCTATATCCAGCGCCTCGAGGCGGAAGTTGAGCGTCTCCACGCCAGTCTTCGGACCGTCGCGCAGCATAATGATCAGGGGCGGGCCATCCTTAGCGAACTGATGCGTCGCGCCGAAATCAAGGCGGCCGCCTCCGATCATCTGCACGAGCGGCAGGCTGCCGCCATCGAGGTGCTGAAGCGGCTCAGGGCGCATTTCGAGGGAGAGCCAGACCTGCGTTGACAGACCCCCGTTCTGCGTCTCCAGTGCCGACTCTATTGTGAGGACGTTTGATGGGCTTGCGGGGGCGAGCGGAATTCGCGGCGGTCCTCGTGGCCATCGCCCTGGCCGGCTGTCAGTCCCTGAGCCGGACCGCCTTTTCGGTGGAGGACATCGGGGCGGCCAGTCCCGTGATCCGGCTGGATCGAACGTCGGATGCGCGCTTCAGCGAGGCGCTGAGAGCGGCGGCGGTCGACCCGGCGGACGGGGCTTTCGATCTTCTGGCCCTGTCGGGCGGCGGGGCCGAGGGAGCGTACGGGGCAGGGCTGCTGACGGGCTGGGGTGAGCGCGGCGACCGGCCGGTGTTCGAGGTGGTGACCGGGGTCAGCACCGGCGCCCTGATGGCGCCCTTCGTCTTCATCGGACCCGCGGGCGACGCCGAGCTGAAGGCCGCCTTCACCGACGGCCGGTCGAGCCGGGTGCTGAGCCCGCGCTGGCTGATGGCCCTGCACGGCCCGGGCGTCTTCCGCCAGAAGCCGCTGCGCGACCTCGTCGCCTCGGCCGTGACGCCCGAGGTGATCGCGGGGGTGGCGCAGGGCCATCGCGGCGGACGCCGTCTCTATGTCGCGACCACCAGCCTGGACACACAGGATCAGGTCATCTGGGATATGGGGGCGCTGGCGGCGTCCGATCGTCCGGATGCGCGCGAGCGGTTCATCGACATTCTGGTGGCGTCCTCCTCGATCCCCGGTGTGTTTCCGCCGGTCTTCATCGATCTGGAGCGGGACGGGCGAAGGGTGCGTGAACTGCATGCCGACGGACGGACCACCGCCAACTTCTTCGTCGCGCCCGAAGGTCTGATGATGGCGCGCAACCTGTTCGGTGCGGAGGATGCTACGCCGCGTCGCCTCTGGGTGATCCTGAACGGCAGACCCGAGCCGGTCTTCTCCGTCGCCCCCTATCAGCCCTTGTCGGTCGCGGGGCGCGGGCTGGACGCGATGATGAAGGCCTCGACGCGGATGAACCTGATCGCCTCGCGCCGCTTCGCCGAGGCCAACGCCATGGGCTTCGGCCTGGCCATGGCGCCCGCCGGCGCCGTGGAGACCAGCCTCGATTTCAGCCCGGAGCATATGCAGGCCCTGTTCGACGCGGGCCGCGCGCAAGGACTGTCGGGCGAGGCGTGGAGCGCCGGCGCTCCGGCAAGGCCGTGAGGGAAGAGAGATGACGCCATATTCGACAGGCGGCCGGATCGCGGCCGGCATTATCGCCGCCGTCGGGTGGCTGGGGCTGGGCCTCTATCTGGCGGCGGAGATCTCCGGCCAGAAAGGGAACTGGCTCGGCGCGCTGTGGGTCAATGCGGGCTTCCTGACCGACCTGACGAACCTGTGTCTGGCGACGGTGATGACGGGCGTGGCCCTGGGCGTCGCGCGGCTGTCGACGCCGAAGATTGTGGGCTGGGTGGTGACGGCGATCCTGACCGTCGGGATCGGCTTCTGGCTGATCGGCGGGCGGCTGGTGATCGGCAAGTCGGCGCTGTCCGATATCCTGCTGCATGGCGTGACGCCGCTTCTGGCGGTGGCGTTCTGGGTCGTGTTCCAGCCGCGCGGCGGGGTGAGCTGGAAAAGCGTTCCGCCCTGGCTGGCATGGCCCGCCTTCTACTGGACCTATGCCCTGGTCCGGGGCGGGCTGACGGGCGAATACGCCTATGGCTTCCTTGACCCGGCGAAGAACGGCGTCTGGAGCGTCGGCATTACGATCGGGGCCCTGGTCGCCCTCTATGCCGTCTGCGGACTGATCGTGGTCGGGATCGACAAGGGTCTGTCGCGCAGGGCGCTGAGCTAGAACCCCGCCAGGGCCCGCGACACGTAGAGATCGGTCAGCAGCCCGTCCAGGGCCTCTTCCACGTCCTCGAAATGGTCGATCAGGACGTCGCCGCCCAGCTCTTCGGCGGGGATCTGGGTATAGCCGAAGGTGACGACGATACAGGGCATGTCGGCGTCCCTGGCCGCCCCGACGTCGGGGGAGGCGTCGCCGACCATGACGGCCATGGACGGGTCGCCGCCGGCCAGAAGCACGGCCTCCTTGAGGTGGGCGCCCGAGGGCTTCTTCGCGCTGACCTTGTCGGGGCCGACGATGGCGGCGAAATGTCTGGTCAGGTCCAGCTTGCCCAGCAGAAGTTCGGACAGGTCGGTGCGCTTGTTGGTGGCGACGACCAGTTTCGCGCCGCGCTCGGCAAGGGCTTCCAGCGTCTCGACCACGCCCTCGAACGGGTGGGACTCGTCGGCGATATGGTCGACATAGTCGGCGATGAAGGCGTCGAAGAGGGCGTCCTGACTGGCCTCTTCCCACGAGGCGCCGGCCGCGACGAAGCCGTGCTCCAGCAGGGCCCGGGCGCCGCTGCCGATCAGCTTGCGCGCGCTCTCCATCGGCACGGGCGGATGGCCCTCGCGGACCAGCATCCGGTTCAGAGTGCCGACCAGATCGCCCTGCGTCTCCACCAGGGTGCCGTCCAGATCGAAGGCAATGGTCCAACCTTCAAGGTCGCGGTCCGGATTCATGTCAGTCTGCTCGCGCTATGAAATCGCCGACGGCCTGCCGCCAGGCATCGGGCTGGTCGAACTGGGCCATATGGCCGGCGTCGGCAAGCGTGGCGAGCGAACCTTTTTGCAGACGGGGCAGGAGGGCGCGGTTGGTGGCGGGGGTCACGAGGTCGTACTGGCCGCCCAGCATCAGGGTCGGGACGGTGATCCGGTTCAGCAGCGGCTCCTCGTCGAAGTCCTTGAGGAAGCCGGTCATGCGGGGAATGCCGTCGCCCATGGCCGCTGCGGCCAGGGCGTCGCCGCGGTCCACAGGCACGTCGCGCATATAGGCCCGCGCATAGGCAGGGGAGCGGGTGCGGTTCAGGTGGGTGGCCATGAAGGCGGTGAAGGCGGCGGCGACCTTGTCCGGATCGTCGTCGGGGGAGGGATTGCTGATCAGCCGGCCCTGATCGTCGGGCAGGGCGGCGAGCAGCTCGTCCATGCTGGCGGCCCAGCCGTGCGCCGACAGGGGCGTCCCCTGCAGGATCAGGCTGTGCAGGCCGGCCGGCTGGCGGGACGCATAGTTCGCCGCGAGGATGCCGCCCCAGCTGTGCCCCAGCAGATGGACCTCACGCAGGTCCAGGGCCAGGCGGACGGCCTCGATCTCCGACGCATAGCGGTCGATGGTCCAGTTGGCGGGATCGCCGGGAGCAGACGATCGCCCGCTGTCGAGCTGATCATAGAGGATGATCGCCCGGTCGGCGGCGAGGGGAAGGGCGGGGAACATCTGCCAGCAGGCGCCGCCCGGGCCGCCGTGGACCAGCAGCAGCGGGGTCTTGCCCGACTTCAGGTCGCCATTGATCCGGACATAGACCTCGCCGCCCGGAACCGGCACACGGTGCTCCTCATCGGGTCGGGGCACGGCGGGATCATCGGCGGCGAAGGCGGGAAGGGCGGGCAGGGCCGCCGTCGCCGCGGCCGTGGCCAGGAAGGATCGTCTGGAAACCCGCATGTCCGCCCTCGTTGATTGCCGGTGGAGGATGCCGGTTTTCGCCGCCCGCGCCACCCTGTAGAGATCGACAGCTATTCTTACCGGATCGACTCATGACCACCCATCCCAGAGCCGCCATCATTCTCGCCGCCGGACAGGGCACGCGGATGAAGTCGCCGCTGCCCAAGGTGCTGCACCCGGTCGGGCATCGCGCCATGCTGGACCACGCCATCGATGCGGCGGAGGCCCTGGGCTGCGAGCGGATCGTGGTGGTGGTGGGGTCGCACTCGCCCGAGGTCCGCGCCCATGTCGTCAAACGGCTGGGCGAGGACGCCATCGCCGTGCAGGACCCGCCGCTGGGCACCGGCCACGCCGTGCGCGCCGCCGAGGCCGTGCTGGGCGACTTCGTGGGTCAGGTGGTGGTCACCTACGGCGACGTGCCCCTGCTCAAGGCCGCCGACATCGAGCCGGTGTTCCAGAACCATGACGGGGTCACCGTCATCGGCTTCGAGGCGCGCGATCCCGGCGCCTATGGCCGGCTGGTCATGGACGGCGAGACCCTGACCGCCATTACCGAGGCCAAGGAGGCGTCGGCGGAGGTTCTGGCCATCACCGCCTGCAACTCGGGCGTCATGGCGGCGCCCGTGGGGCTGCTGTTCTCGCTGCTGGCCGAGGTGAAGAACGAGAACGCCAAGGGCGAATACTATCTGACCGACGTGGTCGAGCTGGCGCGAAAACGCGGCGCCCCGACGCGGGCGGTGTTCGCGGGCGAGGATCAGGTCATGGGGGTGAACGCCCAGGGCGAGCTGGCCCAGGCTGAGGCCCTGTTCCAGCAAGTTCAGCGCGAGACCTTCCTGGCCGCCGGGGTGACGATGAGCGCGCCCGAGACCGTCCATTTCGCCTGGGACACCGAAGTCGGGGCGGGCACGACGATCGAGCCCTTCGTCATCTTCGGCCCCGGCGCGAAGATCGCCGAACGGGTCCGCATCCGCGGCTTCAGCCATATCGAGGGGGCGACGGTGGCCTCCGGCGCCGAGGTCGGCCCCTATGCCCGGCTGCGGCCCGGCGCGGCCCTGGGCGAGGACGTGAAGGTCGGCAATTTCGTCGAGGTGAAGAATGTGGCCATGGCCAGGGGCGCCAAGGCCAATCACCTGAGCTATCTGGGCGACGGCTCGGTCGGGGCGGGCGCGAACATCGGCGCGGGCACGATCTTCTGCAACTACGACGGCTTCAACAAGGCGAAGACCGTGGTGGGGGACGGGGCCTTCGTCGGCTCCAACTCGGCGCTGGTGGCGCCGGTGACCATCGGGGCGGGCGCCATCGTCGGCTCGGGCTCGGTGATCGTCGAGGACGTCCCCGCCGACGCCCTGTCTCTCGCGCGCGGGCGTCAGGTGAACAAGGACGGCGCCGGCGCGGCCTTCCGCGAGAAGGCGGCGGCGATCAAGGCGGCGAAGAAGAAGGCCTAGCCGCCTACCCGCGTATAGCCCGCAGGCGTCTTCACGCAGGTCGCGACCAGCGGATGTTCGACGAAGGTCGGCGGCGGTGCATTGGAGGCCTTGTCGGTGACCGTGGTCTTGCACTTGTTGTCGCTGAAGGTCTGGACGAGCGCATAGCTGTGACCGGCCTCGGGGACGAAGCTGACGACATTGACGCACTGGGTGTTGGTGTAGAGGCCGCCCGGGCCGACCGGGAAGATGTCCGCCAGCAGATGCACCCGCTCGCCGCCCGCAAGTCGGAAGGACTTCGAACCGAGCGTCATCGGATCATAGGAAGAGATGCGCAGCGCCTCGGCGCAGTCCGGACCGCTGGCCCAGGACACCATCTCTCCCGTGCCGAACCGGCCCAGTTCCGGGTCACGCAGGTAGTCGATGCTGGCGGTGGTCGGGGAAGCCGCCGGCTGGACGAAAACCGTCTCGCAGGCCGTCACGCCGAGGCCCAGTCCGGCGATCGTGAGCGCGGCCTTGAGGCGTGCGACCGTTCCCGACGTTCGGTTGTGCTTTCCCATTGCTCTCTCCCCCGATAAAGCGCGGGGAGCCAGCCACGAATCCTTCCCCGTCGCAAGCGAGTTCCCGATGTCCGATCTGCAGAAGCAACGCGCAGGCGAGGCCGCCGCCGAACGGGTCGAGGCCGGGATGGTGGTCGGACTGGGCACCGGCTCGACGGCGGCCTGGTTCGTCAAGGCGCTGGCGGCGCGGGGTCTGAAGGATCTGCGCTGCGTCCCGACGTCCGAGAAGACCGCCGATCTGGCCCGCGAGCTGGGCCTGCCGCTGGTGTCGCTGGAGGATGTGTCGAAGATCGACCTGACCGTGGACGGCGCCGACGAGGTCGGGCCGGGGCTGGCCCTGATCAAGGGCGGCGGCGCGGCCCTGCTGCGCGAGAAGCTGGTCTGGGAGGCGTCGAAGAGCTGCATCGTCATCGCCGATGCGGCCAAGGTGGTGCCGGTGCTGGGGACCTTCCCCCTGCCGATCGAGGTCGTGGCCTTCGGGCACAAGACGACCGGGAACCGTATCGCCGACGTCCTGCTGGACCATGAGATCATCATGCCCGCCCGCGCCCGCACGGCCGACCGGGGTCTGGTGCGCACCGATGGCGGCAATCTGATCTATGACGCCAAATGCGTGGCGATCCACGACCCGGTGCGGCTGGCCGACGACCTGAAGCTGATCACGGGGGTGGTCGAGCACGGCCTGTTCCTGGATCTGGCGGATGAGGCGATCATCGGCAAGGATGACGGGATCGAGGTCCTGCTGCCGTAAGGAGACGACGATCGGCGATGTACGGTGTCGGCGCTATCCTTTTCTGGATCGTGAGCGCAGTCGTCGGGCTGGCGAGCCTGACCGCGATACGCCGTCGCCTGCCGGTGAGAGTTCTGGTCGCCGGGGGCCTCGGGCTGTTCATCGTCTTTGCCCTGCCGGGCTTTGATGATGCCGATCCGGTGGTCGGTTGGCTGATAGCGCCACCCGTGTTTGGGCTGGCGGCTTTGGCCTGCATCATTCTTGCGATGGGGCCGCGAAAGGCCGAGGCCACACCTCCGCAATCCTAGGCTTGGTTTTCGGCGGAAGCGGCTTAAATGCCGGGTACTCTTCAACGTGCTGGACACCTCATGCCCGAGACCTACGACTACGACCTCTTCGTCATCGGGGCGGGCTCCGGCGGGGTGCGGGCGGCGCGGCTGACGGCGCTGGGCGGCAAGCGGGTGGCCATCGCGGAAGAGTTCCGGGTCGGCGGCACCTGCGTGATCCGGGGCTGCGTGCCCAAGAAGTTCATGGTCATGGCCAGTGACTTCGCCCACGATTTCAAGATCGCCGAAGGCTATGGCTGGACCATCGACGCCAGCTTCGACTGGCCGAAATTCCTCGAGGCCAAGGACGTCGAGATCGCGCGCCTGTCGGGCATCTATGCCGCCAATCTCGGCAAGGCCGGGGTCGATCTGGTCAATGGACGGGCGGTCCTGACCGACGCTCATACGGTCAAGGTGACGAAGCGCGACGGTTCGGACGGCGGCACCTTCACCGCCGAGCGGATCCTGATCGCCACGGGCGGCCGGCCCTGGGTTCCGGAGACGATGACGGGCATCGAGCATGTCATCACCTCGGAAGAGGCCTTCCACCTGCCGGAACTGCCCAAGCGCATCCTGATCGCGGGCGGCGGCTATATCGCGGTGGAGTTCGCGGGCATCTTCGCCGGGCTCGGCGTCGAGACGACGCTGGTCTATCGCGGGCCGAACATCCTGCGTGGCTTCGACGACGACGTGCGGGCCCACCTGGCCGGCGAGATCGAGAAGCGCGGCATCAAGGTCATCCTGGGCTGCCAGCACTCCAGCATCGAGAAGACCGAGACGGGGCTGGTGAACCACCTCGAGAACGGCATGACCATCGAGACCGACGTGGTCATGTTCGCCACCGGCCGCATTCCCTACGTCAAGGATCTGGGGCTGGAGAAGGCGGGCGTCGAGCTCAGCGACAACGGCGCGATCAAGGTCGATGAGCTGTCGAAGACGACGGCGGACAACATCTGGGCCATCGGCGATGTGACCGACCGGATGAACCTGACGCCGGTCGCCATCCGCGAGGCCGTGGCCTTCCACCAGACGGTCTACAAGAACAATCCGCAGCATTTCGACTATGAGGCCGTGGCCACGGCGGTCTTCTCCCAGCCGCCGGTCGGCGTCGTGGGCCTGTCGGAGAACGAGGCGCGCCATACCTGCAAGGGCGAGGTCGACGTCTATCTGACGCGGTTCCGGCCGATGAAATACGCCTTCACGGGCTCGGACGAGCGGGTGCTGATGAAGCTGGTCGTCGACGCCGACAGCCAGAAGGTCATCGGCGTCCACATCGTCGGGCCCGAGGCGCCGGAGATGATCCAGCTGGCCGCCATCGCCGTGAAGGCCGGCCTGACCAAGGCCCAGTGGGACGCCACCTGCGCCGTCCACCCGACCATGGCCGAGGAACTGGTGACCCTGAAGGACAAGCAGACGCCGGCTTCGATGTCGGCGGGCTGACCGTCTGACAGAGCACGGTTGATGCGCGGCCCTGTGCCTCGCGGCCGTTCAGCTGAGCTGAGAGGCGTTTGTAGAGGTCATTCATTGTCCATCCGCCGCCTTCGGACTATGTAGCGCGGCATGAGTACCCGTTGGACCCCAGAGAGCTGGAGATCGAAGCCCGTCGCGCACATGCCGACGGACTATCCGGACGCGCGCGCCCTGGCCGCCGTCGAAGACGAACTGCGCGCGATGCCGCCGCTCGTGTTTGCCGGCGAGGCCCGCACCCTGACGTCCAAGCTCGCCCAGGTCGAAAAGGGCGAGGCCTTCCTGCTGCAGGGTGGCGACTGCGCCGAGAGCTTCAAGGAGTTCTCGACCGACAACATTCGCGACACCTTCCGCCTGATCCTGCAGATGGCCGTCGTCCTGACCTTCGCGGGCCGCAAGCCGGTGGTGAAGGTCGGCCGTATCGCCGGCCAGTTCGCCAAGCCGCGCTCGTCCCCGGTGGAAGAGATCGGCGGCGTCGAGCTGCCGTCCTATCGCGGCGACAACATCAACGGTTCGGGCTTCACCCTGGAAGAGCGGCTTCCCGATCCCCAGCGGCTGATCAAGGCCTACAACCAGTCGGCCTCGACGCTGAACCTGCTGCGCGCCTTCGCCAGCGGCGGTTATGCCGACCTCTACAACATCCACCGCTGGACCCTGGGCTTCGCCGACAACGGCGCGGGCGCCCAGTACCGCGAGCTGGCTGACAAGATCACCGAGGCCCTGGCCTTCATGGAGGCCGTCGGGGTCACGCCCGAGACCCATCCGGACCTGAGCCGCGTCGAGGTCTTCACCTCGCACGAGGCCCTGCTGCTGAACGTCGAGAGCGCCCTGACGCGTCTGGACGGCGGTTCGGGCGAATGGTTCGACACCTCGGCCCATATGCTGTGGATCGGCGAGCGCACCCGTCAGCTTGACGGCGCCCACGTCGAGTTCATGCGCGGCATCAAGAACCCGATCGGGGTGAAGTGCGGCCCAACCATGGAGCCGGACGACCTGCTGCCATTGCTGGACAAGCTGAACCCCGACAATATCTCGGGCCGGATGACGGTCATCGGCCGCTTCGGTCACGACAAGGTCGGCAAGCGCCTGCCCAACCTGATGAAGGCGGTCAAGGACAGCGGCCACAAGGTGATCTGGTCGATCGACCCGATGCACGGCAATACCCTGAAGGCCGACAACGGTTACAAGACCCGGCCCTTCGACCGGATCATGACCGAGGTCCGCACCTTCATCGACGTGGCCGAGGCCGAGGGCGTGCACCCCGGCGGCGTGCACCTTGAGATGACCGGCCAGAACGTCACCGAATGCATCGGCGGGGCCACCGCCGTGACCGAGGACGATCTGTCGAGCCGCTACCACACCCACTGCGACCCGCGCCTGAACGCCGACCAGGCGCTGGAGCTGGCCTTCCTGGTGGCCGAGCGGCTGAAGGTCGGGCGTCAGAACCAGTCGCGCGCCGCCTGAAGCCGCTCAGGCGCTGAAGGCTTTAGCGAACAGCGGGGCGGCCCTTTCGATGGCCGCCTCGGCTTCGGCGCGGTCGGCGGTCTCGTTGTCGAGGCCGTAGCCGAACATGTCGCCGCCACGCAGGGCCTGGACCCCGATGCCGTCCGGTCGTGAGACCAGGCCGACGCCGTTGTAGTAGAGGCTGTACCGGACCTCCGGCTGGGGCGGGAGCCAGGCCATCTGGCCGCGCACCGGGATGATGCTGTCGTCACCGAACAGGGCCCGCGCGCCGTAGCCCGTACAGTTGACGACGACCGGCTCCTTCAGGGTCGCGAGGTCGGCCGGGGTGTTGAAGACGCGCTGCTCGATGCGGCCGCCCTCGGCGATGAAGTCGGCCATCAGCCGGTGGCCCAGCTCGGCGATGTTGAACTGCATGTTCGAGGTCTGGCGCGCGGAGGCGACCGGGAAGGGATGCTGATCCGGCGTCAGGGCGTGCGAACGGGGCGTAATGTCGCGCAGACGTCCCTCATAGTCGGCGAAGCGGATGACGCCGGGCGGTGGCGGCGGGGTCGAGGCGGTCACAGTCGGGTCCGACGAGGGTGGCGCAGGCGGGCCTGACGGTTCGGTCGAGGGCGCCGTGTCGGACAGGATGTAGCGGTCGAGGAAGGCGACGGGCTCGCCCGGCTGGCCGACGTATGTCTGGTGTACGGCCCAGGAGGCGCGGGCCATCTGTTCCCACAGGGCGGGGAATCCGGCGTCGACCCTGTTCTCGTCGGCGATGCGGGAGGAGGGCGTCCAGGTCCCGGTGGCCCGGGCCGAGCGGGTCTGGGGCAGGCGGTCGGCGGCGTAGATGGTCACCTTCGCCCCCGCGCGCTGCAGGGTCGTGGCGGCGGTGAGGCCCAGCGCGCCGCAGCCGATGACCGCGATGTCCGTCGTGCCGCCCGCCATGGCCAGGTCGCGCACGATCTGGGCCGAGCCCCAGGACAGGGACCAGCCCGAGCCGCCGTGGCCATAGTTGTGCACCACCCGCTTGTCGCCGATCCGCTCGGCCTCGATACGCGGTCCGGCGGCGCGGAACGGGCGCAGGCAGACGGTCATGCGGGTGATCCGGTCGGCCCGGAGGTTGATCGGGGCCAGGGGCGGAACAATGAAGCGCGGCGTCGGGGTGATCAGGCCGGAAGCAGGGGAGGGCGCGGTGGCGGCGCTCGTCACGCACCCTGCCAGACCGCTCGCGCCGAGGCCTCCCAGGCCCATCAGGACCAGACGACGGCTCTTCAGCATGGCGTCCGTCATCTGGCGTTCCCTCGAAGTCTTGGCGATGTTCGAGGCTTAGCGGGAATGTCGGGGCTTGTCCCGCGCGCCCGGGCGCCGCAAAGGCGATGCGTTGTGGACGCGTTGCGGACACCGCGTCCGGATGTCATGCCGGATCAAGGCGAGAAGACAGATGACCACCCCCGCTGCTCCAACCGAAGATGTCGCCAACGCCCGGGTGGCGTTCCAGGGCGCGCCCGGCGCCTTCAGCCACGAGGCCTGCGTCGCGCTGCGGCCGTGGGACGAGGCCGTGCCGTTCGAGACCTTCGCCGAGGCTCTGGCGGCGGTTCGGGACGGCGACTGCGACATGGCCCTGATCCCGATCGAGAACTCGACCATCGGGGCGGTGGAGCCGGCGGCGACCCTGGTGCGCGAAGCGGGCTTCGAGACCCTGGCCGACGTCTGGCGGCCGATCCGCCACTGCCTGATGGCGATCGAGGGCGCGCGGATGGCCGACATCCGCACCATCGAAAGCCACCCCATCGCGCTCGATCAGTGCCGCGAGACCCTGTCTCACATCAATGCGAAGATCGTCGTCGCCTTCGACACCGCCGGCGCCGCCCGCGACGTCGCCGAGGCCGGGGATCGCAGCCGTGCGGCCCTGGCCCCCATGGCCGCGGCAGAGGTTTACGGGCTGTCGATTCTGCGTCACGACCTGCAGGATTCCGCCGATAACCGGACGCGTTTTGTCCTGCTGGGGGCGCAAAAGGGTTGACGACGCACGATCGTTGCGTGTCTTAAGACCCTACGGGCCGCCCTGGTCCGCGATTGGACCCTCCCATGTCCCCGCTGCGCGCTTCTGTTCTGACCCTTTCGACCCGTTCGCGCGCGGTTGCCGGCTTTTATTTTAGCGGCTCCTATTACGGCTTTCGATACGCCGGCTGAGGCCTCGAGCGCTCTTCGCTCCTGACAGCCTCACCGGCGACCGCTCGGACCCCGAGCGGCTGCGCGTCTGTTCGCACCCTCCCATCGAAATTCCCGTATTTGCGAAAGCCCTTCTTAAATGACCGTCTCCACCCTGAATCCGAATTCCAATCTCAAGCAGGTCTGGCCCGCTGACATGAATCCTGCCGACATGACGCCCGAACAGATGGCTCTGGCCGCCCTGCGTCACGAGATCGATCTGATCGACGACCAGCTGCTGGAACTGTTCGAGCGCCGTCTCGCCATCGCCGCCAGCGTCGGCAAGGCCAAGGACGCCCCGCACGGCCCGCACACCAAGCTGCGCCCCGACCGCGAACAGACCGTGCTGGGCCGGGTGCTCAGCCAATGCCAGCCCGAGAACGCCGAGGCCGTCGCTGGCCTGTGGCGCGAGATCGTCGGCTGGGGTCTGGCCCGTCAGGGCACGCTGCAGGTCCAGGTCTGGGCCCCCAACGACCCGACCCGCGCCTTCGACGGCGCCCGCCAGCGCTTCGGCATGGCCGCCGACATCCGCATGGTCCGCGACCCGCAGGCGGCGCTGGCCTTCGCCGCCGAGGGCCACGGCGTCGCCGTCCTGGCCATCAACACCGACGACGCCTGGTGGGTGGGCCTGCGCCGCGAATGGTCCAGCCTGTCGGTGTTCGATGGTTTCGGCCTGGGCGGCGGCCAGCCGACCGCGCTCGCCGTCGGCAAGATCGACCCGCCGGCCCTGCCGACCGGCCGCCGCGTGGTGGTCGCCGCCGGCGGTGATGCGGGCGACGGCGGCGGCGCGCGCCGCTGGGGCCTGGCGACCGACCACGGCTGGACCCTGGCCCTGACCGACGCCGATCTGGCCCCGGGCGAGGTCGAAGGCTGCGTCGGCGCGATCGGCTGAGGCCCTTCGCCAAGCCTTGACGCGACCACAGTCAGGGACGAGCGTTCCCGAACGGGCGGCTGCGGTCGTCAGGTTCGGGAACCGTCCATGCGTCAACACCTTGTCCTCGGCGCCCTGATGCTGGGTTTGGTCGCCTGCGGTCAGCCCACGAAGGCCCCGGCGCCGTCCGACGCCCCGTCTGCTCCGGCGGAAGCCGCTGCGCCGTCTCCGGCCGTGGCCTGGCCGGCCGGGTTCAGCGTGAGCGCGCCGACGCCCGGGGCAACGACCACCAGCCCGCTGACGGTCACGGGCGTGGCGCCGAACGACTGGTATTTCGAGGCGGTGTTCGACGCCGTCCTGCTGGACGCGGACGGCAATATCCTGATCCAGGCGCCGGCCCAGGCCCAGAGCGACTGGACCAAACCCGGCCCCGTGCCGTTCAAGGCGGTGCTCAGCTATGCCGTTGATGAGACCCAGACGGGGACGGTGGTCCTGACCGAGGATCAGACCGGCAAGGGCGAGGACGGCGACGACGCCCCGCTGCGCGAGGTGCGGATCCCGGTGACCCTGACCGCGAGCCGTTAGACCGGCATATTGTCGATCAGCCGCGTCCTGCCGATCACGGCGGCGACGAGGATGCGGGCAGGGCCGTCCACCACGCCGTCCGCGAAGACCGACAGGTCGTCGGCGCGGCGCACGGCGACATAGTCGACGCGGTCGAACCCGGCCTTGAGGATGGCGCCATAGGCGTCGCGCTCAACGGCGGCTAGGGGGCGCTTGGCGGCAGCCTGATCGGCGGCCTGACGCAGGATCACATTCAACTGACGCGCTACGGCCAGCTCGGCCTCGGACAGATAGGCGTTGCGCGAGGACAGGGCGAGGCCGTGGTCGTCGCGCAGGGTGGGGCTGCCCACGATCCCGGTCGGGATGTCGAGGTCGGCGGCCATGCGGCGCACCACCATCAGCTGTTGCCAGTCCTTTTCGCCGAAGACGGCGACGTCGGCCTGGACCTGATTGAGCAGTTTGGAGACGACCACGGCGACGCCGCCGAACATGGCCGGGCGGAACTCGCCCTCCAGCCCCTGTGACGGCCCGCCCTTCGTGGCGTCGCCGACCGTGACCGAGGTGACGAAGCCGGCCGGGTACATCTCCGCGACCGTCGGGGCGAACATGACGGCGCCGCCGGCGGCGGTCAGAAGCTCGGCGTCGCGGGCCTCCTGACGCGGATAGGTGCCCAGATCCTCATGGGCCGCGAACTGGGTCGGATTGACGAAGACGCTGGTCACCACCCGGTCCGTGCGGCGCAGCGCCTCCCTGACCAGGGTCAGGTGTCCCTCGTGCAGGGCGCCCATGGTGGGAACCAGACCGACCGTCAAACCTTGCTTTCGCCAGTCCCGCACAACCGCGCGCAATTCGCTCACGGTGCGGATGATCGGCAGGGTCTCAGGGTTTTCGGGGGTGGTTATGACGTTAACCCTTCGCTTTAAGCGTGTTCGTGAACGGCGTTTCAAAGCCTGTTTTGTAGGGTTGCGCTTATGACGCCCAGCAGAATGCTTCGTCCAGTCCTGGTTTCGTTCGCCCTGACGGGGGTCGGTCTCACGACCGCCTCCTGTGGAATGGTGGATGCGGACCCGCACCGGTTTGAGTCCATGGCCCAGAAGGTCGCCGACATCCGTCTGGATGGATCGGAGGCCCCGGCTTCTTCGGCGCCCGCTCCGGCGTCGCACCCCCTGACGGGAACCGCTGCCCAGTCCGGGCTGCGATCCGGTCTGCGGGTTGAGGTCATGGATCCGCATGAGTTGTGGGACGCCCGCGACGGGCTGACCCACGCGGTCCGCCAGGAGAGCGCCGCCGTCGCCGAGGCCGCCGCCCCGGCTGTGGCGAAGGCCGCCACCCAGGCCGCCATGGGAGCTGTCGTCCAGCAGGTGTCGACCCGCGCCGCCGAGGTCGCCCGTCCCGCCCGTAACGACGGGCTGCGGTCTGGCCTGTCCGCAGCGCCGACCACGACACGCACCACCATCCAGCTCGGCGCCTATTCCAGCGAGGCCGCGGCCCGGTCCGCCTGGACCACGGTCAAGGCCGGCGCTGCCCGGAACGCCCTGAACGGCCTGTCGCCGGTGTTCGAGCGGGTGACGGTCAATGGTCGAGCCCTGACGCGGCTGAAGGTCGCGGCCCCCACGGCCGCCGCAGTCGCCATCTGCCGCGCGGCCCAGGTCAGCGACCCGTGGTGTGCGCGTCAGGCGTAGGAAGAGGGCGGGATTGTCCGTCCACAGCTACGCATTAACCCTTCATTGACGTTCGCGGGAAACCGCCCGATTCTGGAACTCATTGACGACGCGTGAGTGAGTCGTCGCCAGCATCGGGTCATCGCAACATGGCGCAGCCTCAGGTCGTCGTCGTCGGCAATGAAAAGGGCGGGGCGGGCAAGTCCACCCTGGCCATCCACATCGTCGTGGGTCTGCTTCATGCGGGCCACAAGGTGGCGATCATCGACCTGGACCTGCGCCAGCGGTCCCTGTCGCACTTCTTCGCCAACCGCGCCGCCTGGACCGCCGCCAACGGCCACAGCCTGCCGATGCCGGTCGAGCCCGATCTGGGCGACGGCAAGGCCCTGGCCAAGGCGTCCGAAGACGACCAGATGGCGACCTTCGAGGCCGCCTACGCCCAGTGCGGCGAGGTCGACATCATCCTGATCGACACCCCCGGCGGCGACACCGCCCTGTCGCGCGCCGCCCATGCCCGCGCCGACCAGATCGTCACCCCGATGAACGACAGCTTCGTTGACTTCGACCTGCTGGGTCAGGTGGATCCGGTGACGCTGGAGCTGCTCAAGCCCTCCATCTATTCCGAGAGCGTCTGGGAGGCCCGCAAGCAGCGCGCCATCAAGGAAGGACGCCACGCCGCCATCGACTGGCTGGTGGTGACCAACCGCCTGGCCGTCGCCGAGGCCCGCAACCGCCGCCGTCTGGAAGAGCGCATGGCCAAGCTGGCCAAGCGGGTCGGCTTCCGCGTCGGGCCGGGCCTGCGCGACCGGGTCATTTATCGCGAGCTCTTCCCCTTCGGCCTGACGGTCGCGGACCTGTCCAACGACGTGCGCCCGGTGGCGGTGTCGCTGGCCCACGTCGCGGCGCGTCAGGAGATGCGCAACCTGATGCTGGCCATGGGTCTGGACCAGGCCTCGCTGGACAATCTGTCCGCGCTGGACGCGGCGGCCTAAGCCAAATCGCATGGGTCTGATCTGGCTGGCTCTGGCGGCGATCGCCGTCTGGGCCCTGGTCCGGCTGGGCCGACAATCCGAGAAACCGGGAAGAGGTCAGTGGCGCATCGCCGCGACGATCCTCGGCGCCGTCCTGCTGGCCGGGGCGGTGCTGGCGGGTTCGCACGGGGCGTATCTGGCGGCTGCGGGCATGGTGGCGGCGGGCGCCTATCTGATCTTCTCCTCGCGCATCCGCCCCCCGGCGCCCCCGAAGGCCGCCAAGCCCGAGCCGTTGTCGGAGGCTGAGGCGAGGGCCATTCTGGGCGTGTCGTCCACCGCCTCGAAAGCCGAGATCAACGAGGCCTGGCGCCGGTTGATGGGCCGCGCCCATCCCGATCAGGGCGGCACCGAAGGTCTGGCCGCGCGGGTGAATGCGGCGCGGGACCGGCTGCTGAAGCGGTAGCTCCCACCGAACGAACGCCGGCTGTGGCTCGCGGAGGTTGCGCGCGCGGTCTTCAGCGACATATCCATCAGGTTCTGGCTGGGGCGCAGCGTCACTGATGACCTCCGAAATCGAAGATTTCCTCTGCCGGGCGGCCGAAGCCGCTTCTCTCGGGAATTTGTGGGTCGCGCGGAGATATTCCCGCAAGGCGGAGCGTCTTTCCCGCAAGGCCGGCTTGCCCCGGCTTCAGGCCTTGGCTGCCGAAAAGCTGGCCGATCTTGCCTGTCGATACGAGGGGTTCGCCGAGGCTCTGACGTATATCGACATTGCAATCGAGGCCTGGGAGCAGGCTCAGGAGCCGGTTTGGCAAGCCCTCGCCCTCCTGGATCGGGCGAAGATTCTGGAAAAGGCGGACCGCTGGCATGAGGCGCGTCTGGCGTACCGCAGAGCGAGGGTCGCGCTGAAGGAGGTGGGGCGGTCCTACGAGGTCTTGAGCTGTGAGGGCGCGATCGAGCGTCTCGGAGACCGGATCGCCAGGCAAGCCCATGAAGACAGACGCGCCGGCGGGCGGAAGTCGACGCGGGGACGTTTCCTGAGTTCGCGCATGAGGAGGTTGATGGCGCCAGTCAGCCTCTGGACCGGGCGGCCGATCACGCCCCCGGACGAATGACCGAACAGGTGACGCGGCGGGCGGCCAGGGCCTCGCAGGCGTCCTCGGCCTTGGCCTGGGTCATGCCGGTGAAGCGCGAGCGGAACCAGCCGTCGTTGGACTGCACAGCGCGCTCGGCGTCGGTGAACTGCGCGCGGAAGCGGCGATTGACCTCGGTCAGCCAGTCGCGGGCGACGGACTCGCTGCGGAAGGCGCCGACCTGAACGGCCCAGCGGCCCGCGGGCGCGCGCGTCGGGGCGGCGGGACGCGTGGCCGCGGGCGGGGTGCGGGCCGGGGTCGTGGTGCGCGGGGCCGCGACGCCGCCGTTCAGGGAGGCGGTCAGGCTGGCCGGGTCGTTGGCGACGGCCCGGTTCTCCGGACGCGGGGCCGGGGCCGGAACCGGGGGCGGCTGGTTGGCGACGGCGGCGTAGCTGCGCGCCGTGCTCGGCAGGGGCGTTTCCGAACCGGCGACATGGATAGGCGAGGAGACCGGCGCGGTCGGGCGCGGCTGCGGACGCGGGGGCAGGGCGGTGTAGGCCACGGCGGTCGAGCCTTCGCCGTCCTCATCGTCGCGAACAGGAGAGCCGCGCTCGCCGTTCAGGGAGGCATAGGCGATCGGGGCCGTGCCGTCGGTCATTCCCGTGCCGTCGACGCCGAAGCCGCGTTGTTCGAAGAAGGTCTGGGCGACCTGGATGTTTTCACCCTGGGCCCGGCGGTTCTCGACCTCGAAGCCGGTGTTCATCAGTTCGGCGACATGGGCGTTGCGGGTGGCGCTGGAGCGGCCGCCCATGACGATGACGATGATCCGGCGATGGTTGCGCACCGCCGAGGCGGCTAGGTTGTAGCCCGAGGCGTTGGTGAAGCCGGTCTTGATGCCGTCATAGCCTTCGCCGCCCAGCAGCAGGCCGTTGGTGTTGCGGTAGTCGCGACCTTGGAAGGCCCAGTCGTGCAGGCCGAAGTAGCTGTAATACTGGGGGTAATCGCGCATGATCGCGCGGGCCAGGATGGCCAGGTCGCGGGCCGAGGTGACCTGGCGGCTGTCGGGCAGGCCGTTCGGATTGACGTAGTTGGTCTGGGTCATGCCCAGCTGGCGGGCCTTGAGCGTGGCCATGGCGGCGAACCGGGCCTGGGAGCCGCCGACGTGCTCGGCCAGGACCATGGCCATGTCGTTGCACGACCGGACGGTGGTCGCGCGCATGGCGTCATCGAAGCGGATGGTCTGGCCGGCGGCGAGGCCCAGCTTGGACGGCGGCTGGGAGGCGGCGAGGGGGGAGACGGTGACGATGTCGTCCAGCTTGACGCGTCCGGCCTCAAGCGCCTCGAACGTCAGATACAGGGTCATCATCTTGGTGACCGAGGCGGGGTAGCGGGGGCTGTCGGCGCGGCGCGCGAACAGGACCTCGCCCGTCTGGGCGTCGACGACGATGGCGGCGTAGCGGGCGTTGTCCGACGACTGCGCCTCGACCATCGACGAGATCGGCGACAGGGGCGAAACCGAGACGGCTGTCACCGCCAGAACGGCCATGACGCCGACGACGATGCGACGGAAGAAAGCGGTCATCGGCAACCGAATAGCCTCGTAACTGTGACGTCCCTGTGGCCAGGGACGCAACGCGAATGTCGGGCGGCCCCCCGGCGCAATGGGTGAGACCCTAGCATGGGGTTTGCGGGTTTCGCGGTGGTTAACGAGGTCTCAACGGAGATTTGAACGTTTCGCGTGCGACACGAAAGCTGAGCCGTTTCCGTCGCCTGACAGGTTATCGATGATCATATTGTGCACTGCACAAAAATCCTTGACCCGTGTTCGCACATGCACCATATGAGCCCTGTCGCGAGGGAGCCTTCCGTCGCGAGAGCAATCAACACGGGTCCGTCGAAACGAACGGGGCCCGATCACCGGGTTCAGGAGACTTCACATGGCCGACACCGCCGAAGCCGTCAAAAAGACCGTCGAACAAACCGCCGCCAGCACCAAGGCCCAGGCCGAGAAGGTCCAGGCCGCCGGCGCCCAGGCCTTCAAGGACGGTCTGGAAAAGACCACCGCCTCGCTGAGCGAGCTGGGCGCCCAGTCCAAGCTGAACCTCGACGCCGTGGTCGCCTCGACCACCGCCGCCCAGAAGGGCGCTGAGGCCCTGTCGGCCCAGGCCCTGTCCTACGGCAAGTCGAGCTGGGAAAACGGCGTCGCCGCCGCCCAGACCTTCGCCAAGGCCCGTTCGGTCCAGGAGCTGATCGAGCTGCAGACCAGCTTCACCAAGTCGGCCATGGAGGTCTACATGGCCGAAATGACCAAGATGACCGAGACCCTGACCTCGTCGGTCAAGGACAGCTTCAAGCCGATCAACGAGCGCGTCACCGCCTCGGTCGAAAAATTCCAGGCCGCTCGCTGAGCCGTCTGCACCTTTAGTAGCGTACCAGTTCCGAGTACCAGAAGGGTCCGGCGCGAAAGCGCCGGGCCCTTTTGTTTGCTCAGGGTTCCGACGCCGCCGCATGATCGATGCTGAAGGCGCGCGACAGTCGCCACTGGCCGTCGGCTTCCAGCTTCCAGAACATCGAGAATCGGGCCCGGCCGACCAGCTTCTCCGGCCCATCGCCCTGGCGTTCATAGAAGAGATGGGTCCCTTCTTCGACGGCGCCCGCGCCGGGGATGGCGTAGACCCGCATCGAACCGGGCACGAGCACGCGCCGCGAGCGGTAAGCATCGGGGGCCTTCTTCGCCTCGCAGCCTTTTTGATAGTCCGCGACGAAGGCCGTCCGCGTCGACATCAGCCCGCCGCGGTCGTGGTAGAACTCCATGTCCTCCGTCACCAGATCGGCCAGGGCCGCCGGGTCGCAGTCGTCGAACATCACGCGGAACAGGACGGCGTCCCGATCTCCAATGGCGGCGCTCAGGGCCGGTTCGGCCGGGACGGTCACGGCGGCGGGAGGGGCGGCCGCATCCAGACCGGGCAGGGCCAGCATCAGGGTGAGAAAAACAGTGGCAATGGTCATCGGTTCGTCTCCGCCGTCGCAGCTCACGGCGAGGCTCACGATGTGTCCACGGAACGCCGGAGTCCCGTGAATCTTTGGTCATGGCCGGCCTTGGGCTGGACCTAAGCGCGACTCGGCCCGCCGTCAGGCCTGATCTCGCGCGATCGAGTCCTGGCGCTCTTCCCATTTGCGGACGTTCACGCCCCGGATCAGCAGCCACAGGCAGAAGCTCGTCTCGCCCACCAGCACGGGCAGCAGGATGGCCGGGCTGATCATGCGGGCGAACGACGGCGCCAGAAGTTCGGCGAAGGAGGCGACGAGGTAACAGAGGCCGGCGATCTGCATCAGGACGCCGATGAACCGCGGCAGATAGCCGGATCGCCAGATCAGCGTTCCGCTGACGAGACAGGCGGCGCCAAAGAAGATCAGGGCGATGTTGAACGCCACGCCGTGGGCCGTCAGGGCGAAGGTCGCCATGGCCTCGGACAGGGCGCCGCCGGACCCGCCGGAGGCGAGCGGCACGACCATCAGCTGGAACATCTTGCTGACCGCCTCCACCGCGAGGGAGGCGAGGTTGAGCAGCAGGAACAGCAGGGCCAGCCCGCGTCCGGCCGGCCGGAGCAGCATATATTCGATCCAGAGCTGGACCACGGCGATCAGGGGGATGACGAGGTTCGCCGCCAGGCCCCAGGTCCAGAGCGACGAATGGGCGAGAATCGCCCGGATCGTCCCTGCGTCGTCGCCCGGAACCGTCACGGTGTTCATGACGATGCCCTCGGCGAGCGCTCCCGCCACGATGACGACGAGATAGATGGCGCCGGCGAGGCGGGCGTAGGCGAGCGGGCGGTGGCGAATATCGAAGGGCATGAACGGTCCGGATCGGGGAGGGGGCGGCGTCTGGCTCAGCGCCAGCGATCGCCGCGCGCCGTGATGAAAAGGGAAACGACCCGGGGCCAGGGCGTCACGATGGGGAAGACCACGACCAGCAGGCAGGCCGACAGGGTGGACCAGGCGCCGTCGTCCATCTGGCCCGCGATCAGGCGCGGCGCGGCGACGAAGCCCAGCCAGAGCGCTTTCCAGAGCATCTCGAAAAACAGAAGCGGTAGCATGCGGACGGGATAGCGCAGGCCGAGAAGCGCCAGCAGGCCGATCGCGCCCAGCATGCACTGGACCACGCCTTCCATCAGCTCCCAGTCCGAATGGTCCGTCAGGATCCCGGGCCAGACCTGGACACCCAAGCCCACGGCCAGCAGAAGATAGCCGGCGCGCAATCCATACAGCCGCCAGAGGGGCAGCGGCGCGTCTTCAGGACGGGCCACGAGGCCGGGTGTGAGGGCGGCGTCGGCCACTATTCGACGTCCTTGAGGATCTTCTCGATGCTCTCGAGCCGTGCCTGCATGTCGGCCAGGTGGGCGCGGGTGCTCTCGGCCAGGGCCCTGTAGGCCTCGTGCTGATCGGTCTTCGCCTTCGCCTGACGGATCAGGGCGAAGTAGCGCATGCCGAACACCAGAAGGATGGTTCCGAGCGGCAGGCAGATCGTCAGGAGGTAGAGATGTTCTGACACGGGTGGTCTCCTATTTTTCCGTCTTGGCCGTCAGGGAGGCGGCGGCGTCCATGATGGACACGGGTGTGATTTCCAGGTGGAAGGGCGCGATCTCGAAGTAGTTGAGCGCCTTGCCCTCCGACGAGAGTTCGAGGTGGCTCTTCACGAGGCCGGCCTCTTCCAGCTTGTTCAGATGCAGATGCAACAGGGGGCGGCTGATGCCGATCTCCCGCGCCAGCTGGCTGACATAGTTGCGCCCCCCCTTCTGCAGGGCGGCGAGCACCCGCAGCCGGTGCGGGTTGTCCAGGGCCGACAGGACAGTCAGCAAACGATCACCCGGGGTCATAATGCATCCGTCCTTTCATGTGTAAGAAATATCTGACGTATGAAAGGTGTCAAGCCGCTTTTCGGATGTTCGGGCATGGAGGGGGAAGGCCCGGCGGACACGGCGGCGGCCGAGTTTCGGGGGCCTGAACGGCGTTCACGAAACCCGTGACTGGACGAGGCTTAAAAACCGTCGAACACTGCCTATCTAGTGTTTCGACTCCCCGAAACTCCGGAATGCGAATGCCGTCACAAAGGCCAGGTGATCAACAGGGTGGAGGCCTCGGCGCCACCACGATCACCGAAACAAAGCCCAAGCTTCAGAAGCCCTCGCTCTATCGGGTGCTGATCCTGAACGACGACTACACGCCCATGGAATTCGTCGTCTATGTGCTGGAGCGGTTCTTCCAGAAGAGCCGCGAAGACGCGACCCGCATCATGCTGCATGTGCACCAGCATGGCGTCGGGGTGTGCGGCGTCTTCACCTACGAAGTGGCCGAAACCAAGGTCGCCCAGGTGGTCGAGACGGCGCGCCGTCACCAGCATCCGCTGCAATGCACGATGGAAAAAGACTGAGAGGATCTCCCCATGCCCTCATTTTCACGTCCTCTCGAAGACACGCTGCAACGTGCCCTGGTTTACGCCAACGAGCGCCGTCATGAGTACGCGACGCTCGAGCACCTTCTGCTGGCGCTGATCGACGACCCCGACGCCACGGCGGTGATGACCGCCTGCAACGTCGATCTCAAATCCCTCAAGACCGCCCTGACGCTCTACGTCGACACCGATTTGGCGGCTCTGGCCACCTCGGACGGCGACGACGCCAAGCCGACGGCCGGCTTCCAGCGCGTGATCCAGCGTGCGGTGATCCACGTCCAGTCCTCGGGCCGGGAAGAAGTGACCGGCGCCAACGTCCTGGTCGCCATCTTCTCCGAGCGCGAAAGCCACGCCGCCTACTTCCTGCAGGAGCAGGACATGACGCGGTACGACGCGGTCAACTTCATCGCCCACGGCATCGCCAAGAAGGCCGGGTCCGCCGAGGCCCGTCCCGCCAAGGGCTCCTCGCCTGAGGAGGCCGAGGACGCGGCCGCCGTCAAACAGGGTGGCGAGGCGCTGGAAGCCTATTGCGTCGACCTCAACGAGAAGTCGAAGAAGGGCAAGATCGACCCGCTCATCGGCCGTCACGCCGAGGTCGAGCGCGCCATCCAGATCCTGTGCCGGCGCACCAAGAACAACCCGCTGCTGGTCGGCGAACCCGGCGTCGGCAAGACGGCCATCGCCGAAGGTCTGGCTCGCAAGATCGTCAATCACGAGGTCCCGGCCGTGCTGGAAGGCGCGACCATCTACAGCCTCGACATGGGCGCCCTGCTGGCCGGGACGCGCTATCGCGGCGACTTCGAGGAGCGGCTGAAGCAGGTCGTCAAGGAACTCGAGAACCACGAGAACGCCATCCTGTTCATCGACGAGATCCACACGGTGATCGGCGCGGGCGCGACCTCGGGCGGGGCCATGGATGCCTCCAACCTGCTCAAGCCGGCCCTGGCCTCGGGCAGCCTGCGGTGCATGGGCTCGACGACCTACAAGGAGTACCGCCAGCATTTCGAGAAGGACCGGGCCCTAGTCCGGCGCTTCCAGAAGATCGACGTCAATGAGCCGACGGTCGAGGACTCGATCAAGATCCTGCGCGGCCTCAAGGCCTCGTACGAGAGCCACCACAAGCTGCGCTACACCGAGGCGGCCATCCGCTCGGCGGTCGAGCTGTCGGCCCGCTACATGACCGACCGCAAACTGCCGGACAAGGCGATCGACGTCATCGACGAGGCCGGCGCCTCGCAGATGCTGCTGGCCGAATCGAAGCGGAAGAAGGTCATCGGTCAGAAGGAGGTCGAGGCCGTCATCGCCAAGATGGCCCGCATCCCGCCGAAGTCGGTCTCCAAGTCCGACGTCGAGGGCCTGCGCGAGCTGCAGACCGACCTGAACCGCGCCGTCTTCGGTCAGGATGCGGCGATCGAACAGGTCTCCTCGGCCATGAAGCTGGCGCGGGCGGGTCTGCGCGATCCGCAGAAGCCGATCGGCTCCTTCCTGTTCGCCGGCCCGACCGGCGTGGGCAAGACCGAGGTGGCCAAGCAACTCGCTTCGACCCTGGGCATCGAGATGCTGCGCTTCGACATGTCGGAATACATGGAGCGGCACACCGTCTCGCGTCTGATCGGCGCCCCTCCGGGCTATGTCGGCCATGACCAGGGCGGCCTGCTGACCGACGCCGTCGACCAGCACCCGCACGCCGTGGTCCTGCTGGACGAGATCGAGAAGGCTCACCCCGACGTCTACAACATCCTGCTGCAGGTGATGGACAACGGGATGCTGACCGACGCCATCGGCAAGAAGGTCGACTTCCGCAACGTGGTCCTGATCATGACCACAAACGCGGGGGCCGCCGACAACGCCCGGGCCTCGATCGGCTTCGGCCGCGGCAAGGTCGAGGGCGAAGACGACAAGGCCATCCAGCGCCTGTTCGCGCCGGAGTTCCGCAACCGTCTGGACGCCATCGTCAGCTTCAAGCCGCTGCAGCCCGAGACCATCCGTCAGGTGGTGACCAAGTTCGTCCTGCAGCTGGA
Source organism: Brevundimonas sp. GW821-FHT12E07 (assembly GCF_058807035.1). Classification (NCBI taxonomy): domain Bacteria; kingdom Pseudomonadati; phylum Pseudomonadota; class Alphaproteobacteria; order Caulobacterales; family Caulobacteraceae; genus Brevundimonas; species Brevundimonas sp. GW821-FHT12E07. The sequence continues at coordinate 633,322 of NZ_JBXAQH010000002.1, read as the reverse complement.
AGCCCAGCTGGCGGATCGCAACATCACCATCGAACTGTCGGACGATGCGGCCGACTGGCTGGCCAAGAACGGCTTCGACGAACTGTACGGCGCGCGCCCCCTGGGCCGGGTTATTCAGGAGAACATCAAGAAGCCGCTGGCCGACGACATCCTGTTCGGACGCCTCACGCGCGGCGGCCACGTCAAGGTCTTGCTCAAGGACGGCAAGATCGCCTTCGACATCGCCTCGGCAAGCGGCGAAGCGGTCAAGGAAGCCGCTGACGAGGAACAGGCGGTCTGATCAAAATCCTCCCCCTTTGGGGGAGGTGGCGCGGCGCTCTTCGCGCCGTGACGGAGGGGGCGATCCAGACACGGTGTGCGTGGCTGGCCCCCTCCACCGCTTCGCGGTTCCCCTCCCCCAATGGGGGAGGATCAAGAAGGCCCCGGTGGAAACACCGGGGCCTTTTTCTTTGTTTGTCTTCGGCGTTTCGGCGGTGAAACACGCGCGGCTCGTGGGGTCTTTAAGGCTCGGATCCTGATTGAAGAGAGTGCGCCCGTGCCTGAAGACACCAGGATCAACATCGCCCTGTCCCGCCGTCACGCCCTGACCGGGGGCCTTTTCGGGGGCCTGGCCGCCGTCGCCGGGCCGGCGAGCGCTCGCACGACGACGGCCGCGGACGAGGTCTGTCTGATCACGCCCCAGGCGACGCAGGGTCCCTACTGGTTCGATCCGAAGCTGGAGCGGGGCGACATCACCGAGGGCCGCAAGGGCCTGCCGCTCCGCATCGCGATCAAGGTGCTGGAGGGGGCGACCTGCGCGCCGATCCGGGACGCCCGCGTCGACGTCTGGCACTGCGATGCCCAAGGCGTCTACTCCGGCTATGAAGGGCAGGGGCCGACCGGCACGACCAGGGGCGAGACCTTTCTCCGCGGGCATCAACCGACGGGCGCCGACGGCGTCGCGAAATTCCTGACCGTCTATCCGGGCTGGTATCAGGGCCGGACGCCCCATGTGCATGTGAAGGTCTTCCTCGACGAGGAAGGGACGACCAACGTCCTGACCTGCCAGCTCTTCTTCCCCGACGCCCTGAGCGAATGGCTGTTCTCCAACGCCCCCGACTATGTGCGCGAGGGCCAGACGCGCGACACCCTGAACCGCACCGACGGTATCGCCCAGGGGCAGGGGTACTCGACCTTCGGCGCCATCAGCGAACAGGCCGATCACTATGCGATGACCGTGACCCTCGGCGTCGACCGGGCCGCGCGGTCGGAGGAGGCCGGCTTCGGCCCCGGAGGTCCCGGCGGTCCGCCCCCGGGGATGATGGGGCCGCCGCCGGGCGGGAATGGCCGTCCGTCGGGTCCGCCTCCGGGAGGCATGATGGGCCCGCCGCCGGGAGGAGAAGGCGGGCCGCCGCATCAGGAGGCTCTGACCGGCGCCGAGCGGATCGCGGCCATCCTGCCCAAGACCGCCAGCTGAAACTCAAAAGGCCCGGACGTCGCCGTCCGGGCCTTTACTTACCGACTGGGTCCCCGCCTTCGCGGGGATGAGCGGAGGATCAGCGGCGACGGCGGCCCGCGCCGGCCAGCAGCAGGCCGATGCCGGCGACGATGGCGGTGGTCAGGAAGGGCTTGCGGCGGGCGAAGTCGAGGCTGACGCGAGCGGGCTCCTGCAGGTCGCTCGGGGCCTTGCCGACGAAGCCGTCCAGGCCGTCGATGACCTTGCCGTAGCCGTCGAGGTATTTGCCCTTCACCTGATCCAGCTTGCCGTCGAGCTGAAGCTTGGAGTCGCCCGTCAGCTTGCCCAGACCTTCCTGCAGCTTGCCGCCGAGGTTCGAGAGGCCGCCGTTGATACGCTGATCGGTCATGGGGATGTCCTTTGGGAGAGAGGGGGTCGCACCCATAGTGCACGTGAACGATCGCGGTTCCAGCGCAGGTGAAGACGCCGCACAGGATCGGTGGCAGAGTGTTGAAATCCTCACAGACAGGCGCCCGTCATGCTGCGTTTTATCGCCCAGTTCCTCGTCACCGCCCTCGGCCTCTGGCTGGCCTCGCGGATCGTGCCGGGGGTGGGTTTTACCGACACCGGAACCCTGTTGCTGGCGGCCATCCTGCTGGGGATCGTCAACGCCATCGTGCGGCCGATCCTGACGGTCCTGACCTTCCCGATCACCGTCATCACCCTGGGCCTGTTCCTGCTGGTGGTGAATGCGGCGATGATCGGCCTGGTGGCGGTGCTGCTGAACGGCTTCGTGGTCAACGGCCTGGGCGCCGGGATCGGCGCGGCGATCATTACCGGCATCGTCAGCTGGCTGGCCGGCGCCTTCATCGGCAACGAAGGAAAGGCCTGAGCCTTGGCCGCTGTCCTGACCGAACGCCAGCAGAAGTGGTTCGCCACCGTTCAGGCGAACTTTGAAAAGAACACCGGCAAGCCCATGGCCGAGTGGCTCGAGATCATGAAGTCCTGTCCGGAAACGAAGCCGAGGGCCCAGATGGCCTGGCTGAAGGCCGAGCACGGGGTGCTCCAGAACAGCGCGGCCTTCATCCTCGACAGTATGAAACCAGACCAGGGCATGGGCTGGGACGAGCCCGACCTGCGCGCCGCCCTGTGGAAAGAGCCGGGTTCACTGGCGGTGCTGGAGGCGGTCGAGGCCGTCGCCGGCAGGCTGGACGGCGTCATCTCGGGCCAGAGGAAGGCCTTCACCTCCTTCTCGCGCGCGGTTCAGTTCGCAGCGGCGCGGCCGTTGAAGGGCGGTGGCCTGCTGCTGGGGCTCAAACTCGATCCCGCCGTCTCGCCGCGCCTGTCGCCCTCGGTGCGCAAGGAAAGCTGGTCCGAACGGCTGTCGGCAGTGGTCGAACTGACAGCGCCGGATCAGGTCGATGCGGATCTGGCCGCCCTGTTTGCACAGGCTGCTGACAACGGGTGAGGCGGGCGACCATCCGGCGCCTTGCCGGACGCGGCTGAGCCGTTAGGGTCACGCTTCCCGTTTGTCCGGAGTCGTCCCATGTCCCGCCGCCTGCTCGCCGCCAGCGCCATCGCGCTCGCCTTCGCCGCCGCCCCCTTCGCGGCTTCCGCACAGGACGAGGCGACCATCCGTCAGGCCGAGCAGCTGCGCGACAAGGCCATGTCGTCCAACGTCGCCCTCGACTACGTCACCCAGCTGACGACCCGCTTCGGGCCACGCCCGGCGGGCTCGCACTCCGAACAGGCCGCCGCCGCCTGGGCCGCCGAATACCTGAAGGGTCTCGGCTTCCAGAACGTCCACATCCAGGAGTTCCCGCTGGTCGGCTGGGAGCGCGGTCAGGACAGCGGCTCCATCCTCGGCGACAATCCGCAGCCCCTGGCCGTCGCGGCCCTGGGCCATTCGCCCGCCACGCCCGAGGGTGGGGTCGAGGCCGAGGTGGTGCGCTTCTCCAGCTTCGAGGCCCTTCAGGCGGCGCCCGACGGCTCGCTGGCCGGCAAGATCGCCCTCGTCGACGTCGGCCAGATGCACGCCATGCAGGACGGCTCGGGCTATGGCCCGCAGACCCGCATTCGCGGCGCCGGTCCCGATGTGGCGGCGAAGAAAGGGGCGGCGGCCTTCCTGATCCGCTCGGTCGGTTCCGACGACAACCGCCTGCCGCACACCGGCACGACCCGCTATGTGGACGGCAAGGTGGCCATCCCGGCCTTCGCAGTCTCCAACCCCGACGCCGACCAGATCGCCCGCCTGATGGAGCTCGGCCAGACGGTGCGGGTGCGCCTGTCCTCGACCGCCCATCTGTATGAGACCCACTCCCAGAACGTCATCGCCGACCTGCCGGGCCGGACGCGGCCGAACGAGGTCATCGTCCTGGGCTCGCATATGGACAGCTGGGACCTGGGCACCGGCGCCATCGACGACGGCGCGGGCGGGGCCATCACCATCGCCGCGGCCAAGGCCATCGCCGAGAGCGGCCAGCGCCCCGAGCGCACCATCCGCGTGATCCTGTACGGTTCGGAAGAGGTGGCCCAGCCCACCAACACCGGCAACGGCGGCGGCGCCTATGTGCGGGAGCAGGGCGAGGCGAAGGTCGCCGACCACATCATCGCGGGCGAGAGCGACTTCGGCGCCGACCGCGTCTTCGCCCTGGACCTGCCGCCGGGCTCGCAAGGCTCGGCGTTCCAGCGGATCGCGACTCGCGTTCTCTATCCCATCGGCGTTCTAGCCTCTTCGAAGCCCGAGACGGAAGGCGGATCGGACATCGGGCCGCTGGCCGAGGCGGGGGTGCCGGTCTTCGGCCTTAGCCAGGACGGGACCCGCTACTTCGACCTGCACCACACGGCCAACGATACGCTCGACAAGATCGACCCGGCCCAGCTGAACCAGAATGTCGCCGCCTGGACAGCGCTGGTCTGGCTGATCGCCAATTCGAACGTCGAGTTCCGCTCGGCCATGCCGAAGCCGGCCGCGCAGTAAGGCTGGTTATCTCTCACCGGCCTGCGACAGGCCGGTGAGACCACCGCCCTCAGGACCGGCCGATCGAGGCGTATTTGAAACCCCGGGCGCGCATGTCGTCGGGACGGTAGATGTTTCGCAGATCGACGACGGTCGGGGTCTTGAGCAGCAGCTTGACCTTGTCGAGGTCCAGCGCCCGGAACTGGTCCCACTCCGTCAGGATGACCAGAACGTCGGCGCCGGTGATAGCCTCATAGGGGTCGGACTTGAACTCGACGCCGGTCAGCATCTTGCCGGCCTCATGCATGCCCTCGGGGTCGAAGGCCTGGACCGTGGCGCCGGCGGCGATCAGGGCGGGGACGACGTCCAGTGACGGCGCATCGCGCATGTCGTCGGTGTTCGGCTTGAAGGTCAGGCCCAGGACTGCGACGGTCTTGTTCTTCAGATTGCCGTCCAGCGCCTTTTCCACACGCCCGGCCATGGCTTTCTTGCGGGCGTCGTTCACGGCGACGGTGGTCTCGACCAGCCGGACGGGTGTGCCGGCGTCACTGGCCGTGCGGACCAGGGCCAGGGTGTCCTTCGGGAAGCAGGAGCCGCCGTAGCCGGGGCCGGCGTGCAGGAATTTCGAGCCGATCCGGTTGTCCAGACCGATGCCGCGCGCGACCTGCTGGACATTGGCGTCCACGGCCTCGCACAGGTCCGCCATCTCGTTGATGAAGGTGATCTTCAGCGCCAGGAAGGCGTTGGCGGCGTATTTGATCAGCTCCGAGGTGCGGCGGCCGACGAACAGCAGCGGGCTCTCGTTCAGGTTCAGCGGACGATAGATCTCGGCCATGACGGCGCGGGCGCGGTCGTCCTCGACGCCGACCACGACGCGGTCGGGGCGTTTGAAGTCGTCGATGGCGGCGCCTTCGCGCAGGAACTCGGGGTTGGAGACGACGGCGAAGTCGGCGTCCGGCCGGCGTTCGCGGATGATGCGCTCGATCTCGTCGCCGGTGCCGACGGGCACGGTCGACTTGGTGACGATGACGGTGAAGCCGTCGATCAGAGCTGCGACCTCCTCGGCGACCGCATAGACGAAGCTCAGGTCGGCATGGCCGTCGCCGCGGCGCGAGGGCGTGCCCACGGCGATGAAGACCGCGTCGGCGGCCTTGATGGCCTCGGTCCCGTCCACGGCGAAGGACAGGCGCCCGCCGCTGACATTGGTTTCAACCAGACGGTCCAGTCCGGGCTCATAGATCGGCATGATCCCCCGGTGCAGGCGCTCGATCTTGCCCGCGTCCTTGTCGATGCATGTAACGTTGTGACCGAAATCGGCGAAACAGGCTCCGGACACCAGCCCGACATAGCCGGTGCCGATCATGGCGATACGCATTGGTCGTACTCCCTCGACGTCGTGGGCTAGCTAGCTCGCGGTCCTTCCGGGCGCAACAAATGCGTCGGTGATCGTTCCGTGACGTGCGTCGAATGGCCAACTGTGAAAGACACGCCCCGTCGGATCCGATGAGGGGCGACGCGAATGAGGACTTGAGTTTGACGGCTTCGACGGGACTTGATCGGCGGGCGCTTCTGAGGGGCGGCGCGCTCGGCGGCGGCCTGGCGATGCTGCAGGGACTGACCCCGGCCTGGGCGCGGACGGTGTCGCCGGGATCGTTGGCCGACCCCCTGTCCGGCCCCGACATCGCCCTCAGCATCGGCCATCAGATGTTTACCGCAGGCGGCAAGACGGCCCATGCGGTGACCGTCAATGGCAGCCTGCCCGGGCCGCTGATCCGGCTGCGCGAGGGGCAAACAGCGCGGCTGTCGGTGACGAACACCCTGGACGAGGATACCTCGATCCACTGGCACGGCCTGCTGCTGCCCTTCCAGATGGACGGGGTGCCGGGCATCAGCTTCCCCGGCATCCGGCCGCGCGAGACCTTCGTCTATGAGTTCCCGGTCCGACAACACGGGACCTACTGGTATCACAGCCACTCCAACATGCAGGAGGCAATCGGCCTCTACGGTCCGCTGATCATCGACCCCCTGACACCCGATCCGGTCGAATACGACCGCGAGCATGTACTGGTGCTGTCCGACTGGAGCGCCCTGCATCCGCATCAGATTCTCGACCGGCTGAAGAAGAGCCCCGGCTATTTCAACCATCAGCGCACCACGCTCGCCGGGCTGATCGACGGCTCGGACCGGATGGGGCTTGAGGAGCGGCGGATGTGGGGATCGATGCGGATGGACCCGCGCGACATCCTCGACGTCAACGGCACGACCTACAGCTATCTGATCAACGGCCATGCGACGGACCAGAACTGGACCGGCCTGTTCCGCGCGGGGGAGCGGGTGCGGCTGCGGATCATCAACGCCTCGGCCATGTCGATCTTCAACTTCAGGATCCCGGGCCTGCCGATGACGGTGGTCGCGGCCGACGGCTGCGATGTACGCCCCGTGGAGACCGACGAGTTCCAGATTTCGGTCGCCGAGACCTATGACGTCATCGTCCGCCCGACGGAGGACCGCGCCTTCGCCCTCGTCGCCGAGGCCATCGACCGGTCGGGCATGGCGGTCGCCACGCTTGCTCCCCGCGGCGGGATGCGGGCCGAGGCGCCGCCGCTGAGGCCGGTTTCCAACCTGACCATGCGCGATATGGGCATGGGCGGCATGGGCGGCATGGCCGGGATGGACCACTCCGGCATGAGCGGCATGGACCACGGGGCCATGGACCACTCTCCCGGGGCCATGCGCGATCCGGACAACGCACCGGCGGAGATGGCGGTCGGTGTCGGGGTCGACATGATCGCGCCCGATCCGGCCAACCGGCTGGGCGAGCGGCCGCTGGGGCTTCAGGACGTCGACCACCGGGTGCTGGTCTATGCCGATCTCGTCGCCCTGACCGCCAACCGGGATCAGAGGCCGCCGTCGCGGTCGCTGGAGATTCACCTGACCGGAAACATGGAACGGTTCATGTGGGGCTTCGACGGGCGGAAATTCTCCGAGCTGGTCGAGCCGATCCGGTTCGAGCGCAACGAGCGGGTGCGGGTGACCCTGGTCAACGACACCATGATGTCCCACCCGATCCACCTGCACGGCCATTTCTTCGAACTGGTGACCGGCGGGCCGCGCGGGCGTCAGCCGCTCAAGCACACGGTCAATGTCGCGCCGGGCTCGAAGGTGACCTTCGACCTGACCACCGACGCCCCGGGCGACTGGGCCTTCCACTGCCATCTGCTGATGCACATGCACGCGGGGATGTTCAACCTCGTCACCGTGCGGCCTCTGGAGGGAGAGGTCTGATGCGCGCCCTGCTTCCGGTCCTGCTGCCGCTGGCCGTCGCAACCCCTGTGCTCGCCCAAAGTCAGACACCGGCGGCCGATCCCCACGCGGGCCACGACATGAGCGGAATGACGATGGCGCCCTCGACCCAGACGCCCGCCCAGAGCCCGGCCAAGCCCACCCAGGCCGACCCGCACGCCGGACATGACATGAGCGGCATGAGCATGCCCGGCATGACCATGGGCCCGCCGGACGCCCCGACCAGCGCAGACGACGCCGGACGGCCCGCGCGCCAGCCGACGCCCGCCGCCGCCCTGACCGGCCCGGCCCACGCCGCCGACCAGTATTTCGATCCCGCCGCGATGGCGGCCGCGCGCGACGCCATGCTGGCCGAGAACGGCGACGTGCGCACGACCGGATTGGTCATCGACCGCTTGGAGGCCGGATTCGGAGACGGCGACACGACATATCTCTGGGACGCCCAGGGCTGGACCGGCGGGGACATCAACCGCTTCTGGTGGAAGTCGGAGGGGGAGGGCGGTGCGAAGCTCGAGGAGGCTGAGGTCCAGGCCCTCTACAGCCGCGCCATCCGGCCCTTCTGGGACCTGCAGGCCGGGGTGCGCCAGACCTTCCGGTCCGACCTGAAGGACACGACCGACCTCGTGCTCGGCGTGCAGGGTCTGGCGCCCCACTGGTTCGAGATCGACGCCGCCGCCTTCGTCTCAACCGAGGGCGATCTCTCGGCCCGGATCGAGGCCGAGTACGATCAGAGGCTCACCCAGCGCTGGATCCTGCAGCCGCGGGCCGAGATCACGCTGGCGGCCTCGGATGTTCCGGAGATTGAGGTGGGTTCGGGTCTGTCCTCGCTCGAGCTGGGCCTGCGCCTGCGCTACGAAATCCGCCGCGAGTTCGCCCCCTATGCGGGCGTCGAATGGACCCGCCGGTTTGGCGAGACGCGCGATCTGACGGGGGAGGCGGACGATGTCCGCTTCGTCGCCGGCCTCAAGGCCTGGTTCTAGGCGAACCGACGCCGCTTCTCGGCCGACAGCAGGGTCGAGCGGACGAAGTCGGCGGGCGGGTCGGTCTCGGCCAGCACCTGCTCCTTGATGGCGCGCGGCTCGCCGAACAGGTGGCCCTGACCCATGGAGATGTCGAGCTCAAGGATGTCGACGATCTGGCGCTCGTTCTCGCACTTCTCGGCGATGACCTCGATGCCGTAGCGGCGGGTCAGATGGGCGAAGTCTGCGGCCTGGATGTCGCGCAGGGACGGGATGGGCGAGCCGCCGTCCAGATCCAGCAGCTGTTCGATCAGCAGGTCGGCAGCGACCTTCACGAAGCGGACGTCGGAGCGCTGAAGGTCGTTGAAGTCGAGGTCCAGGGTCTGGACCTTGTCGATCGAGAAGCGGAAGCCGAGGTCGGCCAGACGGGCCATGTTGCGGGCCTCGACCGCGCCGCGCGCGTCGAAATTGGCCTGACCCAGTTCGAAGATCAGGGCCTGGTTCAGGTCGCGGTTCTCGGACAGGAAGTCGAGGAACTGCGGGAAGAAGGTCTCGTCGCCCAGCGAGGACAGGGCCACGTTGCAGAAGACGCCGACCTTGCGGTCCTGACGCGCCAGCCGGCGCACGATCTGGGCGCAACGGAACAGCAGCAGGTTGTCGATGGCGGGGACCAGACCCTCGCCCTCGGCGATCGACAGATATTCGGCCGGCATCATGACGCGGTCGGTGGCGTCGCGCAGGCGGGTGAAGCTCTCGTAGAAGATGGTCCGGCGCTGCGGCAGACTGACCACCGGCTGGAGGTAGAGGTCGACGCGGTTTTCCGACAGGGCGTCGTGAACGGTCTTGAGCAGGATATTGCCCTGCTGACGGCGGATGGCGTCGGGGCTGTCGGGCGCGACCATCGGGGTGACGGTGAGCCGCTCCTCGATGGATTCGCTCATCTGCTGGATCAGGCCTTCGAGGATGCGGACCTCGCCGGTCAGCTCCTCGGTGTTGGTCAGGGCGCCGGCCTCGATGGCCTGGGCCAGTTCGGTCAGGGCGCCCTGGGTCGACTCCATCGCATCGGCCAGCAGGCGGTGCGCCTCACGCACCTGGGCGATCTCGGCGCGCAGGGCCTTGCGCTGCGACCCGCCGGTGATGAACAGATGCAGGGTTCCCAGAACGCCGAGCGTCCCCACGGTCGCCGCGAAGGCCGAGCCGCCGCCCAGGCCCAGTCGCCACAGGAAGGCGCCCACCGTCATCGCCAGGAAGACGTAGCCGAAGAACAGGAGGGCGGACGTTACTGCGCGCATCGGCTGCCAGACTGGGGAGCCCCGACTTGAGGATCAGGCGAGGTTCCGGGTGGAATCGCCTGAGTATCAGGGTATCAGGACGGATCGGCTAGTGCGTCGCGGAAAGAAACCCGGGACGAAACCCGCAAACGACAACGAAAACACAAGGGGATACGCGATGGAACTGTTCGATCTGACCGGCAAGGTCGCGATCATCACCGGCTCGTCCAAGGGAATCGGCAAGGCCATCGCCGAACGGCTGGCCGAACACGGCGCCAAGGTCGTCATCTCCTCGCGCAAGGCCGGGCCCTGCGACGAGGTCGCCGAGGCGATCAACGGCAAATACGGGGAGGGGACCGCCATCGCCGTTCCCGCCAACATCGCCTCCAAGGAAGACCTGCAGCGGCTGGTCGACGAGACCAACTCGGCCTTCGGCAAGGTCGACATCCTGGTCTGCAACGCCGCGTCCAACCCCTATGCCGGGCCGATGGCGGGCATCGCCGACGAGCAGTTCGAGAAGATCTTCCACAACAACGTCCTTGCCAACCACTGGCTGATCAACATGGTCGCGCCCCAGATGCTGGAGCGGAAGGACGGCGCGATCCTGATCATCTCCTCGATCGGCGGGCTTCGCGGTAACGCCCTGATCGGCGCCTACAATGTCTCCAAGGCCGCCGACATGCAGCTGGCGCGCAACCTGGCGGTGGAGTTCGGGCCGTCGAACGTGCGGGTCAACTGCATCGCCCCCGGCCTGGTCCAGACCGACTTCGCCAAATACCTCTGGGAGAACCCCGAGATCCTCGAAAAGACCGTCGAGCCCAATCCGCTGAAGCGGATCGGCCAGCCGGACGAGATCGCCGGCACCGCCGTCTATCTCTGCTCCCCGGCGGCGGCCTATGTGACGGGCCAGACCCTGGTCGTGGACGGCGGACTGACGATTGCCTGGTGAAGACCACAGGATTCCGCTGGGGCAAGACATTGTCTGGCGGATCGAGGCCGTGGCGTTCGCGGCCCTCTTCGCCCTGCTCAGGGCGTTGGGGGTCGAGCGTGCCTCTAACTTCGGCGGCTGGCTGCTGCGGACCCTCGGCCCGCTGGTCGGCACCCACAAGATCGTCCGCCGCAATCTGAAGATCGCCTTCCCCGACATGCCCGTCGCCGAGCGCGACCGGCTGGCGGTCGAGCAGTGGGACCGGACGGGCCGGACCTTCGCCGAGTTGGCGGTGATGGACAGGCTGACGCCCGAGGGCGGCCGGGTCGAGGTCGTGGGTCTGGAGCGGCTGCACGCCGTGCGCGACAGCGGCAGGCCCGTGGTGCTGATCTCGGGCCATCTGGCCAATTTCGAGGTCATGGCGGCGGTGATCATGTCGGCCGGCGTGCCCTGTCAGGTCACCTATCGCGCCGCCAACAACCCCTATGTCGACGCCCTGATCCGCCAGAGCCGCGAACGCTACGGCATCCGCCTGTTCGCGCCCAAGGGCGACGGCACGCGCGAACTGATGGCCGGGATGAAACGCGGCGATTCCATCGCCCTGCTGGTCGACCAGAAATACAATCAGGGCCCCGAGGTCCGCTTCTTCGATGAGCCGGTGAACGCTTCGCCGGGCGCCGCCCGTCTGGCCCTGAAGTTCGGCACGGTGATGCAGCCGCTGTCGGTGGTGCGTCTGCCGGGCGTGCGCTTCCGCGTCACCGCGCATGAACCGATCGCGGTTCCGGACACCGGCGACAAGGCCGGCGACGTCCTGCGCGGCATCCAGGCGGCCAACAGCTTCGTCGAGGATCGGGTGCGCGAGGTCCCGGAGGATTGGTTCTGGGTCCACAAACGCTGGCCCGACAGCGTCTATCAGGCGCTCGGCCCGATCGACGCCTGAAGCCTATTTCTGGTCGGTGATCCGACGGAACGGCCCCTCATAGCCCGCGGCGTTTGCGCGGCGGCGGTCCGGCCCGAAATAGTCGTCGGTCTTCACGAAGGCGCGGGGGCGCACGATCACGGCCTGGATGCGGTCGAAGATGGCCTTGGCGGTGATCGGCTTGACCACGAACTCGGTCACCCCGGCGTCGCGCGCCTCCATCACCCGGGCCCGCTCGGAATGGCCGGTCATCATGATGATCGGCAGATAGCGGTTGGGGCTGTCCGGGCTGTTGCGGACCAGACGCGTGAACTCGACCCCGTCCAGCGGGAACATGTTGAAGTCGACGATGGCGATGTCGACGGGCGCCTCGCGCAGGGCCTCGAGCGCGGCGGCGCCGTCCCCGACCTCGCGAATCTTGCGGATGCCGGCGGACTGCAGAATCGCGGACGCGATCACGCGCATAGGCTGGTTATCGTCGACCAGCAGGACGCTGAGCGCGTGAAGAGATGACATTGAGCTTATTCTGACCGTAGCGCCGAATCCGGCACGCACAGCTGTATGTTAGGCGCCGAAGTCGCGCCCGGTCCATCCAAGTTACAATTCTCAACCCGCTACGGTTAAGCTTTCTAACCTGAGATTGTCGGCGCCGAGGCCCCGACCATCTGCGACGGGTCCATGTTCCGGTCGCGCCATTTCATGCGCCAGCACAGGTGCGGGCCGGTGGCGCGTCCCTCCATGCCGACGCGGCCGATCTCCTGACCCCGCACCAGCCTCTGGCCCACGGCGACGTCGATCTGCGACTGGTGCAGGTAGCAGCTGACCAGACCCTGGCCATGGTCGATCAGGACGAGGCCGCCCTCGAAATGCATGCCCGAACGGCTGAAGGCCACGACCCCGTCGGCCGGGGCCCGGATCGAAGTCCCCTGCGGCGCCGCCAGGTCGATGCCGTAGTGGGGCCGGGCGGGGGTGCCGTTCAGGATCCGCTGTGCGCCCCACAGGCTTGAAATCCGGTAGGATTCGAGCGGCCATACGAAGCCGTCGCGGAAGTCGTCGGTGTCGGCCTTGCTCGCGAAGCCGACGGCCTTGAGCCCCGCCTCTTCCTTGATCCGCTCCAGCAGGGCCGGGTCGGTCGGTTCGACCGTCGCGGGCGGCAGGCCATCGATGCGGCTCTCGGGGAAGGTCCCGGGGGCGATGTCCAGGGTCCGGCTCAGGCTGGTCAGGGCCGAGCGCGCCTCGATGGTGGTCGAGGGGCCGGCGTCGCGATCGAAACCGACCACAAACAGTCCATGCTCCGACGCCGCCGTCAGGGCCTCGCCGTCGACATAGATGGCGGCGCGGGGCCAGGTGCGGCCGAAGGCGAAGCCGCCCTGCTTCCACTGGCCGTTCAACGTCAGGCTGGGTTCGTCGGCGAAAGCAAGGTCGGGCGCTGCGGAGGCCAGCAGGGCCGATCCGGCGCCGACGATCAGACCCCGACGGCTGGGTGTCACTTGCCGGCGACCATTCGGGTCAGGGCCTCGGCCGGGCTGGCGTAGGGCTCCTGCCGTTCCGCCGACCAGTAGCGCAGCGCCTCAAGCGGAATGGTCTTGCCCGACACGGCGCAGAGCACATAGGGCCCTGGCTTGAGCACGGCGAACTCGCCGTCGCCGTAGTGCAGGGAGGCGGGGCCGGAGGAGGGATCGATGGCGTTCATGGGGGGGGAAGATAGCGCGGGTCGGGGACCTTCGCCATCAAGACTGCGTCACTAGAACAGGTCGCCCTGATCGACCGGGCCCGGCCTGGGCTTCGACGCCGCACGGGGCGGGGCCGCACGCACCGGCGCAGCAGTGGGCGCCTCGCCTCCGCCGTCGATCCTCGCCCCCTTCGACCCGTCGGGGAAGACCAGGGTCACGGCCTGGCCGGGGGACAGGGCGGCGGCGCTGGCGATCATGCGTCCGGTCTCGTCGTCGATGCGGGCGAAGCCGGGTTTGGGCTTCTTCGGGTCGAGGCTGGCCAGGGCGCGCGACAGGCCGTGCAGCCGGTCCTGGGCGCGCTCGATCCGGCGCGGGATCGGAACCGCCAGCCGGGCGGCGACGCCCTCCAGCCGGTCGCCGCGCCGCTCGATGGCCCGGTCCAGCAGGGCGCGGCTCAGACGCCCGCCGACGGCGACCAGCCGTCGCTCGTGCAGGTCGGCGTTCCGCTGCAGGCCCGAGGCCAGACGGCTCGACGCGTGGTCCAGCCGCTGCTGGGCCAGAGCCACCAGCTCTTCCGGCCGGGCGGGCAGGCCGCGCGCCACCGCCCGCAAGCGTGTGCGCCGGTCCTCCAGCAGCCGCGAACCGGCCCGGTCCAGCCGCCGTTCCAGATCGGCGACCGCGAAGCGCAGATCGGCCAGCACCGGGGTCGCGATCTCGGCCGCGCCGGTCGGCGTCGGCGCCCGACGGTCCGAGACGAAGTCGATCAGGGTGGTGTCGGTCTCGTGCCCCACGGCCGAGATGATCGGAATGGAGGCCGCCGCCACCGTCCGCGCCAGACCCTCGTCGTTGAAGCACCACAGGTCCTCGACCGAGCCGCCGCCGCGCGCGACGATCAGCAGGTCGGGGCGGGGGATCGGCCCATCCGGCGTCATGCCGTCGAAGCCGCGAATGGCGTTGGCGACCTGACCCGAGGCGGCGTCGCCCTGAACCACCACCGGCCAGACGATGACCCGGCACGGCCAGCGCTCGGCGATGCGGTGCAGGATATCGCGGATCACGGCGCCGGTCGGGCTGGTGATCACCGCGATGGTGGCAGGGAAGGTCGGGATCGGCTTCTTGCGCCCGACGTCGAACAGACCTTCGCCACTCAGCTTGACCTTCAGCCGCTCCAGCTGGGCCAGCAGGGCGCCCGCGCCCGCCGCCTCCATCGATTCGATCACGATCTGGTACGAGGACCGCGCCGGATAGGAGGTGATCTTGCCGGTGACGATGACCTCCAGCCCCGTCTCGGGCCGCACGCCCAGGCCGCGCACCGAACCCTTCCAGATCACGCCGTCGATGGCGGCCTTGTCGTCCTTGAGCGTCAGATAGACGTGGCCCGAGGCGTGAAAATTGACCTTGGACACCTCGCCGCGCAGCCGGACATGGCCGAACCGGTCCTCGAGCGTGCGCTTCAGGGCGAAGGCCAGTTCCGAGATGGTCTGGGGCGGATTGTTGTCCCGCGCGGGCTCAGGCGCCTCGGCCGGGCCCTCGAATACGTAAGAGTCGTCGCTCATCGCGACACACTAGCGCGGTCGTGTGATTGGCGGAAACGGCGATGACCGACTATCCTCAGCCCATGGCCGATCCCCCCGGAACCGATCCCGACGACCGCGACCCCTATGAGGAAGAACTGGGCCGCCGCAGCGATGCGCCCGCCGTCAGCCCATGGGTGATCATTGGCCTGATCTTCATGCTCGGCGTGCTGGTCTATGTGGTCTCGGCGTTACTGTAACGCCTCGTAAACCCAGTCACTGCTTGACCGAAGCGCCTCAGACGGTCATTGCCCGCGCATGAACATCCTGCTTGTCGGATCGGGAGGGCGCGAACACGCCCTGGCCTGGAAAATCGCCGCTTCGCCGCTGACGAAGCGACTGGTGATCGCGCCCGGCAATCCGGGGATGGAAAAGCTCGGCGAACTGGTCCCCGACCTGAAGGCCGACGACGCCGACGGCCTCGCCGCCCTGGCGCGCGAGATCAAGGCGGACCTGGTCGTGGTCGGGCCCGAGGTGGCGCTGGCCGCCGGCCTCGCCGACCGTCTGGCGGCGGCGGGCATTCCCTGTTTCGGCCCCACGATGAAGGCAGCCCAGCTGGAAACCTCCAAGGCCTTCTCCAAGGGCTTCCTCGAGCGGCACGAGATTCCGACGGCCGGCTACGGCGTCTATGACCGCGTCGCCGACGCCAAGGCCGCCCTGAACGTCTTCAAGCCCCCCTATGTGATCAAGGCCGACGGTCTGGCCGCCGGCAAGGGCGTGGCCATCAGCCCCGACAAGCCCGACGCCGAGGCCGAGATCGAGCGCATGCTGGGCGGCCGCTTCGGCACGGCCGGCGCCCGGGTGGTCATCGAGGAGTTCATGGACGGGGAGGAGGGCTCCCTCTTCGCCCTGTGCGACGGTCAGCGCGCGGTGCTGTTCGGCGGCGCCCAGGACCACAAGCGCGCCTTCGACGGCGACATCGGCCCCAATACCGGCGGCATGGGCGCCTATTCCCCCGCGCCCGTCTTCACCCCCGAACTGGTCGAGATCGTCGAACGCGACATCGTCGCCCCGACCATGACCGGCATGGCGGCCGAGGGCGCGCCCTATCGCGGGGTCCTCTACGTCGGGCTGATGGCCACGGCCGAGGGTCCCAAGGTCGTGGAATACAACGCCCGCTTCGGCGATCCGGAGTGCCAGGTCCTGATGATGCGGCTGGCCGGAGACATCGTGCCCGTCCTGCTGGCCTGCGCGCGGGGCGACGTGTCCAGGGTCGCGCCGCCCGCCTTCAAGCCCCAGACGGTCATCTGTGTCGTCATGGCCGCCAAGGGCTATCCCGACAGCCCGCTGGAAGGCTCGATCATCCGCGGCGCCGAACAGGATTTCGGCCCTCACGTTCAGGTCTTCCACGCTGGCACCAAACGCCGTCCGGACGGCCAGCTGGTCGCCGCCGGCGGCCGTGTCCTCAACGTCTGCGCCGAGGGCGACGACATCGCCCAGGCCCGTGAACGCGCCTATGAGGCGGTGCGCAAGATCGACTGGCCGGGCGGCTTCAGCCGCTCCGACATCGGCTGGCGGGCTCTCGACAGAGAGTAGAGCCTAGGCCCAGGCGAACAGCAGCCGGCCCGTGCCCATGCGCTCGCGCAGGGCGGGCAGGTCGGTGTGGGCGGTGGAGAAGCAGCCGTAGCTGCGGCCCAGCTTGCCTTCACGGGCCAGGAAGTCCGGATCGGCGTAGTTGGCGCCGTGGACGATGATGGCGCGCTCGCGGGCCAGGTTGTTGGTGTATTCCAGCCCGTCCAGCAGGACGTTCGGGCCCTGGGACGCGCCCCAGCTGGCGCCGGCGGTGGCATAGGCGCCGACCGAGGACATGTAGCTTTCCGGGGTGTTGGAGAAGTTGCGGGCGTAACCCGAATGCTGCGGATCCGAGCCGCGGCCGTGGCAGGTGCGGAAGGCCTTGACCTGGCCGCTGTACAGATCGACCTCGTACAGACGCTCCTCGCCCGAGAATTTCTGGAAGTCGACCAGATACATGCGGTCGCGCAGCGGCAGGCGGTCGTGGTGCACGTCCAGGGCCTGCATGGCGCGCTGCATCAGCTCGGGCCGGACCTGACGATAGGGGTCAAGCGGCGGCGGCGTGTACTGGGTCTGCTGGACCACCACGCGCGGCGCGGGAGGCGGAACCGGGACGGCGGCCTGTGCAAGCTGAACCGGGGCCTGAACGGCCTGGTTGGTGGCGCAACCGGCGAGCATCGCCGATCCGCCCAGAATAAGGCCTCGTCTCGAAAGCCGCATGCGACGCCCCTCGCGCGGTTGATGTTATGCCCTAACGTGTCCCATGAAATTCCCGCCGGGCCAACCTGAGCCTTGGCGCGGAACCTTTCCTCGCTATGGTGAAGCGGCTGTTTTCAGGAGGGGTTTATGACCAAGGTGAGCGTAGCCTTAGGGCTATTGTGTCTGGCGTTTGGCGGAAGCGTCGCCGCGCAAACCCCCACGCCCCCGGCTAATTCTCCCGATACGGGAACCACGTTCGTCCAAGTCGGGCGACTTCTGGCCGATCCGTCGACCGGTGTTGTGCAGCGCGATAAAACTCTCGTGATCGCAGGGAACAAAGTCGTCGAAATCCGCGACGGCTTTGTCGGTGAGGGTCATATCGTTGATCTGCGGGACGAATTCGTCCTGCCGGGCCTGATCGACAGCCACGTCCATCTGACCAGCCAGCAGGGCGCGAACAGCCGGCTGGACGAGGTGACCCAGTCCAATGCGGATCAGGCGATGGTCGGCGCCGGCTACGCGCGCAAGACCCTGATGGCGGGCTTCACCACGGTCGCGGACCTCGGCGCGTCCAACGAGGCCATCTTCGCGTTGAGGGACGCCATCCGGCGTGGCGACGTGCCCGGACCGCGCGTGATCGCCGCGGGCTCGGCCGTGTCGATCCACGGCGGCCATGGCGACGTGAACGGCTTCAGCGATGACATCATGCACCTGTTGTCGCCGGAGAGCGTCTGCTCGGGCGCTGACGACTGCATGCGCGCCGTACGGCTGCAGGTCCGGTCGGGCGCCGACATCATCAAGATCACCGCCACGGGCGGGGTCCTGTCCAACACCGCCGCCGGCCTGGCCCAGCAGTTCACCGACGAAGAGCTGAAGGCCATCGTCGAGTCCGCCCACCGCATGGGCCGCCAGGTCACCGCCCACGCCCACGGCACCGACGGCATCAACGCCTTCCTGCGCGCCGGCGGCGACTCGATCGAGCACGGCACCTATCTGGACGACGAGTCGATCCGCCTGTTCCACCGCGACGGCGTCTGGCTGGTCCCGACCCTGCTGGCGGGCGATTTCGTCTACCGGATCGCCTCGGGCCCCAACAATTTCCTGACCCCGGCCCAGACGGCCAAGGCGCTGGAGGCGGGGCCGAAGATGCTGGACATGGCCCGCCGGGCCCATGAGGGCGGGGTGCGGATCGCGTTCGGGACCGACACGGGCGTCTCGGCCCACGGTGACAACGCCCAGGAGTTCGCTCTGTTGGTCCGGGCCGGGCTGAGCCCGCTGGAGGCGGTGCAGGCGGCGACGGTCGGGGCGGCCGAGCATCTGCGCATCTCGGATCAGGCAGGCAAGATCGCGGTCGGCATGCCGGCGGACCTCGTCGGCGTCCATGGCGACCCGCTGAGCGACGTCACGACGCTGGAGCATATGGCCTTCGTGATGAAGGGCGGGGTCGTCTACCGCGAGGACTGAAGCAGGAAGGCGGCGAAGCCCGCTTCATCCTCGAACCGCGCCACCACAGGCCACGACACGACCTTGGCGCGCCATTCGGGGCTCAGGCGGACCCAGTCCTTTTCCGTGGTGACCAGCCCCGCGCCGTGCAGTTCGGCGCGTTCGGCGAGGAAGCGCAGGTCTTCGGGCCGGTAGTCGGCGTGGTCAGGGAAGGGGGCGAAGTCCATCAGCTCACAGCCCGCCGCGATCAGCGACCGTTCGACCTTCCACGGCTTGGCGATGCCGGCGAAACCAACCTGAGGCCCCGGGGGCGGCGGTCCGGCGGGCTCAAGCCGGGCGATGAAGACGGGCAGGTCGCCGAAGGTGGCGACCAGCTCCGGGTCGGCCTCGGGCAGGTCGGCGGGCAGCAAGACCACCACCGCACCGGCGCGGGCCAGTCCGGCCTTCAGCGGCTCGCGCATCGGCCCCGACGGGAAGACCGAGCCGTCGCCGAACGGCCATTCCTCGCCACGCGTCTCGCCGTCCACGACGATCAGGCTGAGCGTCTTCTTCAGCTTCATGTTCTGGTGGGCGTCGTCGAGAACCAGCGCCTTCGCCCCCGCGGCCACGGCGGCCTCGGCTCCTGCGACCCGGTCGGCCGAGATCCAGGCCGGGCTGTCGATCGCCAGCATCAGGGGTTCGTCGCCGACGTCGGCGGCGTTGTGGACGGCCGGATCGACCCGCAGCGGTCCTTTCAGCGTCCCGCCATAGCCGCGCGACAGGGCGGCGGCCTCGATCCCCGCCGCACGCAACAGCCGCAGGGTCTCGCGCGCCACCGGCGTCTTGCCCGAGCCCCCGACCGTCAGATTGCCGACCGAGACGACCGGAACGCCCGGATCGACCGGCGCCGCCTTCGCGATCCGTGACGCGGTCACGGCGGCCCAGAGCCACGACGCCGGCTTCAACAGGGTGCGGGTCACCCGGGCGTGGTTGCTATTCCGGATGTACCACCAGCGCGGCGTCGAGAGCTTCATCGCCGACCTCCAGCCGGCGGCAGCAGCGGCTGCAGCGCGTCCCACAGCCGGTCGAGGCCCGCGCCCGCGTCTGCGGCGGCCTTCCTCGCCCGTTCGCCCATGGCCCGGGCGGCGGCGGGGTTGTCCAGCAACGGCGTGATGACGTGCGGCAGGTCGGCGGGCGCGGCGACAACGATCAGGCCGCCGGCCTCGTGCAGGGCCTCGGTGACCTCGATCCAGTTCGGATAGTCAGCGCCCGAGACCGACGGCTTGCCCAGCCGCGCGGGCTCCAGCGGATTGTGCCCGCCGACGGAAGCCTGGCCGATGGCCGGGCCGAAGCTGCCGCCCATGACCACCACATCGGCCAGCCGCAGGAACAGGCCCAGCTCGCCCAGGGTGTCGGCGATATAGAGGTCGGTGCCGCCGTCCAGCTGGCCGCCGCGCGACCGCATCACGAAGCGATAGCCGTCGTGGGTCAGCAGCCCCGCGATCTCGCCCGCCCGCTCGGGATGACGCGGCACGATGACCAGACAGACCCGCACGGGCAGGGCGTCGAGCGCATGGACGATGGCGATCTCCTCGCCCTCATGGGTGCTGGCCGCGACGATCACCGGCCGGTCGCCGATGGCGGCGCTCAGGCGGCTGAAGGCGGCTGTATCGTGGGGCAGGGGCGCGCCGGAGAGCTTGAGATTGACCAGCCCGTCGACGCGCGCGCCGAGCCGTTCCAGCCGTTCCGCCGAGGCCTGATCCTGCGGCAGGATGCGGTCATAGCGCGACAGGATCTGGCGGATCGCCCCGGGGAAGCGGCCCCAGCCCCTGGCCGTCTTCTCGGTGATGCGGGCGCTGACGAGGGCGAGCTTCACGCCCCGCGCTTTCGCCGCCGCGATCAGATTGGGCCACAGCTCGCTCTCGACGAAGACGCCCAGGCTCGGCTTCCAGTGATCGAGGAAGGCGGCGACGGCATGGGGCCCGTCCACGGGCGCGAACTGGTGGATCACCCCGGCGGGCAGCCGCTGGGCCAGCAGGGTCGCCGAGGTCAGGGTGCCGGAGGTCACCAGCACCGTCAGCTCGGGCCGCGCCTTCCTGATCCGTTCGATCACCGGCAGCAGGGACAGGGTCTCGCCCACGCTGACGCCGTGCAGCCAGACGAGGTCGCCTGCCGGCCGCGCCATGCGGGTCAGGCCCAGCCGCTCGTCGACCCGGACCGGGTCCTCCTTGCCCTGTTTGACCCGCGCATCCAGCAGGCGCGGCGCCAGAGGCTCCAGCATCCGGGTGATCAGACGATAGAGGAGGAGAGCGGGGCTCACGAGAGCGTCCCAAGGACCGCGTTGCGGCCCGTAAATCTATGCCAGCTGCCCGAAGAAGAGGTCGTAACGGTGAAGCTTGTAGCTTCGGTGCATTGTTCTCTGGGAAGTCGTGACGTCACCATCTGCGTGCGTTGAAGGCGGGACTTTCGAGGGCCGAATATCCCGACAAGCGCGTTGCGAACCTCCGGGCGGCCGGATGCTCGTGGCTTCACAGCTAAGGGTCTAGCGTCATGAAACACAAATCCGCTTCCGCCGATCACTCCGTTCAAATCATCATGGCTTTCGTCGCCATCTTGAGTTTGCTTGTAGGAGCTATTCAGCTCGGCCTGACGATCAGCGCTCAACAGGCTGAACCGGGCAAACGGGAAGCTGCTAACGGGGAACGCCATCTCACTGGTGCTCCAAACCCGTGATCGCGTCCGCGCGCGCCTCGACCGCGTTCAGCTTCGCGGTCCAGTCCAACGCCACCTCGGCCAGATCGCCGTCCGCGGGGAAGCGGTCGATGTCCCAGACGATGGCGCCCTTGCCGAAGGGCAGGGGCAGGATGGCCTTGTCCCAGCTGTTCAGCCGGATCGCCGGGCTGCAGCTCATGCCGATGAACAGGACCGGCGCCTTGGACAGTTTCGCCATCAGGGGCAGGCCCTCGGCCATTTGCCGGGCCGGTCCACGCGGGCCGTCGGGGGTGATGGCCAGGGCGCCGAGCTTCAGCTGCTTCAGCCCGTCGCGAAGGGCCTGGGTTCCGCCCTTGGCGACCTCCGCCTTGTCCTTGTTGGCCGAGGAGCCGCGCACGGCGGGGAAGCCCTGCAGGGCCACAGCCTTGGCGATGAACTGGCCGTCTGGCGACAGGGAGATCAGGGCCTTGGCCGGCTGGGCGACGTCCAGCGGCCAGCACGAGGGGCTGAGGCCGATGCGCGAATGCCAGAAGGCGCACAGCACCCCGCCGCCCTCGGCCCAGACCCCCTCGGCGACGCCGCGGTTCTCATAGGTCCAGCGAATGGTGGAGAAGCAGAATTGCATCCAGCCCGCCAGCACATGGGACAGGATCGACTGGATGACAGGGTTGCGGAGCGGCCTCACCTCAGGCGACCGTTTCCACCGCCGGGGTCCCGTCCAGCGACTGCTGCCTGGCCAGACGGGCGTAGAGGCCGCCCTTCCTGACCAACTGCTTGTGAGTTCCCGTCTCGACGATGCGGCCGGCCTCCAGGACGTGGATGCGGTCGGCGTTCATCACGGTCGACAGGCGGTGGGCGATCATCAGGGTGGCGCGGCCTTCCATCAGCCGCTCCAGCGCCGCCTGGACCAGGGCCTCGCTCTCGGTGTCCAGCGCCGAGGTGGCCTCGTCGAGCAGCAGGATCGGGGCGTTCTTCAGGAAGGCGCGGGCGATGGCGACGCGCTGACGCTGACCGCCCGACAGCCGCATCCCGGCCTCGCCCGCCCGGGTCTGATAGCCCTGCGGCAGGGCGGTGATGAAGTCGTGGGCGGCGGCGGCGCGCGCGGCGGCCTCGATCTCCTCCTGGGTCACGCTTTCGCGGCCATAGGTGATGTTGGCGGCGATGGTGTCGTCGAACAGGAAGGGTTCCTGGGTCACCAGGGCGATGCGGTCGCGCAACTGCGGCAAGGCCAGGTCGCGGATGTCGACCCCGCCCAGCGTCACCGCACCCGCCGTCACGTCATAGAAGCGCGGCAGCAGGCTCAGGATCGTCGACTTGCCCCCGCCAGACGGCCCGACCAGGGCCACGGTCTCGCCGGGCTTCACGGTCAGGGAGACGTCCGAAAGGGTCGGGGCCACGCCGTCCTGCAGGCCGCCATAGGCGAAGGAGACGCCGTCCAGAGCCACGGTCAGCGGCCCCTCCGGCAGGGCATGGGGATCGGTCGCCTCGCGGATCTCGGGCTGGATGTCGAGGGCGGCGAACAGGCGGCGCGCCGCCGTCAGCCCCTCGGCCATCACCGTCTGCAGATTGGTCACCTGCCGCAGCGACTGACCGGCCGACATCAGCAGGCCGATGAAGGCCGCGAACTCGCCCACACTCATATGGCCTTCGCGCGCGCGCCAGCCGGCATAGGCCATGACCGCCGCCACGATCACCATAGCGAAGAAGTTGGAGAAGGGGCCGGCGAAGGCTCTGGAGTCGGCGCTCTTGATCACATGGCGCTGGCGGCGGTTGACCACCTCGCCGACGCGGCCCTCTTCGGCGGCTTCCTGGTTCTCGATCTTGATCAGCCGGACGCCGTCCAGGTTCTCCATCAGGGCGGTCGACAGGTTCTCGGTCTCCAGCATGGCGCCGGTCGTGGCCTTGCGCGTGCGCTTGGAGAAGCGGCGCAGGACGTAGGTGATGGCCGGCACGCCCAGCAGGACGATCAGGGTCAGCTGCCAGTCGCTCCAGGCCATGAAGGCGATGACGGCGATCAGGGTCAGGCCGTGCTGGGTGTAGTTGACCACCCCGTTGGTGAAGGCCTCGCGCACCAGATTGGCGTCGAACAGGACGCTGGAGACGAAGGCGCCCGAGTGCTGACTTCGCAGCCGGGCCAGATCGGCGCGGATCATCGCGCCGAACAGGCGGATCTGGATGTCGCCGACGATGCCGTGGCCCAGCCGGTTGACCAGCGCCGCCTGACCGAGCGCCGCGATGGTCCAGATCACCGCCATGCCGACGATGAAGGCGGGAATGGCCCACAGGGCCTCGGACGGCGGAATGGGGAACAGGCCCCAGATCTTCACCGTCGTGCCCAGGAACAGGCCGTTGATGGCCGGCTCCAGCAGTTGCAGCACGGTCGCGGCGACCACGCCGACGACGGCGGCGCAGGCGATGGAGGCGAACAGCGCCGTCTTGTGCCGCGAAAGATAGTCGCGCCAGATCCGCGCCAGCAGCGGGCGCAGGCGTTCGTCGTCTTCATGCAGGGCAGGCGTCGTCATCGGACGGAGGTCGGACGGACGGCCCGGCAAGTCAAGCGGGGCGATCCGGTTACTCGCGGACTGTGACCTTCGGCGTGTCGTCGGTGATCAGGGTTTGGCCCGGCGTCGCGCCCTCGACGGGTCTGGCCGGAGCGACTGTGGGGTTGGAGGCGTAACGGCTGCCGTCGAACGGAATCCGGGCCTCGTGCGGCGTCGCTCCGCCGCCGGACACGCCCACAGCCAGATCGGGCAGGCCGTGGCTGCGGCTCTCCAGAACACGGATCGGAGTCCGGGTCACGGTCAGCCGTCCGACCCGTTCGAACCCGGCCCCGGTCTTGCGCGCCACCAGCAGGACGCAACCGCCCGAGCCGCAATAGTCCCCGCCCGTCAGATAGGCGAAGCTGAGACCGTCCGGGCCGGCTGCGGCGGCGTACTGCAAGGGCAGGCCGCCGTCCTTGACCTGATCACGGACCCACGCGTCGAAGGCCGGATCGACGGCGGGGGCGGGCGTGGGCGCGGGGGGCGGCGCGACCACCGGGGCCGCGGCCGGTTCAGGCGCTGCGGCGGGCGCGTCCGCAGGCCCGGAACAGGCTGCGACGAAGGCCGCTCCGGCGGCGGCAAGCAACAGGACGGCACGGGTCATCGGGGCGCTCCATTTGTCACAGCCACTCTAGCGAGAATTCCGCCGAAGTGTTCCGCCGGGATGACGCAGGCGTCCGGAACCTCTATCTGCGCCCCATGCCGCGTTTCGACCTTTCCACCTCCGCCGGCCGGTTCCACGCCGGTTGGGACTATTTCTGGAGCGACCACGCCTTCCTCAGGCTGGCGTTCTCGAACGCGCACTGGCTGGGGCCGGATCTGGTCCGCACCAACCAGCCGTCGCCGCGCCAGCTCAAGGGCTGGGCCGACCGGGGCGTGAAGACGGTCATCAACCTGCGCGGCGAGCGGGACGAGAGCTACTACTGGCTGGAGAAGGCGGCGTGCGAAGCGCTCGGCCTGACCCTGATCGACGCCCCGCTGGATTCGCGCGACGTGCCCGAGCCCTATCGCATCCATCGCGCCATCAAGCTGTTCCAGACCATCGAATATCCGGTCCTGATCCACTGCAAGTCGGGCGCGGACCGGGCCGGGCTGATGGCGGTCCTCTATCGCCACTTCCACCTCGGCGAGCCGGTGTCGGTGGCCATGGAGCAGCTGTCGAAGAAGTATCTGCACAGCCGCGAGGGCCTGACCGGCGTCCTCGACTATTTCCTCGAGAAGTACGTCCGCGAGATCGAGCCGACGGGGATGAGCTTCCTCGACTGGATCGACAGCCCCCTCTACGACCCCGAGACCATCAAGGCTGAGTTCAAGGCCGGCTGGTGGGGCACCCTGCTGACCGACAAGCTGCTGCGGCGGGAGTAGGAAAGCCGGGGGCTGCGGGATTTCAGCTGTCGGTTGCCGACCCATTGCGGACACGAGCTGGATGCGACACTCTTCGCCCCATGAAAACCCGCGTCTCGTTCAGCGGCTGGTGGCGACCGATACCCGTTTGGCTGAAGGGCGTGACGCTCCTGTTCGCCGTCCCGGCATGGCTTCTCGGCGTCTGGTGCCTTGTGTCAGGACAAGGAAGGAGCGGGACGGCGTTCGGCGCATTCGCCGTCTTCGCGACGGTCACGCTTCTCCACCTCATATTCGACCGTCGCAATCGCAGGAGCGAGCACGAACGCAGCGGTGTGGAGATTTCCAGCGGTGGTGAGTGACCATCTGCCCTTGACGGACGGGTAGCGGGGGGCGCCTCCGACAGTCAGCCCCAAGGGCCCCGCTTCGGCCCGCTCGAGGACGGAGGCGCTTCAGGTTGATCCCCGGCCTCTTCCGCCGCGATCTCCGCCTCCCGGCGCGCCTTGCGGTCGGCTTCCCATTTGCGGAAGGCCGACAGGGCGTTCTGTTCACCGCGCAGGACGAACATCCAGTAGATCAACGCCGCCAGAAGACCGACCAAACTGGCGATCTGGACGCCGTCGAGGGTCGTGCCGAAAAGGGTCAATGTCTCGTCTCCGACTGCGGGAAGCCTCCGTCCGACAGGTCGGACACGGCCGGGGCATGGGCGAAGGGATCGTTCGAGGCGGCGGGCGCGGGCGCCGCGGCGGGAGTCTCGACGAACACGGACCGGGACAGCGGAGCCGCGGCGAAGGCGTCGGGCTCGGCCGAATAGGCGGGCTCCGCGGACGCCGCCAGCGCGGCCCTCCCGGCGCGGGTCAGGGGCGGCTGGGGCAGCAGATGCGCCACGAAATGCCACCAGGTCGCGCGGGTGTGCCAGGCGACGATCGCCACGCCCATCAGCAGCAGGCCGAGGATGACGAGGATGGGGGCCATGGAACACTCCGGTACGAACGCCCGTCCTGACTACATGAAGCGTGCCAGAACGGGGGCTCGTTCCCCTCGCGGGGGTGCGACCTAGTGATCGCCGCGCGGATCGATCAGCTTGTGGGCGTGCAGGATGAAGAAGCGCATGTGGGCGTTGTCGACGGTGGCCTGGGCCCGGGCCTTCCACGCCTGTTTGGCCTCTTCATAGTTCGGATAGGCGCCGACGAACTCGACTTCCGACAGGTCGCGGAACACGGGCTCGCCCGGATGGCGCATCTCGCCGCCGATCACGAGGTGGAGCAGTTGCGGGGTTTCGATTTCGGTGGGGGCGGTCATCGGGAATCCTTGAAGGCGGCGAGGGGGCTATTTCGCCAGCGGGATAGGCGCTGTGCGGCGGATGATCAACGGGTGCAGGGCGGGAGCGCTGCAAACCAGACTGGCCTGACGCGGATCCGGGCGGTTGAACAGCCACGGCCGTCCTTGGTGATCCGAGACCTTGGCCCCCGCTTCCGTGGCGATCAGCCAGCCCGCGGCGACGTCCCAGTCCCACTTCGGCCCCATGGCGATGGCGGCGTCGAAGGCCCCGGCGGCGACAAGGGCCATGCGATAGGCGAGGGCGTTGCGCTTCTCATAGCGCATCGCCGGCCACGGTTCGGGCCATTCGGGCCGTTCCATCAGCTGGGCGTCTGCCAGCACCGAGGCGTCGTCCAGACTGTCGGTGTCTGCGGGCGCGATGATCCGCCCGTTGCGCCACGCCCCGCCGCCCGCCGTCGCCACATAGGTTTCGTCCAGCTGGGGCGCATGGATGACGGCGGCGACGGGCAGGCCGTTCTCGACCACGGCGATGGGCACGCACCACCAGGCGGCGTTCTTCATGAAGGCGCGGGTGCCGTCGATGGGGTCGACGATAAAGATGCGTTCCTTCGACAGCCGATCGCTGGAATCCGCCGTTTCCTCCGACAGCCAGCCGTAGTCAGGACGGGCGCTTAGGAGCATGTCCTTGAGCAATGCATCAACCGCCAGATCGGCGCTGGTGACCGGCGAGCCGCCCGACTTGGACCAGATCTTGATCCCCTTGTCCCGCTCCGCCAGGGCCAGGTCGCCGGCGGCGATCGCGGCGGCGCGAATCAGTTCGAGGTCGGCGTCCAGATCGATCATTTGCCGGCGATGGCCACCGCGTCGAACAGCAGGGAGGGGCTGTTGAAGGCCGAACGGAACTCCAGATCCGACCCCGGGACCATCCGCGCCCACAGGGCCTTCAGATTGCCGGCGACGGTGACCTCACTGACCGGATAGGCCAGCTCCCCGTCCTCGAACCAGAAGCCGGACACCCCGGCGGACCAGTCGCCGGTGTTGCCGTTCAGCGAGGGGCCGAACATGGAGGTAACCAGAAGCCCGGCTCCGGCGTCGCCGATCAGCCCGGTCTTGTCGCGCAGACCCGCCGTCAGGTGCAGATTGTGGGTCGAGACGCCCGGAGGCCCCGCCAGACCGCGGGAGGCGTGGCCCGTCGAGCGCAGGCCCAGCTGTTTGGCCGAACCCGAGTTGAGCAGCCAGGTCATCAGGGCGCCGTCGTCGACGACATATTGCTTCTCGACCGTGACCCCCTCGTCGTCGAACGGGGTGGAACCCAGGCCGCGCGGCCGGAACGGATCGTCGATCAGGCTGACGCCCGAGGGCAGCAGCTTCCTGTGCAGGTCGTCCTTCAGGAAGGAGGTCCCGCGCGCGATGGAGGGGCCCGAGATGGCGCCCAGCAGGGGCGACAGGATCTGGGTCGCGACCCGGTTCTCGAAGATGACCGGGGCGGTGGTCGAGGCGATCTTGCGCGGACCGGTGCGGGCCACGGCCTTGCGCCCGGCTTCGGCGCCGATCGACTGCGCGTCGGGCAGGTCGGCGAAGTGGCGGGTCGTCCGGCTCTCGCCGCCGCGCTCCATGCCGCCGTCCTTCTCGGCGATGACGCCGACGCCCAGCGAGAAGGCGCTGCCCTGATAGCGGCCGTCGAAGCCGTGCGAGGTCACCAGCCGCCATTCGCTGGAGGAGGTGGAGGCGTATCCGCCCTCCGACCGGACCACGCCCTCGACCGCAAGCGCGACGCCCTCGGTCTCGGCCGCGGCGGCCTCCAGCTCGGCGGCCGACCGTTCGGTGGCGTCATAGAGGTCCAGGTCGCGGTGCGGCCCCATGTTCAGCCGGTCCTGCGGGGCCAGCATGGCGTAGGGGTCTTCGGGCGCCAGCCTGGCCATCGCCACGACCCGCTCGACCAGGCGGTTGCGGGTGGCCTCGGACAGGTCGGAGGCGGACACCGAGGCCTGCCTCTGGCCGACGAAGACGCGCAGGCCCAAATCGCGCGACTCCTCGCGCTCGACCTCTTCCAGCGCCCCGTTGCGCACCCCCACCGACATCGAGCGCCGCTCGGAGGTCACGGCCTCCGCCGCGTCAGCCCCCGCCTTCAGGGCGGCGGCGATGAGATCATGCAGAAGTTCAGGCGAAGCGGCGTCGGACATGCCCCGATATGGCGGACTGAGGCAGGAGTCGCAATGACGGGAAGGGGATTGGGCGCCGGGGTTTGCCCCGATTTCCGGCCCGCCGAGTCCCTCATAGCTTCCGCCTCCCCAGCCCGGAGGTCCTGCCCATGCCGTCAACGCCCTATGTCGCGCGCCAGTTCGACGCCGCCCATCCGCATCTGGCCAACTCCGCCGGGACCGCCGCCCAGCTGGCCAACGAAAGCTATATCGACGCCCTGGCCAAGATCGTCTTCTACTGGGGCTATCCGGCGGTCGACGGCTTCAACCGAACCAGCGCCTGGGAGGTGATGAAGGACGGCCCGGGCGCGACCATGGGCCTGTTCCCCGGCGCGCCGAAGAACGTCATGGGCTATCTGGACGACTATATGTCGCCGGCCCAGCGCAAGGTCGTCACGCCCAACAACGACACCATCTATGGCGTCAGCTTCACGGATCTGACCACCGAGCCCGTGGTGGTCCAGACCCCGACCGATGCGCCCGCCGGCCACTACTGGACGATCCAGATCGCCGACATCTTCACGACGGTGGTGCATCAGTTGGGCTCGGCCTCGGGCACGCCCGGCGGCAAGTTCCTTCTCGTCGGCCCCAACTGGAAGGGCGAGACGCCCGAGGGCTTCATCGACGTCCTGCGCTCCCCGACCAACGTCACCGGCCTGTTCGGGCGCAGCTTCACGGCCCATTCGGAGGCCTCCAAGGCCGAGGCCCGTCGCGTGCTGAACCAGATCGGGGTCTATCCCTTCAGCCAGAACACGCCGGAGCTGAAGACCTTCGACTGTCAGGCCAGCGCCGCCCACAAGGTCTATCCCGCCGGTCTGACGGCGGAGATGCTGAAGGCCGACCCCGACCTTCTGCGCGTGCGGCCGGTCAATGCGGCGACCTTCTGGGACGATCTGCGCCGGGCGCTGGACGCCAATCCGCAGGTTTCGCCCGACGATGCGCCGCTGGCGGATCAGGCGCGCACCCTGCTGGCCCTGCGCGACAGCGGCCCCGAGTGGAAGGTCCGGATCGACCGCGCCGCCCTCCTGGCCGAGGCGGAGCTGTTCGAGACCGCCAAATACCATCAGGTCGGCGTCGCCGCGGGCGGCGGCTGGCAGCGTCAGGAGAACGGCGGCGTCTGGGGAAGCGACTGGTTCGGCCGGGCGCTGGCCGCCGTCATCTACATCTACGTCAACGACTACCATGAGGCGATCTACTTCGTCCGGGGCACGGACTCTGACGGCGCCCTGCTGCAGGGTCGCTATGCCTATGCCCTGGCCTTCCCGAAAGACGGCCTGCCGCCGGTGGATCGCTCGCGCGACGGCTTCTGGTCACTGACCCTGTACGACGCCGACTATTACATGCTGGCCGGCAGCCCGAACGGCCGGACCAACCTCGGCACGGTCAATCTGGACGCCGACGAGCTGGTCTTCGCTCCGGACGGCTCCCTGACCCTGACCCTGTCGAACCGCGAGCCCGCCGACGCCACGGCCCGCGCCAACTGGCTGCCGGCCCCCGACGGCCCGTTCGCGCTGCTGGTGCGGACCTATGTGCCGACGGAGCCGGTGCTGACCGGCGCCTACAGCCTGCCGGAGGTGGTGCGGTTGCGCGGGTGATCAGACTTCACCCTCAACCACACCTCCGCCAGCATCAGGTTCGGGACCCAGCACAGGAACGAAATCGCGCGGTACCAGGGCAGGAAGTCGAGGTCGAAGATCTGCACCAGCGGCAGGTAGATCCTGAGCGTCACGGCGGCCAGGGTCAGGGCCCAGGAGCGGATCATCCAGCGGCGGTGGTCGGCGATGCGGCCCTGAACCGCCGCGCGCCAGCCCGCCAGGGTGAAGCCGAGCCAGAGGACGGCCAGACTGCCGAAGCCCGCTGTGGCGATCGGTCCGGCGCTGGACCGGCTCGACAGGATCAGCCCCGCGACGCCTCCGACCAGCACCCCCAGCACATAGACCCGCCCGACCCAGCGGTGCGGCGGCGTCCGTCCTTTGCGCCACGCCGGGATGAACTGCACCGATCCCAGAACCAGCGCCGTCACCGCCCCCGCCACATGGATGACGAGGAAGGGCACGCCCAGCGGATTGCCCAGCGCCTCCTGCGGCGACTGCGGCGGATGGATCAGATATTTCGCCGAATAGGCGGCGATGCCGAGGCACAGCAGGGCGATCAGCAGCCAGCCGATGCGGGCAGGCCAGGACATCTTCCGGAGAGCGTATGGGGGAAGAGCGGTCATCGGGCCCCCTCCGCCTTGGCCAGCAGGCGGCCGTCGCCATAGTCGCCGTCCAGCCGCCCGGTCTTCGCCCAGTCCAGCACCGCCTGATAATAGCCGGGCGCATAGCCGAGCGAGGTGCGGCGGCCGTCCGGGCCGGTCTCGAACCGGATGATGCCGTGGTCGGTGTCGGGATATTCCAGCAGGGTGATCGGCCGTCCATGCGCCGACAGGTCGATCAGGCGGCGACGGGTGGCGTCGGGCGGGGCGCCGGTGTCCTTCTCGGCCTGGATCCACAGCATGGGCGTGTTCAGGCTGCTGAGCACGGGCAGGGGGTCGTAGTCCCATGAGGTCCCGGCATCCATCTGCGGGGCCATGGCGATGATCTGGTCATTGGGCGCGTTCAGCAGCAGGCCGGTGAACTCGCCCTTGATATCGGCGAACCAGGGCTCGGAGCGGTAGCGGGCGCGCACGGCCTCCAGACCGTCGAAGCCGACCGCGCCGCGCGAGGCGACGAAGGCGCCGGTGACGTCGGTGATCTTGCGCGCCTCTTCCAGAACCTCGGTGCCCCAGCCCTTCGCCTTGAGGTCGAGCATGACCTGATCGCTGTCCTCGGCCAGAACGCCATAGGCCAGGCCGAAGCCGACGGTGACGAAGTCGACCGGGGTCAGGCTGGCGGCCAGCGGCGCCACCCAGCCGCCCTGACTGGCGCCGTGCAGCCCGACCCGGCCCGCCCGGGCGCCCGCCATCCGACGGGCCTCGCCCACCGCCGCGGCGGCGTCTTCAGCCAGGACGCGGAAGTCCTGGGTGTAGCGGCCTTCGGACCCGCCGGACCCGCGCTTGGCATAGACGAAGACGCCGACGCCGGACGCCGGGGCGAACCGCTGGAAGGCGTTGAAGTCGAGCGCATTGGCGCCCTCCGACCCGTGCACCTCGACCATGATGGGAACGACGCCTTCGCCGGGTGGCAGGATCAGCCGCCCTTTCAGACGCACGCCGCCATGGCCGACGAAGGTGGTCTCCTGCGTGTTCAGCACCACGCGTTGGCCGGGATGACCCTCGAAGGTGATCCGTCCGTCTTCGCAGGTTCCGAGTTGCGGCTGCGGTCCCTCGATGCGGCGGGTGGAGCCCAGGGTGCTGACCCAGCGGCCGTCGGCGCCGAGGGTCATTCGCGAACTGGACCCGTCCAGCCGACGCCAGCGCAGTCCGGCGTTCGCGATCGGCGCCACATCCACCCACCCGCCGTCGTCCAGCCGATAGACTCCGACATGACAGAGCATGGCCGGATCAGGCCGGTCATCGACGTCGGCGCCGGGCATCTGCGCCCGGGCGGGCTGGGCGAACAGTGTGGCGGCCGCGAGCGCGGCGACGACGAGGGGGGAGAAGCGTGAGTACGACACTGGCGTTCCTGTCTGGCGAAGGCGTTTCGACGACCGCCATTGCCGCTGGCCCGGCGGCTCGCTAGGCCTCGTTTCGCGAACGGCGCCCAATCTGCGTGAATGGGGTGCGCGAACGGGGCGGCTTGACGGTGAGGGGGACGATGAGCGGAAGACGTTGGGCGATCGACCTCGTGATCCTGACCGCCATGGGCCTGCTGATGGGGTTCATGGGGCCGTTCGATTCCGAACATCGGCCGGTCCTGCTCATCTATGGCTACTGGCTGATCTGCATCGTCGGCGGCGGGCTGATCGGGATCGTGCTCGACCATTGGCTCAGCCGGTGGGTCGCAGGGGTCTGGCCGCGGGTTGCGGCGGTTTCCGTGCTGATGACGCCGCCCGTGACGCTGCTGGTCCTGGTCACCCAGGTCGCCCTCATGGAACAGCCCTTCGAATGGTCGCCATGGCTGAATCTGCTCTGGCAGGTCTGGCCCATCGTTCTGGCGGTCATGGCCGTGCGCGCCCTGGTCTGGCGGCGGGCGCCCACGCGCGTCGAGACCCGCACCGTCGTCGCCGCGCCCCTGCCGGAGGCCGAGGCCGCCTTCCGCCGCCGGCTCTCGGCCAAACGCCGCACCGCCCGGCTGATCGCGGTCGAGGCCCACGACCACTATCTGAAGGTCCATACCGACGCCGGGGAGGAGCTGGTCACCCTGCGCTTCGCCGACGCGCTGGACGACCTGGCCCTGGCCCACGGCTGGCGCGTGCACCGCTCCTGGTGGGTCGCCGCCGACGCCGTCGAGGCCGTGCGCTGGAGGAAGGGGGCAGGGGAGATCCAGCTGGCCGGCGGCCTGACCGCGCCCGTCAGCCGCTCCTGCGCCCCGGTCCTGCGCGAGGCCGGCTGGTTCTGAGATCGCCGTCCTGCGATCCAATCCTTGTGAACGCTCTCAATTTTCCATTGCCAGTCGGAACGAAGTTCGCCTAGCGTGGCCCCAAATGGACCGGGCCTGAAGGCGCGGCCGACCCTTTGGGAGGGATTTCGAGATGACGCCTGCGCAACTCAGCGTGGCCTTCTTCCTGCAGATGGCCGTGATCATCGCCGCCTGCCGCGCCGTCGGCTGGCTGGTCAAACGCTACCTCGGCCAGCCCCAGGTGGTGGGCGAGATGATCGCCGGGGTCATCCTCGGCCCGTCCCTGTTCGGCCTTCTGGCCCCCGACATTCAGGCCTTCATCTTCCCCAAGGACTCGAAAGAGGTCCTGTTCGTCGGCGCCCAGTTCGGCATCGGCCTCTACATGTTCCTCGTCGGCCTCGGCTTCCGAAGCGACCACTTCAAGACCAATGCGGCCAGCGCGGCGGCGGTGTCCCTGTCGGGCATGGCCGCGCCCTTCCTGATCGCCGCCCTGATCGCCCCGTGGCTGATGAGCCACAGCCTGTTCGGCGAGGGCATCAACCACCTGCAGGCCTGGCTGTTCATGGGCGCGGCCATCTCGATCACCGCCTTCCCCATGCTGGCCCGGATCATCCATGAACGGGGGCTCAGCAACACGCCTCTGGGCACCATGGCCCTGTCGGCCGGGGCCATCGACGACGCCGGCGCCTGGTGCGTTCTGGCTGTGGTGCTGGCCACCTTCGGCGACGGCGCGCCCGTGGCCATCAAGGCCATCGGCGGCGGCGTGGCCTTCGTCGCCTTCATGCTGACCGTCGGCCCGCGCCTGCTGGCGCCGCTGGCCCGGATGGCCGAGCGCGAGCAGCGGGTCAGCCCGACGATCCTCGGCATCGTCCTGATCCTGTTCCTGCTCTGCGCCTTCTTCACCGACGCCATCGGCATCCATGCGGTGTTCGGCGGCTTCATCCTGGGCGCCGTCATGCCGCGCGGCCTGCTGAGCCGCGAGCTCAAGCGCCAGCTCGAGCCCTTCGCCCTGGTGGTGCTGGTGCCGATGTTCTTCGCCTACTCCGGGCTGAATACCCAGCTGACCATGGTCAACAGCCTGGGTCTGGTCGCCATGGCCGCGGTGATCCTGATCGCCTCGGTCGCGGCCAAGGGCGGCGCCTGCTGGGCCGCCGCCCGCCTCACCGGTCAGGACAACGCCACCGCCATGGGCATCGGCGCCCTGATGAACGCGCGGGGCCTGATGGAGCTGATCATCATCAACATCGGCCTGCAGCGCGGCATCATCGGCCCGGCCCTGTTCTCGATGCTGGTGCTGATGGCCATCGTCACCACCCTGATGGCCTCGCCCCTGTTCGAGCTGGTCTATGGCCGCAAGGCCCGCGCCCGCGGCGACCTCGGCGCCCTGAACGAACTGGAAGAGGACGAGCGTCCGGCTGCGGGAACGGTGACGCCCTAGGCCCTGATGTCGGCGAGGAGGCCGGTGGCGCCGGTC
Source organism: Brevundimonas sp. GW821-FHT12E07 (assembly GCF_058807035.1). Lineage (NCBI taxonomy): Bacteria > Pseudomonadati > Pseudomonadota > Alphaproteobacteria > Caulobacterales > Caulobacteraceae > Brevundimonas > Brevundimonas sp. GW821-FHT12E07. Next base: position 598,641 of record NZ_JBXAQH010000002.1, on the reverse strand, counting down.
TTCCGGGCCGACTCCTCGACCGTTTCCTTGATCTTGGCGGCGATCTTGTCCTCCATCGCCTTGCGCTCGTCCGGCGACATGGCCGCCAGCTGATCCTCGCTGACGCCCATCTGCTGCAGGATCGCCGCCCGCATCCGTTCGGCCGGGCTCATGGCCGCGAACTTCTCGAACTCCTCGCGCGCGCTGGACGCCGGGGCGGAGGCCGACAGGCTGTCGCTCGCGCCGACGTCAGGCTTGCCGAGCGTCGCCCGGGTCTGAAGCAGACCCAGAACCGGATTGGACGACAGGCTCGAGGCGGCGGAAACGGTCATGGCGCTTTTCCCGGTGGATGCGCCGTGGCTCAAGCAAACGCCGTGCTACGACCGGCCTTTGTGAATTCAACGGCTTGGCTTCACCGTTGAAACACACCTCAGCAAAGCTTGCCGGGCAGGCGGCGCCGATCGCCTGTCGACGACCAGCGGTCGTCCGGATTTGACGATGTTTTACAGTGTCCCACCGGGGCCACTGCTAAGCTCTTCGGGTCAGGCGGGTCCGTTCTACGACCGCGGTCGTCTGACGGCGGCCCGGCCTATTTCCCCCCTCCGGACCGGGTCGCCACCCCATTTTCCGGCCCGACTACAGGGCGTGGACGAAGCACCAGATCAAAGCGCCCGCCGCGCCCAGCAGCGGGAAGTAGGTCAGCAGCATCCCGGCCATTCGCTGGATCGCCGGCGGCCTGCCTTCGCGGGTCACGAACATTCCCCAGGCGTGCAGAACCCGTCCGACAAAGAACGACCCGCCGACCGCGTGAATCCACATCGGCGCGAACCCGGACAGCGCCATCAGGGCCAGGGCGATCAGGGCGATGGGCATGTATTCGGTGGCGTTGCCGAAGGCGCGGCTGGCCGAGATCATCTCGGGGTGATCCCCGATGATCAGGGACACCTTGTGCTTGCGCCGGTTGGCCGAGGTCAGGCCCGACAGGACCAGCAGCAACAGGATGCAGAGCCCGGTCCACAGGCCCGCCGCATGGATGGCAACGCTCAAATTCAGTCCTCCCGCCCGACCGGATAGAGCCGGTAGCGCTGATCATAGAACGGCGTCCGCTCGTAGAACCAGCCCAGCCGCGCGTCCGGATCGGCGGCGAAGGCAGGCTCGGCGGCCAGCTTCGCCTCGAACTCGGCCTTCAGGGCCGGATCGGCGGCCAGCATCTTCTCGGCCATCGGGGCGATGGCGTAGCCCTCGATATATTCGACGCGGTTCAGGATCTCGGGGAACATGCCCCAGGCGAAGAAGCTCTCCGACGACTGTGGCTCCAGCAGAAGGACGACGATATCGCCCATCGGCTGGTCCGTCGGCACCCGCACCGAGCCCGCCGGATACGTCCAGTCGTGGCGCTCGGCCTCGACCGTCTTCACCGAGATCGGCACATGGCCCTCATTGGTCCGGCCCGAGACCACCGGGTCCTCCAGCCGCAGCAGGTCGACCGACACGGTGCGCGGCGCGGTCAGGGTCTCCATCTGGACCCCGTGCATCTTCAGCCGCTCGATGACGTCGGTCCGGTACGACGGCACCCAATAGGCGGTCGGGCGGTTCAGCGTCAGGGTCGGGTGCGAGGCGAAATAGGGCACCTGCCACAGCACCGGATCGGGCTGGCCCAGCCAGCGCAGTTCCTTACCGCCCGAGGCGACGCTGTCGTAGGTCTCGTACAGGATGCCCTTGAACGCCCGCGTGTAGGACGGCGTGTCGTCGGGCGCGAAGTTGGCGGGGATCTCCGTCGGACGCAGGGTCTTGTCGGCGGCGATGGCGGCCTTGAGGTCAGCGCCCTTGGTCGCCAGCAGGGTCAGGGCCTCCTCAAGGAAGACATAGGTCCCCAGCACCCGCTGCTCATGCGGCTTCAGGCTATGGTTCTCGATCAGGATGGTCGGGACGTGCGCCGCCGAGCCCCAGCCGTTGGAATAGCGCTCGGCCAGGCCGCCGTCGTTCATCCCGGCCTTGGGATTGCGGTCGTCGATGGCGAAGACCAGTTCGCCCGGGATATGGCCCTCGGCCTCCAGCGCCCCGTTCATCGCCGGCTTGAACGTGTCGTTCAGCCAGGCCGAGATGGCCGGCGACCGCGTATAGGCGCCGTTCTCGCCGTTGAAGCCGTAGGTGACGTCGTACTGGTAGTCGATACCGTCGGTGACGTGGATGTCGACATAGAGGGTCGGGTCGTACTTCTCGATCAGCCCCATGACCGCCTGCATCTCGGTCTGGTCCAGCTTCATGAAGTCGCGGTTCAGGTTCTGGTTGGTCGCGGTGTGACGCCAGCCCTGGATGCGCGGCCCACGCTGGTTCGGGCGGCTGTAGGCCGAGGCCCGCTCGTGCCCGTCGACCGACAGGATGGGGATCAGGATCAGATTGACCTTGTCCAACAGCCCGTCCTTGCCGTTGAAGGCGATGTCCCTCAGCAGCATCATCCCGGCGTCCTTGCCGTCGATCTCGCCCGGGTGGATGCCGGCCTGGGCCAGCAGCACGGGCTTGGACGGATCGAACGTCGCGCCGTCCTTCGAGGCGATGACGGCATAGATCGGCCGGCCCTCCGGCGAGACGCCGAACTGTTCGATGCGGATCAGGTCTGAGGCCGCGTCCAGCCGGTCGAACCAGGCGCGGGTGTCGGCGTAGTTGGGTGAAAAGTCATGCTCCGGATCGGCCTCGAAGCCGCTGGCCCAGGGATCGGAGGCCGGCCGCAGCAGGGCCTTCGACGCGCCGTCCCAGGCGGGCGCCGGCGGCAGGAAGGGCTGATCCCAGGGGGCGACGTTGGGCACGGACTGGGACATGGCGAAACTCGGGAACAGGGCCGCGCCGATGGCCAGCGCGGAGGCGGCGATCAGGGGCGTGGCGGGCAGATAGGGGAAACGCATGGCCGGATTGGTCCCCTGATCCGGCCCCGATGGCAAGTCCGGGCCCCGGCCTGCCGCTCAGCCCTTCGCCGTGGCGCCCGGGGTCGCCTTTGCGGGCGGGGGAGGGCCGAACCCCGCAGGCATGCAGGCGATGGCGAGATAGATGGCCACATGCAGCCCGACCATGATCGCGAACAGCCGGGACTTCTTCGCCAGGGCCGCCGGGACGATCAGCGCGACATACAGGAGGAAGGACGCCGCATAGTTGATGACGATCATTATGGCGTCGGGCCGCCCCAGAATCTGCGCCATGCTGAACACCACCATCATCAGGTTGGCGGCCACGGTCAGCAGCAGGACCACCTTCTTGTTGGCCCAGAAATACTCATCCAGATCCATGCCGTCGCGGATGCTGTGCGGGAACACCAGCGAGGCCGCGATGAAATAGACCAGGGCGATGGCCAGGCCGATCACCAGCATGCCGTAGCTGAACGGGGCGTCGCGGAACATGTGCCAGGCGGCGTCCCAGAAGGTGGCGATGTCCAGCGCCACAAACAGGGCCAGCAGCAGGGTCAGCCAGCCGATCCGGATCGACTTGCGGTGCTGGATGGCCGTGGCGAACCCCGTCGCGATCACCGCCACCGACAGGCCCAGCACCATGCCGTAGAAGCTGAAGAAGAACTCGAACGCGCTCATTTGCCAGTCCCTTGCTCAGGCTCCGGGTTTGCGGGCGCCCGCACCGACCAGCCGCCGGTGGAGACCAGGGCCGTCACCGACTTGCCGATGTTGTAGCTGTGATAGGCCAGCAGGATGGCCAGGGCCGCGATCACCACCTTCTTGCTGCGCGCGACGGCGGCGACCAGGGTCAGGGTCGTGAACAGGGCCAGGCCGTACAGCAGCGGGGGTTTGATCACGGAGGTGAACTCCCCGGTCGCATGGGTGACGACCATGAACAGGGTCGCCATGATCAGATTGGCGCTCAGCACGCACAGCAGAACGATCCGGCGCTGGCTCCAGAAGTGATCGTCCATGGACTGGCCCGGCTCGAGCTTGCGCGGGAAGGTCAGGGTCGCGGCGACATAGAAGATCCCCGCCACGAACAGGCCCAGGATCAACAGGGCGAAGCTGTACGGGGCGAACCTCAGGATGACCCAGGCCTGGTTCCAGAAGGTGGCGATGTCGATCGCCACGAAGATCGCCAGCATCGGCGTCAGCAGGCCGAAGCGGATGTCCTTCCTCTGGTGCAGCAGCCGGGTGAAGCCGCCGACCAGCTCCGCCGCCGAGAAGCCCAGCAGCAGGCCGTAGAAGCTGAAGAAGAACTCGAACGCGCTCATACGACCCCCACCCTGACCGGGCTTGCTGAACAAGCTTCACCTTAGGCGTGGGTTCCGATTCCGTCACCCGCCGCCCGCGGACTGGCTAAAACGAAAACGGCCGGTCCCGTCGGGGACCGGCCGCGAAATCGAGGTGGCGAGAGGCTGAAGCCTCAGTTGCCTTCGCGACGCGCGCGCTTGGCTTCCAGACGGTCGATGACGATCTGGGCTTCGGCGATCTGGCTGCGGTGCGAGGCGATCTGGGTGCTCTGTTCCGGGGTCAGGCCGCCGGCGGTCTGACCCGCGGTCTCAAGGGTCTCGATCTGCTGCTGCAGGTCGATGACCTGATCCTGGGCAGCGAACAGCCGGTCCTCTTCGCGCGGGCTCAGAGCCGGGCGGCGATGGCGCTCGGACGCGCGAGCAGCGCCGCGTCCGGCAAGGACCTGGGCGTCAGCCATCGTCGGCAGAACCACGGCTGGAGTCGCGGTGGTGAGTACGAGGGCGGCGATCAGGACGGCTTTCATTGGACGCTCCGGCGAATGACGAATTGGGACGATATTACGACATTAATATTTCGTCACGTCAAAACTGTGCGCCGCAACATGATTTGTGCGCTGCGGCATGGTCCGTAGTGCGTCCGGCGCCAAAATCTTTCGCCTGCTCAATCGTGTAGCGGAGTTATCGTGTTAGCCCGCATCGTTTCCGCCCGACGATGGGGCGTGCTTCGCCGGTTACGGTCGCCCGTTACTTCCAGATCGGGCTGCCGTCGCCAGGCAGGCCGAGGCGGTCCCACAGGTCATTGACCCGCTCGACGACCGCTTCCTCCATGCGGATTTCCTCGCCCCATTCGCGCTTGGTCTCGGGCGGCCATTTGTCGGTTGCGTCCAGACCGATCTTGGAGCCCAGCCCGCTCTCGGGGCTGGCGAAATCGAGGTAGTCGATGGGGGTCGATTCGATGACGGTGATGTCGCGCGCCGGGTCCATCTTGGTCGAGATGGCCCACATGACGTCCTTCCAGTCGCGGGCGTCGATGTCGTCGTCCACGACGATGACCCATTTGGTGTACATGAACTGGCGCAGATAGCTCCAGACACCCAGCATCACCCGCTTGGCGTGGCCCGGATAGGCCTTCTTCATCGACACCACCGCGATCCGGTAGCTGCAGCCCTCGGGCGGCAGCCAGAAGTCGGTGATCTCCGGGAACTGGGCGCGCAGCAGGGGGATGAACACCTCGTTCAGCGCCTCGCCCAGCACGCTCGGCTCGTCCGGCGGGCGGCCGGTGAAGGTGGTCAGATAGATCGGGTCCTTGCGCATGGTGATCGCCGTCACCTGGAAGACCGGGAAGGTCTCGACCGAGTTGTAATAGCCGGTGTGGTCGCCATACGGCCCCTCGGGCGCATGCTCGTCCAGCAGGACGTGGCCCTCCAGCACGATCTCGGCATTGGCCGGCACCATCAGGGGCACGGTCTTGCACGGGACCAGCTCGGCCTTCTGCCCGCGTAGCAGGCCGGCGAATTGATATTCCGACAGGGTGTCCGGCACGGGCGTCACCGCCGCCAGGATGGTGCCCGGATCGGCGCCCAGCACCACGGCGCACGGCAGGGGCTCGCGCTTTCCGGCCTTCTTGTGCCGCTGATAGTGCTGGGCCCCGCCGCGGTGCGCCAGCCAGCGCATGATGGCCTTGTCCTTGCCCAGCACCTGCATCCGGTAGATGCCGAGGTTGAAGTCGTCCTCGGCGCTGTCCGACGGCCCCTTGGTCACGACCAGTCCCCAGGTGATCAGGGGCGCGGGCTCGCCGGGCCAGCAACCCTGAACGGGCAGGGCGGTCAGGTCGATCTGGTCGCCCTTCAGCACCACCTGCTGCACCGGCGCCGTCTTCACGACCTTGGGCCGCATCGACATCACCGTCTGGGCCAGGGGCAGCATCTCCATCGCGTCGCCCAGACCGCGCGGCGGCGTGGGGTTGCGCAGGAAGGCCAGCAGCTCCCCGACCTCGCGCAGCTCCTTCGCCGTCGTTCGGGTCTTCTTCTCCATGGTCACGCCCATGGCGACGCGCTTCACCGTGCCGAACAGATTGGCCAAAGCCGGGATCGGGCTGATCGAGCCGTCCGGCATCACCGGCTTTTCGAACAACACCGCCGGCCCGCCATTCCTCAGCAGCCGTGTCTGGATCTCGGTCATCTCCAGATGGGTGGAGACGGGCTCCGACACCCGCACCAGCTCCCCCTCGGCCTCCAGCATGGCCATGAAGTCGCGCAGGGATTTATAGGCCATGGGGGTCTCGTCGGCGGGAGTCGATCTCGCCCGAGGCTTAGGCGGCTGCGGCGCGGGAGTCACCCTGTCCCATTGTCCAACCGGTTGCGCCGCTGACTTTACAGTCTTTTACTCGGGGATTTGAACGACCCGGGTTACGCCTTCGTCCATGGAGAAGGCGCGCATCATCATGAAGACGGCGATGAGGACGGTCTGGGTTCGTGGCGCCGTCCTCGCGGCCTTCGCCCTGTCAGGCCTGGCCTGGTGGGCGCTCATTGACCTGATCCGCGCCCTCGTCTTCGCGGGCGTTCAGTAGGCGGGGACGTCCGACACCAGCGCCCAGATCGGCAGATGCAGGGCCCGGGTGGCCGCCTCCAGCTGGGCGCTGTCGAGGCGACTGCGCCCGGCCTCGCACCGGCGGATGACGTCGGGGCTGGCGTGGATGGCCTCGGCCAGGGCCTCGATCCCGAAACCCCGTTCCTCCCGCCAGCGCTTCAGCCGTCGCCCCGCCGATTGAAAGCGGGGATCGGCCTCGGGAAACTCCAGCACGACGCCCATCACGGACCTCCTCGGCGACTTCCTCTGTGCGCCTTCTTCAGAGACGCCTTCAGCCAGTCTGATCCCATTTGAAGTCCGGGTCCAGCCAGTCGCCGAGGCGGCCGTCGGGGCGGGCCAGGGCGTGGATCTGCGCCATCTCGTCGTCCGTCAGCTGGAAGTCGAAGATGTCGAAGCTCTCTTCCGCGCGGCTCACTTTGGTCGTGCGCGGGATGGCGATGACGTCCTGCTGGATCAGCCAGCGCAGGGTCACCTGACCGGCCGACTTGCCGTGGGCCCGGCCGATGGCGTTGATCACCGGATCGTCGGCGATCTTGCCCTGGGCCAGCGGAGACCAGGCGGTGATCGACGACCCCAGCTCGTCCGCCGCCTTCAGCAGGGGGCTGAGGTTCAGATAGGGGTGGTACTCGACCTGGTTGGTGATCAGCTTGGCCTTCGACAGCGTCTGCGCCTGCCGGAACTCGGCCGAAGGGAAGTTGGACAGGCCGATCGACCGCGTCAGCCCCTGATCCTTCGCCTCGTTCAGCGCGCCCAGAGTCTCGGCGAAGCTGGGGGTCTTCTTGGGCCAGTGCAGCAGCAGCAGGTCCGGCGTGAAGCCCAGGCTGGTCGCCGACTCCTTCGCCTGGGCCAGCAGATCGTCATGATGGAAGTGGGCGACCCAGATCTTGGTCGTCAACCAGACCTCGTCGCGGGTCACATGGCCAGCTTCGATGGCGTCGCGGATCCCGTCGCCGACCGCCGCCTCGTTCTTGTAGATCCAGGCCGTGTCGATGTGGCGGTAGCCGATGCGCAGGGCCTCGGCGACCATCCGGCGCGCGTCCTCGGGCTCCAGCATCCAGGTGCCGAAGCCCAGCAGGGGAATGGACAGGCCATCGACTTCGATGTGGGGTTGATCGGCCATGGCGCGCGCCTTTGTCTGAGGGGGATGCGCCTACCTATGCCCTCAGGCGGCGGGCGCAACCAGGTCGGCGAAAATCTCGTCCCACAGCGGCTCCATCCCGGCCCGGAACGCGCCCTCATGCCCGATGCGTTTGACGCCCTGATCCGCCGGGGTCCGCACCACGATGGTCTTCGGCGCGTTGGGATAGACCCTCAACAGCCGCTCGGCCGTGACCGGGGTCGCGATCGGATCGTCGGTGAAGATCCACGAGGTGATCGGCGCCGTCACGGCATCAAAGGCGTTGGGCCTCAGCCGGTCGCCCAGCTCGTCCTCGAAATATTCGGGCTTCAGGCACCAGCGCTTCCAGGTCTCGAACACCCCGCGCGGCAGGTCGGTCCCGGCCCACAGGCCGCCGCCCTTCACATAGCCGTGCCGCCTCAGGCTGTGCGGCCCGAAGCCGTGCCAGAAGAACAGCTCCAGCGGATTGTAGCTGCGGTGGTGCAGGCCCCAATAGCCGATGCCCACGCTGACGAAGGCATGGCGCGCGATGCGGTTCGGCTCGGGCATGAAGCCGACGAAATGGCCGCCGACGCTGTGGCCCACATGCAGGATCGGCAGGCCCGGGGCCGCCGCCTCCAGCGCCTGAACCGCCGCCGGCATGTCCCACCGGCCCCAGTCCGGATAGTCCATGACCATGGCCTTGAGGTCCTCGGGCCGCGACCCGGCGATGCCCCGGAAGTCATAGGTCAGGACCGCCGCCCCCTTCGCCGCCAGATGCCGCGCGAACCGCTCGTAGAACCGCTTGGGAAAGCCCGTCCCCGAGGACATCAGCACGGCGTGCTTCGGCTCCGGATGCGAGATCAGCCGCATCGACAGCGGATAGCCGTCCGCCGCCGCATGGACGAAGTCGCGCGTGACGAGGTGAGGGGAGGCGGAATCGGTCACGGGGTCAGTCCTGTTTCAGAACGGACGATGACAGCTTGACCCCGCGTCAGGTCAAGCCTCTCCCGGTATGGTCGGATGCGCCTTCGACAGACTCTTCGGCGCCTGCTTTCGCCACCGCCGCGCCAGCATCCCTCTCAGCCAGTCAGGATCGACGCTGGCGATCCGCGCCAGCACCAGCGGGTGGTCCTTGTAGTGGTCGGTGAAGTGAAACGTCGCCGGGTCCATCTCGATCAGCAGCTCGCGCTCGTCGAGACTGTCCAGATGGACCACGATGCTGTCGTCCAGCTGCGGCCGGATCCAGGTCAGGAACTTGCCCGCCACCTTGAACGACGGCTCGCCATAGGACGTGCCGTCCTCCACGCCCGGCAGGGCGAACAGCAAGGCGCGGAGTTCGGCGTGGGTCACCCTATTCGATGTCCTCGTTCAGCAGCCCGACCTTGTCGAAGCCGTGGGCGTGCAGGTCGTTCATCACGGCCATGAAGTTGCGATAGGAGGTCTCGGCCTCGCCGCGCACGAAGACCCGCTCGTTCTGGCAGGCGCCCCCGCCAAGCTCGGCGCAGACGTCGGCGGCCAGGGTTTGCATCGACGAGGCCTTGTCGCCCACGAAGACGGCGCCCGAGGCCTGGACGCTGACATAGACCGGGTCCTTGTATGGCATGGGACTGGTGGTCGGCGGCGGCAGGTCGAGCTTGAGGGATACGGTCGCCAGCGGCGCCGAGACCATGAAGATGATCAGCAGCACCAGCATGATGTCCACGAACGGCGTGACATTGATGTCGGCGTTCTGTTCAGCGGCCTTCGGAGCCTGAAAACGCATAGCCATGGCGATCTCCCTCTCGTTGCTTGGCGGAACCCTGTTCCGCCTGCCGATGTGGAGCCGACATTCGGGCAAAGAAAAGGCCGGGTTCGCCCCGGCCATCAGGCAAAGAAAAAGGCCGCGTCCCGGAGGGCGCGGCCTTGGTCTTCCGGAATGGGGACGAACCCTATTCGATGTCTTCGTTCAGCAGACCGACCTTGAAGAAGCCGTTCTTCTGCAGGTCGTTCATGACTTCCATGAACTGGTTGTACTTCACTTCCGGCTGGGCGCGGATGAAGACGCGCTCTTCCTGGCAGCCCTGGCCGGTGGGGTTGCCCACGGCGGCGCAGACGTCGTTGGCCAGGGTTTCGATGGTGGTTTGCTTGTCGGCGATGAAGATCGAGCCCGACTCCTGGATGGAGATATAGGTCGGCTCCTTCTCCTTCGGCTGGTTCGGGGGCGGCGGGGTCGCCGGCGGCAGGTCCAGTTTGATGGACACGGTGGCCAGCGGGGCCGAGACCATGAAGATGATCAGCAGGACGAGCATGATGTCCACGAACGGCGTGACGTTGATGTCCGAGTTCTGTTGGATCGTCTTGCCGCCCGAGGCGCCGACGGGGCCTGAAACTTTGCCAGCCATACTTACTTGTCTCCGTCGAGGCCCGCCGGGCGGCGGACTGCGGTTGAATGTTCAGACCGGTGTCTTGGCGTCCCCGGCGTCGCTTGTAAAGCGGTCTCGACGCCGCGACGGTTCCCTCGCGTCGCTTTTCGCGTGCGGGGCGAGAAGATCAGCCCCGAGCGAGTTTCAGGAAGCGCTCAACCAATGCCGGATCGGACTTGAACGCGCCGGTGAAGCGGGTCGTCACGGTTGAAACGTGGCGGTGATGCACGCCGCGGGTGGTCATGCACTGGTGCTCGGCGTCGACCAGGACTGCCACGCCCTTGGGCGACAGGTGCGATTCGATGGCCTCGACGATGTCGTTGGTCAGGGTTTCCTGGTTCTGCAGACGCTTGGAGAAGATCTCGACCACGCGTGCCAGCTTGGAGATCCCGACCACCTTCTCGCCCGGCATATAGGCGACGAAGGCCTTGCCGATGAAGGGCGCCATATGGTGCTCGCAGTGGCTCTCGACCTCGATCTGACGCAGCACGACCATGTCGTCATAGCCGGTCACATCCTCGAAGGTGCGCGACAGCTCCTTGCCCGGATCGGCGTCATAGCCTTCGAACCATTCGGAATAGGCGTCCACGACCCGCTTGGGGGTGTCGACCAGGCCGGGGCGCGAGGGATCGTCGCCGGCCCAGGCGATCAGGGTCCGCACGGCCTCCAGCGCCTGCTCGCGGCTGGGCCGGATCGGCATGTCGTTCCCGGGAACGAGAACGGGTTTTGCGGGCGTCGAACTCATGAAATCGGTCTCAAACGAACGGGGAGGCGACGAAGACGGCTTCATTCGCCTTCGGACACTGTTTAACAGCTTCGCGGCTATATGGGACGTTCAGTCCGTACTGCAAGAAAACGATCAAGGCCGCCCCTCAAGATGACGCTCTCACTCTACGACACCCTGCACCGCGAAAAGCGGGTGTTCACGCCGCGCGATCCGGAGCGAGTGACCCTCTATGTCTGCGGCCCGACGGTCTATGACTTCGCCCATATCGGCAACGCCCGCCCGCCGGTGGTGTTTGACGTCCTTACGCGGCTTCTGCGCCGGGAATACGGCGCCGACAGCGTCATCTACGCCCGCAATGTCACCGACGTGGACGACAAGATCAATCAGAAGGCCTTCAAGGAGGGTGTCGAGATCGGCGAGGTCACGGCCCGCTACGAGGCCGCCTATCTGGCCGACATGGCCGCGCTGAACGTCACCCCGCCGGACCTGACGCCCCACGTCACCGACCATATGGACGCCATCGTCGCCCAGATCGGCCAGATCATCGACGCCGGCTGCGCCTATGCCGCCGAGGGCCACGTCCTGTTCGACGTCTCGGCCTATCCGGCCTATGGCGCGCTTTCTGGCCGCAATCTGGACGACATGATCGCCGGCGCCCGCGTCGAGGTCGCCCCCTACAAGAAGAACGCCCACGACTTCGTCCTGTGGAAGCCCTCCAAGGAAAACGAGCCCAGCTGGCCGTCGCCCTGGGGCGCGGGCCGCCCCGGCTGGCATATCGAATGCTCGGCCATGATCGAGGAGACGCTCGGCCTGCCGATCGACATCCACGGCGGCGGCATCGACCTGGTCTTCCCCCACCATGAGAACGAGATCGCCCAGGGCGTCTGCGCCCACGGCCACGCCCATGCCGACCACGCCCCGGCCGAATACAGCCGCTACTGGATGCACAACGGCTTCCTGACCGTCGACGCCGAGAAGATGTCCAAGTCGATCGGCAACGTCCTGCTGCTGCACGATCTGGTGCAGCACGTCCCGGGCGAGGTGGTCCGCTGGGCGCTTCTTTCGGCCCATTACCGCCAGCCGCTGGACTGGAACCAGTCGCTGCTCGACCAGTCGAAGAAGAACCTGGACCGCCTTTACGGCGCCCTGCGTCGCGCCGCCGACGTCGAGGCCAAGGGCGACATGCCGTCGCCCGAGTTCCTCGAGGCCATCTCCGACGACCTCAACACCCCCGGCGCCATGTCCAAGCTGTTCGCCCTGTCGAGCGAGATCGAGCGCGCCATGACCGCCGGCGATCATCACGCCGTCGCCATCGCCAAGGCCGAACTTCTGGCCTCCGGCGCCCTGCTCGGCGTCCTGCTGTCCAGCCCGGACCAGTGGTTCGAAGGCGGCGCCGACGACGCCCTCAGGACCGAGGTCGAGGCCCTGCTGGCCGAACGCGTCACCGCCCGCGCCGCCAAGGACTGGCCCGCCGCCGACCGCATCCGCGACCGCCTGACCGAACTCAACGTCGTCGTCATGGACGGCCCGACCGGCGCGACCTGGCGGCTGAAGGAGTAGAATGTGACACCCTCTCCCGCCGGGAGAGGGTGACCTTCACCCTTCCTACTCCGCCTGCTGACCCGTCGCCGGGATCATCGTCGTCGGCGTCTGGCCGATGATGCAGGTCGAGGCGCGGGGAGGGCAGAGGCCCTGCGAGCGCTGGGCGTAGATCTGGTCGATCAGCTGCGGATTGGCCCGCAGCGCCTCACCGCGCAGGCGGATCGATTCCGCCTCGCCGCGCGCCGTCTCGATCTGGGCGTTGGCGTTGGCGCGGGCCTCGGCCTCCTTCTGCTGGGCCGCCAGGGTCCGTTGCTCGGTCGCGGTGCGCGCCTGGATCGCCGTGGTGATGCTCTCCGGATAGCGGATGGTGCCGACCCACTGCAGGTTCGAGATCTCCACCCCCTCCGACGCCCATTTGCGCTGCAGATTGGCGAAGGCGCGCTGGATCACCGCCTGCCGCCCGGCGCCCATCAGGCTGCCGGTGCAGACCGCCGCCGGCGCCTGGGTGTTCGGCGATTGAGCGATCTCGACCGGCTGCTGGGCCTGCAGGTTGCAGGACACCGGCACCTTCTCCGCCTCCTGGGCGATGAAGGAGCGGACGTCGTTGCGGATCGGATTGTCCAGCAGGTCGTCGAAGCTCAGCCGGTATTTGGCGTACAGGTCGGCCGCCTTGTTGTCCGCCACCTTGACCGTCATGTTGACGTCGGCGGTCATCGGCAGGCCGGTCTGGTCGGCGAAGCCGATCTCCTCATTCTCCTGCCCGTCGGCATTGCCCTCGCGGGTGTAGGAATAGACCCGCTGGCGCGTCGGATATTTGATGATCTTCTCGCCCAGACCTTCCCAGTGCCAGCCCGGCCGCAGCTCGGTCGGCTGAACGCCGGGGTTGGGGCCGAATTTGGTGGTCTTGATGCCGGCCTCGCCGCTCTCGACCGTGACGCTGCACGACGACACCGCGCAGCTGCCCCCGGCCAGCACCAGCCCCAGCACGGCCACCGTCGCGACCAGTCTCCAAGCGCGCGCCGAAGCGCCGCCGAAGGCGTTCCCCTGAAACGTCATTGCATCCCCCTCGAACTCAAAAGCCTACGACCGGATCATCCGGGCGACCCGTCTGAACAGAAACACCGCCAGCACCCCCAGACCGAGGGTGCCGAACAGGCCCGCGACCGAGGCCACGAACACCGATCCGAAGAAATGCGCCTCCAGGATCAGGGGCACGATCACCCGGAACAGGGCGAAGGCCGCCATCAGCACCAGGCCGATCGACGCGAAGGCGAAGAACCCGGCCAGGATCGCCCGATCCGGCTTGTCTTCGGACTTCACAGGCAACTTCACAGGCTCGCTCATCGCGCCCTCCGTTCCCGCCGGTCGCCCGGCCCGTTTCGATCATAGCGGGAACCGCGTCGCCCGCGCCACAGAAAGCGGCGCCGCAGGGGAGGGGGCTGGCACCATCTGAAAGACCCGTGTTAGCCAAGGCTGGCGGGGCGTGCGGGCCCTTGGGGGATAGACGTGAAACATCTGTGGTGGGCCTTCGTTCTGGCCCTGGCTGTCACCGTGTTCGGCTTCTGGCCGACGACCGTGGGCGCCTTCGGGCCGCCGGATGCGCTCCGCATCGTCCACGGCCTGTTCGCCGTCGGCTGGATGGTGCTGCTGGTCGTGCAGAGCTGGCTGATCGGCCATCGCCAGAACCGGCCACACCGCTGGCTGGGCTGGTCGTCGCTGATCCTCGCGCCCGGTCTGGTGATCAGCGCCCTCGTGGTGGTCCTGACGTCGCAGGGGCCGAAATCGCACTTCCCGCCCGACCTGCTGCTGATCCTCGACTGGATCGACCTCTGGTCGCTGGTCCTGTTCGCGGTCCTCTATGTCGCGGGCATCCTCAATCGCCGGGTCATGTCCCTGCATTCCCGCTATCTCGGTTCGACCGTCTTCGTGGCGCTGATCCCGGCGCTGGGCCGGGCCTACGGCATGAATATCGAGGCCATCGGCGGCCTGCGCGGCTCCCTGCACCCCTCCTACTGGACGGTCGAGATCATCATCGTCGCCCTGATCGTCCGCGACGCGCTGAAGCACGGCGGCTTCAAGGCCCGCTATCTGACGCCCTATGCCGTGACCCTGATCGGCCTGCTGGCGATGGAATGGACCATGTTCTCGGTCCCGCACTGGAAATGGTTCGCCGACTTTATGGGCTTGATCAGCGGAACCTGAGGGCGACCGGCCTGCGACAGCTTGCCACAGGGGCGTGTCCGTAGTTTGTAACACCGCGCCCGATCCGGAGCCGGAGTTCCCCCATGTTCGCATCCCTCGCCGCCGCCGCCCTGCTGGCTTCTCAAGCGGGCGCGGTTCCGCCGACCCTGTTCTCCTATTCGGGCGTCGCCCTCGATCCGGCCGGCCGGACGGTCGCCTCGGTCGATTCCAGCCAGGCCCAGGGCGCCGCCGGGACCCACGGCGTGATCACCCTGCGCGGTCTGGACGGCAAGGTCTCGGGGACCATCGACCCCTGCGCCGCCTGCCGCTACAGCGCCCCGACCTGGTCGCCGGACGGATCGAAGCTGGCCTTCCTCGCCAATGGTCAGGACGGCGTCACCCTCTACGTCTCCCAGGGCGGCGTGCCTCGCGCCGTCACCACGGTCCAGGGTCTGGTCTCGACCCCGCGCTGGTCGCCTGACGGCCAGTCCATCGCCCTTTTGATCACCCTGAACCCCTCCAAGGAGACCGGCGCCACCCAGGCCGGGGCCCGTCAGGTCGGCGAGATCGGCCGCCTGTCGCTGGACAGCCAGCGTATCGCCACCGTGCCCGTCGCCGGCGGCCAGCCGCACATGGTCTCGCCCGACGGGACCTTCGTCTACGAATACGACTGGACGCCGGACGGCCAGGGCTTCGTCGCCACCGCCGCCGAGGGCAATGGCGACAACAACTGGTGGGTCGCCTCCCTGCGGGCGTTCCCGATCAACGGGGCGCCCCAAAACAGCAGGGGGCGCATCATCGCCGCCCCCAAATACCAGATGAACATCCCGCGCGTGTCGCCGGACGGAAAGACCGTGGCCTTCATCGGCGGCGTCATGAGCGACTTCGGCTCGGTCGGCGGCGACGTCTACACCGTGCCCTTCGAGGGCGGGGTCCCCACCGACGTCACCCCCGGCTATCGCGGCACCTTCACCTCCGTCGCCTGGCGCGGCGCGAAACTGGCCTCGACCCTGATCGTCGGCGGCGAGACGGGGACGGCCATGGTCGATCCGGTCGCGAAAGCCGTCTCCGACGTCTCCACCGCCCCGGTCTCCATCTCGGCCGGCGACGGCAAGGCCGCCTTCGACGCCCGCGCCCGCACGATCGCCTATGTCACCGAGACCTTCGACCGCGCCCCGCGCATCGAGGTCGGGACGCCCGGCCATATGCGCGCGATCACCCACGACAACGACGGTCTGGCCCCCACGGTCGCGGCCCACAGCATCAGCTACCAGTCCGAGGGCCAGACGGTTCAGGGCTGGGTGCTTCAGCCGCTCACCCTGACCCCCGGCGCCAAATATCCGATGGTGGTTCAGGTCCACGGCGGCCCGTCCGCGGCGGCCCTGCCGAAATTCGTGTTCGGCGGCACGGTCTCCGACCTGGTCAAGGCGGGCTACTTCATGTTCCTGCCCAATCCGCGCGGCTCCTACGGCCAGGGCGACGCCTTCGAGCGGCTGAACTATCAGGATTTCGGCGGCGGCGACCTCAAGGACATCCTCGCCGGCATCGACGCCATCGAGGCCCGGTCCCCGGTCGATGACGCCCGCCTCGGCGTCTACGGCCACTCCTACGGCGGCTTCATGACCATGTGGACTGTGACCCACTCCCAGCGCTTCCACGCCGCCGTCGCCGGCGCCGGCATCGCCAACTGGGGCAGCTACTACGGCCAGAACGGCATCGACCAGTGGATGGTCCCCTTCTTCGGCTCGACCTTCTACGACGACCCCTCGGTCTATGACCGCCTGTCGCCGATCCGCTCGATCAAGGACGCCCACACCCCGACCTTCATCTATGTCGGCGAACGGGATCTGGAGACGCCCGCGCCCCAGTCGATGGAGTTCTGGCACGGCCTCGTCGCCAACGGCACGCCGACCTCGCTGGTCATCTATCAGGACGAGGGCCACGGCATCCGTCAGCGCGAACACACCGAGGACCTGTCGCGCCGCATCGTCGGCTGGTTCGACCAATATCTGAAGCCGGTGAGCTGATCGGCAGGGGAGAGGGAACACGGCGGGGCGCGGGCCGTTCAGGCGGCATGAAAGCTCCGAGCTCGCGCATCGCGCCCGCCTTCGCCGCCGTTTCCGTCATTGCCCTGCTGGCCGCCTGCGGTCCGGCTCCCGAGAAGGCTTCCGAGCCGGCCGCGCCAGCCGCCGAAGCTCCTGCGGCCCCGACCCCGGCGCCCACGCCCGCTCCGACCCCCGGCGCCCCGACCAAGGTCATCGGCCTCGAAGGCCTCGGCGACCTGAAGATCGGCCAGCCGGTCCCCGCAGGCGGAACCTGGGCCGAGCGCGGCGCCCAGACCAGCGAGGCCTGCCGCACCGTCACCTCGCCCGACTATCCCGGCGTCTACGCCATCGTCAGCGACGGCAAGGTCCAGCGCATCACCGTCGGCCAGCGCTCTGACGTGAAACTGGTCGAGGGCGTCGGCGTCGGCTCGACCGAGAAGGACGTGAAGAGCTGGTTCGGCGGCTTCCGCGAGGAGCCGCACAAATATCAGGACGCCCCGGCCAAATATCTGACCGCCCCCAATGCCTCCAGCGGCGACCCCGCCGTCCGCTTCGAGATCGGCTCCGACGGCAAGGTCAGCCTGATCCACGTCGGCGTCATGCCCGTGGTCGGCTACGTCGAGGGCTGCAGCTAGGGGCTCAGGCGCCGAGCCGCTCACGCGTCTCGACGAACTGCCGGAACCGCAGCGCCTGCTCCCGGTCGGCGATCTGCACGGCTTGAAACAGCCGCAGATGATCGATGCCCTCGGCGTTCAGCCAGTCGAGGGCCCGGCGGCGTTCGGTGGCGTCCTTGGGCAGGGAAATCAGCATTCCTCCCTCTAGCGCCACCGTACGGGGCCAATTGTAAAACGTTGTAAGATCGGCGCGAAACCCGATGCCGCCTTCCCGGAGTGGTGGCAAAAGGGAGTCGGGGTGTTCCCTGACAGACATCCCATGACCGGCCCGGCGATTCACACCAGTCAACCTGCCGGGCCGGTCAGCCCTGCCTCCCATTGCGCGTTCAAGGCGCCATCCGCATCATCGCCTGATGCGCGCCCCCGACACCTTCCAGACTGACCGCCTGACCCTGCGTCCCGTGACCCGGACCGACGCAGCGGATGTCTTCGCCTATGCGGGCGAGGCCGCGCCGACGCGGTTCATGCCCTTCGTGCGCCATCGGGAACTGGCCGAGAGCCTCGCCTTCGCCGTGCGCTGCGAGGAGGCCCGGGTGTCGGGCGCGGCCTTCCCCTGGGCGATCGTGGAGCGGGCGACCGGCGCCTTCGCCGGCGTCATCGAGTTGCGGTTGAGCCCGCCCAAGGCCGACTTCGGCTATATCCTCAACGAAGCCGCGTGGGGCAGGGGCTTCGCTTCCGAGGCCGCCTTGGCCGTCGTCGACTGGACCATCGCCCAGCCACAGATCCATCGCGTCTGGGCCACCTGCCACCCGGACAACGCAGCCTCCGCCGCCGTCCTGCAAAAGGCGGGACTGATCTTTGAGGCGACCCTCGCGAACTGGGAGGCCCGCCCCCAGCTCGGCGAGGCGGCGGGGCCGAGCTGCGTCTACGCCCTGACGAAACCTGCGCAGCAGCCCGAGTCCGCATAGACGCCGGAGCCGCCGCCAACGAAGTCAGCGGCTTGCGCCTCACCCACCCCATTCGGCCCAGCAGACTTTCCGGCGGGGTTAGACTGCCCGTCCGGTCTTTGACATCGCCGACCGCCGCAGAAAGCCGCCTGCACGCGAGTGCAAGCCGAGTGCAACGAACGGCGTCAGAAAATACGACGAAGTTTCAGCAGTCTGTCAGGCGTTCCTGATCTGCGGTCTCACCGATTGCACTTTTTGCACCCACTCTTTTTTGGAGTGCAAAGCGCCGATCAGCGGCTCATCAGCTCGGTCGCCAGCTCGGCGGTCAGATAGCCGTCGGCGATGCGGCCGTTGGCGGCCTGCCAGCGCTTCAGGGCGGCGCGGGTATTGGCCCCGACCACCCCGTCGACGCCGCCGGTGTCATAGCCCATCCGCGTCAGGGCGGCCTGGGCGCCGACCCTCTGGTCTCGCGACATGGGCGCATCCGTCGGCCAGCTGGCCACGAGGCCGGGCTTGCCCGCCACCCCGTCCGCCGTCAGGCCGATGGCCAGGGCGTAGGAGACCGAGTTGTTGTAGCGCCGGATCACGAAGTGGTTGGGCAGGCCGATGAAGGCCGGGCCGCGCGCGCCTTGCGGCAGCAGCAGGGTCGCGTTCTCGGCGGCCTCGGCGTCGGTCATCGCTCCACCGCGGGCGAGGGTGACGCCCTGCTGGCGCCAGAAGCTCCACGGCCGCGACGGGCCGTCGGCCAGCGAATAGTCGAAGCCCTGCGGGATCACGACCTCATAGCCCCAGGCCTGACCGCGCTTCCACCCGGCCTGGGCCAGCAGGTTGGCGGCGGAGGCCAGGGCGTCGACGTCCGTGCCCCAGATGTCGACCTTGCCGTCGTCGTTCTGGTCGACGCCCAGACGCAGGTAGTTGTCGGGCATGAACTGGGTCTGGCCCATGGCCCCGGCCCAGCTGCCGGTCAGGCCGGCGCGGCTGCGGCGGCCGTCGATGACGATGTTCAGGGCGTCGCGCAGCTGGCCCTCGGCCCAGTCGCGGCGGCGGCCTTCATAGGCGAGGGTGGCCAGCGACCGGATCACGTCCTTGTTGCCCTGGACCTGGCCGAAGCTCGATTCCTGGGCCCAGATCGAGACCAGGATCTCGGCGGGGACGCCGAAGCGCTGGGTCACGCTCCACGGCACGATGTCCACCTTGCGGCGGGCCTCGGCGACGCGCGACGCCGAGACGGCGTTGGCGACATAGGCGCCGGCCGGGCGGCTGAACTCGGGCTGGTTGCCGTCCAGGCGGATGACCTCCTGATCGGGTGTCAGTCCGGCCAGCTGCTGCTCATAGGCCGCGCGGCGGGCGCCGCCCATCCGGTTCAGGAAGCCCTGCTTCCAGCCCTCGAAGCCCGGCTGGTCATAGACCGGCTGCGTCGGCTGCGGCGCGGGCCGGGCCGGCGGGGGCGTCGGCTCTGGCTGGGGCTGCGGCCGGGCGGGCGGCAGCACCGTCTCCGGCGGCGGCAGCATCGGGGCGCAGGCCGCGACGGACAGGATCAGCAGGAGGCGGGCGGAAAGGCGCATGGGGGACAGGCTAGGGCTCCGGGCGGCGTTCGAGCAATCACAAGCGCGCGAGACCGGCGAGCGTTGCAGCACCGTTTCATGACACGGGGATGGTGAACGGGGCGTTCACCGCGTTCGTTTCCGGAATCTCAAACCAGGTGCGACATTCTGTCCATCGACCCTGATGCGGCCTGGTGGCGGAGGGGCTACGCGATGGGCCCGCAAGCCCATAGACCCTCCGTTCAACTCGGAGGCCAGGCCTCCATCCTTTTGGCGCTAGCGCTCGCCGCGCGACGGCTCGCGGCTTGAGCGCGGACCTGTTATTGCCTCCCTGAAGAACCTGCCCATATCAGTCGCCCGGCGGTTGACTTGGCGCTCCCGAATCTCTACATGCACCGCTCCGCCGCAGGTTCGCCCCGCGGCTCTTTTATTTTTGATTTGCCTCAGGACGCCCGACCATGAAGGTCCGTAGCTCGCTCAAGTCGCTCAAGACCCGTCACCGCGACTGCAAGGTCGTTCGCCGCAAGGGCGTCGTCTTCGTGATCAACAAGACCGACCCGCGCTTCAAGGCGAAGCAGGGCTAAGCAGGCGCTTACGGCGCTCGCGAGGCAGTCGCGGACGCCTAAGTATCTGAAATGTCTTGGCTATCGAGGGCTGTGGGCAATCTGTCCGCAGCCTTTTTCGTGTTCGTGGTTGAGCCTGCCGCGCCGACGTGGTTAGTCGCCCGCCAAACCCACACACCGACGCGCTCAAGCAGCGAAGCTCCGCGAGCTGAGCGTTAGCGCCTTCCGAAGGACCCAAGAATGACCGACGCCGCCGCTTCCTTCGACAGCTCGGACGTCCTGACCTCGGCGGCCCAGGGCCGTCTGCGTTCGATCATCGAGCGGATCGAGCGTCTGGAAGAGGACAAGGCCGCGATCATGGCCGACCAGAAGGAGGTCTTCGCCGAGGCCAAGGGCGAGGGCTACGACGTCAAGATCCTGCGCAAGGTCATCCGCATCCGCAAGCAGGACAAGGCCAAGCGCCAGGAAGAGGACGCCATCCTGGACCTCTACCTCTCCGCCCTCGGCGAGATCTGAACCTGAAGCGGACGCCCCTCTCGGGCGGTCCGAAAGCCTCTTCTGGAGGCATGAAGCGCTCGACCGGGCTCAAGCCGGGGTCGGGCTTCAAGAACAAGAGCGACAAGCCTCCCAGCCCCTCCGAGGCCGAGCGCGAAGCCGCGCGCCGCAAGGCCCTGAACGCCCTCAAGCGCGCCAAACGCGCCGCCGACAAGGCGGGCGTCACCCTGTCCGATTGGGAGGGGGAGTTCATCGAGGGCGTCTCCGACCGCATCCAGACCTATGGCCGCGCCTTCGGCGATCCGGAGAAGGGCGCGCCGGGTCAGGCCCTGTCGGCCATGCAGGGGCGCAAGCTGAAGGAGATCACGGCCAAGGCGAACGGGGAGGAGCCCAAACGCCGCTGGGGCCGCCGAAAGGCTCCCGAGTGAGAAAGAGGCCGGCGGAGCGATCCGCCGGCCTCTTCGTCTTCTAGAACAGCACCTTGCGGTAGTTCAGCCGGATGACCCGACCCGTCGGGTCGAGGTAGTCGGGCTGGTAGTTGACCGGCAGGCCGCCGGCCGAGGTGGTGACCACCGTGCGGGTGTCGAAGATGTTGTCGAAGCCCAGGCTGATCCGGGCGCCCTTGAGCAGCCAGGGGGCCTTCTTCACCCATTCCGGGCGCTGGTTCATGTCGACGAACATGTTCAGCCCGACCGTCGTCTGGTGCGAGAAGTTGAGGTCGGCGCCGCTGCCGCCGTCGACGAACGTCGCCTCGCGCCAGTTGGCGTTGATGAAGGCGCCGAAGCCGTTGCGGAAGGCGCCGCCCTGGACCTGGATCTCCTGCTGGGGCGTGCCGCCGCGGCCGCCGGTGGCGCCGCCGTTCAGCTGGTCGATGACCGGCAGGCCGTCGGCGATCACGATCTCATCCTGGAAGCGGTAGGTGTGATAGACCGACAGGTTGAAGACGCCCTGGCCCGGCTGCATGCCGCCGCCGCCGCCGCGACCCCCGCCGCCGCCCATGCGCATCTGCATGCCGCCACCACCGCCGCCGCCGGGACCGCCGCCTTCACCGCCGCCGGCCGGACGCGGCCCGCCCATCATCATCATGCCGCCCGGGCGCGGACCGCCCGCCGACGGGTTCGGCTTGCCGAACGGCCGCGAGAAGGTGAAGCCGGTGCGCAGGTCCTGACGCTCGGTCCTGTCGTAGTTCAGCGGGCGGGCGTCGACGGACAGCAGTTGGTCCGTGACGGGGTCCCGCACGAACCGGCCGGGCAGGGCGGCTTCCACCGCCGGGGTGATGGTCGGGAAGCCGCTGATGGCGTCGTCCGTCCGGCTCCAGGTGTAGTTGGAGCTGAAGTTGAAGTTCACGCTCTGGAACGGGGTCAGGTTGAAGCCCAGCTTGACCACCGAGCGGTCGTCGGAGCCCAGGTTGCGGTTGCCGCCGGTGATCTGGGTGATGTTGACCGTCTGGCCGGTCTTGAAGTCGTAGACCGCCACGTTCGAGGTGTTGATGACCGGGTCGTTGACCTGGTTGATGGTCGGGGCGCCCTGTTCCTCGGTATAGCTGACGACGAAGCCGATCTTGCCGTTCGGGGCCCAGTTCAGGCCGCCGCCGATCGTGGTCAGGCCGCCGAAGTCGGACAGGTCGTCATAGCCGCCGTTGAAGTTGAACGACAGGTCGCCGAACTTCGACAGGAAGTCCCGGCGGGTGCTGGTCAGAGGCATGTTGACGTTGAAGCTGCCATAGACGCGGTCGCGCTGCAGCGAGCTCTCCGTATGGCCGACGACGGTGCGGTCCGACTCCGAGTCCAGGGTGCGGGTGTCCAGGCCGAACTTGACGGTCGAGCGCAGATTGCCCGCCGGGCCTTCCCACACGGTGCCGTTCAGGGTCGTTTCCAGATTGCCGCCGCTCGAGACCGAATGAGCGGTGTCAGTGGCCTGACGCAGCAGGGACGGCGGGATGACGCCGAACGGGTTCACCGCCGGATCGTCGGCGTCGAGCCGGTCCTGGACCGGCAGGACTTCGTAGCCGCGGCCGGTCGTGGTGTCGGTCTCGGTGCGGTCGTAGGTGGCGGTGACGGTGTAGCGCCACTCCTTGAGATAGCCGTCCACCAGCAGGGCGGCCTTGCCCGTCAGGGTGTCGTTGTTGCGCCGCATCGTGGACGGGTCGGCGAGATAGCGCTGCAGGCGCACGTCGCTGGCGCTGGTCGAATAGGGGTTGCCGGCCGGCAGGGTCAGGTTCAGCGACGGCAGGCCGCCGTAGCCGCTGGTGGACGAGTCCTCCAGGCTGAAGCTGCCCGTGGCCTTGGTTGTGGCGTTCAGGTCATGGGCCAGTGAGCCGCGGATCGTCGTCCGGTCGCCGCGCGACTGCAGGGTGCGATAGGCCGACAGCTCCTCGGGTGTCGCCACGGCACCGGTCGGGCCATAGGTGTTGGCGTTCACCGTGCGGGTGATGTCGCGCTCGCTCTCGAACAGGGCGGTGTCGTGCTGCCGCTCGATGTCGAAGTTCCAGCGATCGCCGGTCTTGATGGTGAAGGAGTTGCCGTCGACCTCGGCGGTGGTGCGGCCGCCCTGGGTCGGGCCGCGGCCCTGGAAGGTGGCGGTGGCCTGACGGAACTGCTGCCTCAGGACGAAGTTCACCACCCGCTGGTCGGCGCTGTAGCCGTAGTTGAGGGCGACCTCCTCGGGCAGGATCTCGGTGCGCTCGATGGCCTCGACCGGGATGCCCTGGATCTCCTGGAAGCCGGAGATGCGGCGGCCGTTGAGCAGCAGGACGGGGCCGGAGTCCGAACGGCCGCGGCTGGAGCTGGTCAGGGGTTCGAGCCGTTGCAGCAGCTCGGCGATGTTGCTGGCGCCATAGGCCTTGATCTCTTCGGCGCTCAGGGTGACGTCCGGCGGGATGTCGCCCTCGACGCTGCCGCGCGGCTTGACCCCCGTGACGGTGACCGTGCCCAGGTCGTAGGCGTCGGCCGTGGCCGCGCCACGCGGCAGGGCGTCGTCGTCCTGGGTCTCGGGCGGGGTCGTCGTCGGGATCTGCTGCGGCGGCGTCGGGCCGGCAGCAGGCGCAGGCGTGGGCGCCGTCTGGATCGCGCCGGAGGCAAGCGCGGACAGAATGGCGACAGCGATCGTCATGGATGGTCTTCCGGAATCAACAGTGGCGTGGCGGCGTCTGCGACCGGCGGTGGAACGTCTGCGCGCCCCTTCAACCCCCGGCCATGCGCCGTGTCATGCCCCTCTAACGCACGCCCCCGCGACCTCCGTCGGGCGGATGCGTTAAATTTCAGACAGATTCAGGCAAAGCCGTGAAATGTTGCCCCCAAACGACAGCGTTCGGGGACAGATCGTCAGCCGACTTCCTTCAGCGCGCCTTCCAGTCCCTGTTCGCGGACCTTGCGGTACAGGGTCGAGCGGCCGATGCCGAGGCGACGGGCGATCTCGGACATATGGCCGGCATAGACCTCGATGGCGTGCTGGATCAGGTCGCGCTCGATGTCTTCCAGCGTGCGCAGATGACCGCGGTCGTCGAGGATGCGGATCGGCTGGTCGGGAAGGGGCGGCAGGTCGACCGACAGCCCGCCCTCGGACGGGACCGAGGCGGCGGCGAAGGCCGTCTCGCCCTCGGCCTGGGCCAGGGGCATGGCGACGCCCGAGATGGCCGGGAAGTCGTGCGGCTGCAGATAGGGGGCGTCGGCCAGAACCAGAGCGCGATAGACGCTGTTCTCCAGCTGGCGGACGTTGCCGGGCCAGTCGAAGGCGCTGAGCAGGGCCATGGTCTCGGCCGAGGCGCCGGCGACGCGCTTGCCCTCCTCGGCGTTGAAGCGGCCGATGAAGTGGTCGACCAGGGCCGGGATGTCCTCGCGGCGTTCGCGCAGGGCCGGGGCCTCGATCGGGAAGACGTTCAGGCGGTAGTAGAGGTCCTCGCGGAAGGCGCCTTCCCTGACCTGCTGGGCCGGGTCTCGATTGGTCGCCGAGACGATGCGGACGTCGACCTTGACCGAGCGCTTGGCGCCGACGGGGTCGACCTCGCCCTCCTGCAGGGCGCGCAGCAGCTTGACCTGCATGTCCAGCGGCAGTTCGCCGATCTCGTCGAGGAACAGGGTGCCGCCCGAGGCTTCCTGGAACTTGCCCAGATGCTTGTCGTGGGCGCCGGTGAAGGCGCCCTTCTCGTGACCGAACAGGATCGACTCGACCAGATTGGCGGGCAGGGCGCCGCAGTTGACCGCGACGAAGGGCTTGCCGGACCGGTCCGAGGCGCCGTGCAGGGCGCGGGCGATGACCTCTTTACCGACGCCACTCTCGCCGGTGATCAGGACCGGGATGGACGACTTGGCCGCGCGGGCGCCGAAGGCCTTGACCAGACGCATCGGCGGGCTGTCGCCGACCAGATCGTCGAAGGAGGTGCGGCCCGCCACGTGCTTCTTCAGACGGCCGACCTCGCGGGTCAGCTGGGTCATCTGCAGGGCGTTGCGGATGCCGACCAGGATGCGTTCCGGGCTGGCGGGCTTGATGAAGAAGTCCTGGGCGCCGGCCTGCATGGCCTTGACCACGGTGTCGATGCCGCCGTTGGCCGTCAGGACGATGACCGGCGTCGTGACGCCGGCGGTGCGGATCTCGGCCAGGGCCTCCATGCCGCTCATGCCGGGCATGACCATGTCCAGCAGCACGACGTCCGCGCCGCCGCCCTTGGTCAGGCGATCGATGGCCTCGCCGCCGTTCTCGGCATGGACGACGGCATAGCCTTCGCGATCCAGAACCGCCTGAACGAGGCGGCGCTGGGTCGGATCGTCATCGACCACCAGAACGGTCTTGGCCATGGGGAGCACACCTTCGTCATCACCGTGAAGGCCGCCGCGTCTTGAAGCGCGACTGACCCGTTTCGGGACGTTTCTACGCCCGATGCGGTGAAGATCGGGTTGGTGGGCGTGGTGTGCGGGAAGTTAACGGGCGGGCGGTCAGAACCCCAAGGCGCCTGGGCCGCATGTGTATTCCGGCGTGAAGATCATACGCGTGTCATCCTTTAGCAGATCGACGCGTCGAGCCGGCGCGGATTGAACCTGACCATGCCGCAAGGCGTCACGAGGATCCTCCGCCTGTCCGCAGACGGCGGTCTGGTAACGCCCGACGTTCGTCCATTTGCCGGCGGTCTTCGCGTACAGATGGATAGCGAACTTGTTGGCCACCAGAATCTCATTGACCCCGTCGCCGTCCGTATCACGCTGAACGCCGACACACTCCGCCGGAGCATAGCAGTGGGGGCGGTCGCCCGTGCCTTCGTTAGTGAGGAAATCGGCAGGCAAGGCGGCCCCGCCATCCACTGGATCGATAATGATCCGGCGCGCCACTACCTCCTGGCCGTCCCGCAACAGGTTGCGGTACTGCGCACGCAGGGCCGTCTGGGCCCGGGTCCTGATCTGTGGGTTGGTTGAGACGGCCAGCGTTTTCAATGCGATCTCGCCCGCCTTGCCGCTGTCGAAGCGCAGGAAGACGTAGTCGAAGCGCTCCGGCGACACCTTGCCAGCCTCCAGCCGCTTGACCTGATCTGCCACGGCCAGCCGGGCCGGGTCGGCCAGCGGACTGAACAGGGCGAGGATGACGGCGACGGCGAGGACGCCCGAGGCCAGGTTGGTGGCCTCCAGCGCCTTCATCCAGCCCGAGCCCTTGCGGACCAGGGGCACGACGGCGGCGAGGCCGTAGCCCACGGCATAGACGGCGCCGACGAGGGCGCAGGCAGCGGCGATGATCCGCTCCGGCGTAAGACCGTACTGGCCGATCCGCAGAATCAGACCCTGGACGGCCAGCCCGATCAGCGGCGTCAGCAGGAGGGAGGCGACCTGAACCGCGATGCGCAACACCAGCGGCGGCCGGTTGTCGGGGCGGCCGTCCTGATAGGCGGTGTTGATCAGGATGATGAGGGCGGCGGCCGAGGCCAGAAGCAGGGCCGTTGCGCTGCCCGTGTCCCACAGACCCTTGAGGCCGGTGAAGGGCAGGGCGGCGAGGAAGCCCGCCGCCAGTACCGTCATGACCAGCAGCAGCCAGGACAGCAGCATCAGGGCCACGGCCCGCACGCCCCGGATCAGGCCGTCGCGGACATCGGTCAGCTGCACCGCCGTGGCGAAGGCGAGGCCGGTCATGGGGAAGGCGAACCAGGTCTTGCCGATCAGGTCGCCGAGGAAGCTGAGGCCGATGACCTTGAACAGGGCCGCCCCGAGGAAGAGCAGCAGCCAGAAGGCGCCTGCGAAGCCGATCGACAGGGCCAGCTGGACCCCCGCCATCCAGGCCGCGTCGAAATAGGCGGGATAGGGGGCGACCAGTCTGCGCTCCCGGTCGGCGGGCACGATCAGGTGGTGGGTGATGAACAGGGCCACGGCCGTGAAGGCCACGAAGACCGGCGACAGGACGGTGTCGTCCAGCTTCATCCCCTGACGGTCGATGTCGTGGAAGGCGAGCGCCGCCAGAACCGCCCCGGCGATGCCGCCCCAGACGATCAGGGTGACGGGCCTCAGCCGCCCGACGCCCGCCAGCAGCACCACGGACAGGAAGGCGAAGACGAGGAACAGGCAGCCGAACAGCCAGGGATCGGTCGCGGGCCAGACCGGCGGATGGCGGTACTCATTGGGCCAGGACCGCGTCAGCCACCACAGGGCCACGCCCTGCAGCAGGCCGATGGCCAGACGGACGGCCGCCGTGGCGCGCCGGTCGCCCTCGCGCGCCAGTCCGGAGCGGCCCGAGGCGGCGTGATCGTCATGGCTGATGGTCATGGTTGTCTCCCCGCGCCATCTGAACCGAAAGCTGCGCCGTTGGGAAGCTCAGTCGGGATAGCGGGCCTTGATGGCCTTGTAGGAGACGGCGGCCAGTTCGCGCAGGACGTCGGTGTCCACGTCGGAAAGTCGCTTCACATAGATGCAGCCGCCCTCGGTCTTGTGCTTGCCCAACCGGGGCAGCAGGGCGTCGCGGGCCTCTCCGGCATGCAGATAGAGGACCAGGTGCGGCTTGCGGGGCGAGAAGGCGATGGCCGGGGCGTCTCCCTGCCGCCCGCTGTCGTAGACGTAGTGGTACGCCCCGAAGCCGACGATGGACGGGCCCCAGAGCGTCGCGGACTGGCCCGTGACTTCGGCGAACAGGGCGGCGACGGCCTCTGCGTCCGCGCGGCGCGTCGGATCGGGCACGGCGGCGATGAAGTCGGCGACGCTGACGTCGGTGGGCTTGGTCTTCGCTTCGGCGGCCATGATCGCTCCCCTTCGCGGGGAGGATAACACGGTTCAGGCTGCTGCAGGCTTCGGTTTGGTCCAGCGGTCAATCAGTCGCTGGGCGGGGCGTTCGACGAAGTGGTGGGCCAGGACCGCCAGGCCGACGATGCCGATGAAGACGGCCAGGGCGAACAGGTCGTTGAGCCAGACCGAGCCGAAGTCGATCCGCCGGCCGTTGGGCATCCAGTGCAGCTTGCGGGCGATGATCAGCATCACCGTCAGCACGAACATATGGACCATGTAGATGGCGAAGGACCAGCGGCCGAAGGTGACCAGCACGGGCAGGTCCAGCAGGCGCGAGACCTTGCCCTCCTCACCCGCGAAGACCCAGACCACGCCGATGAAGACCAGGGTCACCGCCACCGTGACCGGGCCCTCGGCCCAGGCGACGAACAGGCAACACAGGGCGACCGTCGCGACTTCCAGAACCGTGGCGGCTCCCGCCTTCAGGCGCGGGATCCGGGTCCACAACCCCTGCAGCAGGCAGCCGAGGAAGAAGCCATAGACCGCGCGGGGCACGGCGAAGTCGTAGGTGGTGTTCATCCAGCGGCGGGCGTGAGTGACCACGATGATCCCCCCGATGACGGCGAGGATCGCGCCGATCCAGCGGAACCGCTTGGGCGAGACCAGCACAAGCGCCGCGAAGATCAGATAGCAGGCGACCTCGGCGCTGAGCGTCCAGGCCGGACCGTTCCAGGTCAGGTAGGGGTGGACATGCCAGGCCTGGATCAGCAGCAGATTGGTCCAGATCGCCTCCACCGAGCGGTCGCGCGTGAACGGCGTGGCGCCGTCGAAATGGAACCAGACCCGGCACAGCTCGAGCCCGACGAAACAGGCCAGCATCAGGACGTGCAGGGGCCAGACCCGGCCCAGCCGCCGCACCATGAACCGGCCGGCGTCCCGCGCCGTCTTCAGCCGCTCGGCATAGGCGTGGGCGATGACGAAGCCCGACAGGACGAAGAAATAGTCGACGAACAGATAGCCGTGCTGGATCAGCGGCCAGTCGCGCCAGTGGCTGGCGATCGGCATGTGGAACATGAACACCAGCACGGCGCAGACGCCCCTGAGGGAGTCCAGAGCCTCGAACCGATGTGCGCCCGCCGTTTTCACAGCGGCGTGATAACGGGTTCCCAAGCGGGGCGATAGAGGGGGTTAGGCCCGAGCCGGGGGCGAAGTTCCGGGGCGGCCGGATCAGGCGGCGGGCGCGACCGGCGGACGGGCCGCGACGCGGCGGCGGACCTCCTCGCGCAGGGCTTGGAGCCCCTCCCGGTCGATCAACCGCCCACGCAGGACCACGTCGGAGGCGGCGCGGGTAGCGGCGATGTCCTTCAGCGGATCGGCGTCGAGCACCAGCAGGTCCGCCGCCTTGCCCGCCGCCACGGCGCCGTAGCGGTCGCCCTGTCCGAGGAAACGTGGCCCATCGACGACCGACCCCATCAGGGCCTCGCGCGGCGTCAGCCCCAGCTTCACATAAAGCGCCAGTTCGTCGTGGAGCGAGAAGCCCGGATAGTTGAACGAGTTCAGGAAGCCCGCGTCGGTGCCGGTCAGGATTGTGACATGGGCGTCGCGCAGCATGGGCAGGACGCGGGAGGTGACCTCATTGACGTGGTGACGGGCGGCGATCATCTCCGGCGTGGCCTGGGCCGCACGCTGGATGCGCCAATCATAGGTCGCCCTCAGACCCGGACCGATATAGGCCAGACCCGCGTCATGGCTGTGGTCGTCGCGGTCCAGATGGCTGAGCACCGTCGAGCCGTAGAGGGTCGGGGTGACGGCGACGCCCAGCTCGGCGAGGCGGCGATAGGCGCGGCGCGCCACCTCCGGATCGAAGGTGTCGGCATAGCGGGCCATGGTCTGGGCATAGGTGTATCTGCCCGCCAGATAGTCGGCGGAGATGGCCGCCTCGTCGCGCGACCCGGCCTTCATCAGATAGTCGAGGTGCTCGATGGACGAGAGACCCGCCTCGGCCGCCTCCAGCACCGGGATGCTCATCGGGATGTGGGCCGAGGTCTTCAGGCCGCGTTTCTTCGCCTCGCGCACGGCGTAGAGAAAGAGCTCGGGCTTGAGGGTGTTGTCGGTGATCTTGACGAAGTCGACGTGCATGGCCTGAAGCCGGTCCAGGGCCGCGTCGACGTCGGCCTGGCTACCGGTCTCCAGCGTGCCCTTCCAGACCGGAGCGATACCCTCGATCTTGGGGCCGGAGGTGAAGATGCGCGGCTGGTCGGCGTCGGGCTTCATGCCGTCGCGCCAGGCCAGGACCTGTTCGGCCAGATCACCGGCGCAATCGCGGACCGCCACGATGCCGTTGACGACATAGAGGGGGAAGAGGTCGGCGTTCTCCGCGATCAGGGCCGGACCGCCGCCGAAGTGAACGTGCATGTCCCACAGGCCGGGCATGACATACCGGCCGCGAACGTCGGTGGTTCTGGTCGCCTCGAACCGGTCGGCCTGCGCGTCCGGGACGACGGCGACGATGTCCTGACCCCGGATGGCGATGGCCTGACCGGGTGTGACCGTTCCCGCTGCCACGTCGACGACATTGGCCGAGCGGATCAGCAGGTCGACCTGCTCCTTTGGCGCGACGGGGAGGGCGGCGCAGGCGGCGAGTGCGAGGGTGGCGATGGCGGCGGTCAGGAAGCGGATCATGAACCGGCTACAGACCCGCAAGGGCGTCGCGCAACCCGGGGCTTACCCCGGCTGCCACCCCGTCGGGGCCATCTCGAACCCCTCGAACTCGAAGCCCGGTGCGACCGTGCAGCCGACCAGGGTCCAGGCGCCCAGGGACTTGGCCGCCTGCCAGGCCCCGGTCGGGACGACGGCCTGGGGCTGTTCGCCGGCCTTGAGGTCATTGCCGAGTTTCACCAGTCGCCGCATGCCGCCGGACGCGATCTCCAGCGCCAGGGGCGCGCCCTCGTAGAAATGCCAGAGCTCGGCCGCGTCGACCGAATGCCAGTGCGACTGCTCGCCCTCGGCCAGCAGATAGTAGATGGCCGTCCCGACGGAGCGCCCGTCGACCTCGCGCGGATCGCGGAAGGTCTCGCGATAGTGCCCGCCCTCCGGATGGGGCTGGAGTTCGAGCATGGCGATGACTTCGGCGGCGGTGAGCATGGGGTGTGAATAGCCGAGTCGCGGGCGATTGCTCAGCGCGGCGTCATGTCGATGACAAGGGCGTCTCTGGTTCCCGGTTTCGAAGGGCGGGGCGAACTCACAGGACGCCGAGCGCACGTAGCCATTGCTCGACCTGTCCTGGCCATTCGCGGGTGATCGGATCGGTGGTCGGCCGAAGGCCGAAGGCGTGGCCGCCCTTCGCATAGAGGCGCATGTCGACCGGCACGCCGGCGTCGTTCAGCGCCAGAGCATAGGCCATGGCCTGACGAACGTCATCGACGGGATCGTCCATGGCGTGGAGGATCAGGCTCGGGGGCGCTTTCGGGCTGATCTTCACCCAGGGCTCCAGTTCGAGACTGTTGCGACCCTTGCTGTCATCCAGAACCCGGGCCGTATAGGCGACGACGGCGAAGTCCGGGCGCGGCGACTGTCGATCCGCGGCATCGGTCAGTGTGTAGGTGCGCGCTTCGGTATTGCTCATGGCCGTCACGAGGTACGCGCCGGCAGAGAAGCCGATGACCCCGATCCTGTGCGGATCGATGCCCCGGGCTCCGGCCTGTTCTCGCAGCAATCCCATCGCGCGTTGGGCATCTTCCAGACCCAGCAGAACCTCCGGCCGCCGCTGCCGGCCATTCTCGCGCGGCCAGGCCTGGGGCGTGCGGTATTTCACCATGACGCAGGTCATACCCTGCTGGACGACCCAGTCGCAGACCTCGCTCCCTTCGAGGTCTGTCGCGACGGCGGCGAAGCCTCGCCGGGCAGGACCAGCATGGCGGCGCCCGTATTGCGTCCTTTCGGCCGGTAGATCGTCATGGTCGGCCGCGTGACGTAGCTGGCCCAGTGCCATGGCCGTCCGCCGACCGTGGGCGAACCATTGCCGGTCGCCTCCGGGTGATCGCCGGTGTCGGGTTTGGCGAGGGGGACGTTGTCCGGCCAGAGCGGAATCTGGGTCCCCCCGTCGGTCGGGCGCCAGACGCCTTCGCGTTCCACCTTGGGAATCTCGACACGGGCGGACGAGACGGGAACGGCGTCTTCCTGACGGGGTTGGGCGCCCGGCGCGGGCGCGTCGGCGGGATCGGCTTGATGGCAGGCGGCGACCGCCAGAAAGACCGCCAGAAGCCTCTGGGCCCGAAGCCCCGGCCGCCGCGCCCGGCTGTCATTGCTGGGGGGCGGTCTTCTCATGGCGCGCTCACGATCTCCACCGCCATCCTATCGATCCACCTTGCCGTTCCACGCTTCGTGAGGCTCGGCGTAGAGGCGCAGATAGGTCGGGTCGTCGATCCGCATCAGGCGGCGGGCGATGGCGAACTGGTCCGATCCGACCTGCCGGCGCAACAGTTGCAGACACTCCCTGTCCTGGACCCCGTCGCCGACGCCGGGCCTGGACCGCAGAACGCCCTCGTCGAGGTCCCGCAGGATGTCGAGGCGGCTTTGGGAAGGCCGTTCCGGGTTCAGCAAGGCGGAACCGAGGTCGACAGAGCCGAACTCCGGCAGGTGAACTGTGTAAACCAGATGCGCGAAGCTCTGCCTGTTGCGGCTGCGTTCGAGATAGCAGGAGGCCTCGACCCCGGTCGCGCGGGCGAGGCTGACCGAGGTGCGGTCCACCGCACCGGGAAGCCGGTTCCGGATCAGCTCGATCCTGTCGGGATAGACCTTCGTCACCGAGGACCATGACAGGGCCGTCGCGAGGATGTTCGCCGAGCCGACAGCGGCGAGGGCAAGCAGGGCCGGCTTGAGGGCGTGGCGACCGAGATAGATCAAACGGCCGAGGACCAGACCCGCAACGATTCCGACCGTGACCGGAAGGATGGAATGCCAGCTGTCGACGGGCCACCAGAGCAGGGCTGCGGGGTCGCCGGGACCGTTGCCGTTTCGGACCATCCTGCACAACGGCGCCAGAAGCCACGGCAGGCCCGCCGTACAGCCGGCGGCGAGGAAGGACAGGCGCAGCCGGTCGACCGAAACCTCCGGGCGGGAGAGCTGCGGTCGCCTCACAGCGCCTTCACGATCCCCTCGACCATCTTCTTGGCGTCGGCGAACAGCATCATGGTGTTGTCGCGGAAGAAGAGTTCGTTCTCGACGCCCGCATAGCCCGCCGCCATGCCGCGCTTGATGAACAGGACCGTGCCGGCCTTTTCGACGTCCAGGATCGGCATGCCGTAGATGGCCGACTTGGGATCGGTCTTGGCGGCCGGGTTGGTGACGTCGTTGGCGCCGATGACGAAGGCGACGTCGGCGGTGGCGAACTCGGCGTTGATGTCCTCCAGCTCGAACACCTCGTCATAGGGGACGTTGGCCTCGGCCAGCAGGACGTTCATGTGACCCGGCATCCGGCCCGCGACGGGGTGGATGGCGTACTTCACCTCGACGCCCTCTTCCTTCAGCTTGTCGGCCATTTCGCGCAGCGCATGCTGGGCCTGGGCGACGGCCATGCCGTAGCCGGGGACGATGATGACCTTGGAGGCGTTCTTCATGATGAAGGCGGCGTCGTCGGCCGAGCCCTGCTTGACCGGACGGGTCTCGACGCGCGCCTCGCCGGCCGGACCGGTGTCGCCGCCGAAGCCGCCCAGGATGACCGAGATGAAGCTGCGGTTCATGCCCTTGCACATGATGTAGGACAGGATCGCGCCCGAGGAGCCGACGAGGGCCCCGGTGATGATCAGAGCGATGTTCTCGAGCGTGAAGCCGAGCGCCGCGGCGGCCCAGCCCGAATAGGAGTTCAGCATCGAGACCACGACGGGCATGTCGGCGCCGCCGATGGGGATGATCAGGGTGGCGCCCAGCACCAGGCTGATCGCGAAGATGCCCCAGAAGGCCCAGGTGGTCGTGCCGCCCGAGCCGACCATGATGCCGATCAGCAGGACCAGAACCAGGGCCAGGGCGATGTTGATCAGGTGCCGCGCGGGCAGGATGATCGGGGCGCCGCTCATATTGCCGTTCAGCTTGGCGAAGGCGATGACCGAGCCGGTGAAGGTGATGGCCCCGATGGCGACGCCGAGGCTGAGCTCGATGATCGACTGAACCTTGATCCCGCCCATGCCGTCACTGATGCCGAAGGCCTCGGGCGCATAGACGGCGCCGACGGCGACCAGACAGGCGGCCATGCCGACAAGGGAGTGGAAGGCCGCGACCAGCTGGGGCATGTCGGTCATCTTGACCTTGCCCGCGATCAGGGCCCCGCCGCCGCCGCCGACGACCACGCCGCCGGCCAGCAGGGCCAGGGTGATCGGGTCCAGCGCCCCGGTGAAGCCGAGCGTCAGCAGGGTCACGGCGACGGCGATGGCCATCCCGACCATGCCCATCGTATTGCCCTGACGGCTGGTCTCCGGGCTCGACAGGCCGCGAAGGCTGAGAATGAAAAGAACGCCTGCGACCAGATAGGCCAGCGCCGCTATGGATGCGTTCATCGCGTCCCCCCGAAGTCTCTTGTTGGTCGTGTCGCTTGAAGCTGGATCATCAGAACACCGTCGCCCGCGCCGGTCGCGCCGGGTCGTTGGTGCCCGCGGAGACGGTGCGTGTCCCCTCGCGGGCCAGGCCTAGACCGATCGGGCCCGGTCCGTCGGTCAGGGTCAGGACGCAGCGGCCGTCCGGGCCGGGCAACCGCCCCTGATCCGGGCCGCGCCCGGTCATCGTGAAGCCGTTGGCCCAGTGGTGCAGGTCGTACGGGCTGGCCCGGTAGGTGAGGGGGCGGAATCGGCAGGCCAGCCTCCAGCCGGTTCCGGCGGGCGCGGCGACCGACCAGCGCAGACCCTCGAACGGCGGTCCTGGCACATCGGTCGGCAACACGGCCGGGGGGCGGGCGTCCTGGGCCCGCGAAGACGCCGCCAGCAGGGCGGACAGGACGCAGGCCGCCAGACAGGCCAGGACTATGGCGGAGAGGTTCATGATCTCGCCGTCTCCTTCACGGAGTCGAGATCGGCGTCCTGGCGTTTGCGACGCTTGTCGAAAAGGCGCAGGGCGTAGCCGAGGGCGACACCGCCGCCAAGGAAGAGGGCGACCCACCCCGTCCCCCGTGCGACGCCCATCCACCCGCCTTCGTCGAAGGCCTTCAGGGCCAGAGATGCGGCGAAGAGAGCGATGCCGCCCAGGGACAGGCCGGACAGAACCACACGCGGCGCGCGCTGGAAGACGGTCTTGCCCGACAGAACCATGAGGAAGCCCACGATCGACAGGGCGAGGTGAAATTCCTTGAGGCTGCCGCGCGCGATCCAGAACAGTCCGAGGCAGCCGACGACCAGCAATCCCGTCATGATGCGGCCCGCGATGGTCAGAAGGCGCGTTGACCCGGCCGTGCGCCGTACGTCGCCGCCGGCGAACATCAGGGCGGCGCCGATCACACCGAGCACGGGCATGATGAGGAAGGCGAGAATGACCTCCATCACTCGTAGTCCCCCGGGCAGGCCGTCCGCGCCAGCCGCCACAGGGCGGCGACGATGAACAGGGGCGAGAGGAAGACCAGGGTCCAGTCGATGGCGTTCATCGGCCGCTCCTGGGCCACGATTCGCACCAGAACGGCCGAGAAGATCAGCACCACGCCGCAGTCCAGAAAGCGCAACTTGCGGATGGCGTTGGGTTCTCGGAAGAAGCTCCACGCCCACAGGCCCAGTCCCAGCCCCGTGGCGAGCCACGAGACCAGAACAGCCAGATGTGCGGGGCTGATGGGCATTTCAGTCGGCCCGCCGCCATTTGCGGAAGGTGCTCACGCCGCTCCAGGCGACGGCGGCGATGGTCACGATCAGAAGGGTGATCAACAGCGGCTTGTGCCCGTCCTGCGCGGCCTCCAGCGCCTGCCAGCCCCAGAAGGCCAGAAAGGCGGGGAACAGGATGGCCATCAGGAACAGCTCGACCCGCCGTCGCAACGGACGCGACATCCGTCCGCTGGACAGGACGAAGGCCAGGGCGCCCAGAAGGACAGCCGGGATCACGATCATCATGGCGATGTTCGCGGGCGTCATCAGGCTTTCGCCTCCGCCGGTTTCGCGGGCCGTTCCTTCTTTTTGTACATGGCCAGCATTCGCCGCGTGACCATGAAGCCGCCGAAGATGTTGACGCTGGCCAGGGTCACGGCCGCGACGCCCGCGCCCTTGGCGATCCAGGGCGTGGCTCCGGTGTCGCCGGCGGTCGCCGCCGCCGCGATCAGGCCGCCGACGACGATGACGCTGGAAATGGCGTTGGTCACGGCCATCAGCGGCGTGTGCAGGGCCGGAGTCACCGACCAGACCACATAATAGCCGACGAAGATCGCCAGCACGAAGATGGCCAGTCGGAAGACGGTGGGATCGACGTGTTCCATATTCAGGTCCTTTGTTCGAGGCGGGCGTCGATGCTGAGCAGGACTCGCAGGGCTCCACCGCAGAACACGCTGGAGAAGATCATGGGGAAGACATTCAGCAGGGCGCGCCCGAAGGCTTTGCCCGACTGGTCCATGGCGGAGCCGAACGTGAGCACAACGATCCCGAAGACAGGGCCGCCGACGAGCACGACATTGGCGAACAGGGTGAGCGCCTTCCTGAGGCGGTCCGAGATCATCCCCGCACGCCTTCATGCACCACGGCGCCGCCGTTGGTGACGACGGCCGCGCTGAGGATTTCGTCGTCCAGATCAAGGCCGACCGCGCCGTCCTTGAGGAACAGGCCGACGAAGGCCACCAGGTTCTTGGCGTAGAGGCTGGAGGCGTCCGAGGCGATGCGGCCGGGCAGGTTGGCGATGCCGACGATCTGGGCTCCGTTGGGGGTGACCACGGTCTCGCCGACCCTGGCGCCCTCGACATTACCGCCGGCCTCGACGGCCAGATCGATCAGGACCGAGCCCGGCTTCATCGTGCCCACCTGTTCGGCGGTGACCAGCACCGGCGCCGCGCGGCCGGGGATCAGGGCCGTGGTGATGACGATGTCCTGCTTCCGGATGTGTTCGCCGACGAGGACCGCCTGTTTGGCCTGATACTCCGCCGACATGGGCTTGGCGTAGCCGCCGGCCGTCTGGGCGTTCCTGAACTCCTCGTCCTCGACGGCGAGGAATTTCGCGCCCAGCGACTCGACCTGTTCCTTGGTCGCGGGGCGGACGTCGGTGGCGGTGACGACGGCGCCGAGACGACGCGCGGTGGCGATGGCCTGCAGGCCTGCCACGCCGACGCCCATGACGAAGACCTTGGCCGGGGCGACCGTGCCCGCCGCCGTCATCATCATCGGGAAGCCGCGCCCATAGGCGGCCGCCGCCTCGATCACCGCGCGATAGCCGGCGAGGTTGGCCTGTGACGACAGGGCGTCCATGACCTGGGCCCGGGTGATGCGGGGCACGAACTCCATGGCGAAGGCGGTGGAGCCGGCGCCGGCGAGGGCCGCGACGGTGTCCTTCTCGCGGTAGGCGTCCAGCAGGGCGACCACGATCGCGCCGGGCTTGAGGGCGCTGATCTCCTGCGCGGTCGGGCCGCGCACCTTGAGCAGGATGTCAGCGCCTTCCAGCACCGCGCGGGTGTCGGGCTTCACGGTCGCGCCGGCGGCGACATATTCGGCGTCAGGGAAGGACGACCCGGCGCCCGTGCCCGCCTCGACGGTCACGGTCGCGCCCAGGGCGACGAATTTCTTCACGGTCTCGGGTGTGACGGCGCAGCGCGTTTCGCCTTCACGGCGTTCGCGGGTCACGGCGATGGCGACGGCCAAACGAATCTCCCCAAGTCTTGTTCTTGGAAATCACGTTAGGCTGGAATGGATTGGTCCGTCAAAGCGCCAAAAGGCCGTTCGCAAGCGAAAGGCGTGCGCGAAACCCGATTTGACCGGCAGGACTTGCCGGTCGGGGCAGCCTCAGTGGGCCGACTTCGAACCCGACTTCAGCCAGAAGGCGCCGACGGCGAACAGGATCACGCCGAGAACCAGGCCGACCAGGATGTTGCCGCCCGGACGGAAGGCCATGACCAGGGCCAGCAGCAGGGCCGCGATGCCCAGCGAGCCCCAGCTGAACATGGCCTGGACCAGCTTCCAGGTCGCGGCCTGTTCGCCGATGGCCATGCTGCCGTGCTGATAGTCGTCAGCGCCGTGGGCGTCGTGGTGCGGGTCGGCCATGAGGTCTGCGTCCGGAAGAGTCGGTGGTTTTCGACTTATAGCGCGGCTTGCGCCGGGCTCAAGCCACAGTCTCGCCACGCGGGCTGAAGGTCAGAACGTCGCCTCGAACTGATCCACCAGCCGCTCCAATCGGCCGCAGCCGATAGTCCAGAAGGCCGGGTCGCGGGGGTTGAGGCCGAAGGGTTTCAGCGCCTCGTCATAGGTCCGGGTCCCGCCGCCGGCGAGGAGCTCGCGGTACAGGGGCGTGAAGGCGGCCGGGTCCTTGCGCCGGGTCTCCATCAGGGCCGCCACCAGCAGGTCGCCGAAGGCATAGGCATAGACGTAGAAGGGCGAGTGGACGAAGTGGCTGACGTAGGACCACCAGTGCTCATAGCCGGGGTTCAGGGTCACGGCCGGACCCAGTGAGGCGCCCATCTCCTCCAGCCAGATCTGGCCGATGCGTTCGGCCGGGACCTCGCCCGAGGCGCGCTCGTCGTGGAAGCGGGTCTCGAAGCGGTGGAAGGCGATCTGGCGGACCACGGTGTTCAGCCCGTCCTCGATCCGCCCGGCCAGCAGGCCGCGCTGCTCGGCTTTCGGGGCGGTCGCCAGCAGCCGGTCGAAGGTCAGGCCCTCGGCGAAGATCGACGCGGTCTCGGCCAGGGTGAGGGGCGTGTCGGCCAGCAGCGTGCCCTTGTCGGCGGCCAGGGTCTGGTGGATGCCGTGGCCCAACTCGTGCGCCAGGGTCAGGACGTCGCGCCGCTCGCCCATCCAGTTGAGGAAGACATAGGGGTGGCGGTCGGCGGTGACCGGGTGGGCATAGGCGCCCGACTGCTTGCCGGGCCGGGCGCGGCCGTCGATCCACGGATTGTCGAAGAAGCGATTGGCCCGGTCGGCGAACTCGGGACCGAGATCGCCGAAGCTGTCCAGCACCATGGCCTTGCCCTGCAGCCAGTCGAAGCCGCGCGGGGCTGAGGTATCGAGCGGGGCGTTGCGGTCCCACTGGTCCAGCGCCGTCTTGCCCATCGCCTTGGCCTTCAGGGCGTAATAGCGGTGCGACAGCTTCGGATAGGCGGCGGCGACGGCCTCGGCCATGGCGTCGACCGCCTCGCCGTGGACCTCATTGGCCAGGTGGCGGGCGTCGGCGGGGCGTTTGAAGCCGCGCCACTTGTCCTCCAGCGCCTTGTCGGCGGCGATGGTGTTCATGACCAGGGCCATGGTGGAGGTGCGGGCCCCGAGCGCCTCGCTCAGGCCTTCCGCCGCCGCCTTGCGCTTCGCCGCCTTGGGATCGGACAGCCGGTTCAGGGCCTCGGCCAGGGTCAGCTTCTCCTTGCCGACATCAGCCCGAAGGGCGGCGAGGGTTTCGTCGAACAGTCGGCTCCACTGGGCGGAGATCGGGCCGTGTTCGGCCAGATAGGTCTCCAGCTCCTGCGACAGCTCGTGCGGCTTCATCGCCCGCACCCGCCGCAGCCAGGGCCGCCAATTGGCCGCGCCCTCGTCGGCCAGCAGGGCGGCCTCGATTTCGGCGTCCTCCAGCTGGTTGATCTCCAGCGTCAGCCAGACCGTGGGGGTGGCGATGGCGGTCATCTTCTCGCGGATATCGGCCTCGAAGCCGTTGGCCTCGGCGTCGTCGCGCGCGGTCGAGGCGGCGAGGAAGGCGTAGGCGCCCAGACCGCCCAGCGCATCGGTCGCCCGCTCATAGAGGCCGATGGCCTTGTCCAGCAGGCCGCCCAGGGCCCTGGGCTCCGTCCGGGCCGCGATCAGCGTCCCCTGCAGGGCGTTCAACTCCGCCACTGCGGCCCGACCCTTGTCGAGGTCGGCGGCGATGCGCGCGTCCTGCCGCGAGGAATAGAGGTCCGACAAATCCCACAGCGGGGCTTCGGTCGAAGGGGCGGGGGGCGTCTTGAAGGGGGCGTTCATGTCCTCAACAGTGGGGACGTCCGCCGCCCGAGGCAACCGTCCTCAGGCCGCCATCCGCCACAGCAGGCTGTCGTCGGTGGCTTCCGAGAAGCTGCGCGCCTCGTCCCACATCGCGTCTTCCTCGGAGTAGCGGGCGCTGGCCGAGGCGGAGATGACGTCGATGACCTGTTCTTCCAGACGATCCCAGATGATGGCTAGGTCGCCGCAGCCCTCGGCCTCGCACGGGACGATCATGTAGCGGCTGGCGTTGACGGAAGCGTGGGGAGCGAAGCGGGCCATGGTCGTTTCCTTTGAGCGTTGCCTGAGGCGGTGTCTGAGGGGCGGTGTCTTGCCGATGATGGACAATGCGACGGCGTTGCGCCAAAATCGGACGTATCGTTCAGGAGGCCCGCGATGCGACACGACAAGGCGATGATGGTCATCGAACTGGCCCGGCGCATGGCCGCTTCGGCCGAGGGGTTGACGCTGGACGAGATGGCGCGCGAGAGCCGCGTCGGGCGGCGCACGGCCGAGCGGCTGCGCGACGCCGTCCTGATGCTGTTCCCGGCCGTGGAGGAGGTCAGCGACCCGCCGACCAAGCGCTGGCGCATCCGCGGCGGCTTGTCGGCGTTCGAACAGGCTCCGACCACGACCGAGCTGGTCGAGCTGACCAAGGCGGCGCAGGGGCTGAGGGCGACAGGGGAGGCGGGCCGGGCGGTGGCGCTGGAGAGCCTGGAACGCAAGCTCAAGTCGGCCATGCGCTCGACGACCCTGAACCGGCTGGCACCTGATCTTGAGGCCCTGGTCCGGGCCGAGACCATCGCGGTTCAGGCCGGGCCGCGTCCCTCGGCGGACGAGGCCGTTCTGGCGACCATTCGCGGGGCGGTGCTGGCGCAGCAGCCGCTGGGCTTTACCTATGCCCGACCGGGCGCCGAGCCGCGCCGACGCAGCGTCGCCCCGTGCGGCGTCATGTTCGGCCGCGCCAACTATCTGGTCGCGGCGGACCGGGAGAGCGGCCGCATCCAGACCTTCCGTCTGGACCGGATGAGCGCGGTGGAGGCGCAGGACGGCGTGGCCCCGCCGCCCGCCGACTTCGACCTGGCCGTCTTCGCCAGCCAGTCCTTCGGCATCTATCAGGACGAGATCGAGGAGGTGGTGCTGCACGTCTCGGCCCTGGGCGCCGCCGAGGCCCGGGCCTGGCGCTGGCATCCTACCCAGACGATCGAGGACCTGCCGGACGGCGGCGTCATCGTCCGCTTCCGCGCCTCGGGCATGCGCGAACTGGCCTGGCACCTGTTCACGTGGGGCGAGCAGGTCACGATCGTCGGGCCGCAGCGGCTGAAGGCGACCATGGCCGGGGAACTCGCGGCGGCCCAACGGGCTTTGGAAGCCGCGCCCTGATCAGCCGTCGCGTTTCGGCCCCGGGGATGAGCAAAGCTTAAGGTGACGGTTCGCCAGCGCGCCGGTATCCGCGATTTCGACCTCGGAGGCCCCATGCGATCCATCGCCGCTCTCGTCGCTTTCACCCTGCTGACCGCCGGCTGCGCCGCGGCCGAGCCCGTGTCCGCGCCCACCGTTCAGGGCGTGATCACTGGACCCGTGAAGGCCTCGGTGCTGCGCGACGGAGACCGCTGGACGGTCGACTATCAGTTCAATGACAGCGCGCCGGTCTGGGTCTTCCAGCGCTCGGCCCTGCTGCGCGTCGGCCGCCAGCCCTGGCGGCCGCAATGGTGGTCGGTAGAGACGCCGGGCGTCGTGCTCGAGCGTCAGGGGCGGTACGACGTCCTGCGCATGGCGAATGGCGGCCCGGTGCCGCGCGAGGTCCGTATCGTCATGCATCCGCGCGCCGGGGATCTGGAGGCCGACTACGATCCGGCCCTGATCTTCACCGACGGCACGGTCGCCCTCTATTCCGGCCAGTTCGACGTCATGCCCATGGGCTCGGTCGAGGCCGCCCGGGCGCTGCCGCTGGACCTCAACGGCGTCGACCTGCCCAACAGCGACCCGGCCGAGGTGCGCTGGCAGGACAAGGCTGGTCCGGTCCTGTTCAAGGGCGAGCGGGTGGACGCCCCCGTCGCGGCCAAGGCCGATACCTATGTCCTGTTCGGCGAGGCCAGCATCCGCCAGAGCCCCGGCGTGACCACGGTCATCGATCCCGGCCTGCCGCACTGGCTGGGCGAGGAACTGGGCCGGTTCACCCCACAGGTCATGAGTGTCTATGAAAAGCGGCTGGGCGAGAGCCGGGGCGGTCTCCCGACCCTGATGGTCAGCTGGACGGGCCCGACCGAACATGTCT
The DNA here is from genome assembly GCF_058807035.1 of Brevundimonas sp. GW821-FHT12E07. Classification (NCBI taxonomy): domain Bacteria; kingdom Pseudomonadati; phylum Pseudomonadota; class Alphaproteobacteria; order Caulobacterales; family Caulobacteraceae; genus Brevundimonas; species Brevundimonas sp. GW821-FHT12E07. Next base: position 556,156 of record NZ_JBXAQH010000002.1, on the reverse strand, counting down.
CCAGCATGGGCGGCAGCGTCCTGCCCGGGCTGATCTCTATGAATTTCGAAGGGGAGGGAGTGCTGGACCCCGACGCCGCCGCCCTGTCGCGCGCTCGCTGGTTCATCGGCCATGAGAGCGCCCACTTCTGGCTGGGCTCCAACGGGCTCAAGTATCAGTTCGCGCGCGAGGCCTGGATCACCGAGGGCGGCGCTGACCTGATGGCCGTGCGCGCCATCCAGTCCATCGACCCGACCTATGACGCCCGCGCCGAGTTGCAGCGCGAGGTCGACGACTGCGTGCGGCTGGCGGCCGGCAAGCCCATCGCCACGGCCGGAGAGCGGGGCGACAACCGCGCCTACTATGCCTGCGGCGCGGTCTGGAGCATGGCCTATGAGGCGGCGCGCAAGGCCCGGCGCGGCGGCGGCGACTTCATCGACGTCGTCGCCGACTTCCAGCGCGACTTCGGCGAGGACGGCATCCTGACCCGCGAGGAATGGCTGACCGGCCTGACCCGCGCCGCCCGCGATCCATCCCTGCGGCTCAGCATCGAACAGATGCTGGATCAGGGCGTCGCCGACCCGACCGTCCCGATCGGTCGCCTGTTTGATCGGACGGGCGTGGCGTATCAGATGGTGGGCGGGAAGATCGTGCTGAGCTGAGGCTCAACGGTCCTCGCGCATGTGGAAGATGCGGGCGATGATGATGGCATCGGGATCGACGCGGTACTGGATGACATAGCCGCTGTCTCCGAAAGGCAGGTAGAGTTCGCGGCGCCCACCGCCGATCGACGCGCCTCTGTCCGGAAACTGGTCCAGACCGAGGATGCCCGTTCGAATGATGCGCGCGCCGCGTCGAGCGACCTCCGGCGAGAAGGCTTTCAGAAAGTCGCGCAAGCGTTCGAGGTCGCGTTCGGCCCTGGCTTCAAGCCGGACAGGACGGCTCACCGCCCGGCGGCGTCCGCGTCGACTGCGGCGACAAAGACATCCAGAGCCGACTTCGCGTCCACGGACTCACCCGTCCGGTCATAGTCCGCCAGGCGTCGGTCGGCCTCAGTCCAGTCGTGGGCGCCCTGGAAGGCGGCGGCCTCTTCGGCCATTCCATCCGGAGCAAGAGCGGTTTCCAGAACCATCGCTGCGAAGGCCTCGACCGACAGGCCGGCGGCCTCGGCCGCGACGGTCAGGCGTCGCAGGAGATCGTCGCTGAGGGTGACGGTCAAGGCGCGGTTCATGCCGAATGACTAGCAGATGTGGGGTCGCTCATCCAGCAACCGGAGGTTGGCGATCAGGCCCCGGAGAACGGATAGGGGCTGACCGACTTGGACCAGTCGTCCACTGTCAGGGGGCGATCGACGGGCGGGGCGGCGCGTTCGGCGCAGGGGTGGCGGTGGCACAGGCGGCAGGCCGGGCCGATGGGGGTGACCTCGGGGTTCTGAAGGTCCAGGCCCCGGGCGTAGATCAGTCGGTGGGCGTGGCGCAGTTCGCAGCCCAGGCCGACGGCGAGGTCGGCGCCCTCGGAGAAGGCGTCGTGCCCCTGACGATCCACAGTGCGGGCCAGGGTGAACCAGCGGCCGCCGGGTTTGCCGTCCTGGGGCGGGGTTTCGATGATCTGGGTGATGATCCGGCCCGGCGTGCGGAACGCCGAGTGCAGCCGCCAGCGCGGGCAGGCGCCGCCGAAGCGCGAGAAGGGAAAGCCCGCCGCCGCATAGCGTTTCGAGATATTGCCCGCCTGATCCACGCGCATCAGGAAGAAGGGCACGCCGCGAGCCGTCAGGCGCGACAGGGTCGTCAGCCGGTGCGCCGCCTGTTCGAAGCTGACGCCGAAGCGCGCCTGCAGCCGCGCGAGATCATAGCCGGTCTCCTCCGCCGCCCGCTGGAACGGGCCGTAGGGCATCAGGACGGCGGCGGTCAGGGTGTTGGTCAGGGAGACCTTCAGAAGGTCGCGGCTGACGGCGTCGGGCATGTCGGCGGCGTCGGCCACGCTTGCCAGCTCGACCTCATGCTCGGCCAGAACCAGCTGATAGACGACGGCGAAGGCGCGCGAGGCGGGGCCCAGGGTCTCGGACACCAGCAGCCGACGACGGTGCGGGTCGAAGCGGCGGGTCCATTCGACCATGACCTCGGCGGGCATGACCTTGACCGTCAGATTGTGCCGCTCGGCCAGACGGGCGCGGGCCAGGATCTCGACGCTGTCGCCGGTCGCATTGGCGGTCAGGGCGGCGTGCAGGGCCTCGCCCAGCGTATCCAGCTCCGGAAAGTGGTTCTGGCGGGACTGGATCCAGTCGCGGACCCGGTCGGCGGGGGTGTCCTCAAGCCCTGCGCCGCCGCGCTCGGCCTCGATGCGATCGCGGGCGCGGCGGTCGGCGAAGGCGCGATAGAGCCGCAGCATGGCGTCGGCGGCGGCGGGCGCCTCGTCGGCCAGCTGCAGGATCTCATGGCGCGGCACGCTGAGGCCCTGGAACAGGGGATCGGTCAGAAGCTCGGTCAGTTCGGCTTCCGAGGCATGGCCGGCCGGGGCGTTCAGCCGGCGCAGATCGACGTCATAGGTGTCGGCCAGCCGCAGCAGCAGCTGGGCCGAGACGGGCCTCTGGTTGCGCTCGATATGGTTCAGATAGCTGGGGGAGACACCAAGGTCGGCGGCCATGGCCGTCTGGGTCAGGGCGAGCTCGCGCCGCAGCCGCTTCAGCCGGCCGCCGAGGAAGAGCTTGTGATCGACGGCGGCGTCCATCCGCGAAGGATGTCACATCGTGACTGAAAGGCAAGTGTCACATCATGACAAGATGACTTCGCGTTGGCCCGTGAGGCGGTATCAATATGACTTCCGGCGTGTTGATGTCAGGTCAGGGCGGCGGGCCTTCCGCTGCCGCAAAGGAGACCCGCCATGGAACCGCTCAGCCGCCCCCAGGCCATCATCGACTTCTGTCTGGCCCCGCTGGACCTCGATCCGTCCGCGACGGGCGCCGAGGAGACGCGCCGCCGTCTGGAGCATGTGATCAAGACCTTCCAGTCCAAGCTGGCCAAGGCTTCCAGCCCGATCAGCGTCGACTTCTCGAACATGCCCTCGCAGGTCATCAACGAGGCGGCCCACGGCTACGAATAGGCGGGCAGGCGAGGGCGTTCGGCCGGCCTAGGCCGCCAGCGCCCTTTGCTGTTCGCCCAGGTCGTAGACCATTTCCAGCAGTTCGGCCGCGTTGAACGGCTTGGCCAGGTGGCGGTCGGCGCCGGCGGCCTGGCCCGCGGCGACATGCTCGGCCAGGGCGTTGGCGGTGAGCATCACGATCGGCGTCCGGTTCAGACCCATGGCCGTCTCGTGCAGGCGGATCTCGCGCGTCGCGGTCAGCCCGTCCATGACTGGCATCTGCATGTCCATCAGCACCAGGTCGTAGCCGCCGTCGCGATAGGCCGCGAGCGCCTGTGCGCCGTCCTCGACCGAGGTCATGTCGACAGCGGCCTGGGCCAGGATCAGTTCGACGACGCGGCGGTTGGTCGGGTGGTCGTCGGCCAGAAGCACGCGGATCCGATGCGGTTCAAGATCGTCGGCGTCGGGCTCGGCCTCCACCGAAGCGGCGGGCTCCTGCGCCTCGATCAGGGGCAGGGTCAGGATGAAGGCCGAACCGCCGCCGGGCTCGCTCTCGCAATCCAGATCACCGCCCATCATTTCGGCCAGCTGGCGGCAGATGGCCAGGCCCAGACCGGTGCCGCCGAAGCGGCGCGTGATCGTGCCGTCCGCCTGTTCGAAACGGGTGAACAGGCGGTCGCGGGCCTCTGCGTCGAAGCCCACTCCAGTGTCCTCCACGGTGAAGCGCAGCATGGCCGAGCCGTCGGCGCGCTGGCCGCGGCAGGCGGTCAGGCTGACGAAGCCCTGGTCGGTGAATTTCACGGCGTTGGAGACCAGATTGGTCAGCACCTGCTTGACGCGGACGACGTCGCCCCGGACCCAGGCGGCCGCCTCGGGCTCGATGTCGACGAAGAAGGAGAGTCCCTTTTCAGCGGCGCTCGCGGCGTAGAGCTGGGCGGCTTCACGAACGGCGCGGCCCAGGTCGAACGGCTCGTCGGCGATGTCCATGCGGCCGGATTCGACACGGGCCAGATCCAGGATGTCGCTGAGCAGGGTCTGCAGGGTGTGGCCCGACGACTGGATCAGCTCCAGCATCTCGGTCTGTTCCGCCGTCAGCTCGGTGCGGGCGAGGGCCTGGGTCAGGCCGATGACGCCGTTCAGGGGCGTGCGGATCTCATGGCTCATATTGGCCAGGAATTCGGACTTGGCGCGGTTGGCGGCCTCGGCGGCGTCGCGGGCCTCGGCCAGGGCGCGGGCGTCGCGCTTCAGGTCGGTGATGTCGTTGCAGACCGTGACCATGCCGCCAGCGGCGGTGCGGCGATCCTGAACGCGCAGCCAGCGGTCGTCCTCGACGTGCTGTTCCAGGGTGCAGGACAGGGCCTTGCGCGCGGCCAGACGTTCGGCGATCCAGGCCTCTTCATTACCGGCGGCCTCGGTATAACGGCCGGCGGCGACGCCGATGCGGATGATCTTCTCGAAGGACATGCCGACCGTCAGGGCCGCGGCGATCTCGGGGTTCACCTCGGCGTAGCGGGCGTTCCAGACCACCAGCCGCTCGTCGGCGTCGAAGAAGGCCAGGCCGTCCGGCATGGCGTCGACCGCCTCGCGGATCTGGGCCAGGGCGTTGTTGCGCGACCAGGAGGCGACGCCGACCACGAAGGCCGCCATGGCGATGATCACGGCGACGCCGGTCGCCAGCCAGAACAGCAGGCCGGTCTCGCCCATGCCGCCGGCCAGGACCACGCTGGGGTCGGGCACGATGTCGATGGCCGCCATGGAGCCGAAATGCAGGACGCAGACGCTCATCAGCGCAAAGAAGGTGACCAGCGGCAGCCGCCAGCGCGAGGTCGTCTGCGCAGGCACGCCCGCCAGCACGCCGAACCCGAGGCTGATGAGCACGGACACGGCGGCGATCGCGGGATGATGCACGAACCGTGCGCCTTCGAAGGTGACGGCGGCGACGCCGACATAATGCATGGCGGCGACCGACGAGGCGCCGGTCACAGCGCCGATGATGCGCCGGCCCCGGTCAACGCCGCCGCGGCCCAGGACCACGCAGGCCGACAGGCCGATGACGGCGATCAGCAGGGAAAAGAGCGTGCCTGCCGGGTCGTAGCGGACGGCGAAACCGGGATTGTAGCCGACCATGGCGACGAAATGCGTCGTCCAGATCGACAGGGCCAGGACCAGCGCGCCCGAAAGCTTGTACAGGCGGCGTGCCTGCCGCTCGGCGGATCGGCCCAGGCCGACCAGGGTGATCGCCGTCGCGATACCGCCCGCGCACACCACCGCCGCCAGCAGCACGAAGCGCCAGTCGTGTTGGGTCGTCAGGCAGTAGATGATGCGATGCACCGGTTCGGAATCCCCCTTCAGTGGGTGCATCGTCGGCGAAACAGGTAAAGAAACCGCCCCAAAGGCCACGCTTTTTGGCCCGAGGCGTTCATTTTCCTTGATGTGACGACCGTCGTCATCCGGACGTGTCAGGACGATGCTAGGACTCGACGAATCAACCGCTCGATCTGACTCACCGCCGCCGCGAGACGATTCACCCATGGCTTTCGATCCGTCGCCTTCGCCCGTCGCGCCCATGGCGTCGTCGCGGCTGTGGACGGCCGGGACGACCGGCGGTCTGGCGGTGGTGGTCATTCTGATCTTCGCGGCCTTCCGCACCGAACTGGCGCCCTGGCTGATCGGTCTGGCGCTGCTGGTCGCGGCGGCCACCTGGTTCGCCAGCCGGCCGGCAGGCGGACCGGCAGGGCAGGTCCTGCCCGGGGCGGTGGTCGCGCCGACCTCGATCACGGCGGCCGCGCCCCTGCTGGACAATGTGTTCGAGGCCCTCAGCGATCCGGTCCTGATCATCAGCGGGGGAGAGGCCGACGACATCGCCGGCCGCCGCATCGTCATGGCCAATGCCGCCGCGCGCGACCTGTTGCGGATCCCGCGCGAGGGCGCGTTGCTGGTTTCAGCCATGCGCGATCCGGGCGTGCTGGAGGCGGTCGACGAGGCCCTGTTCGGCGAAGTCACCAAGACCACCGACTATTCCGCCGGCGGCGCCCGGGCGCGGCACTGGCGGGCCTGGGTCCGGCCGCTGCCGTCGCCGCGCGAGGCCCCGCTGGCCATCCTGGCCCTTCGAGACGAGACCGACGTACGGCGCATGGAGCTGATGCGCGTCGACTTCCTGGCCAACGCCAGTCACGAGCTGCGTACGCCCCTGGCCTCGCTGAGCGGCTTCATCGAGACGCTGAAGGGGCATGCGCGCGACGACGCCGTGGCCCGCGACCGCTTCCTCGACATCATGGCCACCCAGGCCGAACGGATGAGCCGACTGGTCGCCGACCTCCTGTCGCTGAGCCGGATCGAGCTGAACGAGCACATTCCGCCGTCGGGGCGCGTCGATCTGGCGCGGGCGGCCTCGGACGTCGTCGACGCCATCAGCGTCCTGTCCCAGGAGCGGGGCGTGATCGTCACGCTCCAGTCGGAGGGCGGCAAGATCAACATTGACGGCGACCGCGACGAGATCATCCAGGTGATCCAGAACCTCGTCGACAACGGCATCAAATATTCGATGGCGGGGCAGGCGGTGGAGATCGTCATTCGCCGCGACCTTCATATCGACGCCGCCCCTGGACCGCGCACCGACGGGCTGACGCGCCTGCCGCTTCTGACGCCTGACCGCGAGGCGGGCGTCCTCTACGCGGCCGTCACTGTGCGCGATCACGGTCCGGGCATCGCCCGCGAGCATTTGCCGCGCCTGACCGAGCGCTTCTACCGGGTAGAGGGCCAGAAGAGCGGGGGAGAGCGCCCCGGCACCGGCCTGGGCCTCGCCATCGTCAAACACATCGTCAACCGCCACCGCGGGGGTTTGACGGTGGTCAGCGCCCCCGGCGAAGGCGCGGCGTTCAGCGCCTATTTCCCGATGTCGGCGATCCGCTCCGAGACCTCGGACGCCATCTGAAACCGGCCGGAAACGGGCGGACCTGCGCCGTTACAGAAGTGTCACGGATCAGTCGTAATCCGCTCGCCAATAACAGGCAGTTTCCCGCCTCACCGAGCCGGCCCCCCGCCGGGCTCTGAAACCCTCGCGATTCTGTTCGGACCTCGATGATCTGGTTCTTCCTTCTGGTGGTAATCGCCCTGTCGGCGCTCGCCTTTATCGGCGGACGCGGGCTGGCGGTGCGGCGCGCCACGGCCCAACTGCGCGCGGGGGGCGTCAAGGCCCACTCGCGCCCCGCCCAACACGGCCTCTACGCGCTCATCTGGGTCGGTGCGCCTTCTCTGCTGGTTCTGATCCTGGCCGGGATCTTCGCTGACGGCATCGCGCACCAAACCCTGGTGGCCGGCGCCTCGCCCGAAGTCGAGCAGCTGGAGCCCTTCCGCCGCGAGGCCTTCTTCTCGGACGCCTATCTCGTCGGCGCCGGCCAGCCTTCGCAGCAGATCTGGCCCGCCCCCCTGGCGGAACAACTGACCGTTCAGGGGCGCCGCGCCGCCGAGATTCGCACAACCCTGTCCATCGGCACGGGGATCGCCGCCCTGATCGCCGCCGTCCTGGGCGGCCTGTTCGTCTTCATGCGCATCCGGCCGGACCTGCGCGCCCGCAACCGGGTCGAGGACTGGATCGGGGCCCTGCTGTTCGCCTGTTCGGCCGTGGCCGTCCTGACCACCATCGGCATCGTCTTCTCCCTGCTGTGGGACAGCCTGCGCTTCTTCCAGTCGGTGCCGGTGACCGAGTTCCTGTTCGGGACGAAATGGTCGCCCCAGATCGCCATCCGCGCCGATCAGGTGGGCTCGTCCGGCGCCTTCGGGGCCGTGCCCCTGTTCGCCGGCACCTTCCTGATCATGATCATCGCCATGTGCGTCGCCGCGCCGGTCGGTCTGTTCTCGGCCATCTATCTGTCGGAATACGCCAGCCGCGCCTCGCGCGCCGTGGTCAAGCCGGTGCTGGAAATCCTCGCGGGCGTCCCGACCGTGGTTTACGGCTTCTTCGCCGCCCTGACGGTAGGGCCGGCGCTGCGGGTCTTCTTCAACTCTATCGGCGATGTCCTGATCGGCACGCCGCTGAACGACGTCGGCGTCTATCTGTCGCTGGTGCAGAACCAGATGGCCCTCGTCGCGGGCGCGGTGATGGGGATCATGCTGATCCCCTTCGTCTCGTCCCTGTCGGACGACATCATCAACTCCGTGCCCCAGACCCTGCGCGACGGCTCCTACGCCATGGGCGCCACCAAGTCCGAGACGGTCAAGAAGGTGCTGCTGCCGGCGGCCCTGCCGGGCATCGCGGGCGCCCTGCTGCTGGCCATGTCGCGCGCCATCGGCGAGACCATGATCGTGACCATGGCGGCGGGTCTGGCGGCGAAGCTGACCCTCAATCCGCTGGATACGGTGACTACGGTCACCGTCCAGATCGTGACCCTTCTGACCGGCGACCAGGAGTTCAACAGCCCCAAGACCCTGGCCGCCTTCGGCCTCGGCCTGACGCTGTTCCTGGTGACCCTGGTGCTCAACATCGTGGCCCAGCGCATCGTCCAGACCTATCGGGAACAGTATGACTGACGCGACCATTTCCAAAGGTGGCGTCGGCGCCGATCCGGCGCGCGTCAGCAAGCTGCAGGCCGGCATCAAGAAGCGCTATGCCAAAGAGGCGCGCTTCAAGCTGTACGGCGTCCTGGCGGTCTCGGTGGCCGTCGGCTTCCTGCTGCTGCTGCTCGGCCGGATCATCGAACAGGGCCACACGGCCTTCTACGCCCACGAGATCACCCTGCCGGTCTATATGGACCCGGCCCGGATCGACCGGACCTATCCGCAGGGCACAAATTTCGAACTGCTGGTCGCCGAGCAGGAGCTGGTGCGCCTGGGCGTCCAGGACGACGAACAGGGGACCAAGGCCCGCGCCATGCGCTCGCTGTTCTCGTCGGAGCTCAAGTTCCGCGCCGCCGCCATGGTGCGCAACAATCCGAACATCATCGGCCAGACCGTGACCATCGCGGCCCCGGCTTCGGACGAGGCGGACCTGTTCTACAAGGGTGAGATTTCGCGCGACACGCCAGCGGACCAGCGCCGCATCTCGGACCAGCAGATCGTCTGGCTGGACCAGATGAAGGCCTCGGGCGCGGTCCGCACCCACTTCAACGGCGCCCTGTTCACCAATGGCGACTCGACCGAGCCGGAGCTGGCGGGCGTTCTCGGCGCCGTGGTCGGCTCGGCCCTGATGCTGCTGGTCACCGCCCTGATCGCCATCCCGATCGGCATCGGCGCGGCCGTCTATCTGGAAGAGTTCTCGCCGCGCAACCGGATCAGCGACCTGATCGAGGTCAACATCAACAACCTCGCGGCCGTGCCGTCGATCGTCTATGGCCTGCTGGGCGTGGCCCTGTTCATCAACTGGATGCACCTGCCGCGATCGTCGCCGCTCGTCGGCGGTCTGGTCCTGGCCCTGATGGCCCTGCCGACCATCATCATCGCCACCCGCTCCTCGCTGAAGGCGGTGCCGCCCTCGATCCGCGAGGCCGCCCTGGCCATGGGCGCCAGCCGCACCCAGACGGTGTTCCAGCACGTCCTGCCCCTGGCCATGCCGGGCGTCATGACCGGCACCATCATCTCCATGGCCCATGCCCTGGGCGAGACCGCGCCCCTGCTGCTGATCGGCATGGTCAGCTTCGTGCCGGGCATCCCGCATTCGGCGGTGGAGCCCACGGGCGCCCTGCCGTCGCTGGTCTATATCTGGGAGAACGCCTCGGAGCGGGCGTTCCACGAGCGCACGGCCGCGGCCATCCTCGTCCTTCTCGCCTTCATGATCGTCATGAACGCCGCCGCGATCCTGCTGCGCCGGCGCTTCGAACGCCGGTGGTAAACGTATGAAATTCCCCTTCTTCCAGTCCCCGGTGAAGGCTGCCGACGGCCATGAGGGCGGCCCGGTCGATCCGACCGTCAACACGCCCGCCGGCGCGCCTCCGCTCGCCCCGGAAGTGGGCGGCGACGTCGCGACCCACGGCGCGCACAGCCAGGCCCCGACCGTCACCGCGCCCAACTTCCCCGCCGGTCCGACCAAGATCGCCGCGCGTGAGGTCTCGGTCTTCTACGGCGACAAACAGGCCCTGTTCGACGTCTCGCTCGACATCCCGGACAAGACGGTCACCGCCTTCATCGGCCCGTCGGGCTGTGGCAAGTCGACCTTCCTGCGCACCATGAACCGGATGAACGACACCATCCCGAGCTGCCGCGTCACCGGCAAGATCGACATGGACGGTCAGGACATCAATGCGAAGGCCGTCGACCCGGTGCTGCTGCGCGCCCAGGTCGGGATGGTGTTCCAGAAGCCGAACCCGTTCCCGAAGACCATCTATGAAAACGTGGCCTATGGCCCGCGCATTCACGGCCTGACCTCGAACAAGGGCGAGCTGGACGGCATCGTCGAGGCCTCGCTGAAGCGCGCCGGCCTGTGGGACGAGGTCGCCGACCGGCTGCACTCGGCGGGCACCGGCCTGTCGGGCGGTCAGCAGCAGCGTCTGGTCATCGCCCGCGCCATCGCGGTCAATCCCGAAGTCATCCTGATGGACGAGCCCTGTTCGGCTCTGGACCCCATCGCGACGGCCAAGATCGAGGAGCTGATCGACGAACTGCGCGAGCGTTTCTGCATCGTCATCGTCACCCACTCGATGGCCCAGGCGGCCCGGGTGTCCCAGCGTACGGCCTTCTTCCACATGGGCCGGCTGGTCGAGCACGGGAACACCGAGGAAATCTTCACGAATCCCCGCGAACGGCGCACCCTCGACTACATCACGGGGCGCTTCGGTTGAACACGCATACCGTCAAGGCTTACGGCGACGAACTGAACCAGCTGACCGCCGAGGTCGCCCGCATGGGCGGCCTGGCCGAGGCCCAGGTCGCGGACGCCGTGGACTCTGTCGCTCGCCGCGACATCGCTCTCGCGCGCGCCGTGGTCGACCGTGACGTCAAGCTCGACGCCATGCACCGCGACATCGAGAAGAAGGCCATCCGCCTGATCGCCCTGCGCCAGCCGGTCGCCTCGGATCTGCGCAAGACCCTGGCGGCGATGAAGCTGTCGGTCGATCTGGAACGCACCGGCGATCTGGCCAAGAACATCGCCAAGCGCGCCCTGGCCGTCGCCGAGACCGAGCCGATGCAGCCCCTGACCCGCTCGATCGAGCGCATGGGCCGTCTGGTCTCGATGCGTCTGCGCGACGTGCTGGACGCCTATACCTCGGGCGAGCTGGACGGGGCCCTGGCGGTCTGGGCCTCGGACGACGAGGTCGACGAGCACTACAACGCCCTGTTCCGCGAACTGCTGACCTACATGATGGGCGATCCACGGACGATCAACGCCTGCACCCATCTGCTGTTCATGGCCAAGAACCTGGAACGGATCGGCGACCACGCGACCAATATCGCCGAGACCGTCCACTACGAGATCACCGGCGACGAGATGATCGGCGAGCGCCCGCGCGGCGCGCCCGGCGCCTCGGACACCGGCCTGACCCATACCCTTACCTTGCCCGAAGCCTGACCTCCCGCAGGCGGACCGCAAGACAGACGGAGAGACCGACGTGCAGCCCTACATCCTGGTGATGGAAGACGAGGACGCCCTGGCCACCCTGCTTCAGTACAATCTGGAGAAGGAAGGCTATGACGTCGTCATCGCTTCGGACGGCGAGGAAGGCCTGGTTCAGGTCGACGAGCGCCAGCCCGATCTGGTCCTGCTGGACTGGATGCTGCCCAAGGTGTCGGGCATCGAGGTCTGCCGCCGCCTGCGTGGCCGGGCCGAGACGCGCAACCTGCCGATCATCATGCTGACCGCGCGCGGCGAGGAATCCGATCGCGTCCGGGGTCTGGATACCGGCGCCGACGACTATCTGACCAAGCCCTTCTCGATGGTCGAGCTGATCGCCCGCATCCGCGCTGTACTGCGCCGGATCCGCCCGGGTCTCGCCGACGACCGCGTCGGCCATGGCGACATCATCATCGACCGTGTCGCCCACCGCGTGCGCCGCAACGGCACCGAGGTTCACCTCGGCCCGACCGAGTTCCGCCTGCTGGACCATTTCATGCGCCACCCGGGCCGGGTGTTCAGCCGCGAACAGCTGCTGGACGCCGTCTGGGGTTCGGACGTCTATGTCGAGGCCCGCACCGTCGACGTCCACGTCGGCCGCCTGCGCAAGGCCCTGGACGTCGGCGAAAGCGCCAACCCGATCCGCACCGTCCGCTCGGCCGGCTATTCGCTGGATCTGGAAGGCTAGGGCGCTGGCGGAGGAGGAGGCCGGTGTCGATCTGACGGGCCGCTGGACAGGGATCTACTTCTACCCGACGGACTCGATCTACAATCCGTTCGACAGCTTCCCGCCGACGCCGTTCGAGGCCGAGCTGACCCAGGTCGGCGCCAGTGTCTCGGGTCGCACGCTTGAGCCGGACGTCATGAATGGCGCCGGCGCGCCGGACATCCCCGCCGTCCTCGAAGGCCATTTCGACGGCGGGGTCCTCGTCTTCACGAAGTTTGCGGAGGGCGGCGGCCACATCGACCCGATCCACTATGAGGGTCTGGTCTCGGGAGACGGCAACGACATCGCCGGGACCTGGACGATCCAGGACGACTGGTCCGGGTCGTTCCGGATGCAGCGCCGTGTCGTCGCCGCCGAGACGACCGTGGAGTGCGACGCCGCGATCCGGACCTAGTCCGCCTTGGCGGCCACATCCTCGGGCGAAAGCTCATAGACGGTGGAGCAGTATTCGCAGGTGACGCGGATCTTGCCGTCGTCCTCGATCATGCCTTCGCGTTCCTCGTCCGAGAACGAGCCCAGGACGCCGACGATGCGCTCGGCCGAGCAGCGGCACAGGGCCGACAGGGCCAGGGGCTGTTCCAGCCGCACGCCGTCCTCGTGGAACAGGCGGAACAGCAGGGTCTCCGGCGAGACGGTCGGATCGATCAGCTCATCGTCGCCCAGGGTCTGGAACAGGGCGCGGCTGCGGTCCCAGACCTCTTCCGTCGAACCGCGCGCGGCGTCGCCGGCGACCATCTGGATCATGGCCCCGCCCGCGCGCCAGGCTGTGCCGGCGTCGGTGGAGACCTGACCCACGGCCAGACGCACCTTGGTCGGCACCTGTTCCGACTGGGCGAAATAGTGTTCGGCGCACAGCGACAGGCTTTCGCCCTCAATCGGGGTGATGCCCTGGTGACGGTCGAAGTCCGGGCCCTGGTCCAGGGTCATGATGAACACGCCCTTGCCCAGCAGGGTCTGGGCGCCGGGACGGGCGAAGCCGGTCGAGGCGGCGGCGACTTCTTCCGGATCGAACCGGCAATAGCCGCGCAGGGTCCCGGAGGTGTCGTAGTCGGCGACGACGCAGCGGACCGGACCGTCACCCTGCGCCTGGACGATCAGCCGGCCTTCGAACTTCAGGCTGGAGCCGACCAGGGCCGCGAGCGCGCAGGCCTCGCCCAGCAGGGCCGCGACGGGCTCCGGATAGTCGTGAGCCTTGATGATGCTGTCGACGGCTTCGCCCAGGCGCACCAGGCGGCCGCGCACGGGCCAGCCCTCGATCTGGAAGGCGGCGGCGAGATCGTCGGTCGGCGTGGCGGCGGCAGGCGCGGAATGGGGCACGGGGGGAGAGGTCCGGTAAGCGAAGGTCTGGAAGGGCGACAAGATAGGCGCCTGAGGTCGCCATGGTAAGGGGCGTGTGATCTAAGGTCGGAACCCGGGACTCGCGAAGGCCGTTCCGGAACGGGCGCAAGTTGAGGCAAGTATGGCGAAACCCACCCTGAAACCGCTGAACCGGCAGTCCATCGTGATCACCGGCGCGACGTCCGGCATCGGCCTGGCGACGGCGCGGCGCGCGGCGCGGGGCGGGGCCTGCGTCTTCCTGATCGCGCGCGGCGAGAAGGATCTGCGTCTGCTGTGCGAAGAGCTTCAGGGGACCGGCGCCCGCGTCGCCTGGGCCGCCGCCGACGTCGCCGACTATGACGCCCTGGCCGAGGCGGCCGACAAGTGCCGGCGCCTGTTCGGGGGTTTCGACACCTGGATCAACAACGCCGGGGTCTCGGTCCTCGGCAGCGTGCTGGAGACGACGCTGGAGGACCAGCGCCGCCTGTTCGAGACCAACTACTGGGGCGTGGTCAACGGCTCCACGATTGCAGCTGAGCATCTGCGTGGCCGCCCCGGAGGCGGAGCCATCGTCAATGTCGGCTCGACCCTGTCGGACGCCCCGTCGCCCATCCGCGGCGCCTATTCGGCTTCCAAACATGCGGTGAAGGGCTTCACCAACGCCCTGCGGATGGAGCTGATCCGCGATGCGCGCAAGGGCGGGGCCCCGATCTCGATCAGTCTGGTCAAGCCGGCGGCGGTGGATTCGCCCTACGACCGCCACGCCCGCAATCTGGCCGGCTATGCGGCCAACATCCCCCAGCCGGTCTATGCGACCCACGTCGTCGCCGACGCCATCCTGTGGTGCGCCACCCATCCGATGCGCGAGATCACCGTCGGCGGGGGAGGGCGACTGATCGCCTCATTCTACTCGGCCCTGCCCGGGATCGCGGAACCACTCTTCGCCCGGTTCGCTCCTGTCCTGAAGCGGGACAGGGGTTCCGACTATGAGCCGTACGAGGATGGTCTGTATGACGCGTCCGACGACGGCCTCGATGAAGAGGTCTATTATCCGATGGTTCGACAGTTCAGCGTCCTGGCGGAAGCCCGCAAACATCCCGGCATCACGGCCGGATCGGTCGCCCTGGTCGCGGTGGCGGCCGTGGCCACGGTCCTGCTGACCCAGCGCACCGGCCCGACGCGGTATCGGGTGCTGCGCGACCGGCTGGATCCTCGCGGCTGGATCGACGCCGAGGCCCTGCGTCACCGGTTCGAGGACATCTCACGCGGCCTGACCGACACGGCCGAGGACTTCGGCCACCGCGCCGAAGAGTTCGGCGACGACGCCCGCCATCAGGCATTCAAGCTGTTCAAGCGCGGCAGGAAGGCCGTTTCGCCGAACAAGCGCGCCAAATACGCCAAGGCCGCCCGGGGATACGCCGAGGACGCCGGCAAGGCCGCGCGCCGCTATGCCGACGTGGGTGGCCAGTATGCGAAGGACCATGCCCGCGAAGGCGGCGCCCTTCTGGCCGTGGCCACGATCGCGGCGGCCATCGGGGCGGCGGCGCTGGAAAGCCGTCGTCCGGACAGCCGGGTCCGCCGGTTCGCGAAATTCTAGGCTCTCAGCTTAGCAATCATCGTTGCTGCGCCTGCGAATGAACGGGTAGACAACGCGGCATGACCGCGACCCCGACCTTCGTCTTCGACTTCGATTCGACCCTCGTCCGCATCGAGACGCTGGAGGCGCTCGCCGACATCGCGCTCGCCGGTCACCCTGAGGCCGACAGCATCCGGGCCGAGATCGTCAAACTGACCGATCAGGCCATGTCGGGCGAGGTCGATTTCGGCACGGCCCTGCGCCGCCGTCTGGCCCTGCTGCCGCTGACGCGCGCCCACGTCGAGCAACTCGCTGACCGCATCCTCGACGAGGGCACCTGGTCGGTGCGGCGTAACCTGCGCTTCTTCCAGGAGAATGCGGACAGGATCGTCATCCTCTCCGGCGGCTTCCGCGAGATCATCGCCCCCGTCGCCGAGCGGCTGGGCGTCGCGCCCGACCGGGTGCTGGCCAACGACCTGGTCTATGACGCCGAGGGCCGGGTCACGGGCGTCGACGATCAGAACCCCCTGTCCTACGACAACGGCAAGCCGCGCGTGATCGACAGCCTGGGTCTGGCGCGGCCCATCGTCATGGTCGGAGACGGCTGGAACGACGCCGAGGTCAAGCTGGCCGGCGCCGCCGACCGCTTCTACGCCTTCACCGAGATCGCCCGCCGCGACAAGGTCGTCGCCGTCGCCGACGCTGAGGCGCCCTCGATGGACGAACTGCTGCATGCCGAGGGCATGGCGGGCCGCTGGTCCTATCCGCGCTCGCGCATCAAGATGCTGCTGCTGGAGAACATCCATCCGGCCGCCGTCGAGCGCCTGCAGGAAGCCGGCTATTCGGTGGAGACCCTGAAGGGCGCGCTCGACGAGGATGACCTGATCGAGAAGATCAAGGGGGTCCATGTCCTGGGCATCCGCTCCAAGACCAATGTCACCGCCCGGGTGCTGGAAGAGGCTGACCGGCTGATGGCCGTCGCGGCCTTCTGCATCGGCACAAACCAGATCGATCTGGACGCCTGCGCCGACCATGGCGTCGCGGTGTTCAATGCGCCCTACTCCAACACGCGCTCGGTGGTGGAGCTGGCCATCGGCCTGACCATCACCCTGATGCGCGATGTCGTCGACAAGTCGGCGGCCATGCATACGGGCAAGTGGAACAAGTCGGCCGACGGCTCGCGCGAGCTGCGCGGCAAGACGCTCGGCATCGTCGGCTACGGCGCTATCGGTTCCCAGCTGTCGGTTCTGGCCGAGGCCCTGGGCATGCGGGTCATCTTCCATGATCTGTCGGAGCGGCTGGCGCTGGGCAACGCCCGGCGGATGCGCAATCTCGACGCCCTGCTGGCCGAGGCCGATGTGGTCACCCTGCACGTCGACGGGCGCAAGGAGAACACCAACCTCATCGGCGCGGCCCAGCTGCAGCAGATGAAGGAGGGCGCGCTCTTCCTGAACCTGTCGCGCGGCCATGTGGTCAATATCGGCGCCCTGTCTCAGGCCATTCAGGGCGGACGCATCGCGGGGGCCGCGCTGGACGTCTTCCCTGAAGAGCCGCGCACCAACGCCGATCCGTTCGACAGCCCTCTGATGGGTCTGAAGAACGTCATCCTGACGCCCCACATCGGCGGCTCCACCGAGGAGGCCCAGGAGGCCATCGCCGAGTTCGCGGCCGAGCGGCTGCTGGGCTATCTGAACCGCGGCGACACGACCTTCAGCGTCAACCTGCCCAACGTACAGCTGTCCGAGGTTTCGGGCGGCCACCGCATCCTGCACATCCACCGCAACCAGCCCGGCGTCATGGCCGCCCTGAACCGCGAACTGGCTTCCGCGGGCCTCAACATCCTGGGTCAGCACCTGAAGACCGACGAGCGCACAGGCTATGTGATCACCGACGTCGACCGCGACTACGACCCCGAGGCGCTGAAGGCCCTCAAGACCTTGGACGGCACCCTGCGCTTCCGTTTGTTGCATTAAATCGACCAAGGCTTCCCTAGCGACATCTTGCGCTCGCGCCAAACGGGAGCATTCTCCGGATAACGACCGCGTCCTGACGGTCGACGGAGGAAGTAAATGTCTCGAAATCAACACGGTACGGCTCTGGCCGTACTGGCCGCCGCTGTGACTCTCGCCGCCGCGTCCGGCGCATCGGCCCAGACCTACAACCGTCTCGTCGTCTTCGGCGACAGCCTGAGCGACAACGGCAACCTGTCGGCCGTGACCGGCGGCGCCGCGCCCGGACCCGCCTACTACCAGGGCCGGTTCTCTTCGGGCCCGACCTTCGTGGAGCTTCTGGGCTTCACCCTGGGCCGTCAGACGGCGGGATCGCCGGTGACGGGCAGCATCGACTACGCCTATGGCGGTTCGCGCACCGACGCCATCGCCACGCCCGGACCGGGCATGCGGACCCAGCTTCAGGCCTATACCGCAGCCGGAGGCCGCTTCGGCGCGACCGATCTGGTCAGCATCCTGGGCGGCGCCAACAACATCTTCCAGGCCCTGCCGACGGCGGGCGCCAGCGCAAACCCGACCGGAGCGATCACCCCGGTGGCCACCGCCGCCGCCGCCGATATCAACTTCATCACCAACAGCGTCGCCGCGGCCGGGGCCGGGACCATCCTGGTCACCAACCTGCCCAAGCTCAGCCTGACGCCGCAGTTCCGGGGCACGGCCGCCGCGCCGCTCGCCGACTTCGCGGTGACGACCTTCAACGGCGCGCTTCTGACCAGCCTGAGCACCACCGCAGCGGCCAACCCGAACAGCAACATCATCGTGATGGACCTGTTCAAGATCGGCGACACCATCGCCGGCAACCCGGGCGCCTTCGGCATCAGCAATGTGACCGCATCCTGCTACAACGGCGTCACGGTCTGCACCGACCCGGGCTACTTCTACTTCGACGGCGTCCACCCGACGGCCCTGGGCCATCAGATCATCGCCAAACTGGCCAACGACTACCTCTACTACGGCGATCTGGGCGCCCAGAGCGCGGTGATGGGCGAGACCGGGTTCCGGCATCGCGAGGACAGCCTGGACGAGGGCTCCGCCAGCCTTTCAGGCCGCGAGGAGTGGCATGAAGGCACGTCCATCGTCATGAGCGGGACCTATGACCAGACCGACTCCGACGCGCGCGGCGTGGTCGGGGAGGCCAAGTCCACCGGCTACGGCGTCCGCGCCGCGGTCGAGAACGGCTGGAACAACACCTGGAAGGTCGGTCTGGCGGGCAGCTACCGCAACGCCGACATCGACGGGGCGCGGTTCACGACGTCGGTCGATACCCTGGCCTTCGACGTCTACGCCGGCTGGCGCTCGGGCGGGACCTTCGTCAACCTCTCGGCGGGCGCGGCCCACGACGACTATGACACCAAGCGGCTGACCATGGTGGCGCCGATCGTCCACACCGGCTCGACCGAGGGCGTGTCCAAGGGCGCGCGCATCCAGGGCGGGATGTGGTGGGACATGGGCGGGCTGGCGATCTCGCCGCGCGTCGCCGCCACCTGGGTCTCCAGCCACGTCAGCGGCTTCTACGAAGAGGGCGTCGCGGCGCAGTACGACTACCAGGGCCGTACGGTCGAGGACGTCAGCGCCGAGATCACGCTGCGCGCCGAAGGCGAGGCCGGTGGCTTCGGCTTCTTCGCCGAGGGCGGCTATCGCGACAGCCTGGCCGACAACTCCGACGAGGTCGGGGTGGGCATCCAGGGCAATCCGGCCAAGGTCCTCTACCGCGAGGTCGAGGAGCCGTTCGGCGGTCAGGTCCTGGCCTCGGCGGGCCTCAACGGAGACTGGGGTCCGGTCAAGGTCGAGGTCGGCTACCGCGGCCGCTTCGGTCAGGAAGCGACCAGCCATATGGGCGCGATCACCCTGACCCTGCCCCTGCAATAGGCGTCCAAAGCCCTCTCCGGCCAAGCTTTCGCGAGGAAGCGTGGCCGGGGAGGGTGCGGCGTCGTGTCCTGAATGAAACCCCGCGGGCGCCCCAAAGTCGCCCCATCAAGCCGTAAAAGGCCCGGCTCCCCCGGTCGCCGCCAGACGCCGTTCCGACACCGTCGGTCAGCGGGTGCGACTTCTCCCCGCTCGATGCAGCGACGCCGGAGCCGACGACACCATGCGCCGACTTGCGCCCGCCCTTGCGTCTTCCTGGCGCCCCCATCTGGTTCACCTCGGCCGGTCGGCTGGCCTCGCCTTGATGGCCTGCCTGGCCATGGCCGCCGCCCCCTTCACGCCGAAGTCCGTCGCCGAAGCCGCCGCTATTCCGGTGAAGCCGCCGGTCGTCGCCGTCGCCGCCCCCGCCGGGCCCGTGATGCGCGTCATGACCTTCGCCGAGCCCGTGCCCGGCCACGGCATCAACTCGAGGTTCGGCATGCGCCGCCTGGGCGGCGAGCCTGGCGCGCGGATGCACAAGGGCGTGGATATCGCCGCGCCCATCGGAACCTCCGTATATGCGCCCGCCGAGGGCGTGGTGCTGCGCATCGGCTATGACCCGGCCGGCTATGGCAACTTCATCGAGATGCGCCATCCCAATGGCCTGACCAGCCTCTACGGCCACCTGAGCCGGGTCGACGTGGCCAGCGGCGACGAGGTCGGGCCCCGGCAGCGGATCGGCCTGGTCGGTTCGACCGGCTATTCGACCGGCCCCCACCTGCATTTCGAGGTCCGCCGCGAGGGCGCCCAGGTCAATCCGACCAAGGTCATCGGCCGGACCTTCCAGGTGAAGGCGGGCTGATCGTCTCACCCCCGGGTCGGGCCTCCGATTCCGGTTGCCATGCCCCAGCCGTTTGCTACCTCTGAGTGACGACGGGGGAGTATCGGTATGGCGGCGGCGTTGACTCTGGACGGTGTGGGCAAGCGCTACGGCGACTTCCAGGCTGTCCGGGACCTGAGCTTCGAGGTCGGCAAGGGCCAGATCTGCGGCTTCCTCGGCCCCAATGGCGCGGGCAAGACCTCGACCCTGCGCATGATCCTGGGCCTGCAGCCGGCGACGACCGGGCGCATCGAGATCCTGGGCGCGGACAACGGCCGCAAGGTGCGCGACCGCATCGGCTTCCTCCCGGAGGAGCGCGGCCTCTACAAGAAGATGACCCCGGTCGACGCCATCGCCTTCTTCGGCTCCCTGAAGGGGGTGCCGACCGCCGAGGGCCGCCGTCGGGCGAAGGAGCTGCTGGACGCGCAAGGGCTGGGCGCGTCCAAGGCCAAGAAGATGAAGGAGCTGTCCAAGGGGATGGCCCAGAAGGTCCAGTTGATCGCCTCGATCGTGCACCGGCCCGAGTTCGTGATCCTGGACGAGCCCTTCTCGGGGCTGGATCCGGTCAACCAGCAGGGGCTGGAGGCGATGATCCGGGGGCTGGCCGCCGACGGGGCGACGGTCCTGTTCTCGACCCATGTGATGCAGCACGCCGAGCGGCTGTGCGACAAGGTCGTGCTGCTGGCGCGGGGGCGCAAGGCCTTCGAGGGTACGGTGACCGAGGCCCGCGCGACTTCGCGCCGCTTCCTGGAGCTGGAGGGCGACATCGCCCCTGACGCCGTGTCGAAGCTGCCGGGCGTGACCGGGGTGGAGATCGCCCGTGAGGGTGACGGCGCCCGCGTCCTGCGCGCCGCGCTGACGGCCGGGGCAGGGGGGCAGGAGGCGCTCAAGGCGGCCTTCCTGACCGGTCTGGACGTGCGCCGCTTCGAGCTGCGCGAACCGACCCTGCACGACGCCTTCATCGACCTGACCGGCGACCACCCGGATCAGGACCAGAGTGTCTCCAAACCCGCGGAGGCCGCCCGATGAAGCGCACCCTGCTGATCGCCCGTCGCGAGTTCATGGCCTATGTCCGCACCGTCGGCTTCTGGCTGTCCCTGCTGTCCCTGCCGCTGTTCGGCCTGCTGGGCGGGGGCATCCCCCTGCTGGTCAAGTCGTCCGAGCCGATGCGCCAGGTGGTGCTGATCGAGGATGGCCCCCAGGCGACCGGTCTGGCCGCCGTCGTGCGCGATGTCATGGCCGACGACGCCGACCGTCGCCAGCAGCGCGCGACCGAGGCCGCCGCGAAGGCCAATGCCGCCACCCCGGGCGGGGCCGCCAACTCCAAGGCCGCCCGTGACGCCCTGGCCTCCCTGTCCAAGGAGCGGGTCCGCATCGTCCCGGCGCCAGCCGATCTCGCCGCGGCCCAGCCCGGCCCGGCCCAGGACGCCGTCGTGCGCCGGCTGCTCGGCGAGGATACGCCCAAGGACAAACGGCTGGACGCCGTCATCTTCCTGACCCGCGCCGACGGCAAGCCCGCCGCCCGCGTCTGGACCGCCAAGGCCTCGGACCGCACCGTCGAGGACTTCATCCGCGACGCCCTGCGCAGCGCCAACCGCCGTCAGGTGTTCGAACAGGCGGGTATCGACCCCGCCGTTGTGGTCGCCACCGACCGCTTCCGCGCCGACGTCCAGGCCTTCTCGCCGCGCTCGGCCAGCGGCGGAGCGGTGTCGATGCGCGACCGGCTGCCGGGCTTCGTCGGCTTTGGCGCGGCCTTCCTGCTGTGGTCGCTGGTCATCACCGGCGCCTCCATCCTGCTCAACAGCGTGATGGAGGAGAAGTCGAACAAGATCCTGGAGGTCCTGCTGTCCTCGGCCTCGGCGACCGAGATCCTGGCGGGCAAGGTGCTGGGGGTGGCGATGCTGACCCTGACGGTGCTGATCGTCTGGAGCGGCATGGGCGCCTTCGGCCTGATCGGGGCGGCGCCCGGCGTCGCCGCCGACGTGGGCGCGGTGCTGCTCAACAAGGGCCTGATCTTCTACTTCCTGGCCTATATGGTCGGCGGCTATCTGATGTACGCGGTCCTGTTCGCGGCCATCGGCGCCTTCTGCGAGACCCCGCGCGACGCCCAGGCCCTGATGGGGCCAATCATGATGGTGCTGATCGTGCCGCTGCTGGTGCTGCAGATGGCCCTGCAGACGCCGGACGCGCCGGTGGTCCGCATCCTGTCGTGGATCCCCTTCTTCACCCCGTTCCTGATGAGCGCCCGCGTGCCGAGCGACCCGCCGATGATCGAGATCGTCGGGACCTTGGCCGGGATGGCGATCACCGCCTTGCTGATGGTTTGGCTGGCCGGGCGGGCGTTCCGCGCGGGCGCCCTGTCCGATGTGAAGCTGAGCTGGAAGGCCTTCGGCGCGGCGATCCGGGGTGGCGGGAACTAGGACACCCGTGTCCTCCCCACGGAGTGGGGAGGGGGACCGCGAAGCGGTGGAGGGGCTCCTCCCGCACCGCGGTCGGTCAGGCGAGAGGCCGCAAGCGCTTCAAGAACCCCTCCGTCTCCTCGCGAAGAGCTCGGAGCCACCTCCCCACGCAGTGGGGAGGAGACGCACAGCAAAAAGGCCGCTCCGTGAGGAGCGGCCTTTTCAAATCTCGTTTTGCAACAAGAGCTTAGGAGCGCGGACCACCAGCACCCGGACCCGGCACGCGGGGCTTCGGAGGCGGCAGCAGGCCTTCGCGTTGAGCGCGCTTGCGGGCCAGCTTGCGGGCGCGACGAACGGCCTCGGCTTTCTGACGGGCGCGCTTCTCCGAGGGCTTCTCGTAGTGCACGTGGCGCTTCATTTCACGGAAGCTGCCTTCGCGTTGCATCTTCTTCTTGAGGGCTTTCAGCGCTTGATCGACGTTATTATCGCGAACGAAAATCTGTACCAGGTTGAACTCTCCTTTGGCCGCCCGCCGCGTCCTGTGAGGGAGACGGGCAGACAAATAAAATAGCAGCCCGGGGGCGACAGCCCACCGAGCGAAGGCGGGCGAATACACCAAGGGCGGGCGGCTGTCCAGATCGCGGACGCCCAAACCGTAGGGTTTTGCGAGGGTACAGATGGGGTCGCATCGGGGCCTCGACAAGCCTATTCTGGGCTCATGACCCAAGCGCCGCACCTGTCGAACGAAGCCCCCGTCGGCGATTGGGCCGACCGCATGGAACAGGCGGTGCTGGACGCCGCGATCCAGCGTGCGCCGACGTTCGGCTGGAATTCGCGGCTGGTCCGGGCGGCCTGCGAGGCCGAGGGGCTGTCGCGCGGCGACGAGGAACTGCTGCTTCCCAACGGCCCGCGCGACCTGGCGGCCCTGCTGTCGCGCAGACACGATGCGATGACGCTGGAGGCGCTGAAGGCGACCCCGCCGGAGACGCTGAAGATCCGGGAGCGAATCGCGAAGGGGGTCTCGGCGCGAATCGAGGCCGGGGCGGACCATCTGGAAGCCACCAAGCGGTGTGCGGCCTTCCTGGCCCTGCCGATCAATGCCGATCTGGGGCTGTCGCTGGCCTGGGAGAGCGCGGACGTGGTCTGGCGCTGGGCCGGGGACACGGCGACGGACTGGAACCACTATTCCAAGCGGGCGATCCTGTCGGGGATCCTGATCCCGGCCCTGACGATGCGGCTGTTCGACGGGCCGGAGGCGGCCGAGGCCTTTGTCGCCGCCCGGATCGAGAACGTCATGACCTTCGAGAAGTGGAAGGCCGGCAAGGACTTCGAGGCCCCGCTGCGGGGGGTGACGGATGTGCTGGCGAAGCTCAGGTATCGGTGATCTGGTCCCTCTCCCGGCGGGAGAGGGCTTGAGGCTCGCAGAGCGCAGCGATGCGCCAGCCGAAAGGGTGAGGGGCTGGCGTCGAACGGTGAGCGGGGTACCCCTCACCCTTTCGCGCAAGACTGATCGCTGGCGCTCTCAGGCGCTCAAGCCCTCTCCCGCCGGGAGAGGGACAGGTTTTTAGGCCTTGCCCAGCACCCGGTTCACATGGGCCATCTTGCGGCCCGGGCGGGCGTCGGTCTTGCCGTAGAGGTGCAGGCGGGCGTTCGGCTCGGCGGCCAGGGCGGCCCACTGATCCACCGCGTCGCCGAGCAGATTGGTCATCTCGATACGGGCATGGGCGGCGGTGGTGCCCAGGGGCCAGCCAGCGATGGCGCGGATGTGCTGCTCGAACTGGTCGCAGACGCAGCCGTCCTGGGTCCAGTGGCCGGTGTTGTGAACGCGCGGCGCGATCTCATTGACCAGCAGGGTTCCCTTGCCGAGGTCGAACAGTTCGACCCCGATGACGCCGATGTAGTCGAGGCCGTCGAGGATGGCCTCGGCGATCTCGATGGCGCGGGCGGCGGTCTTCGCATCGACCTTGGCCGGGGCGAGGGTGGTCGAGAGGACGCCGTTGGCGTGGTGGTTCTCGCCCAGCGGATAGACGGCGACGGCGCCGTCATGGCCACGGGCGGCGATGACCGACAGTTCGCGCTTGAAGGCGGCCTTCGCTTCCAGAATGGCGGGGCGTTCGCCGATGGCGGCGAAGGCGTCGGCGGCCTCGGAGACGTTGCGGATCCAGATCTGGCCCTTGCCGTCATAGCCCTCGCGGCGGGTCTTGAGCAGGGCGGGGACGCCCAGCCGCTCCAGACCTGCGATCAGGTCCTCGACCGTGTCCACCTGGGCGAAGTCGACCGTGGTGGCGCCGACGGCGTTGAGGAAGGTCTTTTCGACGACCCGGTCCTGGGCGGTCGAAAGGGCGGTCGGTCCGGGTGCGACCAGGGCGCCGGCGCCGGCCAGGGTCTCGACCGAGGCGGCGGGGACGTTCTCGAACTCGAAGGTGACGACGTCGCAGACCCGGCCGAGGACGGTCAGGGCCGTGGGATCGTCATAGGCGGCGACGATCTGGCCGCGCGAGACGCGACCGGCCGGGGCGTTCTCCTCCGGATCGAGGATGACGACGTCGAAGCCCAGCTTCGAGGCGGCCTGCGACAGCATCCGGCCCAGCTGGCCGCCGCCGAGGATGCCGATGGTCGAACCGGGGGGCAGGGGAAGGGCCACTCAGTCCTCGACCGTTTCGGCGACCGCCTCGGTCTGGGCGATGCGATACGCCGACAGGCGTTCGGCCAGGGCCTCGTCCGACAGGGCCAGGATCTGGGCCGCCAGCAGGCCGGCATTCTTGGCGCCCGCTTCGCCGATGGCCAGGGTGGCGACGGGCACGCCGCCGGGCATCTGGACGATCGAGAGCAGGGAATCGAGGCCGCTCAGCGCCTTGGACTGCACCGGCACGCCCAGCACCGGAAGATCGGTCATGGAGGCGGCCATGCCGGGCAGATGGGCCGCGCCGCCGGCGCCGGCGATGATCAGTTTGAAGCCCGCGGCCTTGGCGCCCGTGGCGACGTCATAGAGGCGCTGCGGCGTGCGATGGGCGGAGACGACCTTGGCTTCCCAGCCGACGCCCAGGGCGTCCAGCGCGTCGGCGGCGTGCTTCATCGTCGGCCAGTCGGACCGGCTGCCCATGATGATCGCCACCGGCGTCGAAGAAGTCGCCATCTCAGGGCTCCTGTCGCGGAAAGCGGCCCGTTACAGCACACGCGTTGCGCCCGCAACCAAGGGCGCTAGCATATCGTCAGTTCCGCCGACCCAGTGAGTCGCGCCCTCCCGGAGTTTCGCCGACCGTGACTGACGCGGCCGACACAGAGTTGAAGTCCGAAGTCGAGCGCCTGCGCGCCGAGGTCGAGGCCCTGCGCATCCAGGCCCACTTCCTCGAGAAGCGGGCCGAGGCGGCCGAGGCGGCGGCGGATCACGACGTCCTGACCCCCGCCCTGAACCGGCGCGGCTTCATCGCGGCGATGAACCGGACCATGGCCTATTGCACCCGCTACGACGCCCCGGCGGTGATCCTCTATCTCGATCTGGACGGGTTCAAGGGCGTCAACGATCGGCTGGGCCACGCCGCCGGGGATGCGGCCCTGGTGCGGGTCGCCGAGCTGCTGTTGGCCAATGTGCGCGAATCGGATGCGGTCGGACGCTTGGGCGGCGACGAGTTCGCCCTGCTGATGCTCAACGCGGGCATCGAGGAGGGGCGGGACAAGGCCCGGAAGCTGGCCGAGGCCATGGCCACCGACGGCTTCGACTGGGAAGGCCAGAAGACCGGGCTGGGCGGCTCCTTCGGGGTGCGGGCCTGGGCCCAGCAAGCGGATGCGGAAAGCTGGTTGGCCGAAGCCGATGCGGCCATGTGGGTCCGGAAACGGTCGCGCTGACGGCGCGTTTGGGGACCGCGAGGCAAGATCGTGCGCGGCTTGACCTTGTCCGGCCGGGCGACCAGCCTCCGCTGCCATAGCCCTTACGGAGTTCCTCCATGCCGATCGCTGACGCGCCCACCCTCAGCAAGCCCTCCGGCTCCCTGCTGGACCTGATCGGCAAGACGCCGATGGTCGAGGTGACGCGGATCGACACCGGCAAATGCCGCCTGTTCCTGAAGCTGGAGGCCCAGAACCCCGGCGGCTCGATCAAGGACCGCATCGCCCTGTCGATGATCGAGGCGGCCGAGAAGGAGGGCTGGCTCAAGCCCGGCGGCACCATCGTGGAGGCCACGGCGGGCAACACCGGTCTGGCCCTGACGCTGGTCGGCCAGAACAAGGGCTACAAGGTCCTGCTGGTCATCCCGGACAAGATGTCCAAGGAGAAGATCCAGCACCTGCGGGCCATGGGCGCCGATGTGCGGCTGACCCGGTCGGACGTGCCGCACGGCCACCCCGACTACTATACCGACATGGCCGAGCGCCTGGCCCAGCAGATCCCCGGCGGCTACTACGTCAACCAGTTCGCCAACGACGCCAACTCGGCGGCCCATGTGAAGACCACTGGGCCGGAGATCTGGGAGCAGCTGGATCACGACGTCGACGCCTTCGTCGCCGGCATCGGCTCGGGCGGCACCATCACCGGCACGGCCCAGTTCCTGAAGAGCGTGGGGTCGAAGGCCGAGATCATCCTGGCCGACCCGGTCGGATCGACCCTGGCGGGCATCGTCAACGACGGCGTGCCGGGGCCGGAGGGCAGCTACACCGTCGAGGGCATCGGCCAGAACTTCGTGCCGGACACCGCCGACATGAGCCTGATCGACAAGGCCTATTCGATCCCGGACGCCGAGGCGATCGCGGCGGTGCGCGAGCTGCTGCTCAAGGAGGGCATTCTGGCGGGCTCGTCCTCGGGCACCCTGCTGGCCACGGCCCTGCGCTGGTGCCGCGAGCAGACCGAGCCGAAGCGCTGCGTGACCCTGGTCTGCGACACGGGGGCCAAGTACCTGTCCAAGGTCTATAACGACGCCTGGCTGGCGGACCAGGGCCTCGGCGACGACCCGATCCAGGGCAACCTCGCCGATCTGATCAGCCGCAAGTACGCCGACGGCGAGGTGGTGGTGGCGGGGCCGACCGATAGCCTCGACAGCGCCTTCAAGCGGATGCGCTCCAACGATGTGTCCCAGTTGCCGGTCATTCAGGACGGCCGCCTGGTCGGCATCCTGGACGAGAGCGACATCGTCCACATCATGAACACCGACGAGATCACGCGGAAGGAGCGGTTCGCCAAGCCCGTCTCCTCGGCCATGACCCGCAATCTGGACACGGTGCAGGTCAATGAGCCGCTGGACGCCCTGATCCCCCTGTTCGACCGCGACCGGGTGGCCATCGTGCTGGACGGCGAGACCTTCGTCGGCCTGATCGCCCGCGTCGACCTGATCAACCACCTGAGCCTGAACCGGTAGGATGGATCTGACCCGCCGGACCGGTCTGGGACTGCTGGCGGCGGCGTCGGCGGCGTCGGCGGCGGCGTCGTTGGCGGCCCCGGTTCTGGCGCAAACGGCGGACGACGGCGTCACCACGGACCGGGTGACCTACCAGAGCAATGGCAAGACGATCCGCGCGATCGCCTTCCGGCCCGGGGCCAATGCGAACGGCATGGGGGTCGTCTACATCCACGGCTCCAACGGCATGGGGCTGGACCAGCTGGCCTTCGCGCGCCGGTTCGCGGCCGATGGCTATCTGTCGCTGGCTCCGACCTATCTGGATGCGGCCGAGGACGACATCGTGCGGCGCGAACCGACGATGGAGGCCTGGCGCGACTGCGCGCGTGACGGGGTCGAGTGGCTGATCGCTGAGGGCGTGGACCGGCGGCGCACGGGCGTCGTGGGCTATTCGCTGGGCTCCTACATCGCCGTCGACGGGGCGCTGCGGGACAGTCGGGCGGCGGCGGCGATCGCCGTCTGCGGCGGCTGGGACGTCTACATCCCCCGTCCGCCCGCGCGGCGCATCCCGGTGCTGATCATTCGCTCGGAGCACGACCGGGTGGTCTCGCCGGCCTCGACCCAGCGCTGGCGCGAGTTCCTGCTGGACGCCGACGTGCCCGTTCGTGTCCAGGTGACGCGCGGCGCCGGCCATCTGATGACCGCGGCCCAGTGGTCCGAAGTCTATGGTCGCAGCCAGACCTTCTTCGCCGAGCAGCTCGGCGTCTCTTCCGCCAGACAGGAGCCGTGATGGCCGACCTCAAGAACAGCAGCCAGGGCTTCTCGACCCGGGCCATCCACGCAGGACAGCGGCCCGACCCGACGACGGGCGCCGTCATGACGCCGATCTACGCCACCTCGACCTATGCCCAGGAGAGCCCGGGCGTGAACAAGGGCTATGAGTACGCGCGCGGCAAGAACCCGACGCGGGAGGCGTTCGAGGCCTGTATCGCCGATCTGGAGGGCGGGGTTCAGGCCTTCGGCTTCGCCAGCGGCATGGCGGCGACCTCGACGGCGCTGGAGCTGCTGGACGCCGGTTCGCACATCGTCACCGGCGACGACCTGTACGGCGGCTCCTGGCGGCTGTTCGAGCGGGTGCGGCGGCGTTCGATGGGGTTGGACTTCGCCTATGTCGACCTGTCGGACATCGCCGCGGTCGAGGCGGCCATCACGCCGAAGACGCGGATGTTGTGGGTCGAGACGCCGACCAACCCCCTGATGAAGATCGCCGACATCGCGGCCCTGTCGAAGGTGGCCAAGGCCCACGGCCTGCTGCTGATCGTCGACAACACCTTCGCCACCCCCTTCTGCCAGCAGCCGCTGGGTCTGGGCGCGGACGTCGTCATGCACTCGGCGACCAAGTACCTGAACGGCCATTCGGACATCATCGGCGGGGTGCTGGTGGCGGGGAATGCGGATGTCGCCAAGGAGCTGAAGTTCCTGCAGAACTCGGTCGGCGGGGTGATGGGGCCGTTCGACGCCTTCCTGGCCAACCGGGGGCTGAAGACCCTGGGCATCCGCATGAAGGCCCACTGCGAGAACGCCATGGCCGTGGCGCGCTGGCTGGAGGACCGCGCCGGGGTTCAGAAGGTCATCTATCCGGGTCTGGTCAGCCATCCGCAGCATGCGCTCGCCGCCAGCCAGATGAAGGGTTTCGGCGGGATGGTGACGGTGCTGATCGACGGCGATCTGGAGCGGACCAAACGGGTGCTGGAGAGCGTGAAGGTCTTCACCCTGGCCGAGTCGCTGGGCGGGGTGGAGAGCCTGGTCAACCACCCGGCCATCATGACCCACGCGAGCGTGCCCAAGGAGGTCCGCGAGGCCGGCGGCGTCACCGACAACCTGATCCGCCTGTCCGTGGGCGTGGAAGACGTCGAGGACCTGATCGCCGACCTGGATCAGGCGCTGTCGGTCTAGCCCTCAAAAGGCGTAGCTGAGGTCCGCGACGACGGTCGAGCCGTACTGCTCTTCGGAGGCGCCCGGGTCGGCGTTGGTGTCGTACCAGCGCAGGTCGAGGTTGAGCCGTTTGGTCATCGCCCAGGTCACGCCGGCGTTCCAGCCGGTGTAGTCGACCGAGTCCTGCTGCTCGCGACGGCCGATGGCGGCGGTGCCCTTGAGCCGATCAGTGAAGGCCCAGCCGAGGCGGGCCTCGATCCAGGTCCAGCGGCCGGTGGCCCCGGCGCCGTCCGGCGAGGTCTGGAACTGCAGGCGGCCGCTGGCCTTGCCGATGGCGCGGCTGACGTTCGCGGTGATCTCCCAGTTGTCCGGATCCGTGCCCGGGTCGGCGTCGATGCGCCACTGCCGCGTCACCGACAGGTCGAGGTCGAAGCCCGCGAGTTCGGGCTGGACGCCGATGAAGGTCTCGAGCTGCAGGGTCGAGCCGCTGGAGTCGATCGTCTCCGCGCCCGCGCCCGCATAGAAGAGGCCGCCCGCGCTCTCCCAGTCGGCGGAGCCGTAGGCATAGGGATCGCCCTGGGACTTGGAGGCGTCCTTGGAGCGGTTGTCCGTTCCGGCGCCGAGGGTGAAGGACCAGTCGCCGCGCGGCAGCAGGCGCGTCCGGTCCCCGTGGCTCTGGCCCTGGCTCCCATGCGGGAGGCTGGTCTGGGCCAGGGCGGGGGAGGCGGCGAAGGTCGCGAGCGCGATGAGGGCGAGAAGGCGGGTCATCACCCTCGCTTAGCCCCGTTCGGGGCGTCCGCGAATGGGGTCGCGACCTGAGGCCGCAACCGGGGCGCCTAGGGCGTGACCTTCCAGCCGTCGGCGGGGTTCACCCACTGGACCGTCGCGGTCAGCTCCGGATGGGCCACGCCGCCGATCTCGACGATGACGGTCATGGGGCCGTCGGCGTTGGCGGGATAGGTCGAGCAGAGGGGCTGGCCGCTCTTCAGGACATCGGGCAGACCGGCGATGATCTGGGGCCGCACAGCTTCCAGGGCGGCAGGCGGCAGGGGCTGGCCGTCGATCTCGATCTTCTCGATGTCGGAGGCCTTGAGGTCCTCGACCGAGCACTCCTTGCCGTCGCGGATCACAACCTTGCTGCGGGCCGACATGATGATGACAGGAGCGTCCTGAAGGCGGGTCCGGGCCAGGCTGGTGATCGATCCGTCCGCGCCGAACTCATAGCTCCCCAGGGCGCGGCACAGCTTCTGCGCCGGGACCGGGTCGTAGCACTGGACCTGACCCTGACGCGCGGGCGCCAGGGGGTCGGAACCGGCAAGGGTCAGCATCAGGGCCGTGGCGAGCATGGGAAGCCTCCGTCAGGCGACGCCGACCTTCGTGGCGAAGGCGGCCGAGGCCACAGCGTACTCGCTGCGCAGGCGGGCGACCAGTTCGGCGGCCGGGACCACGTCGTGGACGGTGCCCGCGCCCTGACCGGCGGACCAGACGGTCTTCCAGGCCCGGGCCTCTTCGCCCATGTCCAGCTTGTGCTCGGGCAGGGTCTTGGGGTCGATGCCGTTGGCTTCCAGCGACTTGATCATGAAGTTGGCCGGGATGCCCGAGACCGCCGGGGTGTGGATGATGTCGGTCGCGCCGGACTCGATGATCATCTCCTTGTACCCGTCCGACGCCATGGCCTCGGTCGTGTTGATGAAGCGGGTGCCCATATAGGCGAAGTCGGCGCCCATCATCAGGGCGGCGGCGACGTCCTGGCCGTTGGACAGACAGCCCGACAGGATGATGGTCCCCTTGAAGAACTCCCGCACCTCATTGACCAGGGCGAAGGGGTTGACGATGCCGGCGTGGCCGCCCGCGCCGTTGGCCACGAGGATCAGGCCGTCGACGCCGGCCTTGGCGGCGTTCTTCGCATGGCGGACGTTGGCGATGTCGTGGAAGACCACGCCGCCGTAGCCGTGGACGGCGTCGACCAGGTCCTTGACCGCGCCCAGCGAGGTGATGACCAGCGGCACCTTGTGCTCCACCGTCACCGCCAGGTCGGCCATCAGACGCTCGTTGGAGCCGTGGACGATGTGGTTGACGCCGAAGGCCGCGGCGTCGTCGTTGAGGCGCGACTTGATCTCGACCAGCCAGTCCCGATAGCCCTCGGTGGTGCGCTGGTTCAGCGAGGGGAAGGTGCCGATCACGCCCGCGTTGCAGCACTCGACCACCAGATCGGGCCCGGAGACGAGGAACATCGGCGCCTCGATGACCGGCAGTTTGAGGCCCTTCTGGAGGGAAGCGGGGATGGCCATGGACGTCTCCTCAGTTGTCTTTCGCTACGCTTAGCGGGGGTACGTTGGGTAAGGCAACGCCCCCTCCCATCCGGGGTGAGGATTATGCTAGGTCGCGGGCATGACCACAGACACCTCCGGCCTCTCCCAGCTCGGCGCCCAGACCGCGGCGCCGACCAGCCCCGAAACCGCCGTCCTGGAGCGGGTGCCCAACCCGCATTCGGACACCCTGTACCTGGCCCGGTTCACGGCGCCGGAGTTCACCAGCCTGTGCCCCGTCACGGGCCAGCCGGACTTCGCCCATATCGTCATCGACTATGCCCCGGGCGAGTGGCTGGTCGAGTCCAAGAGCCTGAAGCTCTATCTGACCAGCTTCCGCAATCACGGCGCCTTCCACGAAGACTGCACCGTCGCCATCGGCCGCAAGCTGGCCGACCTGCTGCAGCCGAAGTGGCTGAGGATCGGCGGCTACTGGTACCCGCGCGGCGGCATCCCCATCGACGTCTTCTGGCAGACGGGCGTCCCGCCCGAGGGCCTGTGGCTGCCCGACCAGGGCGTGCCGACCTATCGCGGACGGGGGTGATCACGGCGGCCGGTTTGCACTCGGAAAAAGCTTTGCACCCGAGTGCAATTCTGAATGTCGGTTGTGAGCCTGCGGGTTCAATCGATTGATAAAGCTGATGATTGAAGTTCGCGATTTCCGCGGACATGATTGCACTCGGGTGCAATCGCGTGCTCGCGGCGGCGGGACTGGATCAGCGATGTCAAAGACCGGATGAGGCCAGTCTACACCCGTTTGGACGGGCGCCGGACCGATGGGCGCCGAAGCTTCACACAGCCTTGATCGGCAAGGCGTTCGTCGGCGGGCGAATGCGGGGTCGAGGCCGCTTGACGGCCTCTCGCGGTGGTCGTCAATGTGGCGCTTCGCACATTCAGGATGAAGTGATGAGGCGTCGGTCGGTTGCGGTCGTGGGGGTCGGCGTCTGCCTGATCCTGGCCGGGTGCAAGGGGACGGCGGAAGAGGTGACGGCGCCTGAAAAGCCGTCGGCCAAGGTGGTTGCGACGGTCCAATCCGGCCCCGGCTGCGATAGCCCCGGCCAGCCCGAATGTCCGAGGCTGGCCCATGTGTCCGACGGGACGCCCGTCACCAACGAGGAGTACGGGATTCAGGCAGTGTTTCCCGTCGGTTCGAAGGTCTGCGAAGGCCTCAGTGGGTCGCATCCGCATGGCTTCTACACGCGTCTGGGCGATGACCGGATGGCGTGCCGGCCCAGCCGGGACCTGCCCAAGGTCAGCGCAATCAGCGTCTGGGCCGACTACAACACCGCTTTCTTTCGCAGTCCGGAAGAGCTCAGCGGCGAGGCCTGCCGCACGACGGGCGTCAGCGACCATCTGACTGCGCCGTACGGACAGCCGTTCCGGCTGAAAGGGTTCGCCTCGCGGGTCTGCGAACGCGCCGGGGCGAATGGAGGCTTCAGCATCGAAGTGACGGCCATGGCCGGTCGTTGGGGCGGTGATGACGCGGACGCGGACGCGCCCTATGTCATCTACACAGCCAGCCTGACCACGAGTCCCGATGCGCTGGCGGCCGACAAGGCGGTTTTCCAGCGGTTCCTCGACGGGCTGGTGCTGACGCCGCCGCGCCCGGTCGGTCCGGAGCCCCGGTCCTAACCCGGCCCGTGACGGTCCCAGCCGCCGGCGGGCGGGTTCAGGCCGTCGCCGCACCAGTCCAGAACCCCCGCGCAGGCGGTGAGGCCGAGCGAGGCGGCGGCGAGCAAAAGGACTGTATGCAGGCGCAGGCGGCGGACCATGTCTCACTCCCCTCCGAGGACCGAAGGGGAGTGAGCGCGTCGATTGGGGCGGGTTCGGGGCGTCAGCCCCAAGCGCCCGCCGCGGCTTCGGGGCGGAAGTCGAAGTCGCCGTCGGTGGACAGGGTCAGTTCCTTCCAGGCGTCGAGCTCGGCCTGAAGGCTGTTGATCTTGCCCTGGATCAGGCTGAGGCCGTCCGAGCCGGCGGCCCAGCGGACCGGCTGTTGCGGGGCGTTCACCAGGGTGACCAGCGCCTGGCCGAGTTTGGCCGGGTCGCCCGCCTGATTGCGGCTGCGGCCGTCGTAGAAGCTCTTCAGGGCGGCGGAGGCCTCGGCGTAGTCGGCGATGGGCGTGGTGCCGTGCTTGACCGATGTGGGCTCCAGGAAGTCGGTGCGGAAGAAGCCCGGCTCGACGATGGTCACCTGAATGCCGAAGCGGGCGACTTCCTGGGCGAGGGATTCCGAGAAGCCCTCGACCGCGAATTTGGAGGCGCAGTAAAGGGTCCCGCTCTCGCCGCCGACCATGCCGCCGATGGAGGAGACGTTGAAGATCCGGCCGGAGCGGTTGGCGCGCATCGAGGGCAGGACGGCGCGGGTGACCGCCATCAGGCCGAAGACATTGGTGTCGTACTGGCTCTGGGCGTCGGCGGCGGTGGTCTCCTCGAACAGGCCGAGGTGGCCGTAGCCGGCGTTGTTGACCAGCACGTCGATGCGGCCGAAGCGGGCGAGGGCGGCGTCGACGGCAGGCTGGGTGGCGGTCAGGTCGGCGACGTCGAGGGCGACCGAGAGGACCCGGTCGGAGTCCGGGCCGACGACCTTGATCAGGGCGTCGCGGTTGCGGCCGGCGACCACGACATTGTCGCCGGCGTCGAGAACGGCGCGGGCGATGGCGGCGCCGAGGCCGCGGGCTGCGCCGGTGATGAACCAGGTGCGGGGAGTGGTGTTCGTCATGTCCAAATCTCCTTGAGTTGGGATGACGGTCTTGTGCGCCTCAGGGACCGCGGGGACGTAGACGGATGCCGCCAGTCTCTTGCACGATCCTGCCAACCGAAGATGCGGGCTTGCGCGTGGAGGCCCGCAGGCGTTGAGTGTGGCTATGGAGCACTTGCACGAACTTGCCGCCCTGGTGCGGAGCCGACTGGGCGATGGTCCGCAGGACGGGACCGCGCCGATGCTGTTGCCGGGCATCAGCATCCTCGCCAGCGACATCGTCACCGACGCCCAGCAGATCGTCTATGAGCCCATGCTCTGCGTCATTCTGGAGGGGGCCAAACAGACGACCCTGGGCAGCGAGAGCCATG
The DNA here is from genome assembly GCF_058807035.1 of Brevundimonas sp. GW821-FHT12E07. Classification (NCBI taxonomy): domain Bacteria; kingdom Pseudomonadati; phylum Pseudomonadota; class Alphaproteobacteria; order Caulobacterales; family Caulobacteraceae; genus Brevundimonas; species Brevundimonas sp. GW821-FHT12E07. Next base: position 521,164 of record NZ_JBXAQH010000002.1, on the reverse strand, counting down.
CCTATCGGGCGGGGGACTATCTGGTGGTCTCGGCCGATCTGCCGGTCAGCGGACAGGTGCTGACGGCGCCCTATCTGGCCCTCGGGCTGCCGCTGGATCCGGCGACGGCGGCGGAGCTGCTGATCGAGACCGAGGGCGGTCTGGCGGCGGACGAGACCCCGATCCGGGCCCTGGCGGTCAGCGCCATGGACGCCGAGATGGTGGATACGGTGACCCGTCTGGTGCGGCTGCTGGACCGGCCGGGCGATGCGGCGGTGCTGGCCCCGATGATCCGGCGCGAGCTGCTGTGGCGGCTGATGCAGGGCGAGCATGCGGCCATGGTGCGCCAGATCGCGGCCGTCGACGGGCGGCTGGCCCAGGTCAAGCGGGCGATCCGCTGGATCCGCACCCACTATGCCGAGCCGATGACCATCGGCGGTCTGGCGGAGCTGGCGGGGATGAGCGAGACCTCGCTGCATCGCCACTTCAAGGCCGTCACCTCGATGAGCCCGCTGCAGTACCAGAAGCAGGTGCGGCTGCAGGAGGCGCGCAACCGGTTGCTGGGGCAGGGGGGCGATATCGCCGGGGTCGGTTTCGCCGTCGGCTATGACAGCCCCAGCCAGTTCAGCCGGGAGTACAGCCGCCAGTTCGGCCGCCCGCCGGGGCGGGATCTGGAGCGGTTGCGGGCCGATCCATCGCTGGCCGTTGTGATCTAGGGAAGCGTGATCGTCAGGGTCGAGAGGTCGGGGCGGACGCGTTCGAGCGGGGCCTCGGCGGTCGTGCCGATATGGATGAAGCCGGCGACCTTTTCACCCGCCTTCACGCCAAGGATTTCAAGCGCTTCGGCGTCATAGCTGTACCAGTCTGTGATCCAGCAGGCGGCGTAACCGAGCGCATCTGCGGCGTGTTCGATGTTCATGCAGACGGCGCCGGACGAGAGCTCCTGTTCCCAGACCGGCTTGGGGCCGGGGGCGGCGGTGGAGACGACGAGGATGGAGACGGGTGCGGCGGTCAGCTTGGCCAGCACCGCCTGGGCCTTGCCGCCGAGGCCCTGACGCACGGCGAGGGCGGAGAGGCGTTCGGCGAGGTCGGCGCGGGTCACCGGACCCATGACGACAAACCGCCAGGGGAAGAGCTTGCCATGGTCGGGGGTGCGGGCGCCGAGGCGGAGGATTTCGGCGACCTCCTCGGCGTTTGGGCCGGGGGCGGTCAGGGTCTGGGCGGGCGCCGAGCGGCGGGTCGAGAGCCGGTTCAGAAGCTCCTGCGAGCGGACGGGCTGGGGCAGGAGGTCGCCGAGATCGGCCGCTTTCGGGAATTGGGTCATGCCGCCTAGCTAGGCGCGGGAGGCGGCTTGCGCCATAGGTCGGGGGTGACCGACGACGCTGAAAATATCACCCCGGAACCGCAACCGATCCCCGCCTGGGCGGAGGGGCTGCCGGCGACGCCCGGCTGGCAGGATCTGGAGCGCAAGGTCGCCTATCAGAATCCCTGGGTGACGGTGACGGAACATCGGGCTCTGGCGCCGACCGGCAACGAGGTCGTCTATGGCGTGCTGAGGCCGAAGAGCGTGGCGACGGGAGTGCTGCCGGTCCATTCGGACGGGACGGTGACCCTGGTCGGACAGGCGCGCTTCGCCCTGATGAACTACTCCTGGGAGATGCCCGAGGGCGGGGCGCCGTTCGGAGAGAACCCGTTCATCGGCGTGCAGCGCGAACTGGCCGAGGAGGCGGGGCTGAGGGCGCGGAGCTGGCTCCACTGTCTGACGATGGAGCTGTCCAACTCGGTCACCGACGAGATGGCCATGGCGTGGATCGCCTGGGACCTGAGCCCGGTTCCGACCGATCCGGACCCGACCGAGGTGATGACGGTGGTCCGCGTGCCCTTCCTGAACCTGATCCACGAGATCGGACGCGGGGCGATCCGGGATTCGTTTACGGTGGCGACAGCTTATCGGGCGTACCATATGGCGAAGGAGGGGCTTCTGCCCGGTTGGCTGGCGCACGCCATGCTGACGCGGGTATAGTCCCTGACGACCGGAGCCGTGCAGACATGACCCAACCGAAGCTAGAGGTGATCGCCGGACAGGACGCGACGACCGGGTCGTCGTCGACCTGGGCGCAGCTGCGCGCCTCGGCCGAGGAGGCCGCGCGCAGCGAGCCGCATCTGGGTTCGATGATGAATGCGACCATCCTGTCGCACCTGGATCTGGCCAACTCCCTGAGCTTCCAGATCGCGCGCAAGATCGGCGACGCCGAGCTGGCCCCGATGAGCGTGCGCGAGGTCTGCGCCTTCGCCTTCTGGTCCGATCCCTCGATCGTGGCCGCCGCCGAGGCCGATCTGCAGGCCGTCGCCGAGCGCGATCCGGCGATCCGGTCGCTGCTGCAGCCGTTCCTCTATTTCAAGGGCTTCCAGGCGCTGCAGGCGTCGCGAGTGGCTCACTGGCTGTGGACCCAGGGGCGCGAGACCCTGGCCTTCCACTTCCAGAGCCGCATCTCCGAGCTTTTCCAGATCGACATCCACCCGGGCGCGAAGCTGGGCAAGGGGCTGTTCCTCGACCACGGCACGGGCATCGTCATCGGCGAGACGGCGGTGGTCGGCGACGAGGTCTCGATGCTGCACGGGGTGACCCTGGGCGGGACCGGGGCCGAGCGCGGCGACCGCCACCCCAAGATCGGCAAGGGCGTGCTGCTGGGCGCCGGAGCCAAGGTGCTGGGCAATATCGAGATCGGCGACTACGCCAAGGTGGCCTCGGGCTCGGTGGTGCTGAAGCCCGTGCCGTCGGGCTGCACCGTCGCGGGCGTGCCGGCGCGGCTGGTCAACTGCCCCACGGGCGCCGAGCCGGCCCGGACGATGGATCACACCCTGGCCGACGTGGTCTACGACTTCTCGATCTAGTTCTCCTCCCCATCGCAGATGGGGAGGTGGCTCGAAGCGCGGCGAAGAGACGGAGGGGCTCTTGCTTTCCCGCCGCGACATCGGCCGCCGAGCGTGTTTCCACAAAGAACCCCCTCCACCACGACGCGAAGGCGCGTCGCGGTCCCCCTCCCCATTGCTGCGCAATGGTGAGGAGACTAGGGTCCGGCCGCAATTCAACTCCCGAGGCTCCCCGATGAACACCAACGACATGAAGCGCATCGAGACGCATCTGAAGAAGACCTTCAACACGGGCGGCATCATCGTGAAGCCCCGTCCCAAGGTGAACGACTCGGCCGAGGTCTATGTCGGCGATGAGTTCGTCGGCGTGGTCTTCGACGACGAGGACGAGGACGGCAGCTTCATGTTCGAAATGGCCATCCTGTCGGAAGACCTGCCGAGCGACTGATCGGTCCGCACCGCGGACAAAGAAAAACCCCCGGGCGGTTCGCACCGCCCGGGGGTTTCTTTTTGTTGGCCTACCGCGCTTCGCGCTACTTGAGGCCGGGCCTGAGCCCGATCAGATCAGCGCTTGCCGAAGATGGCGTCGGCGATCTTGTCGAGGAAGCTCTTGGGCTTGGCAGGAGCGGGGGCCGGAGCAGCAGCCGGAGCGGGCTTGGGCGCCGGAGCGGCGGCCGGGGTCGGCGTGGGGGCCGGGGCGGCGGCGACCGGAGCGGGCTTCGGAGCCTCGACCGGCTTCGGAGCCGGGGCGACGACGGCGGGCTTGGCGGCGGCGGGCTTGGGCGCGGCGGCCTTCGGGGCAGCCTTCGGAGCCGCCTTGGGCGCGGCCTTCGCAGCCGGCTTGGCGGCGACCTTGGTGGCGGGCTTCGCAGTGGCCTTCGGCGCAGCGGCCGGCTTCGCAGCGGGCTTGGCGGCAGCCTTGGGAGCGGCCTTCACGGCAGCGGGCTTGGCGGCGGGTTTCGCAGCGGCCTTCGGCGCGGCCTTGGCGGCGGCGGGCTTGGCGGCGGCCTTCGGAGCAGCGGTCTTGGCGGCGGCAGCCTTCGGGGCGGCCTTCGGAGCAGCCTTGGCGGCCGGCTTCGGGGCGGCCTTGGCGGCTACGGCCGGAGCGGCTTTTGCGGCTGCAGGCTTCGCGGCGCTCGACTTTGCCGCCGGTTTGGGCTTGGAAGCGGCGGCGGGTTTCGCCGACGCGGGTTTGGATGGTGCTTTAGCCATAGAACTCGCCGACCCCTCGGTTGGAATGGACGCGCATCACGCGCGTCCGCAATTGCATCGATTCGATATAGTACTGGCCTTTAACAAAATGTCCCAAACCGCAGTTCAGATAATCGCACACGGTTCTCGCGCCGCCGCCGAGGCCGCCGCGGAGGCGCTCGACGCCGACGTCATGCTGGAAGGCGCGACCTATTCGATCCTCGAGGAAGATGAGGACAAGGGCATCTGGCGCATCGACGCCTTCCCGACGACGGATGAGGAGTCCGAAGGCATCCAGGCGCGGCTGGCCGAGCATCCCGATGTGACGGTGAAGGTCGAGGTCCTGGCCGACGCCGACTGGCTGGCCATGTCTCTGTCGGGCCTGCCGCCGGTGAAGGCCGGGCGGTTCTTCGTCTACGGCGCCCACGACCAGGGTCTGGTGCCGGCCAGCGCCGTGGCCCTGAAGATCGATGCGGGCGCCGCTTTCGGCACGGGACACCACGGCACGACCGTCGGCTGTCTGCTGGCCTATGACGAACTGCTCAAGCGCGAGACCTTCGAACGCGTGCTGGACGTCGGCTGCGGCACGGGCGTGCTGGCCATCGCGGCGGCCAAGACCGGCAGCCGCATCGCCGTCGGCACCGACATCGACGCGCCCTCGGTCCGCATCGCCAATGAGAACGCCAAGCTGAACATGGCCAAGGCCCGCTTCGTCCACGCCTCGGGCCTGAACGACCGGATGGTGCGCAAGGACGGGCCCTATGATCTGGTGTTCGCCAACATCCTGGCCCCGCCGCTGGTGGCCCTGTCGCAGGACATCAAGCTGGCGCTGCGCCTCGGCGGGGTGGCCATCCTGTCGGGCCTGCTGCGGACCCAGGAGCGGCGGGTGACGGCGGCCTATCTGTCCAAGGGATTCCGGCTGGAGCGGCGCATCCACCGCGACGCCTGGAGCGCCCTGGTCCTGCGCCGGATGGGTTAACGGGACGCCCCTTGGGGAACCGCCGTCGTCAGGGGCCGTTTCGGCGGTTCAGTGGCGGGAGGAACCCCATGACCCAGTACGACCCCAATCCCGATCCGGCGCGGCCCCTGCCGGGCGAGCCCGTCTACAGCGAGACCGTCATCGTTCGACGCGAGTCGTCCAATACCGGCTGGTGGATCGCCGGCGGGCTGGCGATGCTGATCATCGTCGCTGTGATGTGGATCCTGTTCGCGCGCGGCGCAGAGCCCGTGACCGACGACAGCGAGGCGCGGCTGGCCGAGGCCCAGGCGGCCCAGGCCGTCGCCGAAGCCCAGGCCTCCTCGAACGTCGCCGCCGTCCAGGGACAGATCGCCGGCGGGCAGCAGAGCGTCGCCCTGGCGCGGGCCGACGCCGCCCGGGCCCAGGCCGAGGCCCAGCGCGCCGACAGCGAAGCCCGCGCCGCCGAGGCCCGTGCGGCGGCTCCGGCCGTCGTCACCCCGGCGCCGTCGAGCGGTGTGGCGGTTGTTACGCCCAACGCGCCCCAACCCTAAGGTCGCGCTTGCCCTGAAGGGGGCAGGAGTGCCAGAGGCGGAGGATGCCTCTGCACATGATCAAGCTCAGCGTCGGCGTGGACAACGTCGAATGGCTGGAGGAACGCGCCCGCAAGGGGCCGCTGGTCGTCCATACCCGGATGACGCCCAAGCGGGCGGCGGAGATGGAGGACGGCGGCTCCCTCTATTGGGTGACCAAGGGCGTCATCCAGTGCCGCATGCCGATCGTCGACATCACCACGCGCGGGGAGGGCAAGGCCAGCGAATGCCTGATCACCCTGGCCCCAGAAGTGATCCGCACGGCCCCGCAGGCGCGCAGGCCATTCCAGGGCTGGCGCTATCTGGAGCCGAGGGACGCCCCGGTCGACCTGACGACGATGGACGCGGGCGACCTGCCCGACGATCTGGCGATCCAGCTGCGCGAGATGGGCGCCTGGTAGCGGGTGGATGTGAGGCGGTCGAACTGCCTATGATGCCGGGAGCAAACCGGAGGGCGTGATGAGGACCCTGATCGTGCTGGCCGTGGCGACGCTTGGGTTCGCCGCCCCATGCGAGGCGAGCGAGCTCACCGGGCCGGGACGATTCTGCGGCTATTCCCCGATCATCGACCTTTTGCCCGGCGAGAAGGTGACGACCCTCGACAGCGGCATTCATGCCGGAAGCTTTCGTTGGGAGGGCGCATTCGGATCGCTCAAGGTCGATGGAATAGGTTGGGCCAGCCGCCCGACCGGATCGATCGTCGAGGCGCAGGCCGGCCCCAGGCCGGCGAGATTCGCGGAGCGCCTCGCGGACGGTCGTTATGTCGTCGCCATCTGGAATGGCGCGAACGGCGCCGCCTATTTCAGTTCTGACGCCCCCCTGACACCGGACCAGATCGAGGCCATCGGCCGGGTGACCCTGTTCGAGGAGGGGGAGACTCCGTCGGGCTGCAAGTTACGCACGCTGTTCGTCTGGGAGTAGGGTGAGCCTCAACGAGGAGCCCGTCATGACCGCAACCTTCGGCCAGTGCTGCTATGTCATCGCCGTCCATGATGTGGCGGCGTCGCAGGCGTATTTCGTCGACAAGCTGGCGTTCGAGCCGCTGGAGATCGACGCGCCCGGCTGGCGGTTCGTGCAGCGGGGCACAGCGCGGTTCGACATGGGCGAATGCATCGGCGTGCCCGAGGCGAGCACCCTGGGCGACCATTCGTGGATCGCGCGGATCTTCGTCGAGGGGCTGGACGACTATGCCGCCGAGATCGCGCCGCGCGGGGCGGAGATCCTGAACGGGCCGGCCGACAAGCCGTGGGGACTGCGCGAGATGGCTGTGCGCACGCCGGACGGGCACCGGATCATGTTCTGCGAGGTGATGTCCTGAAGCGAGCGATGTCAGACGCCGCGTCGCCCCCTCCGTCACGCCGCCAAGCGGCGGCGCGCCACCTCCCCATGCTGCGCACGGGGAGGAGACCCTAAAGCTCGAGCCCGGCCTCGCCCCGGAGAATCGCCTCGGCCTCGGGGGTGTGTTTGGCGCCGGATCGGTCGTGGAGGATCAGGGCGGGGAGGAGCTTCAGGGGCGCGCGGCCGGTGCGGACGGCCTGGATCAGGACGCGCTTGGCGGGCTGATCGGCGAAGGGCTGGATGGGCAGGATGGTGAAGGAGCCCGCCTTTTCGCTGAGGGTGGACAAAATGTCCGCCAGACGGTCGGCGCGATGAATCATCAGAATCCGGCCGCCTTCGCGCGTTGCCTTGAGCAGCAGGGACGACCAGGCGGCGAGGCCGTCGTCGGCCATCCAGGCGCCGCGCTTGCCGGGGGCAGGGGCGCGCAGGGCGCCCGCATCGTCGAAGAAGGGCGGGTTGGAGACGGCCCAGTCGAAGGGTTTGAGATCCAGAGGCCGGAAGCCGTCGGCGACGTCGCCGGTCAGGACCGTCATGCGGCCCTCAAACCCGTTCAGGGCGGCGTTCTCGCGGGCGAGGGCGGCGGCGGCGGGGTCACGCTCCAGCCCGGTCAGGAGGGTATCGGGACGCCGGGCGGCGACCTGGGTCAGGACGGCGCCGGCGCCGCAGCCGGCCTCGAAGACCCGGTCGCCCGGCTTTGCATTGACGGCGGCGGCGAGGATGGCGGCGTCCATCCCGGCGCGGTAACCGCTCACCGGCTGGCGCAGCCGGACGCGACCGCCCAGCAGGGCGCTTTCGGCGACCTCCGTTCCCGGGGATTCCGATGTCAATACGGACGTCACGCGGCTTGACCCATCATGGCCCGACCACCATTGTCCCGCCAATCGGCCTGTCGCAAGACGGGACGACTTCTGACGGGCGTTTCCCCCCTTTTGACGCCCGGGTTTCGAAAGAGTTTTGCGTGGACGCCGTCACCCTGACATCCGATCGGCCCTCAGACGGGTTCGGCGCCCGTCCCAAGGGCGACGTCGAGGCCCTGGCGCGTCTGGCCCAGGCCGATATGGCCGCCGTCGACGCCCTGATCATCGACCGGATGCAGTCCGACGTGCCGGTGATTCCGCTGCTGGCCGAGCATATCGTGGCGGCGGGCGGCAAGCGGATGCGGCCCCTGATCACCGTCGCGGCCGCGCGCGCCGCCGGTGGAGACATCGAGCATCCGCTGAAACTGGCCGCCTCGGTCGAGTTCATCCACACCGCCACCCTGCTGCACGACGACGTCGTGGACGGGTCGGAGCGGCGGCGCGGCAAGGTCGCGGCCCATCTGATCTGGGGCTCGGCGACGAGCGTCCTGGTCGGCGACTTCCTGTTCGCGCGGGCCTTCGAGTTGATGGTCGAGACCGGCCAGATGCGGGCCCTGGGCATTCTGGCGCGGGCGTCCAGCGTGATCGCGGCCGGCGAGGTGCTGCAGCTGACGCGCGCCCACGACCTGAACCTGGATCAGGACACCTATCTGCAGATCATCTCGGCCAAGACGGCCGAACTGTTCGCCGCGGCGGCCGAGGCCGGGGCGGTGGGCGCGGGCGCCGACGACGCGACCGTGGCGGCGCTCAGGGCCTATGGGCTGAACCTGGGTCTGGCCTTCCAGCTGGCCGACGACGCCCTGGACTACGGCGGCTCAAGCGAGGCGCTGGGCAAAAACGCCGGCGACGACTTCCGCGAAGGCAAGGTCACCCTGCCGCTGCTGCTGGCCATGGCCAAAACCAAGGGGCGCGAGGACGCCTTCTGGGATCGGACCATCACCAAGGGTGAACGCACCGAGGACGACTTCCGCCGGGCGCGCGAGCTGATCATCGGCACCGGATCGGTGACGGCGACGCTGGATACGGCCGGGGACTATGCCGACGCGGCCAAGGCGGCCCTGCGGGTGCTGCCGCAGAGCGACTGGCGCGACGCGCTGGATCAGCTGGCGGACTTCGCCGTCAGCCGCGCGGCCTGATCTCAAAACAGGGAAAAGCGCCCGGGCCGCGTGGGCCGGGCGCCGGACAGCCGAAGGCGTCGCGTCTCAGGTCAGCCTGAGAACCGCGTGGGCGATCTCGCGCCAGAACACGCCGCAAACCATTCCTGCCAGCAGCAGTCCCGCGACGCCTGCAGGCGAGAACGCGTGACGGCCCGGACGATCCTCATGGACCATTTCAGCCTCCCGACGGGGTCTTGAGTCGCCCCGTGCAAGAGACGAAGCTAATCCCGTTCAGGATGAACGCAAGCGGGGCCGATTTTGTGGCGTAAAATCAGCGAAGGCTGGCCGCGAAACGCTGAATCCGGCCGCACGCCTCTTCCAGAATGGCTTCCGAAGTCGCGTAGCTGATGCGGAAATAGGGGCTGAGGCCGAAGGCCGCGCCCTGAACCACGGCCACGCCCTCGGCCTCCAGCAGTTCGGAGGTGAAGACCTCGTCGTCGGTGATGGTCACGCCCGACGGCGTCGTCTTGCCGATCAGGCCCGCGATCGAGGGATAGACGTAGAAGGCGCCCTCGGGCGTCAGGCAGGTGACGCCCGTGGCCTGGTTCAGCATCGAGACGACCAGATCGCGGCGCTTCTCGAAGGCTTCCTTGCGCGGGGCGAGGAATTCCTGCGTGCCGTTCAGGGCCTCGACGGCGGCGAACTGGCTGATCGAGGTCGGGTTGGAGGTCGTCTGGCTGGCGACCTTGCGCATCAGATCGATCAGGGCCTTGGGGCCGCCGGCATAGCCGATGCGCCAGCCGGTCATGGCATAGGCCTTGGACACGCCGTTCACCGTCAGGGTGCGGTCGTAGAGCTTCGGCTCGACCGCAGCGATGGTGGTGTATTCGAAATCGCCGAAGGTCAGGTGCTCATACATGTCGTCCGTCAGGATCCAGACCTGCGGATGACGCAGGAGGACCTCGGCCAGGGCCTGAAGCTCGGCGCGGGTGTAGGCGGCGCCGGTCGGGTTGGACGGGGAGTTGAGGATCAGCCACTTGGTCTTCGGCGTGATCGCGGCCTCAAGCACCTCGGGACGCAGCTTGAAGCCGTCCTTCTCCTCGCCGGTCACGAAGACGGGCTCGCCCCCGGCCAGCAGGGTCATGTCGGGGTAGGAGACCCAATAGGGGGCCGGGACGATGACCTCGTCGCCCGGGTTCAGGGTGGCGACCAGGGCGTTGAAGATGACCGGCTTGCCGCCCGGAGCGACGTGGATCTGCGACACGTCATAGGTCAGGCCGTTCTCGCGCGCGAACTTGGCGCAGATGGCCTTCTTGAGCGCGGGCATGCCGTCGGCGTCGGTGTACTTCGTCTCGCCGTTGTGGATGGCGACGATGGCGGCGGCCTTGATGTTGTCCGGGGTGTCGAAGTCCGGCTCGCCGGCGCCCAGGCCGATGATGTCGCGACCGGCGGCCGCGAGAGCGCGGGCTTTCGCGCTGACCGCGATGGTGGCGGACGGCTTGACGCGGGCGAGGGCGTCGGACTGGAGCGTGGACATCGGATCCTCGTTCGAAGGGGAGTTCGCGGGAAGGGTTCCTCGGAAAGGCGGGGGCTGTTTACGGGCAGGGGCGGTCTGGTGCAAATGAAGTCCGCACCGGAGACGTCGAATGATTTTGGCTGTGCTTTTCAGCTTGGCTATTGCCGGTCAGACACCCGCGATTTCGCGCGATTGCCGCGATGACAACGGCGCCGACCGATGCGCGGCGGATCAGCAGGCCACCGTCCGGTCCAAACTGGGCGTCGCCGCGATCGAGGACGAGGCGGCGGCGGGCGTCGAGATTTATCGTGCCTTCTACGTCGACGGCTATGGCCGCGACATGCCGGTCGTCAGCTTCGAGCGTCGGCCGGGGAGCGACCCGATGGTGGTGGTGAGCGGCGCGGAAGGCCGGCGCATGTCGGCTCCCGTGTCGTCCGACGCCTGGAGCAGGGTGCGCGCCGATGCCCGGTTCGCGGATCGGGCGTTGGAGCCCGCACCAGGGTCAGCGCCGTCGGACGAGGTGTCGATCTGCCTTCATGCCTGGGTCACGACCGTCGAGATGGCCACCAGCACGCTGGACGGGCGCGGGGGCGAGCCGGTCCGGCGGCGCACCGAAAGCGCCTGCGGCTCGGGCCTGACCACCCAGTTCACCTTCGCCCTGGCGGAGGAGGCCGTGAAGGCCATCGCGCCTTGCGGCCTTCTGGACGAGACCGTTCAGAGAAACAGCGTCACCATCCTTCAGACCTGTCTGGCGCTGTCAGGGGACCGGTTCGCCGCGGCGGGCCTCATGAACCGGGTCGGGAACGGAATGCCGCGGCGGGGGCCGGATTCCGCTAGCGCGGGAAGCTGGCGGGCCTATCTGGGGACCAACGGGTCGCCTGAGCTGAGATGGAGCGGCGAGCGGGTGAAGACCGAGCGGGGCCGTGACAACAGGGTCGCCGAGTTCATCGTCGGGCAAATTCAGGCCCGCCCATCGCTTCGCGTCTGGCCGAACCGCTTTGAGGGTCATGACAGCCGGACCGCGACGGCCGAGGGCGTCGTCGCCTATTCCACCGGCGAGGGCGAGGCGGAGCAGCGGTTCGAGGCCCCCTATAGCCAGAACTGGGTCTGGGACCCTAACCTGTCCGAGTGGATGCTGGCGACCTGGACCGTCGGTGCGTTCGTCGCAGTCGAGCGTTGAGCTGACCATGCGTCCGATCCTCGATTTCTTCCTCAATATGGAGAGCAAGCGCTGGCGGGCGCTGCTGGCGACGCTGCTGCTGTTCGCGGTGATCGTGGCCCTGTTCGCGGTCGGGAAGTCGTCGCTGGGGCTCGGGCATGGGGCGGAAGGGGCCGAGGCGCGGCTGGAGGACTGGCTGGCCGGGTTCCGGAGCGGGCCCTGGGGGCTGTTCGCGGCGATCCTGCTGTTCACCCTGTCGGCCTTCCTGGGCGTGCCCCAGTTCATCCTGATCGCGGCCTGCGTGGTCGCCTTCGGGCCGTGGTTCGGATTCGCCTACAGCTGGATCGCGACCGTGGCCTCGGCGGCGGCGACCTACTGGCTGGGGCGCGGGCCGACGGCGCGGTTCGTCGAGCGGTTCGGCGGCAAGACCATGGGGCGGATGACCCGGTTCGTTGGCCAGAACGCCTTCTATGCCTCCTTCATGATCCGCAATGTGCCGTCGGCGCCCTTCATCGTCGTCAACATGGCCTTCGGCGCCGCGCGGGCGAACTTCTGGGGGTTCCTGGGCGGGTGTGCGCTGGGGGTGCTTCCAAAAACCGCACTGGTCGCCTTCTTCGGCGGATCCTTCATGACGGCGGTCAGCGGAGACGGGGTCTGGACCTCGCTGATCCTGGCCGGAGTGGCCGTCGTCTGGCTGGGTCTGATGCTGGCCGTGCGCGAGATCGTGAAGCGCCGCGAGGCCGCGCGCGGGGATTGAAAACCGTCCGGATACGACCTGTCGTCCGTATACGGTTTGAGAGGCCGGGCGGCGAACGCGGGTCGGAGAGGGAGCGGGACCTCACGGCGCCGCTTTAAGCCAAGCAGAGCCGTAACCGGGACGTGATCGATCCTCTCGCCTGAGGGGGGATCAGGACTTGTAATCGCCTTCTCATACGGGCAAACGACGCTCCAGCCGGTCAGGCGAAAGACGATCAGTATGTTGCGCGTATGGGGATGCGCGCGGCGGGGCGTCGCCAGGGCCGGTCGAACATAAAGAACGCCCTCCAGGCCCGAACCAGACGGTAACCGACCCCCATGTTTTCACACCTCTTCGGCGCGATCTCCAATGACATCGCGATGGATCTGGGCACCGCCAACACCCTTATCTACATGAAGGGCAAGGGCATTGTCCTGAACGAGCCCTCGGTTGTGGCGCTGCGCAACGTCGGCGGCCGCAAGATCGTCCATGCCGTGGGCATCGAGGCCAAGCAGATGCTGGGCCGCACGCCGGGCCATATGGAAGCCATCCGTCCGATGCGCGACGGGGTCATCGCCGACTTCGAAGTCGCCGAGGAAATGATCAAGCACTTCATCCGCAAGGTTCATAACCGCCGCGGATTCGTGAACCCGAAGATCATCGTCTGCGTGCCGTCAGGCGCCACCGCCGTCGAGCGCCGCGCGATCAACGACAGCTGCCTGAACGCCTCGGCTCGCCGCGTGGGCCTGATCGACGAGCCGATGGCCGCCGCGATCGGCGCCGGCCTGCCGATCCACGAGCCGACCGGTTCGATGGTCGTCGATATCGGCGGCGGCACGACCGAGGTCGCCGTCCTGTCGCTGTCGGGCATCGTCTATTCCAAGTCGGTCCGCGTCGGCGGCGACAAGATGGACGACTCGATCATCAGCTACATGCGTCGCAACCATAACCTGCTGATCGGCGAGACGACCGCCGAGCGCATCAAGAAGGACATCGGCACCGCCCGTATCCCGGCCGACGGCGAAGGCCTGTCGATCGAGGTCAAGGGCCGCGACCTGATGCAGGGCGTGCCGCGCGAGGTCCGCATCTCGGAGCGTCAGGCCGCCGAAGCCCTGGCTGAACCTGTCTCGCAGATCATCGACGCCGTGAAGGTGGCCCTGGAAGCGACGCCGCCGGAACTGGCCGCCGACATCGCCGACAAGGGCATCATGCTGACGGGCGGCGGGGCCCTGCTGCGCGGCCTGGACGCGGAAATCCGCGACCACACGGGCTTGCCGGTCTCGGTCGCCGACGATCCGCTGTCGTGCGTGGCCATCGGCTGCGGTCGCGTTCTGGAACATCCGCGCTGGATGAAGGGCGTGCTCGACTCGGCCCTGTAAGGCGGTCGAAAAGCCAAAGGCGGGGAGGCGGGCCAGCTTGGCTGCAAATCCCCGCCGTCCCGGTGTTTTCACCGGTTTCCATCTGGTCTGTATTTTGCAATAGGCTGCGGCAGCAGCGGGGGGCGTCCCGCTGATTCTGACCCCTTACCGGAAAGGCTGCCGTGGCGTTTCGCGACGGACCGTTCGAGAATATCAAGGTGCCGCTGGCCTGGACCGCCGCGGCCACGGTCGTCCTTGCCGTGGTCGTGTCGCTGTTCCTGATCGTCAGCGACCGGCGCGATGTGCGCGATCACGACAACTACACGCCCGTGCGGGCGGGTTTCGACGCCGTCCTCGGGCCGGTCAGCGGCGTGCTGGCGGCGCCCGTGCGCTGGGCCGGGGCCCTGTCGGACGGGGTGAAGGGCTATTTCTTCGCCGTTTCGGAAAACCGCCGGCTGAAGGCCGAGGTCGCCGAGCTGCAGCCCTGGCGCGACCAGGCCATCGCCCTCAAGAACGTCAACGCCCGCTATGAGGCCATGCTGGGCCTCCGCACCGAACCGCCGGTGGCCATGGTCACGGCGCGCTCGGTCTCGGACGCGCGCGGTCCCTTCGTCAACGCCCGCCTGATCGACGCCGGTTCGTCCAAGGGCGTGCGCATCGGTAATCCCGTCATCAATGAACACGGCCTGGTCGGCCGCATCGTCGGCACGACCGGCGGCATCAGCCGGATGCTGCTGCTGACTGATGTCGCCAGCCGTACGCCCGTGCTGATCGACCGCACCGACGCCCGCGCCATGCTGACCGGCGACGGCAGCGGCAATCCGCGTCTGGAATACATCCGCGGCGTCGGTTCGCTTCAGGCCGGCGACCGGGTGCTGAGCTCCGGCGACGGCGGCGGCTTCCCGCGCGGCGTGCCGATCGGGGTCGCGGCCAAGGGCATCGACGGCTCGTGGCGGGTCAAGCTGTTCAGCGACCGGGGCGCCATCGACTTCGTGCGGGTGCTGCTGTTCCAGGACTTCGGTCAGTTGGTGAACCCCGACGCGCTCAACGCCGCCCCCCTGGCCGGTCTGGCCACCGCCCCGGCGCCCAGCGCGGCCGAGACCGCCGCCATCGGTGACGCCGCCGCCCGCCGGGCCGCCGCCGCCACGGCCGCCGCCGAACGCGCCCGCAGGGCCGCCGAGACGCCCGCGCCCGCCGCCCCGGCCGCTGCGAGGCCGACCGCTCCGGCCGCTCCTCGCCCACAGACCGCGCCGCCGCCCGCGACCACCCCGCCGCCGACCACGCCCGGAGGCGCGCTGTGAAACGCCCCGCCGCGGTCCGTGTCGTCGGCCCTGTGGAGTGGATCCTCTACCCCGCACTGGCGGTCATTGCCGCCACCCTCCTGTTCGCCGTCCCGGTCGAGCTGTTCGGGCTGAAACTGCCCGAGCCGGTCCTGCCGATGATGCTGGCCTTCGCCTGGCCTCTGGTGCGGCCGTCGATGATCGCGCCGGTCGCCCTGTTCTTCGTCGGCCTGTTCATCGACCTGCTGTGGGGCGGCATGCTGGGCGTCTGGCCCCTGAGCCTGCTGGCCGTCTATGGCGTGGTGCTGCTGTCGCGCAACCTGCTGGCGGGGCAGGAGACCCAGGTGCTGTTCGTCTGGTACGGCTGCTGCACCCTGCTGGCCTTCTTCCTGACCTATCTGATCGTCAGTCTGGACGCCGTGAACGCGCCGAGCATCCTGGCGCTGCTGGGCCAGATGATCCCGACCTTGCTTCTGTTTCCCGTCGCCAACTGGATGATCCAGCGCTTCGATGACGGTGACACCCGTTTCCGATGAGCAGCGAACCCTCGATCTTCTTTTCGGACGTCAATGAGCGGCAGGGCTCGTTCCTGCGCCGCACATTCATCGTCGGCGGTCTGACGGCGCTGGGCATCGGCGCCCTGGGCACGCGTCTGGGCCAGCTGCAGGTCGTCCAGGCCAAGGAATACGCGACCCTCGCGACCAACAACCAGTTCAACTTCCGTCTGGTCCCGCCGCCGCGTGGGCGCATCCTGGACCGCAACGGCGTGGTCATCGCCGGCAACCGGCCGAGCTTCCGCGTCCTTGTCGTGCGCGACGAGACCAAGGACCTGGACCAGACGCTGGACCTGCTGGGCCGGCTGCTGCCCGACACCGTCGACCGCCGCCGGACCATCATCCGCGAGGTCAACGCCGCGCGTCCCTCGTCCCCCGTGCCGGTCAAGAGCGACCTGAGCTGGGAAGAGTTCGCCAAGGTCAATCTGTACGCCCCTGAACTGCCTGGCGTGATGGCCGACATGAACGAGGCGCGGTTCTATCCGTACGGCGGCGCCTTCGCCCACGTCATCGGCTATGTGGCCAAGGTCACCGACCGCGACATCGAGGCGATCAAGAAGCGCGGCGAGACCCCGCCCGAGATCCTGTACAATCCCGGCTTCCGCATCGGCCGTTCGGGCGTGGAGAAGGCGCTGGACGCCGATCTGCGCGGCGAGGCGGGCGGCACCCGGGTCGAGGTCGACGCCCACGGCCGGGTCGTGGCCACCGACGTCGGCGGCTCCAAGCCCGCGGTCAACGGCAAGGACGTGGTCCTGACCCTGGACTTCGACGTTCAGAACCGGGCGCTGGAAGTGTTCGGCGAGGAAAGCGGCGGCTGCGTCGCCATGGACGTCCGCAACGGCGACATCCTGTGCATGGTCTCGGCGCCCTCGTTCGATCCGAACCTGTTCGTCGGCGGCGTGCCGGGGCCGATCTATCGCGCCCTGTCCGACTATGAGCGCAAGCCGCTGCTGGACAAGGCGATTGGCGGGGTCTTCCACCCGGGCTCGACCTTCAAGCTGACGACGTCGCTGGCCCTGCTGGAGGCCGGGGTCGATCCGACCGAGCGGGTGACCTGCACCGGCGGCTATCGCTACGGCAACCGGGTGTTCCGCTGCTGGGAGCACCGCGGTCACGGCCCGCAGAACATGCACGACGCCATCAAGAACTCGTGCGACGTCTATTTCTACCACATGTGCAACCGCGCCGGGGTCGACAAGATCCAGGACACGGCCAAGAAGATCGGCTTCATGCAGACCTACGACATCGGGGTCGGCAACCAGAAGACGGGCTCCATCCCCAGCCAGGCGTGGAAGGCCAACTACAACAAGAACAACCCGAATCCGGAGTCCCGGGTGTGGTTCCCGGGGGAGACCCTGTCGGTGGCGATCGGACAGGGGGACGTGAACGTCACCGCCCTGCAACTGGCCGTCATGACCTCGCGCTTCGCCAATGCGCGCAAGGCCCTGGTGCCCCGGCTGATCAAGTCGGTGGGCGGAGTGGACCGGCCCTCCGGCGCGGAAGTGCCCGATCTGCCGTTCTCGCGCGAGCATCTCGAGATCGTGCGTCAGGGCATGGTCGCCGTGGCCAACGACGTGTCCGGCGGCGCCTATCGCCAGTCCCAGCTGGGCCTCGGCGACATCCAGATGGCCGGCAAGACCGGGACGGCCCAGGTGCGCAGCTATGGCACCGGATCGCGCAAGTCCAACGTCTGGGCGCTGAAGGACCACAACCTGTTCGTGGCCTTCGCACCGGTTGACGAGCCGCGCTACGCCGTCGCCCTGATCGTCGAGCACGGGGGCAAGGGCGGGGCCACGGCCGCCGCGCCGCGCGCGCGCGAGATCATGCGCACCATCCTGCTCAAGGACCCCGAGATGCGCGCCCGTATCGAGCGGCCGCTGCCGCCGGCGCCGGTCGGGCCCGAGCCCGCCGCCGAAGAGGACTTCGGCGCGGCGCCCGAGCCGGAGATCATCGACAACGCCCCGGCGTCGACGCCGGCGCCGACGCCCGCGGCCCCCGCGCCGTCCGGCCCGCGTCCCTATCAGGCCCCGCAATGACCGCTTCCGCCCTGACCCGTCCCGGCGAACGCGACCGGATCTCGACCAAGATCGGCGAGATCGACTGGCGGTTCATCGCCCTGCTGTGCGTCGTCGCCGGCGCGGGCGGCGCCATGCTGTTCTCGGTCGCCGGCGGCTCGTGGGAGCCCTGGGCCGCCAAGCACCTGATCCGCTTCTTCGGCCTTCTGGTGGTGCTGCTGGCCCTGTCGATGGTCAATCTGAGGATCTGGTTCGGCGCCTCCTACATCGTCTATGGCGTGGCCCTGCTGCTGCTGATGCTGATCGAGGTGCCGGGGCTGGGCTATACGGCCATGGGCGCCACGCGCTGGCTGAACCTGGGCTTCACCCGGATCCAGCCGTCCGAGATCATGAAGATCGGCGTCGTTCTGGCCCTGGCGCGCTGGTATCACGGGGCCTCGGCCCAGGACGCCAAGTTCAGCTGGAAGCTGATCTTCCCGGTCGGGATCATCGGCGTGCCCTTCCTGCTGGTCGCGCACCAGCCCGACCTGGGCACGGCCATGCTGATCGGCCTGACGGGGGCGGCGATGATGTTCATGGCCGGTCTGGACTGGAAGGTCATCGCGGCGGCGGCGGCGGCGGCCGTGGCCGGGGTGGTACCCTACATCATGTTCGGGATGCACGACTATCAGCGCAACCGGATCCTGACCTTCCTGAACCCCGAGGGCGATCCCAGCGGCAACGGCTATCACATCGTCCAGTCGAAGATCGCGCTCGGCTCCGGCGGCCTGCTGGGCAAGGGCTTCGGCCTGGGCAGCCAGAGCCAGCTGGAGTTCCTGCCCGAGAAGCAGACCGACTTCATCTTCGCGGCCGTGTCCGAGGAGTTCGGCTTCGTCGGCTCGATCACCCTCCTGCTCTGCTACGCCGGCATCATCCTGATCGCCCTGCGCATCGCCTCCCTGTCGCACAGCCATTTCGGGCGGATGGCGTCGGCGGGAGTGACCTCGACCTTCGCCCTCTATGTCCTGATCAACGGGGCGATGGTGATGGGTCTGGCGCCGGTCGTGGGCGTGCCCATGCCGCTGCTGTCCTACGGCGGCACCGTGATGCTGACAGTGATGATCGGCTTCGGCCTGGTGATGGCCACGCGCGTGCACCGCTACGCCGAACTGCCCAAGGGGCATGGGCTGATCTAGAGCTTCGCGCGGGCGGCCTTGAGCTTCGCCAGGAGCGACCTGCGCGCTTTGGCCTGTGAGCCGGCCAGCGTTTTCGCCTCGGCCTCCAGAGCGGCGCGACGGCCGTCGATGGCTTCGGTTTCCGCGGCCTGATCCCGGTCGAGGGTTTCAAGATCGGCCTCAAGCGCCTTCACGGCCTGTCGCGCCTTGTCGGAGACGGGTTTCGCTTTCGGCTTCGCGGCCTTGCTGATCTTGCCGACATCGATCGAGAGACCGCGCTGGATGACCTCGCCGGGCGACTGGATCGCGGCATCGTAGTCGGGCCCGGAGGTGAGCTCCGAGGCCAGTCCGTCCTTGAAGATGTCGCGCTCCATGCCCCAGGCGGCCAATGCCCTGGGGCGGGAGGAGGCGGCGACGGTGAAGGCGTGGAAGCCGTCGGCCCAGGTGAAGACCTTCAGCTTGGCCACCACATCGTTCCTAAAGCGTCGAGGCCCAGTCGGTGGCGCGGATCAGGCTGTCGATGATGCCGGGTTCGGACGAGGCGTGGCCGGCGTCGGGGACGATGTCCAGCTTCGCTTCCGGCCAGGCGCGGTGCAGGGACCAGGCGCCCGAGATGGGGGTGACCACGTCGAAGCGGCCCTGGGCGATCCAGCAGGGGATGTGGCGGATACGGCCGATGTTCTCGATCAGCCAGTTCTCCGACGGGAAGAAGCCGCCGTTGACGAAGTACCAGCATTCGATGCGGGCGAAGGCGAGGGCGAAGTCGGGCTCGGCGAACTTGTCGGGACGGGCCGAGGGGCCCTCGACGCTGACGGTCTCGCCTTCCCAGCTGGACCAGGCGACGGCGCAGGCCTCGCGCTCGGCCTTGTCGTCGCCGGTGAGGCGTTTGAAATAGGCGCTCATCAGGTCGCCGCGCTCGGCCTCCGGGATGGGAGCCACGAACCGCTCCCAGGCGTCCGGGAAGATCATCGAGGCGCCGTCCTGGTAGAACCAGTGCAGCTCCTTCTTCGTCAGCAGGAAGATGCCGCGCAGGATCAGGCTCTCGACCCGCTCCGGGTGGGTGATGGCGTAGGCCATCGACAGGGTGGAGCCCCAGGAGCCGCCGAACACCGACCACTTCTCGATGCCGCAGCGTTCGCGCAGGCGCTCGATGTCCTCGATCAGGGTCCAGGTGGTGTTGTCATCGAGCGAGGCGTTGGGGCGCGACCGTCCGCAGCCGCGCTGGTCGAACAGGACGATGCGGTATTTGGCCGGGTCGAAGTAGCGGCGCATGCCCGGGTTGACGGCTCCGCCGGGGCCGCCGTGCAGGACCACGACCGGCTTGCCCTGCGGGTTGCCGCATTCCTCGTAATAGATTTCGTGCTCGGTCCCCGTGCTCATCCAGCCCGAGGCGAAGGGCTCGATCTCCGGATAGAGGTCGCGTCGGGGAGCGTCGGGGATCGTGAAGGCCATGGGTAGGAAAAACGCTTTCGGTTCTACGATTTCAGGCGTTGGAAGAGGTCTTCCGCAATGCGGCAAAGGCGAGCAAAAGCCAACCCGCAATCATCAGAACACCGCCGATCGGGGCGACCGCGCCCATGGCCGACATGCTGAGCAGGGCGATGAAGGCGAGCGCCAGGCAGAAGACCAGACCGCCGGTCGCGGCCAGCCAGCCGCCGGTCACCGCCAGCTTCTCTCCCCAGATCGCGCAGGCGACGGCCAGGACGGCGTGGACCAGCTGGTAGTGGGCGCCGGTAGTCAGCAGGGTCTTGACCGCCGGACCGGCGCCGTGGGCGGCGAAGGCGCCGACCAGCACGGCCATGGCCCCGTTGAAGGCGGCGTAGACGACGAGGTTGCGATTCAGGTTCATGTGATCACGCTAGCCCACAGACCGCGCTCCGTCTGCTATCGGGGCGCATGAATTCGGCCGCTGAGTCTTTACCGCCACCTCCCGCCGGTTCCGCCTGGCGGATGGGGCTTCAGTATGTGCTGCTGTTCGGGGCCAACGGGGTCAGTTTGCCGTTCGCCGGGCTGTGGTTCCACGCCCAGGGGCTGGACGGGGCCGAGATCGGCGCCCTGTTCGCCGCGCCGATGCTGGGGCGGCTGGTGACGGGACCGGCGATCGCCCTTTGGGCCGACGGGTTCCGGTATCGCAGGACCGCCATCGCCTTCCTGGCCCTGATCTCGGCGGCGGCCTATGCGGCAACGGGGCTGGTCGAGGGCTTCTGGCTGTGGGCCCTGCTGTGGTTCGTGGCGGCGACGGCCTTCGGATCGATCATCCCGCTCAGCGACGTCATGACCCTGAGGCTGGCGCGGCGGGCGGGCTTTACCTTCTCGGTGCCGCGCGGCTTCGGCTCGGCCTCCTTCGTCGGGGCCAATGTGTTGATGGGCGCGCTGCTGGTGAAGGCGCCGGTGGATGTGGTGCTGGTCTGGTGCGTCGTCGCCGGGATCGCCATGGCCGTCTGTGCCCGCTGGATCCTGCCCGCCGAGCCGGTCGCCGACACGCCGGTGGGGGAGGCCGAGCCCGCCAAAGGCTGGGCGCGGTTCGCGGGGATGGGGCGGCTGCTCCGGAACCGGACCTTCATGACCGCCATCTTCGCGGTCGGCTGCGTCCAGGCGGCCCACGCTTTCTACTACGGCTTCTCGGCCATCGCCTGGAAGGCGCAGGGCATCCCCGAGAATATGACCGGCCTGCTGTGGGCCGCGTCGGTCGTGGTCGAGATCGGCTTCATGTGGTGGGGCGAGCCGTGGCGGCGCAAACGCGGGATCGGGCCGCTGACGGTGCTGGCGGTGGGGGCAGGCGCGGCGATGCTGCGCTGGACGGCCCTGGCCTTCGCCCCGCCGCTGTGGCTGCTGTGGCCCCTGCAGACCCTGCATGCGCTTAGCTTCGCCGCCACCTATCTGGCCGGGGTTCAGCTGGTCGAGCGGTTGAGCCCGCCGGGCAGCCAGACGGTGGCCCAGACCCTGAGTTCGGTGCTGTCGGCCGGGGTGCTGATCGGGCTGGCGACCCTGGCGGCGGGGCCGCTGTACGACGCCTTTGGAGTGAAGGGCTATCTGGCCATGACGGCGATGGCCGCGGTCGGGGCGCTGGCGGCGTTCAGTCTGGCGCGGCGGCTGAATGCCTAGTTCGGGCGCGCTCTGGGCAGGGGCGACAGGCTGCGGGCCATGGCGGCGGCGGCGGCCTTGACGCCCTTCTGGACGGCCTCGTCCGGGATGTCCGTGGGAGCGCGCAGCAGACCGATGGCGGGCACGTCGGCGTCGTCGGGCAGGCTGGTCAGGATACTGTAGAGCAGGAAGCTGCCGACATCGTCCTCGCCTTCGGAACTGGCGTCGGCGCTGAGGCCGGCGGCGTTCAGGGCGCGAACCATGTCGGCGACGGGGGCCGTGGCGCGGGCCATGGCGGGGCCGGTGTGGGACAGTTTGGCGCCGCCCGACAGGGCGCGGTTCTCAGCCCGCATCTGCACGCGGAAGCCGCCGCTGCGATGGGTGCGGCCGACCAGAAGGATGGCGCGGCACGACGGATCGCGCAGGCTGTGGCTCAGGGTCGCGACCAGCTGGTCAGGGTCATCGGCCGGGATGGCGACGGTGCGGGCGCCGTTGGGGTTCCAGGGCTGGCCGGACAGGTCCTCGACCGGATCCCAGGCCATGTCGTCCGCGTCCCAGGCGCAGATGACGATAGCGGGCCGGCGGTCGGGCGTTTTCTCGGCGATGGTGTCGAGCATGGACCCTACTGGAGCGTGTGACGAAGACGTGACAGGCACCGGCAGGTGTCGGCATGCGGATGATTTCGTCAAGTCTTAATGCGCCGGATTCCGGACACACTTCTCGCAATAACGCCGGTCTTCGCCTGTCGGGCGAAAGCCTAGCCGAGGTCGCCGACGGCGGCGTCCAGCAACATGAAGGCCCGGCCTGCGTCGGTCGCCAGCGCGGACAGAACCCCCGGCGCGTCGCCCGACCGGGCGGCCCCGGCCAGCTTCTGGGCATAGGCGCGGACATAGCGTTCGGCGTCGGACTTCAGCTCGGGATCGCTCATCACGCGGCGGGAGACGCTGCGCACGGCGGCGGGGGCGACGCGGCGGACGATCTGGCGGGCGCGGTCCGGATCGCGGCCGGCGAAGGCCTCGGCGGCCTCTTCCACGCGCGAACGGGGCAGGAGGGCGTTGGGATCGACGCCCATACGGCGGATGGCGGCGGTGATCCGGTCGGACATGGCGTCGGCGTCCGAGGGCATGATCGGCTGGTCGAGGTCCATCGGCTCGGCGGGCGGCGGGCTGGCGCCGTCATTGACCAGATCGGACCAGTCGAGGGCCGGGGCCTGGGAGGGCGCCGGCGGGGCCGAGCGGCGGGTAGCCTCTTCCGTCGGCTCAAGACGCAGACGGCCGCGCAGGCCGAAGCCGCGGTCCTCGGCCTGAGCCACGCGGGCCTCCGGCGCGGGCGAGGGTTCGCGGCGGCGCGATGCGGTCGGCTCGCCCGAGACCACGCCCATCAGGCGCACGGCCTCGGTCAGCATGTCGTAGTTGCGGCGGACGCGCTCCTGGAAGCCGACGTCGAGGGCCTCGGTGTCCTCGGCGGCCTTGCGCGAGGCGGCGGCCAGGGCGGCCAGACCTTCCTCGACGGTGGCGCGGACGTCCTCGGCGCGGGCGCGGGCCTCGTCAGGCAGGCGGGCGGCCCGTTCGTCGAGGTCGGTGATCGAGGCGTCGACCTCGCCCAGGGCCTTGATCATGCGGTCCATGGTGCGTTCGAGCTTCTCGATCGCATTGACGCCGGCCTCATCGACCATGGCGGCGGTCTCGGTGACGATACGGCGCGCGCCCTCGATGCGGCTGTCGGCGGCGTTGTCGGCCTTCTGGGCGGCGTCGAACAGGGCCTCGCCGAGGCGGTCGGCGCGGATCTGGGCCTGGGAGGCGGCGTCCGCGGCAGCGATGCGGCTGTCCTCGGCGGTGGCGGTGAGGGCGGCCAGGGCCCGGCGGGTCTCCTCGACCAGGGTGTCGCGGGCCTCGGCGGCGAGGGCCTCGAAGCGGTCCAGCGAGACCTTGGTGGCGGCGTCGAAGCTGTCGGCCTCGCGCTGGGACATGTCGACGAGGGCGCGGAACTGGTCGGTGGCGGCCTCGACCAGATCCTTGATCGACTCGGCGGACCGGACGGAGGTTTCGCCGAGGTCGCCGTGGGCGGTGCGGGCGGCGTCGAGCTGTTCGGTCAGCTGGGCGCGCTGGCTCTCGACCTGGGCGGAGAAGTCCTCCTGATCGGTGCGGAGCGCATAGGCGGCGGTGACCAGGGCGGCGCGCTGCTGGCCCAGGCCTTCCTCGACCGACTGGATCTGTTCGGCGACGCCGGCGCCGGTGTTCTCGAGGCGCAGGGTCTGGCGGGCGAGGTCGTCGGCGGCCAGGCGGGCGGCGTCCTGGGCCTCGCCGGCGGCGGCGGCCAGATCGGCGGCGCGAGCGGCCAGGGCGGCCTCAGCCTCGCGCAACTGGGTCTGGGCCAGATCGGAGGCGTCGACGATCATGCGCGACTGGCGCTCGACCGCGTCCAGCACCCCGGCGGACTGGGTGTCGAGCTGCAGGCCGAGGGTCTGCATCCCCTCGCGCTCGCGGCCCAGCTGTTCGGACAGGCGCCGCGCGGTGCGGCCGGCGGTCTCGGCGGCCTCGTTCAGGCGGTTGGTCTCCTGCACCAGCACTTCGCGGAGCAGGGCCATGTCGTTGCGGGCGCGCTCGGCGGCCAGGGCGGCCTGATCGATGTCGTTGCGCAGGGTCAGCAGGACCTGACCGGTCTGCTGGGCGGCCAAGGCCGTCGGGGCGACGAGCGCTTCGGCCAGGCCGCGCGCGCGGCGGGTCTCGGCGGCCAGACCGGCGCCCTGACGCACGGCGTGGGCCAGCATGACGGCGAGGCCGGCCGGGGCCAGGGCGATCAGGGCGTAGAGGGCCAGACGCAGGGGATCGAGCGCCGCGGCGCCCGAACCGACCTCGAAGGCGGCCCAGGAGGCGACGCCGCCGACCCACAGGGCCGAGGCGACCCCGGCCAGCAGATAGGCGTAACGGCCCGAGGGCGCGGCCTCGAACAGGCGCGTCATGGTCGCGGCGGTCGTCGGAGTCTCGGTGTCAGGATCGGCGCGCGGCGCGGGCGGGCTCGCCACGGTGGCGGGCGGGGCTTCGGCGCTCTCGGCGAACGGAGCGGGCGCGAAGTCGGGGGTGACCAGGGGCTCGGCCGTTTCAGCCGTGGCGGCGGGCTCGGGCGCGAAGTCGGGCAGGGGCGGCAGGGGCTCTTCAGCGACGCGGGCGCGGGCGGCCAGGGTCTCTGCGCGGGCGGCGGCGCGGAGCTCGGCCTGACGCTGCTCCTCCAGCAGGCGACGGCGGCGGCGTTCGGAGATGGGGCGGTCGATCACCAGCGGGGCTTCGGCCTCGACGGGGACCTCTTCGGCGAACAGGGCCTCGTCCTGCATCTGCGTCTGATCGTCGGCTGCGGCCTCTGCTTCAACCGGGGTTTCGCCGGGCGTCGTCGCGGGGTCCTCGATCGCGGGTTCGGGGAGATTGAGCGGCGGCCGTTGGCGGGATTTCATCAGGCGTAGGTCTCGGTCTGGCGACCTGAGGGCCGGGCGCGGCGCAGCAGGCCACGCAACCCTAACGGCTCAGGACGCGTCCGCAAAGACGAGTCGTCTCATAGACCCGTGATTCAGCAGTGTTCGGACGGAGACGCGATGGCGCCGCTGCGCGCGGGAGCCTGCGGGCAGTCGACGACGCGGTGGACTTCACGTTCCGGGGCGCTGGGGCGGTGCAGATCGACGCCGAACTGCGACAGGGCCGCGGCGGCCAACAGGGCGATGAAACCGGCGATCAGATCGATCAAAGCCTGCAACTCACCCTCCCGTCTCTCGCGTCCAGAACCAGCGACGCTTCTATGCTCCCAAAACCGTGTTCAGACAAGCTGACCGCCGGTCTCCATTGACCAATCCCCGGCGAGCGTGGAACGGAAGACACAGGCGTGGCCTTACAGCGGGACGCCTGCGCGCAACAACGCTGTCACGCGAATCCTTCAGACAGGACGAATGGTCGCATCGGACGACACATATCCCGACAGTCTGCTGGCCCCGGGCCGGACCGTGTGGCGCGTGGAGAAGGCCGACCGGTTCGCAGTCCTGATGGAGAACGAGGCCTATTTCGACGCCCTGGCCTCGGCGATCGCCAAGGCGCAGCGGTCGATCGTCCTGCTGGGCTGGCAGTTCGACCCGCGCACCCGTCTGGATCCGCAGAGCCGGGCCGGCGACCGTCAGGCCGAGATCGGGCACCAGTTGCGGATGCTGGTGCGCTCGAAACCCGAGCTGGACGTGCGGCTGCTGATCTGGAAATCGCCACTGCTGATCGCGGCGTCGCAGGGCTTCTATCCGCACAAGGCCCAGCGCTGGTTCAGGAAGCGGATGGTCGAGTTTCGGCTCGACTCGCCGGGACCGATCGGCGCCTGCCACCACCAGAAGGTGGTCATCATCGACGACAAGGTCGCCTTCTGCGGCGGGGGCGACGTCTCGGTGGACCGCTGGGATTCGCCCGAGCATCTGGACCACGATCCGCGCCGCTGCATGCCGTCGGGCCTGATCAGCGCGCCGCGTCACGAGACCATGGCGGTGATGGACGGGGCGGCGGCCCGGGCCTTGGGCGATCTGGCGCGCGAACGCTGGTTCCGCGCCACCTGGGAGCGGACGGTGCCCGACGAGGTCGACAGCGATCCCTGGCCCGACGGGGTCAAGGTCACCATGACCGACGTCCCGGTCGGCATCGCCCGTAGCGAGCCGAAGTGGGGCGGGCGGGGCGAGGTGCGCGAGAACGAGGCCCTGCATCTGGAATCCATCCAGAAGGCGAAGACGCTGATCTATCTGGAGAACCAGTATTTCACCTCGCCGGCGATCGCCGCGTGTCTGGCGCAGCGGCTGGCGGAAGAGGACGGGCCGGAGGTGGTGCTGGTCTCGACCGGCAACAGCCCCAGCTGGTTCGACAAGATGACCATGGACACAGCGCGGTCCGAGGTCCTGTTCCGGCTGGAGGCCGCCGACAAATACGACCGCTTCCACGCCTTCGCGCCGCATACGCCCGATGGCGACCGGATCATCGTCCACGCCAAGGTCTCGATCATCGACGACCGGCTGCTGCGCATCGGCTCGACCAATCTGAACAACCGGTCGATGGGGCTGGACACCGAGTGCGACATCGCCGCCGAGCCGGTGGATCAGGCGGGGCGCGACGCCATCCGCCGCTATCGCCATCACAGCATCGGCCATTTCATCGGGGTCTCGCCCAAGGACTTCGCGGCGGCGGAAGCGGTGCTGGGCTCGACCGGCAAGGCGATCCGGACGTTCGACACCGGGCGGATGGAGTTGCTGGGCGCCACGCCGCCGTCGCGGCTAGAGCGGTTCATTGCCGAATGGCAGCTGGGTGATCCGTCGTCGTCCGACAACGCCTGGCGACCGTGGAAGCGGCGCAACCCCTCGCAGCGCATCGCGGGCGGCAACTTCAGCCAGCTGCGGGAACGCCCCGACGGCCTTTAGGCGTCGATCTCGAAGTCGATGACCAGGGGCAGGTGGTCCGAGGCCACGCGGGCGAGGGGCGAGAACGGCGCCTTGACCCCCGTGATGCGGATCTGCGGGCTGACGAAGGCGTGGTCGATGCGGATCGCCGGGAAGGCCGAGGGGAAGGTCTTCACCGTCTGTTTCAGGCCGAGCTTGCGCTGGCAGTCGGAAAAGCCGTTGCGGCACAGGGTCTGATAGGGACGGGTGATCGAGGTGGCGTTGAAGTCGCCGGTCAGGATGGTCGGCCCCTTGCAGTCGGGATGGCCCAGCCAGTCCTTGCCCATCAGGGCCGCCGCCTGAAGCCTCTGCTCGCGCGGGACGAGGCCCAGGTGGGTGTTGATGACATTGACCTCGACGCCGTCGAAATCGATGGCCGCCCAGACCGCGCCGCGCGGCTCCAGCCCCGGAATGCCGCGAATGGTCGGCAGGCCGCCCTTGCGGACGAGCCGCTCGGGCCGGTGGGTCAGGAGGGCGTCGCCATACTCCTCGGCCTCGATCAGCATGGCGGCGTTGAAGTGGAAGCTCATGTCCAGGCCCGCCGCGATGGCCTCGGCCTGGTCGACGTTGCGGGTGCGGGCGCGGCCGACGTCCAGCTCCTGCAGGCAGACGATGTCGGGCTCGTGCTCGGCGATGACGCCCACGATACGATCGACGTCGAGGCGTTTGTCGGTGCCGACGCAGCGGTGGACGTTGTAGGTCAGAAGACGGGGCATGCGGTCCAGCAGCGGTTGCGCGGGCGAACTGCTAGGCCAATTCGAACCCGATTGCGACCCTCGTGGGGCCGTGTCCGAAAACCGTCACGGGATCAGATTTCGACAAGGCGGTTCGGCAGTTCGTCCGGATTGTTCGCCCTGGGAGGAAAGTGGGCGGACAGGACATCGCCGGTCAGGCCGATGGCCGTCTCGAAACCGTCGGCGGCCCGGCCGGAGCGCAACGAGCGTGTCAGGGCGTCCACGGCCCTGGCCCAGACTTCGGCGTCGACTTTGGAGTGGATGCCTTCGTCGGCGACGATCTCGACCTGACGGTCCGACAGGGCGGCGAAGATCAGGACGCCGGTGCGGTTCTGGGTCGTGTGCAGGCCGTGGGCGAGGAACTGCTGCAGGGCGGCGCGGCGCACCCGGGCCCGGCGCACGCGGCGGGGCGTAACCATCCGCAGAACCGTGGGAATGCAGGTGATCAGGAAGACGACCACGAACACCGCCGCCTGGATGACGGCATAGGCGGCGAGGGTCTTGCCGATGGTGACCTTGCGGGCGGCCAGATGGGCGGCCTCCCAGCTGTCGCCGAGGCCGGGGAACCAGGCCGGATCGAAGTTGAAGGGAATCAGCAGCATGGGCAGCAGCAGGGCCGCGACCGCCGCCCAGCCGAGACTGACGTCGCGATAGGAGGAGACCTGCCGCGCGAAAACGCAGAAGATTTCGCCGGACGTCCGACGCTCGGCCATGGCGATCGCCGCGGCGATGCGGGCCTGATCGTCAGGGGTAAAGACCTTCACCATCCGCCTGAGGCTCCCCCGCCGCCGAAACTGCCGCCGCCGCCGGAGAAGCCGCCGCCGCCGCCGAACCCACCGCCGAAGCCGCCGCTGGAACTGCGCCCGCTGTTGGCCCGGCTCATGGCGTCGAGCGCGCTCCAAAGGATGACAGGGCCGATCCCGCTGCCACGCCGCCGTCTGCCGCCGCCGCGGGAGGCGCGCATCATGCCGACCAGAATGAACAGGAAGACGAGGGCGACGAGGATGATCGGCGCGATCGGGACATCGGCCTTCTGGGGCCTGGCCGCGGCGGCGCGGGCCTGGGCGTCGGCCGGGTCGAGCATCAGCTGGGCGATAACGGCGTCGGTCCCCTGGACGATGCCGCGCTGGAAGCCGCCCGTCCGGAAAGCCGGCAGGATTTCATTCTGGATGATCTGGGCCGACATGGCGTCGGTCAGGACGGGCTCGAGGCCATAGCCGACCTCGATCCGCACCCGGCGCTCATTGGGCGCGACGATCAGCAGGGCGCCGGTGTCGTGCTCCTTGCTCCCGATGCCCCAGGCGCGGCCCAGCCGATAACCGTAGTCCTCGATCTCATAGCCCTGCAGGCTGTCGAGGGTGACCACGACCAGCTGGTCGCCGGTGTCGGCCTCCAGCTTCTCCAGCCTGGCGACGAGGGCGGCCTCGGTATCGGGCTCCAGCAGATGGGCCTGATCCACCACGCGGCCGGACAGGCTGGGGAAGGTCGGCTGCGACTGGGCGGCGCAAGGGAGCGCCGCCGCCAGCCAGAAGGCCAGCAGCAACCAAACCGCTTTCACGGGGGAGGGGGTGAGCGCTTTCACTGCGCGGGCGCGGAACCCGGGGTGACGGCGGGGGCGTTCCCCCCCGGGCGCGCGGCCGGAGCGGTCGGGCCCACGTTGAAGGTGACGGTCGGGGCGTTCTGCGCCTCGGCTGAGGCGGTGAACAGCTGCATCGGTTTTGAGCCCGACTGGAAGGTCTTGGCCCAGATCACGGTCGGGAAGGTGCGCAGCGAGGTGTTATAGTCCCGCACCGCCTCGTTGTAGTCGCGGCGCGAGATGGTGATGCGGTTCTCGGTGCCCTCCAGTTGGGACTGGAGCTGGACGAAATTCTGGTTCGACTGGATGTTCGGATAGGCCTCGACGGTGGCCAGCAGCCGCGAAAGGGCGCCGGTCAGCTGGCCCTGGGCCGCCTGATAGGTCTGGAAGGCCGCCGGGTCGCTGAGGGTCTCGGGCGAGATCTGGACCGAGGTGGCCTTGGCCCGGGC
The DNA here is from genome assembly GCF_058807035.1 of Brevundimonas sp. GW821-FHT12E07. Classification (NCBI taxonomy): domain Bacteria; kingdom Pseudomonadati; phylum Pseudomonadota; class Alphaproteobacteria; order Caulobacterales; family Caulobacteraceae; genus Brevundimonas; species Brevundimonas sp. GW821-FHT12E07. Next base: position 491,222 of record NZ_JBXAQH010000002.1, on the reverse strand, counting down.
GTCGATGACCTCGGTCAGGGTGGTGCGTTCGGCGATGGCCGCGCCCTGGACCGTGGCGACGAGGTTGGGGATCAGGTCGGCGCGGCGCTGATACTGGCTCTGGACGTCGGCCCAGGCCGCCTCGGCCCGTTCCTGCTTGGTCGGAATGGTGTTGTAGCCGCAGCCCGCCACGGCGGGCAGAAGAGCGACCGCAATCGCCGCGTTACGAACGGGGAAGCGAACCATAGCGTGTATCCTCGACCGGTCCGCTCTTCTGGCGGGCGAGTCGGACTATTAGCGGTCAGGCGTTACGCTTCAAGCGTCAAGAGATACCGGCGTAACGCTATTTGCACGACAGGCCGCGACATAGGTGTTGGCCAGCAGGCAGGCGATGGTCATCGGACCCACGCCGCCGGGAACGGGAGTGATCGCGCCAGCGACGGCCGCGGCCTCGGCGAAGGCGACGTCGCCCACAACCCGGGTCTTGCCCTCGGCGGCCTTGACCGGATCGGCGGACGGAACGCGATTGATGCCGACGTCGATGATGGTCGCGCCAGGCTTGATCCAGTCGCCCTTGATCATCTCGGGCCGGCCGACGGCGGCGACCAGGATGTCGGCCTCGCGGCAGATGGCGGGCAGGTCGCGGCTGCGCGAATGGGCGATGGTGACGGTGCAGTTCTGGGCCAGCAGCAGCTGGGCCATCGGCTTGCCGACGATGTTGGAGCGGCCGACGATGACGGCGTTGAGGCCCGAGAGGTCGCCCAGCGCATCCTTTAGCAGCATGACCGAGCCCAGGGGCGTGCAAGGGACCATGCCGGGCAGGCCGACGGCCAGGCGTCCGGCGTTGACCACGTGGAAGCCGTCGACGTCCTTGTCCGGGTCGATGGCGTCCAGCACCACGGTGCTGTCGATGCCGGCGGGAAGAGGCAACTGGACGAGGATGCCGTGAATGCCCTTGTCAGCGTTCAGGTCGGCGATCAGGGCCAGCAGTTCGGCCTGGGTGGTGGTATCGGGCAGACGGTGGGTGTCGGAGCGCATTCCGGCCTCGCGGGTGCGCTCGCCCTTGTTGCGGACGTAGATCTGGCTCGCGGGATCCTCGCCGACGATGACGACGGCCAGGCCGGGAGTGACCCCGTGGTCCGCCTTAAGGGCGGCGGAGGCGGCGGTCACGCGCTCCACCAGACCGGCGGCGAAGGCCTTGCCGTCGATGATCCGGGCGCGCGCGTCGTTTTCCGCCATGAAAGCAGCTTCCGTCAGGTTTCGTTCAGATGCGGGCGATTTACAGTGGAGGCGGTTCGGCGTCTATGTACCGCCGACACAACTTGGGGGAATCCATGCGCCGTTCCGTGATCACCGCCACCGTAAGCGCCCTGGCCCTCGGGGTCGGCGCGAGCCTTCTCGGCGGTCAGGCCATGGCGCAGACTCCGCTGCAGGTCGGGGCCAACGTCAGTGGGACCCTGGATGACGCGGACGCGACCCTCGGCTCTGACGACAGTCAGTACCGGTTCGAGGACTACCGGTTTACGGCGCGTGCCGGACAGCGGCTGGAAGCGATCATGCGTTCTGACGCCTTCGACACCTATCTGGAGGTCTTCAAGGCCGGCGAGGAAGAGGCGGATACCGGGCCGCTGGGCGAGGATGACGACGGTCTGGCCGACGGCACCAACTCGCGCCTGCGGTTCGTGGCGCCCGGCAACGGCGCCTACACCCTGCGCGCCCGGACCCTGTCCGGACTGGAAGGCGGCGCCTACAGCCTGTCGCTGACCCAACGGCCGCCGGCGCCGCGCGCGCCGCGTCCCACGGGACTTCGTGTGGGCCAGACGGTTTCGGGCAGCATCGCCGCCAGCGATCCCGAGAACGACGACGGCCTGCGATACGACGCCTATGCCTTCCGCGCCCGTACGGGCCAACGCTTCGCCATCGCGATGAAGTCGGCCGATACGGAGGCGCTGGACCCGGTGGTTCACGTTGGCCGGATGGTCGGCGGCAGCTTCGTCGAGATCGCCCAGAACGACGACGCCGCGACCGGCGGTCTGGACTCCTATCTGGTGTTCACCGCTCCGAGCTCCGGCGAGTTCATCATCCGGGCCACGCCGCTGGGGGAGGACGCCAGCGGCGACTACACGATTTCTCTGGAGGAAGGCCCACCGCGGCTGGACGCCCCGCCCATCGCCATCGGCGAAACGAAAGAGGGCGAGCTGACCGAAAGCGACGGGCTGAACGACGCCGGCCAGCGCGCCGACGCCTATAGCTTCACCGCCACGGCCGGCCAGCGGATCCAGGCTGACCTGATCTCGGAGACGTTCGACACCGTCCTGGAGCTGTTCAACGCCAACGGGGAGAGCATCGATCAGGACGACGACAGCGGCGACGAAAACAACTCGCGTCTGACCGCCACACTGAAGGACGGCGGCACCTATACGCTGCAGGTGCGGGCGATCGGCGATACGCTGCTGGGCGCCTATACGCTGAAACTGGCCGAGGCGGCGCCGCCTCCGGCGGCCATCCCGCTGCCGTTCGGCGAGACTGTCCAGGGCGAGATCACAGAGGACGGCGCCCGCGACGACGACGAGCGCGGCTATGCGGACTACAGCTTCCAGGGCACGGCCGGGAACCGGGTCCAGATCGTGATGCGGTCGGGCGACTTCGACACCTACCTCCAGATCGGCAAGCCGGGCGACGACTTCGAGGCCTTGAGCAGCGACGACGACGGTCTGGGCGAGGGGACGGACTCGCGGCTGAACTACATCCTGCCGGAGACGGGCGAGTATGTGATCCGCGCCTCGCCGCTGGGCTCGGACGCCAAGGGGCTGTTCTCGATCGAACTGACCGACAAGGGGCCGCAGCCCGAGCCGGGCAGCATCCTGGTCGGCCACACCGCCCGCGGCGCGCTGAACGACAACGCCGGCATCGCCGACGACGGCGCCTTCTTCGACGCCTATGCGATCACGGTGGCCGAGGGTGACAAGCTGGACGTGACCCTCGTCTCCAACGACTTCGACGCCTACCTCGACATCGGCAAGATGAACGACGGAACATGGGAGAGCGTCGTCAGCGATGACGACAGCCTGTCCGACACCCACGCCAAGGTCGAATGGACGGTCGAGACGGCCGGGACCTACATCATCCGCGCCCGCAGTTTCGCCCAGGGCGAGACCGGCGACTACACCCTGGCGGTCGAGGTTCGGAAATAGCGCTCAGCGGCCGGTCGAGGCGTCCCGGAAGCTGAGGCTCCAGGACAGGTCGATCGGTCCAGTCGCCTGGGTGGTTCGACACTCCACGACAGACCGCAGGGCGCCCACGGGCGTCCTGTGGACGCGTGGGTCCAGCGTTCCGGCGCTGCAGGTCAGGCCTTCGACCGCGAACCGCTCGATCTCTCCGTCGCTGTAGCGGGCGCCGCCGGTCGCGACGGTCGCCTCGCCAAAGCTGGCGAAGGTCAGGTCGATCTTCGCGATCGTCACGCCTGCGCCGGGCTCGATATGGTCGGTGCGGGTGACGCGGCCGGGCTCCAGCACATAGCGGGTCGAGACGCTGACGCGGTCGTCGGCGACCGGGGCGGGCTGTCCCATCCGGTCCAGCTTCGACTGGCTGTACGTGACGATGGTGCGGTCGCCGTCCGTTGTGACCTCGGCATGGGTAAAGAAGGCCAGAGGCTGCAGCACCGATCCGTCGGACAGGGTCAGGCGCGGCAGAAGCTGCGGATACGTCTCGTCCGCCGCCCCGGCCAGAACGCCCGGCGAGAAGGGGATGGGGAAGTAGGGGGTGTTCATGTGCTGGCCGTCGCCGCCGTTGATCAGCGGCAGTCCGATGACACGCGAGCCGTCCCTGTAGGTGATCAGCAGCCGGTCGTACTCACCCTTCGCGAACCAGTTGGTCTGGCTGCGGGGCAGGGTGGACAGCCAGGCCTCGAAGCCCGGATCGGGCGCGGCGTCATGATAGCCGAGCCGGTTCCAGATGGCGTTGGTGTAGAGCAGCTGGTGCGCCAGGCTGAGGTTCTCCCCCAGGATCCGGTGCTTGCCGCGATAGGCGTCGGTCTTGCGCCCGTGGTCCCACAGATTGACCGAGCCGGTCGCCGGATCCAGCCAGAAGTCGGCGTAGCGGGCGGCGACGCGCGAGGAGAAGGCATAGGCCATGGCCTTCTCCTGATCGCTCAGGACGTCGAGCGAGGCGGCGGCGGTCAGGACCTCGAGGAAGGCCGTCTCGCCATAGGTCCCGATGCTGCGGCCGTATTCGAAGCCCTCGCCGCGAAGGTTGAGGCGCGGCAGCATCAGATCGACGGAGGACCGCAACCAGGTCTTGACCTCGGGCGGCGGGGCGACCCCGGTTTCGATGAAGCGCTGGGCGATCTCGCCGATCAGCAGCACGCTGTAGCGGTCGAAGCGGCCGTCGCCGTTGGTCTCGTCCGCAAAACCATACTGGCCGGAGTATTCGCGGAAGTGATCCAGCGTCTTCGCCAGCAGGGCCTCGCTGGCGCTCGCGTCTTCCCAGCCCAGCAGATAGCGCAGCCGGGCGATCGAGAAGGCGACCCCGAAGTAGTTGTTGGGCAGGTCGATCAGGGTCAGGTCGGACGTCCGCACGAACCGGCGCCAGTCGAGCTGGACGCGCAGCTTCGCCAGGGTCCCGGGGCTGACCGCCTGATCCAGCAGGCCGGCGACCTGAAGTTCATGCAGGGCGGAGACATAGTAGTAGATCCCCCAGCTGTCGTTGGGATCGTCGACCGTCAGATCGGCCAGGCGGCGGAAGCTGGACAGATATTCCGGGAAGTTCGGATCGGTGCGCGGCGTCTGGCTCAGCACATGGGCCATGGCGATGGCGATCTTGCCGGGCAGGAATTTGTCGTGGGCCTCAAAGACGGCGACCCCGTCCAGCCGGTAGTCGCGGCCGTCGGCGCGAAGCTGTTCCAGCAGGGCCTCGACCTGGGGCGTGATGCGGGTCTCGACCGTGCGGTTCATAGGGGCGACGTCGCGGTAGATCGGGCCGCGCGAGGCCTCAGCGGGGGAGGTTTCAGGCGTGGTCGCGCAGGCGGCGCCGCTCAGCAGGCAGAGAGCGGCCGTGGCGAGAAGGAGGCTGCGCGGCATCGGCCAGTCCCTGCATTTGAGAGGAAAAGGGCGGGAACGGCCACGGCCGCCCCCGCCAGAGAACTGCTCCTGGGAAGGAACCTGATCAGGCTGAATTGGTCAGGCCAATTTGTCAATCGGCCTACCAAGCGGTCCGGCGCGATACCTCCGACGCCGCCATCAGGAAGGCGCCGGACCCGTAAAGCTGGGTGTCGGTGGGCGTGACATGGTCGGGGGCGTAGCCCACCTGTTGCACCCAGCCGAGGCGGCCATCGGGCTGGACGGCGCGCGACAAAGCGGCCCAGCCGTTCGCCACGGCGGGGCTGTAGGTCGCTCGATCCAGCACCCCGGCGTTCACGCCCCAGGCCAGGCCATAGACGAAGAAGGCCGTGCCGCTGGTCTCGGGCGGACCGCCGGCGTCCAGCAGGGAGACCGGCCAATAGCCCTCGGCGCCCTGGAGGCCGATCAGCCGTTCGGACATCTGGCGGAAGATCCTCTCGTAGCCGGCGCGGGCCGGATCGTCGGCGGGCAGGGACTGCAGCACCTTGGCGAGGCCGGCGTAGGACCAGCCGTTGCCCCGGCTCCAGAACACCTTGTGGCCCGCCGCGTTCGGCTTTCCGATGAAACGGCTGTCCCGATAGAAGAGGTGGTCGTCGCGGTCGTAGAGGGCCTCGATCGTGGCGTTCAGTTCGCGCTCGGAGTGGCGGCGGTACTTCGGATCCCCGGTGATTTCAGACAGTTCGGTCCAGACCGGCGGGGCCATGAAGATGGCGTCGCTCCAGCACCAGCGGACCTGACAGGGCCGTTCGCCGCGGCCCTCGTCGAAGGTCATGGCCGCGTCGCTGGGAGAGGCGAGGACGGCGTCGAAGCGGGCGCGGATCGGGGCCAGACGCGCCTCTCTGGCTGCATCCTGCACCCGTCCGGCGGCCCAGATCCAGCTGTGGCCGATAGCGTCGGCGTCGGCGTGGCGCGGGCGCGTTCCGAAGCCCCAGTGCGCCGCCTCGCCATGATCCTCGATAGCCGTGGCATAGGTCGCATCGCCAGTCGCATCGGCGAAGTCGGCCAGTCCCGCCCAGAAAGTCGCCTGGATCCAGTCGATGGGATCGGCCGTCTGGTCGTGGAAAGTGCCGACGTAGTCGAAGGCGTCCATATGGGCCAGCTGCCAGTCGGCGACCCGTCGCGCCTGGGCCAGAACCGCGGCGTCGCGGCTCGTCACGGCCGATTGAACGGCCTTCGCTGAATCCCCTGTTGCGCCCGCGCAGGCGCCTGTCGCCAACAGCATGCCCGACATCGCCAGCACCGCCGCGCCCCAAGCCTTGTTCCGCATCGTCCACTCCCTTTCCGGGCCATTTGGCTAGCCCGGTTTATATTTTTGGTCTGACCAATCTTGTCACCGGTGTCACTTCCGGTCTAGCCTGTTCGCATAACGTCGCCCGGTTCACGGGCGCGAGGAAACATCAGGCAGGGGAAATACACCATGACCGCCAAGTCCAGGATCATTACGGGGGCGATGCTGCTCGCCTCGGCCGCGACGCTGTTCGCGGTTCCGGTTCTCGCGCAGACGGCGCCCGCTCCGGCAGCCGACCAAACGCCGCAGCAGACCGCGCCCGATGACGGCGCCCAGGTTGACGACGTCGTGGTGACCGGCATCCGCGCGACCCAGCGCAGCTCCATCGCGGTCAAGCGCGACTCGGCCACCATCGTCGACGCCATCGTCAACGACGAGATCGGCTCCCAGCCCGACAACTCCGTCGGCGATACGCTGGAGCGGATCACGGGCGTCACCGCCGACCGGTTCAAGGGCAACGCCAACGAGCTGTCGGTGCGGGGCCTGGGGCCGACCCTCAGCTTCTCGACCTTCAACGGCCGCGAGGTCTCGACCGCCGGTCCGGACCGTTCGGTGGCCTTCCAGCAGTTCCCGTCCGAGCTCGTGAACGGCGTCCTGGTCTACAAGACCCAGCAGGCCGACTTCCCCGAGGGCGGCATCGCCGGCGTGATCGACCTGCGCTCGATTCGTCCGCTGGACGCCCGTCCGCGTATCCAGGCCGAATATCGCGGCGTCTATCAGGAGAAGGAGGCCGCGGTGCCCGGCCGGGACGGCTTCGGCTACCGGGCCAATATCTCGGTGACCAACCGCTGGCGCGACACCAGCATCGGCGACATCGGGGTGAGCCTCGGTTACCAGCACCAGGACCAGGCCGCGCCCGAGGACTATTACACCACCAACTCCGCCTTCATTCCCTGCAACACGGCGGCGGTGAACCCGAACCTGATCACGGGTACGGCGGCGGCCCAGACGGCGGCGGGCACGAGCTTCAACTGCGCCATGCGGAACACGTTGAGCGCCGCCAACCAGGCGGGCACGACCGAGGTTCCGCTCTATTTCGCCACCACCTCGCGCGCCTTCCAGCAGAAGACGACCAGCGAGATCCGCGACGGCCTGATCGGCGCCCTGCAGTGGCGGCCGAACGATCGTCTGGACTTCGCCCTGGACGCCCAGTACTCGAACCGCAGCAGCCTCGAAAACCGCAATATTCTGGCCATCACCGAGGCGGCGCGTGGCATCCAGCCGATCGCCATCGGCGGTCAAACCGGCGGGCTGGGCTACAGCCCCGGCGCCCTGATGGCCTACCGCGGCAACTCCAATATCGAGATCCAGCTGGAAGACCGGCTGCGCGAGGAGGAGTATATCGGCGGCGGTTTCGCGGCCAAGTACAGCGGCGAGCGGCTCACGGTCACGACCGACCTGTCCTATTCGCAATCGGTGCGGACGGAGCTGCAGAAGGCCACCAACATGCGCTCCTCGCGCCGCGTGGCCTATGAGCTGAGCGGCCTTGACGACGTCGTGCCGACGGTCAACTTCATCGGCTTCGACATCAACGACCCGGCCAACTTCATCACGGCGGTTCCGGCGTCCAACACCAACTACGCCCGCTATCGTCTGGTCACGGATCGTCACGACGAGATCGCCGCGGCGCGGATCGACGGCGTCTATGATCTGGGCGACGGCTTCTTCAAATCCCTCGCGGCCGGCGCCCGTGTGTCGGAACACCAGCGCAAGACCGACGCCAACAACAACGTCGACGTCGCCATCCCGATCGCCCGCGACGGCCTGACAGCGGCCCAGATCGTGGCCCAGGCCAACGCCAACTGTCGCGTGCCGTTCGGCTCAACCGACTTCATGAGCCAGTCGAATACCAACATCCATTCGTGGGCCCAGTTCGACAACTCCTGCCTGTTCAACGCCTACACGGGCCGCGACAGCAACCCGCTGCTGACCGACTCGCGCGGTCCGGAAGACACGGACGTCACCGAGACGATCAGCGCCGTCTATCTGATGACCACCTTCGGCTCGGAGCTGAGGGGCATCCCGTTCAGCGGCAACGCCGGCCTGCGCTATGTCCACACCACGATCGACTCGCGGGGCTATCGCTCGGCGGTGACGGTGACGCCGTCGACCGGCGGCTCGGCCGCGACTCTGGTGACCGTTCCGGGCACGCTGTCGGAGGTCTCCGGTTCGGGCGAATACGACTATCTCCTGCCCAGCCTGAACCTGAACTTCGACCTGAACGACCAGACCCGGCTGCGCTTCGGCGCGTCCAAGGCCATCGCCCGGGTCGGCATCGAGGAGTTCAACGTCGGCATCACCCCGGTGGTCGACGCCAATGCGACCACGGTCCAGGGCGTCCTGGCCAACTCCACGACCGGCAATCCGAACCTGAAGCCGCTGGAAAGCTGGAACCTGGACACCTCGTTCGAATGGTATCCGAGCCGTGACGCGGTCTTCTCGTTCGCCACCTACTACAAGTGGATCAAGAATGCCGCCTTCGACGCGGTCCAGCCCTACACCACCTCGATCATCGCCAACGGGTCGGAGGTGACCTTCAACGCCGTGGCACCGGCCAACGACCCCGAGACGCGCCACCTGTACGGCTTCGAGGTGACCGGCAACTATGTCTTCAGCTTCCTGCCGGGGATGTGGTCGGGGCTGGGCGCGACGGCGGGCTACAACTACGCCGAGGCGGACTTCGAATTCCCCGATCCCTCGACCGTCGCCCCCTATGTCGACCCGGCCAATCTGCGCGGCCTGTCGAAGCACAACTTCACGGGCTCGGTCTTCTGGGAAGGCGCTGGCCTGTCGCTGCGGGCCTCGTATCGCTACCGCTCGGACTATTCCAAGCCGAACTCCTCGACCAACCGCAGCGTCCGCGGCTCGGGCTATCTGAACCTGTCGGCCCAGTACGACCTGACCCCGAATATCCAGCTGAAGGCCCAGGCGCTGAACGTCACCAACGAACGGGACATCATGTACAAGCCCGGCGAGGACGCGATCACCGAGGTCAGTGAGAGCAACCCGCAGTACTATTTCGGCGTCCGCTTCCGCTATTGATCCCCCTGACCCGCGACGGCTTCGCGGCCGTCGCGGGTTCGATTTTCCGGACCTGTCCCCGATGCGTTTCCTTCTTTCCACCCTGGCGGCCGGCGTCCTTCTGGCCGCCCAGCCGGTCGCCGCCCAGACACCGTCAGCGGCTCCGGTCTGTGAAGGCTCCAGCGGCTATGCGGAGGCCTTCGGCGGTCGTCGCACCTTCCTGTGGCGGCCGGACTGGCTGACGTCGGTCAAGGCGCGCCTCCCGACCGACCCGACCCTGCAGCCCGCCCGCGCGGCCATTCTGGCCCGCGCCGACGCCGCCCTGACGCGCGGCCCCTATACCGTCGTCGACAAGACCCAGCTCCCGGCCAGTGGGGACAAGCACGACTATATGAGCATGGGCCCCTATTGGTGGCCCGATCCGTCCAAGCCGGGCGGCCGGCCCTATATGCGCCGCGACGGCCACATGAACCCCGAGCGGGACACCAATGCCTTCGACCTCACCGATCTGGAGGCGATGAGCGGCGACGTTCAGGCCCTGTCGCTGGCGTACTACTTCACGGACGATGAGCGGTATGCCGCCAAGGCCGCTGAACTGCTTCGGGTCTGGTTCCTGGCGCCGGAGACGAAGATGAACCCCAACCTCAACCACGGCCAGGCCGTGCCGGGGCTGGTGTCGGGCCGGGCCGAAGGGGTGATCGACGCCTATCGGCTGGTCCGCGTGGTCGAGGGGCTGGGGCTGCTGGATACGTCGTCCAGCCTGACCGACGCCGAGCGGGCGGGCCTGCGCGACTGGTTCGCCGATCTCGTCCACTGGATGGCGACCAGCCCGATCGGCCGGGCCGAGAAGGCGGCGACCAACAACCACGGCGTCTATTACGACATGCTGATCTCGGAGTTCGCCCTCTATGCGGGGATGGACGATGTGGCGAAGACGGTCATCGGCCGGGTCGGCGCCCAGCGTCTGACGCCCCAGATCGCGGCGGACGGCAGCCTGCCGCAGGAGCTGGCCCGGACCCGGTCGCTGCATTACTCGACCTGGACCCTGACGGCGGCCTTCGACATCGCCCAGCTGGGCCAGTGCGTGGGCGTCGATCTCTGGAACTTCCACACTGAAGACGGCCGGTCGCTGCGGGCGGCGACCAACTTCGTCGCGGGCTGGGCGGGGAGGGAGGCGGAGTGGCCTTACCCCGAGCTCGACAAGACCGAGACCTCGGGCCTCTACGAGGTCCTGCAGCGCGGGGCCTGGGCGTGGAGCGATCCGGCGCTGGCGGCGAAGGCGGCCCTCTATCGCGAGCGCGACGCCGATCTCGACCTGAACCTGCGTGTGCCGCCCTATGCGCCATGAGGCGACCTCAGATGGCGGTGCGGCGCGCGATGTCCTGACGCCGGGCCTCGACGTCGGAGCGGGTGCGCTCCAGGGCGTCCAGTTCGGTGGCGGTCAGCAGGCCGTCGATGACCCGGCCGAGGTGGGCGCGCATGGCGCTGCGGGCCGCGGCCGGATCGCGCGCGATCAGGGCGTCCAGGATTTCACGATGATCCTCGATCAGGGGGCGGACGCCGACCTGACGGGCCCGGCCCAGCATGGCGGCGCACAGCGGCGAGCGGTAGCGCAGGTCCCACAGGTTCTCGACCACCATGACGATGGCCGCGTTGCGTGTCGCCCGGGCGATGGTGGCGTGGAAGCGGCGGTCCGCGTGCTCGCCTATGGCCGTCGCCAGGGTGTTCTCGCCGACCATGTCCTTGAGGATGACTTCAAGCTCGGCCAGTTCGGCGTCGGTGATGACACCGGCGGCCAGGGCGCAGGCCTCGCCCTCGAACAGGCGGCGCGCCTCGGTCAGTTCGAAGGCGCCGATGTCCAGCTCCGGCGCCGGGCCGCCGTTCGTCGGCGCCGCCTCGGTGACATAGATGCCCGAGCCCGGACGCGCCTCGACCAGACCCCGGATTTCCAGCGCGATCATCGCCTCGCGGACCGTCGGACGGCTGACGCCGAACTCCTCGGCCAGATCGCGTTCAGACGGCAGGCGTGTGCCCACCAGATACTGGCCCGCGGCGATGCCCGCAGCGACCGAGGTGGCGACCTGCTGGTAAAGTTTGCGGGTGTCGGCGGTGGATGTGGTCATGCCGCATTCTTCTACGACGCCGCGAAGGGTCAGGCCAGTCCGCCGACTGAGCTGACATGTTTCCTCCCAAACTCGCGTATGATGTGACTGACATGACCGAACGCTCCCTCGCCGCAGCACCCGGGGTCTCTCCCGCCCGAATGGCCTCGCCGATCGTCGATGCGAAGGTGGTGATCACCTCGCCGGGCCGGAATTTCGTCACGCTGAAGATCACCACGGCCGAGGGGACCTGGGGCTTGGGCGATGCGACCCTGAACGGGCGCGAGCTGGCAGTCGCCGCCTATCTGACCGAACACGTCTGCCCGCTGCTGATCGGCAAGGACGCGCACCGGATCGAGGACATGTGGCAGTACCTTTATCGCGGCGCCTATTGGCGCGGCGGGCCGGTCGGGATGACCGCCATCGCCGCCGTCGACGTCGCCCTGTGGGACATCAAGGCCAAGATCGCGGGCCTGCCGCTGTACCAGCTGCTGGGCGGCGCCTGCCGCGACGGGGTCACCGTCTATGGCCACGCCAATGGGGCGACGATCGAGGAGACGGTGCAGGAGGCGGTCCGCTATCGCGATCTGGGCTATCGCGCCATCCGGCTGCAGTCGGGCGTGCCGGGGCTGAAGAGCACCTACGGCGTGTCGCGCGACAAGATGTTCTATGAGCCCGCCGACGCCGCCCTGCCGACCGAGAACGAATGGTCGACGCCGCGCTATCTGCGGATGGTTCCGCAGTTGTTCAAGGCGGCGCGGGCCGAGCTGGGCTGGGATATCGAGCTGCTGCACGACGTCCACCACCGCCTGACGCCGATCGAGGCCGGGCGGCTGGGCAAGGATCTGGAGCCCTACCGGCCCTTCTGGCTGGAGGACGCGGTGACCGCCGAGCACCAGGCGGGCTTCCGCACCATCCGCCAGCACACCACGACGCCGCTGGCCGTGGGCGAGATCTTCTCCTCCATCTGGGACTGCAAGACCCTGATCGAAGAGGGGCTGATCGACTTCATCCGGGCGACGGTCGTCCATGCCGGCGGCCTGACCCATCTGCGCCGGATCGCGGCCCTGGCCGACCTCTATCATGTGAAGACCGGCTGCCACGGGGCAACGGACCTGTCGCCGGTGTCGATGGCCGCGGCCCTGCATTTCGGCCTGTCGACGCCGAACTTCGGCATTCAGGAATATATGCGCCACACGCCGGAGACGGACGCCGTCTTCCCGCACAACTACGGCTTCGAGGACGGAATGCTGCATCCCGGCGATGCGCCTGGCCTCGGCGTCGATCTGGACGAGGCCCTGGCCGCGCGCCATCCCTACAGCCGGGCCTATCTGCCGGTGAACCGGCTTCAGGACGGGACGATGTTCAATTGGTAGAGCTGAACCGGCGCGCCGTTCTGGCCGGGACGTTGGCGGGCGCCGCCACGACCCCGGCGCTGGCCCAGACCCCGCATGAGGCCGCCGCCCCCCTGCCTCCGCCCGAGGACCCGACGCCGCGCGCCGTGGTGCATTTCGCGCCCGAGCGGTTCGACGACCTGTGGTGGGAGAACGACCGCATCGCCCACCGCATCTATGGCCCGGCCCTGCAGGCGCAGGAGCCGCCGTCGGGATCGGGCGTCGACGTCTGGGGCAAGAAGACGCGCTGGCCCTTCATGCAGCGCCAGATGGCCAGCGGCAGCTACCACGTCGATCACGGCGAGGGTCTGGACTTCTACGAGGTCGGGGGCAGTCGCGGCTGCGGCGGCCTTGGCGTCTGGTACGCTGACAAGCTGTGGACCTCGCGCAATTTCGCGACCTACCGGATCCTCGATACGGGCGGCGACGCGGCGCGGTTTGAGGTCGACTATGCCGCTTGGCCGGTCGATGTGATCCGCAAGGTGTCGGAGACGCGGCGCGTCGAACTACCGATGGGATCGAACTTCAACCGCATCACCTCGACCCTGACCTCGGATACGCCGGAGCCCCTGACGGTCGGGATAGGCATCGCGCGGCGCCGGCCCGCGACCCGGGCGAACAACATCCGCCGCGACAAGGCGAAGGGGCGTCTGGATGTCTGGGGTCCCGAGGCCGCGCCGGGCTCGATCGGGATCTCGGTGCTGGTCGATCCGAAGGCGGTGGTCGGCTTCGTCGACGATTTCGACAACTATCTGATCCTGATCGAGGTCCAGCCGGGACGGCCCTTCACCTACTATGTCGGCGCCTGCTGGGACGGGGGCGGGGACTTCGCCGATCGCGACGCGTGGTGGGCTCATGTTGAGAGCCAGTCGCTCGAATTTTGACTGTCCAGAAAATAGATAGTCAATTAGATTGACAGTAAATCGGTCGTGGCGCATGGGGGCTCATCCCCAACGCCGTGAGCGCGCCCATGACCGACACCACTGAAACCCCCTGGTACGACCGGATCGCTATCCCGGCCCTGCTGCGCCACGCCCGCAACACCTATGGCGAGGCCATGCGCCGGGGGCTCAATGAGGCGGGCTATGACGACATTCCCGGCAACGGACTCTACGTCATCGGCGGGCTGGCGCTGGGGGCGGGGGATGTGCCTCTGGGGCAGTTGATCCGTGAACTGAAGATCTCGAAACAGGCGGCGGGACAGCTGGTCGATGCGCTGGTGCTGCGCGGCTATCTGGAACGGACCATGGACCCGAACGACCGGCGCAAGCTGACCGTGGGCCTGACCGAACGCGGCCGGGCGGCGGCGGCGGTCCAGACTGAAGCGCGCGAGGCCATCGACGCCCAACTGCTGGCTGCCGTGGGACCCGAAGCGGTCGCCCTGACACGGCGCAGCCTGGCGGCCCTGATCGACATCGGCCGGGAGGACGGGCAGGATCGCGCCTGATCCCGGAGAATCCATGTCCCACACCGCCGACCTGTTCGGAGAGGCCGAGGCGCCGAAGGCCCTGACGGACCGGCTGTTCTTCGGCCTGTTCCCCGACGCCGATACGGCGGCGCGGATCGCGGCCCTGGGCGAGGACCTGCGCCGCAAGCACGGGATGAAGAGCCGGGTGCACGCCGTGGATCGTCTGCATGTGACCCTGTTCCACCTCGGCGACTTTCCGGGTCTGCCGAACGATCTGGTGCGCAAGGCGACCGCCGCCGCCGAGGGGCTGAAGGCTGAGCCGTTCGAAGTGACCTTCGACCACGCGACCAGCTTTGCGGGGCGGCCGAAGAACCGGCCCTTCATCCTGAAGGGCGGCGACGACGGCTTGGCCGATCTGCAGGCCTATCGCGCGGCGCTGGGGCTGGCCCTGGCCGGGCAGGGCGTGAAGACGGCGGGCGCCTTCACTCCGCATGTGACTCTTCTCTACGACGACCCGATGATCGAACCCGACCCGATCGCGCCGATCTCCTGGACGGTGCGGGAGCTGGTGCTGGTGCGCAGCCTGCTGGGGCAGGGGGTGCATGAACACATCGGACGCTGGCCGCTGAAGGGCTAGCTGGGGGCGGCGGCGGCGGCGTCGAGGTCGGCGACGATGATCCTGCGCATCTGCAGCATGGCCTGCATGACGCGCTCGGCCTTGGACCGGTCGGGATCCTGCATGTAGCGGGGCAGGGCCTCGGGGATGATCTGCCAGGACAGGCCGTATTTGTCCTTCAGCCAGCCGCACTGGCTCTCGGCGCCGCCGTCGGCGGTCAGGGCGTCCCACAGCCGGTCGACCTCGGCCTGGTCCTCGCACGAAACATAGAGCGACACGGCCTCGGTGAAGGGAAAGCGCGGGCCGCCGTTCAGGGCGAGGAAGCTCTGACCCGCCAGCTGGAACTCGCACATCATCGGACTGGCGCTGATGATCTTCGAATCCTCGAACAGGCCGGCATAGAAGCGCGCGGCCTCCTCGGCCTTGCCGTCGAACCAGAGGAAGGGGGTGATCTTGTTCCGGGAAAAACTGACGGCGGGCATGGGGCGTCCTCCTTATCGTTGAAGGCACTGTAGATAACCGATTGGTTAAATGCAAGGCGGCGGCGCCATCTGGCGTCCCGGCGCGACCTCCCCTAAAGGCGTCCGGCCTTCAGGAGAGCCTCAGATGACCGCGACCATGTACGGAATTCCCAACTGCGACACCGTCAAGAAGGCGCGGGACTGGTTGGGGGCGAACGGCGTGGCGTTCGAGTTCCACGACTACAAGAAGGCCGGGATCGACCGGGCCTCGCTGGAACGGTGGGTCGCCGAGCACGGCTGGGAGACGGTGCTCAATCGCGCCGGGACGACGTTCAGGAAGCTGCCGGACGCGGATCGCGCCGACCTGAACGCCGACAAGGCGATCGATCTGATGCTGGCCCAGCCGTCGATGATCAAACGGCCGGTGCTGGACCTGGGCGACCGGCGCATCGTCGGCTTCAAGCCGGACGTCTACGCGGCCGCCCTCGGCTAGGGTCTAGCCCTCGACGCTGGTCTCGGGACGGTCGTGGCCGTCGGCGCGTTCGGTGATCCACTGGCCGGACTTGGTCTCATATTCGATGAAGGCGGTCTCGTCGGGGGACCGCTGCTCACGCGAGGCGCGCACGGCGCCGGCGCGAGCGCTGTCGTGGTCGGGATAGGTTTCGGAGAAGGTGTCGCCCAGCTTGTAGGCCCAGCCGCCGTCGTGCTCGACGATCTTGTAGACGATCTGGGACATGGAGGCTCCTTCAGCTGATCTCAGGCGGTAACCGTAGCCGGTGTCGGCCGCTTGAGGAACATCAACTGTAGTGTCACCCCCACGATCAGGACGACGACGAGGCTGAGCTGGAAGGCGACAACCAGCGGCGCCTGCGGATTGGCCGCGATGGGATGGCCGGCGGGCAGGCGGGTCAGGGTCTCGGTGACGCTGGGCAGGAACAGGGTGAAGACGGCCGTGCTGAGCGCCACGGTCTGGATCCAGTCGCGATGGCGACCCAGGAAGGTCGCCTTGTGCACCGTGGAGCCCACCGTCAGGGAGCCGAGGCTGAGGATGGAGATGGCCACGCCCGGCGCGTCCTTGATCACCAGCACGCCCGAGATCGCCCCGATGAACATGAACACCAGCCAGGCCTTGCCGGTCGTCGCCTCGGGCGTCACCCGGCCGTGGCGGATCAGCATATAGAGGGCGAGCGGGACGGCGGGCAGGCTGCCCAGGGTGTGGAACCAGCCCAGGGCCGAAAGCTGGGGCAGAAGCATCGCATTCCTCCCTCAAGGCCGCGCCACCGCGGCGTTTCAGGCGATCAGCCTTGACCGTAAGCGGACGGTTGTCGAGGTTCAGAGCGGTGTTCGATGATAAATTCGAGCCGACTGTCGCCGGGCTGCATCCAATGCCGCATCCGGCGCCGACTACCCTTTGAAAGCGCGGGCGATGGGCCCGGCGCGATGGGAATGGGACGATGCAACAGTTCTTCTTTTCGTTCTGGTGGCTGATCTTTCCGGTCGGCGGGATGATTTATGCGGCCTTCCAGAGCTGGCTGAAGTTCCGCCAGCAGAAGGCGATGATGGACCTGATCCGCAGCTATGCGGACAAGGGGATGGAGCCTCCGGAGAGCCTGCTTCGGCAACTCGATGCGCCGCTCGAGCTGGACGGCGACGAGCGGTCGGATCGGCGGCGGGAACAGTCGCCGGCCCACTACTGGTCGCTGGTCGGTCTGTTCGTGATCCTGTCGGCGGGTTTCGGTATCGGCGCCTTCATGGGCATCGATGGGCACAGCGGGGCCTTTGTCATCGTGGCCATGGTCATGGCGGCGGTGGCGGTGTGGTCCCTGATCAACGCCCTGCTGTTCCGGCGGCCGAGGCTCTGATCCTGACCGGAACGGGGCAGGGGGATGAGCAGCGTCATGACGGGCGCAACCGACGGCGATCTGGCGCGGGCCGCCCGCGCCGGGTCGGACGCGGCCTTCGGGCGGCTGGTCCAGCGGCATCAGGCCGTTGTGCGCGCCTTCCTGCGCCGGACGCTGGGTGGCGGCTGGGGCGAGGCCGACGATGTGGCGCAGGAGACCTTTCTGGCCGCTTGGCGATCCATGCGGTCGCTGAAGGACCCGGACGGGGTGCGCTCCTGGCTGCTGGGCATCGCCTGGCGTCGGGCCCAGGACCGGATCAGGAGCGCGCAACGCGGCGCGCGGCGAGACCGCGACTGGCTGGACGCGCTGGAGACCCCCGCCGGGGTGTCGCACACCGACCGGATGGCCATGGCTGCAGCCATGGGCGAACTGGCGCCCGATGTGCGGGCCTGTGTGGCCCTGTGTCTGGCCGACGGCTTTTCCAACGCCGAGGCGGCGGAGGCTTTGGGCTTGCCCTTGGGCACGGTGAAGTCGCATGTTCTACGCGGACGGGCGAAACTGCTGAAAGCGCTCGGAGGATCCGATGACGCCTGAACAGAAGATGGCCGCCCTGTTCGCGGTCGAGACGCCCCCGGCGCGGGACTTCGCCTTCGAGGCCCGGATGGTCCAGCGCATCGCCACGCGGCGCTTCTGGGCGCGGATCGTGGCCATGATCCCTCTGGCCGCGGCGGCGGCGGCGGGCCTGTGGGGGCTGCAGCCCCTGTGGCCCGAGGCGGCGCGGATGCTGGACCAGGCGGGGGCGGCGACGCCGGATCTGCTGCCGGCTTTGGTAGTCGCGGGAGTGACGGGCGCGACGGCGGTCTGGCTGATCCGCACCCTGGACAATCGCCGACGGGCGTGACGCCTATTTCAGACGGACGGTCGCGGAGACGCCGAAATGGTCCGAGGCGTATTCGCCGCCGACCGGTTCGGTAGCGAAAATCCGGGCGCCGACCGGAGCGAAGGCGTCGGCGCGGGCGAAGATGTGGTCGATGACCCGGTTCGGGTGGCCCTTGGCCGGATTGAGGGTGGTCGCGACCGAACCGCGCGGCAGGGCGCTGAAGTAGTCTGGGCCTGTCAGGACGGCGAGGCCGCTGTCTTCCTGCGCCGCATTGAAATCGCCCATCACCACCAGAGGCGTCCCGTCGTGCGGCAGCCAGTCCAGTAGGTCGGCGATCTGGCGCGCCCGGACCGGACCGGCGTCATCCTGCCAGGCCAGATGGGAGACGACGACGTCGATCGGGGTGCGGCCCTTCATCACCCGCAGCCGCACGGCGGTGCGGTAGTCGTCGAGCGGCTCCAGCTTCTTCCAGTCGCTGGCCACGATCGGAAGGCGGGTCAGGACGGCGTTGCCATAGCGGCGCGGTTTGGTCTCGTCGTCGACCGAGTGGAAGACCCATTGATGGCCGAGGGCCTCGGCGATGGTCCGGGCCTGGTTGGGCAAGCCGACGGCGGCGTCCTGGAGCACCTCTTCAAGCGCGATGACATCGGCGTCCTGCGCCCTCAGCGCCTCGATGATCAGCGGCAACCGGGCGGGCCAGTCGCCCTGGTTGTGCCAGATGTTGAAGGTCGCCAACGTCAGCGTCGTATCCTCGCCGCCCGTTTGAGTCGTCACGCAGGCGGCGGCCAGCGAGGCGAGGGGCAGGGCGCTCATACCGGCCAGCAGGCTGCGACGGTCCATCATGCGGTCCTCCTTCGAGGCAGCCGGTTTAGGCCCGTCGCCCGCCTTACGAAAGTTTCACCTCATCCGCCGCATCCATACGGCGTGCCGGGCGCCTCTTGTTATCAGAAGGCCGGGACATCAGGCTCCGGTCGACAGTTTGAAACAGGGTAACACCATGGACATGACACCCATCCTGATCGTCTTCACGATCTTCGCGGCCATCACCGCCATCATCCTGGGGCCCGGCTACTTCAAGAGCCGCGAGCGCCGCGAGTTGCAGGCCACGGTCCGCGCCGCCATCGACAAGGGCCAGCCCCTGCCGCCGGAAGTCATCGAGGCCATGGGCCGCGAGGCCACCAAGAACGTCCCGTCGCGCACCCGCGACATTCGCCGGGGCATCATCTGGCTGGCCGTCGGCATCGGCATCGCCGCCTTCGGTCTGGTCGGCGAACTGGGCTGGAGCCACGACGGCTGGGACGGCCCCGAGCACATCGGCAATGGCCTGCTGGGCATCGCCTGCATCCCGACGACCGTCGGTCTGGCCTTCCTGGTCCTGAGCTTCTTCAACAAGAACAAGGACTGAGAGCCGGTCACGACAGGGGGAAACTGTAATGACCAAGTCCCTGATGGACTTCCATGACGTGGAGCTCGCCGCCCTCGCGGCGGCGGGCGGGCGGCGGGAGTTCGGCGAGCTGGTGCGTCGGCACGGCTCTGCCGTCCGGGCCCTGCTGCGTCGCATGGGAGCTCAGGCCGCAGAGGCCGACGACGTGGCCCAGGACGCCTTTCTGACCGCTTTCCAGCGGTGCTCCGAGTTCCGGGGCGAGGGCACCTTCGCCGCCTGGGTCAAGCGGATCGCCGCGCGGCTCTATCTGAAGCGGAAGTCAAAGGACGCCCGCTATGTCTCTGAAATCGAGACAGAAGAGATCGCCCCGACGATCGATACGCCCGGACTGGTCGACCTCGACGAGGCGCTCAAGTCGCTGAACGAGACCGAGCGGCTCTGCGTTTCTCTCTGTCACGGGGCGGGAATGTCCCACCCGGAAATCGCGGCCGCCATGAATCTGCCGCTTGGTACGGTGAAGTCTCATGTCAAACGTGGTCTGGATAAACTCCGCGCCCGGCTTCGGCCGGAACCGCCACTCTCAGGGAGGGCTTCGCATGTCGGTTGATGAGTTCGATCCCGAGATCGAGCGCCTGTTCGCCCGCACGCCGCAGATGGCCGATGCGCCCCTGTTCGTCGCGGATGTGGAGGCCAAACTGGCTTCGAGCTCGCGCGTCCGGACCCTGGCCCTGACGCTCGCAGGACTGGCCGGCGGCGCCGTGGCCGTCAACCAGGCCTTGCACGTCAATGTCAGCTTCGGCTCGGACCAGGCGCCGGTCGCCGGCCGGGCGCTGGGGCAGGGGCTGCAGGCCGCCAGCGCCGGGACCCAGAACGCCGTCCAGTCGCTGCTGGACCAGGTCGGCCTCGCGAATGTGTCGCTTGGGTCGATGAGCGGAATGCAGCTATTCTGGATCGCGACGGGAGCGCTGATCGCGCTGGCCGCCGCCGGTGTGATGAAACTGTCCCAGGAAGCGTAACCCCATGTCGAGCCAGAAGCAGGAAACGGTCCGCCGTCTCGCCGCGCCGGACATCATGAAGCGGAAGGGCGGCGAGCCGATCGTCTGCCTGACCGCCTATGACGCCCCGACCGCGGCGCTTCTGGACGAACACTGCGACCTGCTGCTGGTCGGCGACAGCGTCGGTATGGTGGTCCACGGCCTGCCCAACACTGTCGGCGTGACCATGGAGATGATGATCCTGCACGGCCAGGCGGTCATGCGCGGCTCGAAGAAGGCCATGGTCGTGGTCGACATGCCGTTCGGCTCCTACGAAGGCGGCAAGGAGATCGCCTACGAGAACTGCGCGCGGATGATGAAGGAGACCGGGGCGCAAGGGGTGAAGCTGGAAAGCGGACCCACGGTGCCCGAAACCATCGCCTATCTGGTCCAGCGCGGCATTCCGGTCATGGGCCACGTCGGCCTGCGGCCCCAGGCCGTGCTGACCGAGGGCGCCTTCAAGGCCAAGGGCAAGACCGACGACGAACGTCTGCGGGTCATCGCCGAGGCCGAGGCCACGGCCGACGCGGGCGCCTTCGCCATCGTCATTGAAGGCACGGCCGAAGGCGTCGCGCGTGAGATCACCGAGATCATCGACAAGCCCACGGTGGGAATCGGCGCCTCTTCGGCGTGCGACGGCCAGATCCTGGTGACCAACGACATGCTCGGCATGTTCGACTGGACGCCGAAGTTCGTGCGGAAATACGCCGATCTGCGTTCGGAAATCGACCGCGCGGCCGCAAGTTACGCCTCTGACGTCAAAGCCCGCCGTTTTCCTGCCGAAGTCGAGACCTACTTCTCGAAAAAGCCGGCTTCGCAATAACGCGCTTCTGTTGAGACGCGTTGCGGGAGCGACGTTGACCCACTAGGGTCCGCGCGGTTTTGCCGAATAGCTTTTGGGGCGACGTTTCCGTGGTTGATGTCTTCGAGCAGGTCGAGGAGGAGCTTCGCTCCGATCGATACAAGCGCCTTTTCCTGACCTTCGGGCCGATCGTCGGCGGCGTCCTGCTGCTGGCCCTGATCGGCGCGCTGGGCTGGTGGGGCTGGGATTCGTGGCAGAACTCCAAGGCCGACAAGGCTTCCCAAGCCTATGATCGCGGTCTCGAAGCGCTGCAGCAGGGCAATGTCGCCGGCGCCGGCGCGGCCTTCCTGGAAGCCGAGAAGGAAGGCAACGGCGCCTATAAGGCCCTGGCCCTGCAGCAACGCGCGGGTCTGGCCGTCCAGGCCAACAACCTGACCCAGGCCGTCGAACTGTTCGACGAGGCCGCCAAGGCCTCCGGCGATCCGATCCTGAAAGACACCGCCGCCTACAAGGCCGCCCTGATCATCTTGGACACCGGCACGACCGATGACGCCATCAAGCGCCTGACGCCGCTGGCCGCCGAAGGCCGTCCGATGCGCCCGTTCGCCCAGGAAGCCCTGGCCATGGCCAATCTGCAGGCCGGCAAGCCCGCCGACGCCCGCGTGCTGTGCGTCCAGCTAACTCTCGGTCAGGACGTGCCCGACGCGGTCCGCCAGATCGCCCAGCAGTGCATCGACGCCGTCGACACCGGCGCCGCGACGAACGTGAACGACATCATCAAGGCCCAGAAGGCCCTGCCGCCGCAGGCTCCGGCCTCCGCCCAGGCCCTCATGGGCGCCCAACCCGAGGCGGCCGCTCCGGCCGCCGCACAATGACGGATCGCGCCTTGAAGACGACGCACATGACCCGCGCCCTGAAGATCGCCCTCATCGGCGGTCTGGCCGTGACCGCCGCCTCCTGCGCCGCCCAGCGCGAGATGCTGCCCTTCGGCCTCGGCGGCAAGAAGGCGAACACCGCCGTCGCCACCGCCGGACAGCGCGTCTCGGTGCTGGAGTTCGAACAGCAGCTGGCTCCGTCGGCCGCCCTGTCGGGCCGCGACTTCTTCCTGCCGGGGCCCCAGGCCGCCAACGCCTGGCCCCTGCCGGGCGGCACCGCCGAGAATTCGGTCGAACACGTCATCGCGGCGGCGGACTTCACCGTTGCCTGGAAGCGCGACATCGGCGCCGGTTCGGGCAAGACCCGCCAGGTCATGGCCCCGGTCGTCGCCGACGGCGGTAAGGTCTTCGTCCTGGACGGCGAATCGACCGTGACGGCCGTGGACGCAGCCTCGGGCGAGATCCTGTGGAAGCACGACGTGAAGCCGGAAGGCCATGAGCGCGGCGAAGGCATCCTGGGCTTCAACATCCGGATGGGCGGCGGTTCGTCCCTGACCGGCGGCTTCGGCGGCGGCGTCGCCGTCGGCGGCGGCAAGGTCTTCGTGGCCTCGGGCTATCGCACCATGTCGGCGCTGGACGCCGCGACCGGCGCCGTGGCCTGGACCGTGACGGTCGACAGCCCGATCCACGGCGCGCCCACCGTCGCCGGCTCGCGCGTCTATGTCGTCGACATCGACAACCAGATCATCGCCTTCAATACCGCCAACGGTCAGCAGGAATGGTCCTACCGCGGCATCACCGAGCCGGCCCGCATCATGCGAGCCTCGTCTCCGGCGGTGGTCGGCGACACTGTCGTCGCTCCGTTCTCGTCCGGTGAAGTGGTCGCCCTGCGCGCCTCCAACGGCCAGCCGGTCTGGAATCAGGTCCTGTCGCGCACCAGCCGCACCAGCGCCCTGTCCGAGATCCGCGACATCGCCGGCCGTCCGGTCGTCTCGCGCGGCTTCGTGTACGCCGTCAGCCACTCGGGCGTGATGCAGTCCATGGACATCCGGTCGGGTCAGCCGAAATGGACCCTGCCGGTCGCCGGCGTCAATGCGCCCCTGCCGGCCGGCGACGTGGTCTATGTCGTCTCCAAGGCGGGCGAACTGACCGTGATCAACCGCGACACGGGCGCCGTCTACTGGACCAAGGACCTGAATATCGGTCGCGTCCGCAAGGAAGGCGGGGTCTTCGGCTGGTGGGATCGCACCGTCCGTCCGGAGTGGTCGGGCCCGATCCTGGCCTCCAACCGCCTGATCCTGGTCAACTCCGACGGCGACGCCGTGGCCTTCAACCCCAAGACGGGCGAGCAGACCGCTTCGATCAAGCTGGGCGCCGCGGCCTATATCGCACCGGCCGCCTACAACGGCGCGCTCTACGTCCTGAACGACAAGGGCCAGCTGGTCTGCATCCGCTAGAACCCTTACGGGTTCATTAGTTTCACCTATTCGGGCGGGGGCGCTGACGCTCCCGCCCAAAACACGTTAGAAGGCCAGTATGGCATTGAAGGTCGCCATCGTCGGCCGCCCCAACGTGGGCAAATCGACCCTGTTCAACAGGCTGGTCGGAAAGCGCCTCGCGCTGGTCGACGATCGCCCGGGCGTGACCCGCGACCGTCGCTATGCCGACGGCACGATCGGGGACATGGATCTGACCCTGATCGACACCGCCGGCTATGAGGACGTCACCGACGACAGCCTCGAATCGCGGATGCGGGAACAGACCGAGGCCGGCATCGAGGACGCCGACGTCATCCTGTTCATGATGGACGCGCGCGAAGGCGTGACCTCACTGGACGAGATCTTCGCCGAAAGTCTCCGGCGTCAGGACAAGCCGGTGATTCTGCTGGCCAACAAGTCCGAGAGCCGCGAGAGCGGCGGGGGCGTCGGCGAGGCCTATTCGCTGGGTTTCGGCGAGCCGGTGGCCATCTCGGCCGAGCACGGGGAGGGGATGGCGGATCTGTACGCCGCCCTCGTCACCGCCAGCGCCGACATCTTCATCGAAGAGATCGACGAGCCGGACAAGCCGATCCGCATCGCCATCATCGGCCGTCCGAACGCCGGCAAGTCGACCCTGATCAACCGGCTGATCGGCGAGGACCGCCTGCTGACCGGGCCCGAGGCCGGGATCACCCGCGACTCGATCTCGGTCGACTGGGAATACGAGGGCCAGAACATCCGTCTGGTCGACACCGCCGGGATGCGCCGCAAGGCCCGGGTGCAGGAGAAGCTGGAGAAGCTGTCGGTCGCCGACACCATCCGCGCCATCACCTTCGCCGAGGTCGTGGTGGTGGTCATGGACAAGGACAACGCCTTCGACGTCCAGGACCTGCAACTGGCCGATCTGGTCGAGCGCGAGGGCCGGGCCCTGGTCTATGTCGCCTCCAAGTGGGACCTCGAAGAGAACCCGCAGGCGCGCATGGCCGAGCTGAAGCGGATGGCCGACGACAAGCTGCCCCAGCTGAAGGGCTCGCCCTTCGTCGCCCTGTCGGCCCATTCGGGACGCGGGGTCGAGCGGCTGATGCCGGCGGTGCTCAAGGCGCACGAGACCTGGTCGGTCAAGGTCAAGACCAAGGACCTCAACGACTGGCTGTCCATGGCCACCCAGAGGCACCCGCCGCCCGCCGTGGACGGCAAGCGCATCAAGACCAAATACATGGCCCAGACCAAGGCCCGGCCGCCGACCTTCGTGCTGTTCGCCAGCCGGGGCGGCAATCTGCCGGACCACTATCTGCGCTATCTGACCAATTCGATCCGCGAGAGCTTCGACCTGCCCGGCGTGCCGATCCGGCTGACGGTCAAGGGCGGCTCGGAGAACCCCTATGCTGCGGGCGGCGCCAAGTCCGGCCCCGAACGCTACAAGGGCGACGCCAAGACCGCGCCGCGCAAGGTGCGCAAGAAGGAAGAGGAAGAGTCCCGTCTGCCCGGCAAGGCGCTGGAGCAGAAGAAGACCCGCGTCGCCAAGCCGCGCGTCATCAGCGGGGTGAAGGCGTCCTCCTCCAAGAAGGCCGGCTCTTCGGTGGCGATCCAGAAGGGCGCGCGCGGCGGGGCGAGACAGGTCTCGCGCTCGGGCCGTATCCGCACGGGCCAGAAGCACGCGCCGAAGAAGTAGGGTGACGTGGCGGAGGCGTGTTAGGCTCCTCCCATGCTCGTCCTCTTCCTCGCCGCTGCTCTCCTGTCCCAGGACCCCGAGCCCGCGCTCGACTGCGACAACGCCATGACCACCCTCGACGTCAACGCCTGTATGGCGAAGGACCTCGAGGCGGAGGAGGCGCGCATGAACGCCTATCTCAAGGCGGCGATCGGGGTGCTGCGCGAAGAGGCGGAGACCCCGGAACAGGGTAACGACCTGGCGGTCGAACTGCAGGCCAGTCAAAAGCTCTGGGCCGATTATGCCGAGAGCGCCTGTCAGGCGGTCTACAGCCGCTGGCAGGGTGGCACGATCCGCGTCTCGATGGCGCTTTCCTGCAAGCAGGACCTGACGCTTGAGCGGACCCACGTCATCTGGGTCAACTATCTGGCCTATATGGACTCCACGCCGCCGCGGTTGCCGGAACCTGTCGCCGCGGCGTCCCGAGATGAACCGGTCAACACCGACGACTGACTGAGAGTCCTACGCCGCGAAGCTCACATACCCCTCAGGACTGATCGGCCAGGCGGGGTTGAAGGCGATTTCCCAGGCGTGGCCGTCGGGGTCGGCGACATAGCCGTTGATCCCGCCCTGCGGCGGCTCTTCGGCCGCGCGGAGGATCCGACCGCCCGCCGCCGCCAACCGATCCATCAGGGGCGCGACGGCCCCGCTCTCGCCGACGTTGTGGGCCAGGGCGAAATCGCCTGACGTATTGGCCACAGGCCGCCTGGAATCCTTCGCCAGGGCCGTTCGGAGCCAGGTCCCCAGAACAAAGCCGTTCATCTGGTAGAAGACGACCTCGCCATTGTCGAACACAGGCGTCCAGCCGAAGCCCTCCGCGTAGAACCGCTTCGACCGGGCCACGTCATCGATCCCGAGCGTGACCACAGACATCTGTTGTTGCACGACTTCTCTCCCGTTGAGCCGATCAAACGGGCGGATCGACGGGCTCGTTCCCGCGTGAAGACCGGCGTTGGGTGGAATGATCCGCTCGCCCGCTCAACCGTCTTTGCCCCGTCATCGGCTTATGACGGAACGGCCATCGACCTGTGTTCGAACTGAAGTCTGACCGCCCTAGGAGCGCCTTGTTGCACTGCACCAAGAAGGGGGCTTCTCATGCGCAAATTCCATTCGGTTCGCGGTCTCGCGGCCGGTCTTCTGGCCACCAGCGCCCTGTGCGCGCCGGGCCTGGCCTTCGCCCAACAGGCGGCGCCGACCGCTCAGGATGACGCCTCCCAGGTCGATGAGGTCGTGGTGACCGGTCAGCGCGCGGCCGTGCGCAACGCCATCGCCCTCAAGCGTTCCGAGTTCGAGGTCATGGACGCCGTGTCGTCCGACGACATCGGCAAGCTGCCCGACCACAACACCGCCGCCGCCCTGCGCCGCATTCCCGGCGTCTCGGTTCAGGAAGATCAGGGCGAGCCGCGCTTCCCGGTCCTGCGTGGCCTGACCTCGACCTACAACCGCACCACCATCGACGGCGCCATCGTCGCTTCGGTCGACGAGAGCGCCCGCACCGTGCCGCTGGACATCGTCCCTTCGGTGATGGCCGGTCAGGTTCAGGTCATCAAGACGGTGACGCCCGAGAACGACGGCAACGCCATCGGCGGCGTCATCAACATCACCACCCGGAGCCCCCTGAGCGTGGGCCGTCCGTTCTTCAACGGCATGGCCTCGTACGGCGTCTATGAGCAGCACGGTGACGTCCGCAACGATGATCCCTCCTACCGCCTCAGCTTCGCCGCCGGCACGACCTTCGGCGCTGATGAGCAATGGGGCGTGGTCGTCGGCGCCAGCCATGAACAGCTGGACTACGACATCCCGCAGATGGAGGTCGCCGACCCCTCGGTGCGTGAGTACACGGCCGCCGGCGCCCCGGTGAACTCCGGCTCGGCCACCGGGAACGGCATCCAGGTCCCGACCCAGTCGCGCCTGTTCTGGTACAACAACACCAAGACCCGCGACGGCGTGAACGGCAAGATCGAGTGGCGGCCGAACGTGAACTTCCACTGGGAGGCCTCGGGCCTGTGGGCGCACATGGAGGACGACGAGGAGCGGATCGAATACCGCATCGAGCCCGTCGGCAACGTCACCAACCAGACCGCGACCAGCGGGACCTTCGCCAGCGGCCGGGGCATCATCGGCCTGAACCAGCCGATCACCAAGCGCGAGATCAGCCTGGCCCGAACCGCCTTCAACTGGGACGCGACCGACCAGTGGGCGATCGACGGCTCGCTCGTCTATTCGCACGCCAAGATGGAGCAGCCGAACACCTCGGTGACCTTCACCACCCGCGACGCCCAGGCCGCCAACTACGGCTTCAACTATGACACCTCAGGCTTCTTCCCGGTGTTCACGCCGCGCACCGCGGGCCTGACGACCGCCTCGAACTATTTCCTGACCCAGTACCGCGACAGCCTGGTTCAGTCGTTCGAGAACACCACCCAGTTCAATCTGAACGCGGCCTTCGACGACGGTGGCGCGGACCGCAATCTGAAGGCCAAGGTCGGTCTGTCGCTGCGCACCAGCGACCGCGACTATCAGAGCGCGCGCACCGACTATGCCAACACGGCCTTCAGCTTCGACTCCGTCGACCGCCCCGGCCCGACCGAGCTGATCCACCGCAACCTGGTCTGGGCGCGGATCGACGTTCCCTCGACCTACGACTATTTCAACGCCAACCGAGCGGCCTTCACCCGCACGGTTGCGGCGCGCTCCGGCGACTATTCGGTCAGCGAGGATGTCTCGGCCGGATACGGCCAGGCCAGCTACCGTATTGGCGGCTTCACCGCCCTGGCCGGCGTTCGCTACGAGAAGACCGAGGTGTCGGCCGAAGCCTTCAGCATCCGCTCAGGCGTGATCACGCCGGTGTCGAACGGCGGCGACTACGACAACTGGCTGCCCAGCGTGCACCTGCGCTGGGACGTGCTCGACAACCTCACCCTGCGCGCCGCCTGGACCAACACCATCGGCCGTCCCAACTATGCCTCGCTGGCGGGCGCCGAGAACGTCACCGTCACCGGCGGCGTCTACACCATGTCGCGCGGCAATCCCGACCTGAAGCCGCGCGAAAGCGAAGGCTTCGACCTGTCGGCGGAGTACTATACCCACGACGGCCTGATCTCCGTCGCGGTCTTCTCCAAGGACATCACCAACGAGATCTTCACCTCGACCTCGATCGAGCGGCTGGACATTGACGGCGCCACGCGGGACGTGACGGTCACCACGCCGCGCAACGCCAGCGGCGCGTCGATCCGCGGTATCGAGCTGGCCTTCCAGCAGGAGCTGTCCTTCCTGCCGGCGCCGTTCGACGGCTTCGGCGTCAGCGCCAACGCCACCTTCCTGGACACCGACTTCACCTTCCTGACCAACGGCGGCACGGTCGAGCGTCACCACTCCCTGTTCCTGCAACCGGGCACGACGACGAACGAGTCGATCTACTATCAACGCGGTCCGTTCGAGGCGAAGATCTCGCACAACTACATCGGCGGCTTCCTGGAGACGGTGAACGACACCATCCCGAACGCCGACCAGTTCTGGAAGGGCCGTCACCTGTACGACGCCTCGGTCAGCTGGCGCACCGATCGCGGCGTGACCGTCTTCTTCGAGGCGCAGAACCTGTCGAACTCGGGCCGTCAGGAGAACACCGGCCCCGGCCAGCGCTACCTGCAGGAATCGGCGGAATATGGCCGGACCTTCTGGCTCGGCCTGTCGGCCGCCTTCTGAGGAAACGGACGATGATCGTTTCGGCCCTGTTCGCCCTGGTTCTGTCGGGAGTGGCGCAAGCCGCTCCCGTGCAGGCGGCTCCCGCCGCTCCGGAACATCCGGCCATCCCGCTCGCGGGAGAGGCGCAGACCCTGCGCCGCTATGACGCCCACGCCAGCCAGGGCGTCGCCGTGGGGCCGAACGACGTCTATGCCGTGTCCAACTTCACCCTGGCCCGCTTCGACAAGGCCACGGGCGAGAAGAAGGCCGAATGGGTGGGGGAGCGCAGCCGCTATCCCCACATCAACTCCTGCACCCTGATCGCGGTGGAGCGGGTCCAGCAGCTGGTCTGCGCCAGCTCCAACTATCCGGCGGTCCCGCATGTCTCGACGGTGGAAGTCTTCGATCCCATCGATCTCCATCACATCCGCAGCGTGGCCCTGGGCCTCGGGACGGGGTCTGTGACCTGGATCGAGCGGCACGACGGCTTCTGGTGGGCCATGTTCGCCAACTATGACGGCCGGGGCGGGGAGGCGCCGCGCGATCACCGCCACACCACCCTGGTCAAGTTCGACGACCAGTGGCGGCGGCTGGAGGCCTGGGGGCTGCCGGCCTCGATCCTCGGCCGGATCGCGCCGATGAGCATCTCGGGCGGCGGCTGGGGGCCGGACGGGCGGCTGTATCTGAGCGGGCACGACCTGCCGGAGCTCTATGTCGTCGCCATCCCCAACGGCGGCGGGGTGCTGGAGCATGTCGCCACATACGGCATGGAGGCCGAGGGGCAGGCGATCGACTGGGACGAGAGCACGCCGGGCATGCTGTACGGCATCACCCGTTCCAGCCGCGAGATCCTGGCCATGCGGGTTCCGCTGCCCTGATCAGGTCTTCCCGAGCCGGGCAAGGACGACGTCGCGATAGCCCCGGCTGATCACCAGCTCGGCGCCGCTGTCCAGTGTCGCCCGCCAGGCGCCGTCGGCCAGCGGACGCAGGTCGGCGATACGGGCCAGGTTGATCAGGGTCGAGCGGTGGACGCGAGCGAACCCGGCTGAGGCCAGTCGCGCCTCCAGCTGCTGCAGGGGCTCGCGCAGCAGGCCCTCCTGATCCCGCCAGTGAACGACCGCATAGTTGCCGGCCGACGCGATCCATTCGATGTCGGCGGGCAGGACGGGGGCGCGGCCGCGTCCGACCGAGACGATCAGGGGCGTGGGGGCGTCGGGGGCGCGAGCGGCGATGGTCTGTTCGGTGCGGACGGCATCGAGGGCGGCCCTGAGCGCCTCCATCTCGCGCCGCTGAAGGTCAGTGCGTCGCCACCAGGCCGCGGCAAGCCCGGCGGCGGCGAGGGCGGTGTAGAGCAGGATAGCGACCGGCAGCCGATCAATGGAGCGGTTCAGCACCTCGCCGAACGACCAGTCGGAGCCGCGCATGGCTCCGTCGACCGCAGTCGCGAACAGGGCAGCGAGGGGCACGATGGGAACGGCGAGGACCGCCAGGATTCCCATAGTCTTCGCCCGGTCGCCGAGCAGGTGCAGGGTCGCCCAGACCAGCAGCCCGACCGCCACCCAGGGTGAGAACAACAGGGCCGCCCAGCCGATGGACGGCCACAGCGTCAACCCGAAATCCCGCCTCAGGAACCAGGCCGCCGACACCGCCGTCGCGCCATAGCTGTAGATCGCCAGAGCGGCCATCAGGGCCTGGAAGGGTGGGCGGCGGCTCATGCCGGGACGGCGAAGCGTCGCTTGCGGACCAGCAGGCTGACCAGCCAGATCAGGCTCAGCGACTGGAAGACGACCGTCGGCCAAAGGGCGCTCCAGGGCGAGGGGACGAAGGTGAGGAAGTTGCCGGAAAAGGCCGACAGCACCGCGCTATAGGCGCCCAGCATCTTCCAGAGATGCTCATAGGTCCACAGCTCCGGGCTGAAGGGCCAGTCGCTGGGCCGCGCGAACCGCCACAGGTCCCAGCCGCCCAGCGACAGCGACCCATAGGCCAGGGCGATCAGGATCTGGGGCGGCGCGTCGCCTTGGCCTGTGAGGGCCAGCCCGACGGTGAACAGGCCCACGCCGACGGCGCCCAGGGTCGCGATCCAGTCGATCGGCCGGGCCCGATCCGACGCGCGCAGGTCCGGCCGCTTGCGCCCCAGCACCCGCAGTCCGGAGAACAGCCCCAGCGACGCCGCCGAGGACAGGGCGAGGAAGTAGGCGTTGGGCCTCAGCGCCGTCATCCCCCAGGCGCAGACCAGAAGGGTGGTCATCAGCACCGCGAAGACGCGTCCGGACAGCCGGTGCAGCCGCGAGCCCTTGCGGGTCAGTATGGGCAGGGCGCCGATCAGGACGGCGCAGAAGCCTGAGCCGATGTGGACAACGAGCAGCGGGAGGAAGGGATCGGGGAATGTCATGCCCGACCGGTGGCGCATAGCCCGGCCTGCCAAAACTACGATGGGACGAACGGCGGCCCGGCGGGACAGCGGTCGGTCTAGACGAGCGCCTCGCCCGAAATGCCCTCGCGCCATTCCTTGAAGGAGACCGTCAGGGGCGGGGTCAGGTCGGGGCGGGCCAGTTCGACGATAAGGGGCGCGAGCTCCGACGGATGGGGCACGGTCTCGGGATCCTCGCCGGGGAAGGCCTGACCGCGCATGGCGGTGCGCATCCGGCCGGGGTCGAGGACCGAGACCCGCATTGCCGTGGATTCGATCTCGTCGGCCCAGGCCTTCATCATGGCCTCTGCGCCGGCCTTGGTCGCGGCATAGGCGCCCCAGAAGGCGCGGGGCGTGGTGGCGAGGCTCGACGTCAGGTGGATCACCCGCCCGGCGTCCGACAGGCGCAGCAGGGGCTCGAGCGAGCGGATCAGGCGGAACACCGAGGTGAAGTTGGTCTTCTCGATCTTGGCCCAGCCGCGCGGATCCAGATGAGCGACCGGCGTCAGACCGGCGGCGCCGAGCGTCGCGGCGGCGTTGACCCAGATATCCAGCTTGCCGAACCGCTCGAAGATGGCGCCGCCCAGCCGGTCGATGCCGCCGCCGTCGACCAGATCGAAGGGAACGAGGGTCGCGTGCCTACCGGTCTCGCGGAAGATGTGGTCGTCCAGCTCCTCGAGCCCGCCCTGGGTCCGGGCCGTGGCGACGACGTGGGCGCCGGCGCAGGCGAGAGCGAGGGCGCTTTCATAGCCGATGCCGCGCGAGGCCCCCACGACGAGGGCGATACGGTCTTTTAGAGGCTGGGCAGAAGTCATGGCGCGCTGATAGCGCGGCGGCGCTTCAGGCGAAAGTCAGAACCCCGGCCCAGGCTGCCACAGGCTGAAGCTGAAGCCCTGGTCGTCGCAGACGGTGCAGGACAGGCCGGTGGCGCTTTCGGCCGGGATGGCCGCCTTGCCGCCCAGCTCGACGACGCGGGCGCAGGCGGCCGTGATGTCCGGAACCTTGAAGTAGAGATTGGTCTCGCTGGCCGGATGCTCGGCCTTCACGAAGCCGAACGCCGGATCGCTGTCGGCGACATGGGCATAGGTCGACTTGGAGGCTTCCTCGTCGAAGCTCCAGCCGAACAGGCCCGCGTAGAAGGCCTTCGCCTTGCCGATGTCGGCGGTGTCGAGCGTGAAATAGCCGAGCTGAACCTGGGCCATGGGCGTCCTGTGCTTAAGCTTGCAGGACCTAAGCGCTCACCAGCAGCGAAAGTTGCCGACCGACGGCTTCGCGGCCGCCTTCCTCGATTTCCCGGTCAACCAGACGCGTGGGGTAGTCGCCGGTGAAATAGTGGTCGGTGAACTGCGGGGTCTGGTTGTTGCGGCCGGTCTCGCCCATGGCCTTGTAGAGGCCGTCGACGGACAGGAAGCCGAGCGAGTCGACCTCCAGCATCTCGCGCATCTCTTCCATGGTCTTGTTGGCGGCGATCAGCTGATCGCGCTCGGGCATGTCGATGCCGTAGAAGTCGGGCCAGAGGATCGGCGGGCTGGCCGAGCGCAGGTGGACCTCGGTGGCCCCGGCCTCGCGCACCGCACGCACCAGCTTCACCGAGGTGGTGCCGCGCACGATGGAATCGTCGATCAGGACGACGCGCTTGCCCTCGATCACGGCCCGGTTGGGGCTGTGCTTCATGGCGACGCCCTTCTGACGGGCGCCCTGGCTGGGCTGGATGAAGGTGCGGCCCAGATAGTGGCTGCGGATGATGCCCATCTCATAGGGAATGCCGCTGGCCTGGGCGTAGCCGAGGGCGGCGGGCACACCGGAGTCGGGCACCGGCACCACGACGTCGGCCTCGATCGGGAACTCGCGGGCCAGGCCTTCGCCCATGCGCTTGCGCACGCCATAGACCGAGCGGCCGTTCACGACGCTGTCGGGACGCGAGAAGTAGACGTATTCGAACAGGCAGGGACGGGCGGCCCGGGCCGGGAAGGGCTTGATCGAGCGCAGGCCCTCATGGTCGATGACGATGACCTCGCCATGCTCGACGTCGCGCACAAAGGTCGCGCCGATGGTGTCCAGCGCACAGGTCTCGGACGCCAGCACCCAGGCCTCGCCGATCTGGCCGAGCACCAGCGGGCGGATGCCCAGCGGGTCGCGGGCGCCGATCATCTTGGTGCGGGTCTGGGCGACGAGGGCATAGCCGCCCTCGATCCGCGCCAGGGCGTCGATGAAGCGGTCGACGATCTTGGCCTTACGGCTGCGGGCGATCAGGTGAAGAATGACTTCGGAGTCCGAGGTCGACTGGAAGATCGAACCCTCGCCGACCAGCTGGTTCCGCAGATAGTGGAAATTGGTCAGGTTGCCGTTGTGGGCGATGGCGATGCCGCCCTGGTCCAGGTCGGCAAACATCGGCTGGATGTTGCGCAGGAAGCTGCCGCCGGCGGTGGAGTAACGGGTGTGGCCCACGGCCGCCGGTCCGGGCATCCGTTCCTTCAGATCCGAGCCGCCGAAGGCTTCGCCGACATGGCCCATGTGGCGTTCGGTGTGGAAGCGGGCTTCCTTGACCGCCGCGATGCCGCAGGCTTCCTGACCGCGATGCTGCAGGGCGTGCAGGCCCAGCGCCACGATGGAAGAGGCCTCGTCGCCCGAGGCGCCCCAGACGCCGCAGACGCCGCATTCCAGGCGCGGATGGTCGTCATCCGCGTCTCGATGGTGCTCACGGTGTACGACCGGAGCGGAGATAACGTGATCAAGGCTGCTCATCGTGGGGCTCCGATGATAGCGGGAACTTTAGGGGGCGGCGGCGTCGGGCGAAGTATTGCGAGTTTGGGGCGTACGCAAGGCGTCATCGTCGGAAAATCCTCTGCGGACAGAGGAATCGACGACCGGCGACAGGGCGTCCGCGCCCCGGCCGATCCCCGGCAGGATGATCTGGATGGCGCGGGCGGCGCCGGCGCTGACCGGACGCAGGGCCGCGTCCTTGAGCCAGTGCGGGGTTTTCTCGCCTGGCATGGCCGCGACGATGACCAGATGGATGGCTCCCAGCAGCACCAGCGAGCGGCCGGCGCCGACGAAGACTCCGATGAAACGGTCCACGCCGCCCAGCGTCGGATGGGCCTGGGCCCGCCTGGACAGCATCGAGCCGAAGATGCGGATGCCGAAATAGATGATCAGGAAGCCGGCGACGGCGGCGAAGATGGTGCCGGCCCAGTCGGGGTTGATCAGGGCCCGCCCGATCCGCGAGGTCAGCGGCAGACTGACCAGGGCGAGGAAGGCCGCCAGGATGAAGCTGAGCAGGGTGATCAGCTCGCGCGTAGCCCCGCGCACCCAGCCGGCGGCGGCCGAGGCGAGGATGACCAGGATGGCGAAGGCGTCAAAGCCGGTCACGTAAGCGGGCGATCCTCAACGGGCACGATGATCTAATAGCGGTTTTCCGAGATTCGTTCGACGGCTTCCGTCAATCGGCTGACGCCTGTGACCAGAACGCCATCCCCCTTGACCGTCAGGGGATGGGACAGGACGTGGTCGAAGCCCAGTTTCTGGGCCTCGCGCAGGCGGGCCTCGGCCCGACCCACGGCGCGGATCTCGCCCGACAGGCTGATCTCGCCGAAGACGACGCAGCCTTGGGGCAGGGGGACGCCCGTCGCCGAGCTGATCAGGGCCGCCGCCGCCGCCAGATCG
This sequence comes from Brevundimonas sp. GW821-FHT12E07, assembly GCF_058807035.1. Classification (NCBI taxonomy): domain Bacteria; kingdom Pseudomonadati; phylum Pseudomonadota; class Alphaproteobacteria; order Caulobacterales; family Caulobacteraceae; genus Brevundimonas; species Brevundimonas sp. GW821-FHT12E07. Next base: position 456,074 of record NZ_JBXAQH010000002.1, on the reverse strand, counting down.
GCCGCGGGCTCGTTGATCCTGAGACCCCCCGCGACGTTCAGATAGACGTCCTGATTGCCGAAGCCGATGCCGCAGCGGGCCTCCAGAACCGCCAGGACCATGGCGAGGCGCCCGGTCTCCCAGCCGATCACCGCGCGGCGCGGGGTGCCATAGGCGGAAGGGGCGACCAGGGCCTGGATTTCGACCAGCACGGGGCGCGAGCCCTCGATGCCCGCAAAGACGGCGGCGCCCGGCGCCCGCTCCTTGCCCTCGCCGAGGAACAGGGCCGAGGGGTTGGAGACCTCACGCAGGCCGGTGTCGCCCATCTCGAACACGCCGATCTCGTCGGTGGCGCCGAAGCGGTTCTTGCCCGCGCGCAGGATGCGGAACGGATAGCCGCGCTCGCCCTCGAAGCTGAGGACGGCGTCGACCATATGCTCGACCACGCGCGGCCCGGCGACCTGGCCGTCCTTGGTGACGTGGCCGACGAGGACCACGGCGGGGCCGCCCGCCTTGGCCATGCGCACCAGCTCCCCGGCGCAGGCCCGGACCTGGGTCACCGAGCCCGGCCCGGCCTCATGGGCGTCGCTCCACAGCGTCTGAACGGAATCGACGATGACGATGTCGAACTTTTCGCGCTTCAGGGTGCCGAGGATGTCGCGCAGCGCCGTGGCCGAAGCCAGGGCGACCGGGGCCTTCTCCAGCCCCATCCGCTTGGCGCGCGAGCGGATCTGTTCGATCGCCTCCTCGCCCGAGATATAGGCGACCTTGACCCCGGCCAGGGCCGCGCGGCCCGCGACGTCCAGCAGCAGGGTCGACTTGCCGACGCCGGGGTCGCCGGACAGTAGCAAGGCCGATCCCGGCACCACGCCGCCACCGCAGACGCGGTCGAACTCGGTCACCCCGGTGATGATGCGCGCCGGCTCGGGCGTCTCCGACATCAGCGATTCGAACTGCAGGCCCCGCGTCTTCGAGGCGCTGAGCGGCTTCAGCGCGCCGGGAGGGGCCGAACGGCTCTCCTCGACGATGACGTTCCACTGATTGCAGGCGGTGCATTGCCCCGCCCATTTGCCGTGCACCGCCCCGCAGGACTGACACACATAGATCGCACCGTCTTTCGCCATGAGGATGGCTTACAGGAGTCGGCCGACGTGGGGCAGGGGGCTGTCGGCGGGGTGCGTCCGGAATTGACGTCAGCCGATATAGGCGCGCGGCACCCGGGGCATGACCGAGGTCAGCATCTCATAGCTGATGGTGCCCGCCGCGTGGGCGGCGTCATCGACGAGGCGGTTGGCGCCGAACAGCTCGACGGAATCGCCGACGGCGACGTCCAGGCCGGTGATGTCGACCGCGATGACGTCCATCGACACCCGGCCGAGGATGCGGCGCGTCTCGCCGTTGACCCAGACCTGACCCGAACCGCTGGTCCCGGTTGCGCGGATCAGGCCGTCGGCGTAGCCGGTGGCGCAGGTAGCGACACGCACCGGCGTCTCGGCGACGAAGCCGCGCGAATAGCCGACGCTCTCCCCCGCCGGAACGTCGCGGGTCTGGAGCACCTCGGCGGTCAGGGTGGCGACCGGGGCGATACGCGGATCGGCCTTCGCCTCCGGGCCGCCGCCGTACAGGCCGATGCCGGGCCGGACCACGTCGAACTGGAACTCCGGTCCCAGGAAGCAGCCGCTGGAGTTGCCGAAGGAGCGGATCACGCCCGGATACTTCAGGGTCGCTGCGGCGAAGGCGTCCCGCTGGCGCACATTCATCGGCTCGGACGGCATATCGGCGCAGGCCAGATGGGTCATGACCAGCTCCAGCCCCTCGAAGGGCTCTGGGGCGTCCTCCGGGCGGAAACCGAGGCGGTTCATGCCGGTGTCGATCTGAAGGCCGCAGGGGCCGCCGCCGACCGCCGCCCAGGCCGCCTGTTGCTGTCCATGATTGATTACGGGGCGGACGCCCGCCGCCTTCAGCGTCGCCGCCTGATCGCCGTGGCAACCGTCCAGAACATAGATGACCGGCGCCGGCCCAAGGGCCTCGCGCAGGGCGACGCCCTCCGTTCCACGCGCCACGAAGAAGGTCCGCGCCCCCTCTGCCATCAGCCGCGTCGCCACCGCCGCCGCGCCCAGCCCATAGCCGTCCGCCTTGACCACCGGATGCACCGGCAGGCCGCTGACCCGACCCAGGGTCTGATAATTCCGCGCGAGGGCGTTGAGGTCGACGGTCAGACGGGCAGGGGCGTGCATGGGGGGGTTATGGCTCAACACGGCGATCGATGTGAGCGGAATTCCGGCGCAAGGCGCGGGGCAGGCGTCGATCGGGTCATAACGCCGTTTTGATTGGCCGTTTTCGCCAGGGATTGCACAACCTTGCGTGGTTCGGAATATTCCGATCATTCAATGCGCGAGGAGCAAAACTCATGAAATCGACGGTGGCTGTTATTTCGATCTGCGCCATGGCCCTGGCCAGCGTGACCCCGGCCTTCGCGCAGTCGAACGGGCCGTCGCGGCCGAACGGTGGCAACCGCGACGGGCAGGCTGCATACGAGCTCGCGTGCGCGATCATGTGGGCGTTCGACGTGCCGGCTTGTGCGGAGCTTCCCAACTATCCCGCCAAATTCAAGCGGGCCACGGAGACGGCGACCGATATGTCTCAAGACGGCTGACGGCCTCGTGGCCGGCGGGCTGTGGAAACACCGGCAGCCCGCCGCTGCGTTCGCGCGACTCCACTATTCCGGCGTTATTCCGGAATGTCGGAGAAGCTTGCGCCATACCCCTTGGCCAGGTTGCCGAAGCGGGTGGTGTCGGCGTCGAAGGCCAGTTTGACGATGCCGATCGGGCCGTGGCGCTGCTTGCCGATGACGACCTCGGCCTGGTGCTGCAGGACGTCCATGTCTTCCTGCCACTTGAGGTGCTCCTCGGTGCCCTCGCGCGGCTCGGCCCGGCCCAGGTAGTAGCTTTCGCGGTACACGAACATGACGCAGTCGGCGTCCTGCTCGATCGAGCCCGATTCCCGAAGGTCGGACAGCTGGGGCCGCTTGTCCTCGCGCTGCTCGACCTGACGCGACAGCTGCGACAGGGCGATGATCGGGACGTTCAACTCCTTGGCCAGGGCCTTCAGGCCGCCGGTGATCTCGGAGACCTCCTGCACCCGGTTCTTCTGGCCGCCGCCCTCGCCGACGGTGATCAGCTGGAGGTAGTCGACGATGATCAGGTCCAGGCCCTGTTCGGCGCGCTTCAGGCGGCGGGCCCGGGCGGCCAGTTTGGAGATGGAAATGCCGCCGGTGGCGTCGATGTAGAGGGGGCTTTCGCCGATCTCGATGGCGGCGTCGCGGATGCGGCCGAAGTCCGAGGCGTCGATCTCGCCCTTGCGCAGCTTGTCGGACGACACGCCCGAGGCGTCGGCCAGAATACGCATGGCCAGCTGTTCGGCGCTCATTTCCAGCGAGTAGAAGGCGACGACCCCGCCGGAGACGGTCTTGCGGCCGTCCGGCGTCGGCTCCCAGCGATAGTTCCTGGCCACGTTGAAGGCGATGTTGGTCGCCAGGGCCGTCTTGCCCATCGACGGACGGCCCGCGAGGATCAGAAGGTCGGACGGGTGCATACCGCCGAGCTTGCTGTCGAGGTCGTCGAGGTGGGTCGCCAGGCCGGCCAGCTTGCCTTCGCGCTGATAGGCCTCGCCCGCCATCTGAACCGCGCCGGCCAGGGCGTGGGAAAAGCTCACGAAACCGGACGATGGCGCGCCGCTCTCAGCCAGGGAGTATAGGGTCAGCTCGGCCTGTTCGATCTTTTCGATGGCCGCCGTCTCGGGGTCCGGCGCGTCCTTGATCATGTCGCCGCCGATGCGGATCAGATCGCGGCGCAGGGCCAGGTCGTAGACCACGCGCGCATAGTCCGGCGCATTGGCCCCCGGAGGCGCCCGGTCCATCAGGTCGGCGAGGTAGCGCAGGCCGCCGAACTCGGCGAAGGCCGGGTCCTGCTTGAACCGCTCCATCAGGATGGTCGGCTCCGCCAGCATGCCCTGGCGGATGTGGTCCTCGATGGCGTCATAGAGTCGCTGGTGGAAGGGCTCGTAGAAATGCTGGCCCTTCAGCCGGTCGGACAGGCGCTCGAAGATGGCGTTGTCGAACATCAGCGCGCCGAGAAGCGCCTGCTCGACCTCGAGGTTGTGCGGCAGGGACGGGACGGCGACCGTATCGGGGAAGGGGGCATAGGCGTTCATTGCGTTAACGCCTTACCCGTCGCACGCCCCTGCGACATGCGCGGACGCCTCCGCATCCGTGGACAACCCAAGTGCTTCTGGGGACAGGGTGAAAATATCCAATCCTGTCAGAGAACGGAGCTTTCCCAAGGGTCAGGCTTGCGCGGGAAGCCCTTAAGGATCAGCCCTTATGCCGGGCAGGGATAGCGTTCGGCCATCCATTCCCGCAGCGCCTGGGTGACGCTGATCTGGCTGCGGCGCGCCGCCGGGATGGCGTTGAAGCGGCGCAGGATGTCGTCCGGCGAGAAGCTGACCTTCTCCGGCATGCAGGTGGCCGACGGGCGGCCGGCGGCGCGGGCCGCGGTCTGTTCGGCGCGCACGGTGCGCATGCCGTCCCTGAACTCGTTCATCAGCCGACGGGTGTCCGAGCGCAGCAGGGCGGTCGGGTTCTGGGGGATTCGGCTGGCGGTCGTCAGGAACTCCTGCACCGTCATGGCGCTGGCCGCCGTGGCGATCAGGGTCATGGCCAGAGCCAGAACGGCGACGCGTTTGAACATTGGACTTCCCCTTCGATCCGACGGCCAAGCTTGGCGGGACTGCGGTGGCCAAAGGATGACTGAAAACCGCCGAAACGGAAGCGGCCCAAATGAAAGCGGCGCGGGGATCCCTCCCCGCGCCGCGTCCGTCCGGCCTGTGGAAGGCCCTAGAAGCTGTAGCTCAGCCGGCCATAGAAGAAGCGGCCGTTGAAGCCGTAGGGCGAATATTGCGGGAAGCCCACCGACCCGGTCGTGCCGTTGATCGCGGCCGGCGTGAAGATCGGATACTCGTCAGTCAGGTTGTTGACCCCCACGGCGGCGGCGACGCCCCACGGCAGCTGATAGCGGCCTTCCAGATCCAGCAAGGTCGCGTAGCCCGTCGAATAGTCGAGGCTCGAGGCGTTATTGGCGATCAGGACGCTGTCGTAATAGGTCGCCTTGGCCGTGAGACCGAAGTCGCCGTAGGTCCAGTCGACGCTGCCCAGGATCTTCTGCTCGGGCGTGCCCTCCTCGAAGGCCAGGACGTTGGCCCGGTCAAACAGGAAGCCCGGGGTCGTGGTGATCGTCGCGCCGCCCGGAATGGTGATGGTCGGGTTGGACGGGGTGCGGGTGATCTCCGTGGAGTTGAAGTTGGCGGCGACCGTGAAGTCGAAACGGCCGAGGGAGTCGGTGGGAAGCCGATAGCGACCCACGACATCCACGCCGCTGGTCGAGGTGTCGACGCCATTGAGGAAGAAGCGGGCCGCGCTGATGCCGAAGGCGGAGGTCAGATAGGTGTTGATCGCCGCCGCCGTGGCCGCCGACTGACCGTCACGCGAACCGGTGCCGCCCAGGTTCTCGGAGTAGACGATGCGGTCCTGGATATCGATGCGGTAGGCGTCGACGGTCAGTTCGAAGCCGCCCTTGCGCAGCACGAAACCCCCCGAGAAGTTGGTCGACATCTCGGGTTCGAGCGGCTTGGCGCCCAGGGCGATGGCGGTCGGCGAGTTGACGCGGAAGGTGCCCGCCTCGATCAGCGAGGTGCCGGCGCTCGTGGCGACAAGGTTGGTCGAGGTGTAGCTGAAGTACTGCTGCTGCAGGGCCGGGGCCTTGAAGCCGGTCGAGATCGCGCCGCGCACGGCGAAGAAGGGCGTGAAGTCGTAGCGGGCCGACAGCTTGCCCGTCAGGGTGTCGCCGAAGTCGGAATAGTCTTCGTACCGGACCGCGCCGCCCAGGGTGAACTGTTCGGTGAACTTGCCTTCGAGGTCGGCGTAGACCGCCCAGTTGTGGCGATCGACGTCGATGGCGGTCGACGGGCTGAATCCGGGGAAGCCCTGCGAGCCGAGGGCGGCGCTCAGTGGTCCCTTGTTGTAGGAGGTGGCCTCGCCCGGCGTCATGCCGAAGGTTTCACGGCGGTATTCGGCGCCGATGGCGAGGTTGACCGGCTCATAGAGGCCGAGCTCGAGCGGCTTGACCGCGTCCAGGCCCACGGTCAGCTGGTCGTAGTCGAGACCGCCCGCGCGGAAGAAGGTCTGGGACGCGGCGCCGTAGGAGGCGTTGAGGGAGTTCAGGACGGTGTAGGCCAACTCGTTGCGGCCCCAGCCCACCGACAGATCCACATCGAAGCCGCCTGCCTGGCCCTTGATCCCGCCGTAGAGGTTGTAGTCGTCGATCTCGGCGCCGATCACCGGGGTGAAGCCGTTCGGGTAGATGGCGGGGACGTTTCGGGCGTCATTGTACGGACGCGCCGTTGCGGCCGACTGGGAATAGCGGTGCTGGTAGCCGCCGAAGCTGTAGGCCTCCCAGCTCCCCGACAGCGGCGTGCCGGCGTTGTACCAGATCGAACCCGCCTTGAGCTTGGGATCGCCGAAGCGGGCCAGAACCGTGGTCGAGGATCCGCCGTTGACGGCAGCCGGGGCCGCGTAGTCGGAACGGTTGGTCGGATCGCGCTGCTGCAGTTCGCCCGAGACGGTCAGGAAGCCTTCCGAGCCGAGGGGGAGACCGACCCAGCCGGCGACCGAGGTCGTCTCGCCGTCGCTCCGGCTGTGCGAGCCGCGGGCCGTATCGAAATCGGTGTCGTAGATGCCGTAGTTCAGCGTCAGGCCGCCGCCATGATTGGCCTCGCGAAGACGCAGGTTGATCACGCCGGCGATGGCTTCGGACCCGTACTGGGCAGAGGCGCCGTCGCGAAGGACTTCAGTCGAGCCGAGGGTCACGGTCGGAACAGTGTTGAGGTCGAAGGCCGTCGAACCGCGCCCGATCGCGCCGTTGACGTTGAGCAGCGCCGCGATGTGACCGCGAATGCCGTTGATCAGCACCAGGGTCTGGTCGGGCGCCAGGCCGCGCAGGGTCGCCGGACGGACGTGGTCGGAGCCGTCCGAAATGGCCGGGCGCGGGAAGCTGATCGACGGCGCGGCGGCGGCCAGGGACGCGGCCAGTTCGGTGCCGGTGCCCGAGCGCTGCAGGGTTTCGCCCGAGATCACATCGACCGGCGCAACGGTGTCGAGACGCGAACGGCCCGCCACGCGGGTCCCGGTGACGACCACCTCCTCGACGGTGGCGGCTTCGTCCTGTGGCGCCGCGGTCTGGGCGGAGGCGACGAGGGGGCAGGCCAGCAGAGCGCCGGCGGAGGCGAAAGCCAGAAGGAGAGTGCGGGATGAACGAGCGTGCATGGGTGCGCCTGGAAACCGAGGAAAGGGCCGACGTGTGAGCGCCGGGGATGATCGCCTGATCCCTGGATCCGGCGGAAGGCCGGGATGTTTCCCATTGGTCGGTCTACGGAGGAGGTTGCCGCAAGATCCTTGCCGCAACACCCCAAACGCCGCTCTTGAGAGCAAGCTGGTTGCGTGACGGGAAGCGGTCAAGCACGCCTTAACCGCTTGCGTTCACCACGTTGCATTTTTGACATATCGATGACACGCATCGGGCGCCGAGAATGCCCGCGCCGCCTGGCTGTGCAGTTTTCCCTTTCGGACCAAAGTTATAGGCCCCGATCGGGCGGTCCGTGGAAAGCGGGCAAAGAAAAGGGGCGCGCCCCGAAGGACGCGCCCCTGATCACTCAATCGTCAGGTCGATCAGGCTTCGGAGCCGAGACCGTCCTGTTGGCCGGCGCCGCCCTCGACCATGTCGCGGGCTTGTTCGGCAGCCAGTTCGCGATCTTCGTCGTAGGCCGACTTGATCACGTCCTCGCCCTTCGCCTGACGTTCGGCTTCTTCGGCCGAGCGGGCGATGTTGATCTTGACCGTGGCCGAGACCTCGGGGTGCAGGCGAACCAGCACCTCGTGGACGCCCAGCGACTTGATCGCGACGTTCAGCACGACTTGCGAACGCTCGATCTTGCCGCCTTCAGCCTGAACGGCTTCGGCGACGTCGCGGCCGGCGACCGATCCGTACAGCTGACCGGTTTCACCGGCCTGGCGGATCATGACGTAGGACTGACCGTCGATCTTGTCGGCGATCTTCTGAGCGGCGTCCTTGTTCTTCTCGTTGCGGGCCTCGATGGCGGCGCGGTCGAGTTCGAACTTCTCCAGGTTCTTCGACGTGGCGCGCAGCGCCTTGTCGCGGGGCAGGAGGAAGTTGCGGGCGAAGCCGTCCTTGACAGTGACGACGTCGCCGATGGCGCCGAGGTTATCGACGCGTTCCAGCAGAACGACCTTCATCTTACTTCACCACATAAGGCAGGAGGGCCAGATAGCGGGCGCGCTTGATGGCCTTGGCCAGTTCGCGTTGCTTGATCTGGGAAACGGCGGTGATGCGCGAGGGCACGATCTTGCCGCGTTCGGAGATGTAACGCTGCAGCAGCTTCACATCCTTGTAGTCGATCTTCGGCGCGCCTTCGCCCGAGAACGGGCAAACCTTGCGGCGACGATAGAACGGACGGCGGCCGGCGGCGCCGGAGCCCGCGGGCGTGCCCGGGACGTTACGGGGAGCGGTGGTATCGGTCATGTGATCTGATCCTTACGCTTCGACGGCGTCTTCACGCGCCGGACGCTCGCGGTCGCGTTCACGTTCGCGCTCGCGGCGGGCCAGCAGCGGCGACAGTTCCAGGTCGAGTTCCTCGACGCGGACGGTCAGCCAGCGCAGCACGTCTTCGTTGATGCCCAGCTGACGCTCGACTTCGGCCATGGCGGCCGGAGGCGTGTCGATGGCGAGCAGGGAATAGTGCGCCTTGCGGTTCTTCTTGACCCGGTAGGTCAGGTTGCGCAGGCCCCAGTATTCGATCTTGGCCACGGTGCCGCCGCCGGCGACGATGAGGTCCTTGATCGTGTCGTTGAGGGCTTCGGCCTGTTGCGCGCTGATATCCTGGCGCGTCATGACCGTGTGCTCGTAAAGAGCCATTCGTCAGTCTCCCTTGTGGGGCGTCGGCGCCGACGGACCGGGTAAGTCGCGCCTGCGATGGCTCCTGAAGCGGCGGCCGGGATGACTTCCCGAACCCTTTGGCGTTCCGCATCAGGACCGAAGCCCTGGAAAGCGGGCGCGTATAGGGGAAAACCGGCGATCCGGCAAGGACTGTCGGCGCTGACGGGCGAAACGCCTCAGAAGCTGCGGCGCAGGCTGACCGTGGCCTGGATCTGGCCCTGGCTGAAATTGACCTCGTCATAGCTGACGAGGCTGGACCCGCGCACGCCGTCGAACAGGCGGAAACGGCTCTCGCTGGGCTGGCTCACCGTCAGGTCGCCGCTGAGGCTGAGCGTGTCGTCGGGCCGGTAGCTGAAGCTGCCATAGACGTAAGGGTCGGACCGCCAGAAGGAGAGGGTGCGCGCGCCATAGGACCGGCCTTCGCCGCCGCTGGAGGCGCCGATGGTCCAGCTGACACGCTGGACGGTCAGGTTGCGGCCGAGGCTGAGGCTCCAGAGAAACGGCTGCTCGCCGCTCAGGCGGCGGTCCTCGAAGGTGATGGGATCGCGCGTCCGGGACCGCCTCCAGGTCGCCGAGGCGTTGAACGTGCCGCCCGTCCAGCCGAACCGGTCCAGCGGCAGACGGTTGGTCAGCTTCAGGGTGTCGCGCGTCGCGTCGCCCACGTTGCGCGTGATGGTGAAGGTGACCGGGTCGGTCTCGCCGGGCGGGATCTCGGTGACGATCACCGAACCCAGAACGTCGTCGATCCACTCATGCGTCAGCTCGGCTGTGAAGGCGCCCTGTTTGTCGTAGACGCGTTCGTAGCGGGCCTGGGCGAGCCAGGTCTGGGCCGGGCGGATATCGGGGTTGCCGCGCCCGAACACACCGGTGCTGAACGAGGCCGAGGCCTGGAAGGCGCCGAAGGACAGCTGTTCGGCGTTGCGCTCGGCCTTGAAGTTCCACTGATGGCCCGGCTTCGGCGTCCAGCCGAGGTTCAGGCGAGGCTTGAGGAAGCTGAGCGTGGTCTCGCCCTCGCCGGCGTTGCCGGTGGCTGTGATGCGCGACGCCTCGTAGCGCAGGGTGGTCTCGACGCTGAGGTTCGGTCGGGCGGCCCAGACGCCGGTGATGAAGCTCTCGGACCTCAGCTCCTCCACCCGGGTGTCGTCGCCGGGCAGCAGCAGGGGGCTGTCGTTGAAGCGGTAGGCGGTGTCGGATTCCACCCAGTTGAGCGCCGCTTCCGACCCGGTTTCGAAGCTCCAGGCGCCCATGGGCGTGTTCAGGGCCGCGAACTTGATCGAGCCGTTGAGGATGCTTTCGCCCTTGTCCTCGCCCGACAGGCTCAGGGAGGTGAAGTCCGGCGTGTCGTAGCGGCCGTCCGAGGTCGCGTGGATCAGCTGTTGGGAGCCCACCAGCTCCAGCGTCGCGCCGCGCGGCAGGCTGCGGGTCCAGCGCAAGGCCATCTCGCCCTTCCACTGCTCGTCCCGGCTGACCGAGCCCTCGCGGCCGAAGGGAATGACCAGCAGGTCGGCGAAGGCGTAGTCGGAGCCGTTGTAGCTGAACAGGCCGTTGGCGCGCAGCCGGCCGCCCGCCAGCGGCCCCTCATAGACCCCGGTCGCTTCGGCCTGATCAAAGAGATAGTCGCCCGTGGACAAAGCGCGCAGCAGGACCGTTCCGTCCGGCGCGGTGCGAATGCGATAGCCGTTCTGGGCGCCCGGGCCGTGATAGAGCTGCAGCGACCCTTCCAGCGAGCGGCCGCCGCGCTGTTGCTGGACCTGCAGATAGAGGTTGGGCTGGATGTCGCCGGTCGAGACCAGATTGGTCCCGACCGAGACGGCGCCGCTGAGGCCCGCATCGGGCTTGCGGATGACATTGGCGACCACGGCCTTGCCCTGCATGTCGATCCCGCCCGCGCCGCCGCGGACCAGTTCGATGCGCAACACCTGGGAGGCCGGGATGCGGGAGAGGATGGAGTAGAGGGTGTCGCTGCGCGTCGGTGGCCGGTCGCCGTCGATCAGGACATTGCCCTGCGTCCCCGCCATGCCTCGCGCCGAGGTCCCGCCGTCGAACTGGAAGCCCGGGATGCGATAGATCATGTCCAGGGCCGTGACCGGCCGGAACTCGGCGAAGAAGTCCGCCGCATAGGGAGTGATCCTGTCGTCCGCGGCGGCCTCGGCCGGGGCGGACGCCGTCTGGGGCTCTTCGTCGTCGAGGGCGAAGGCCGGGTCGGCGCTGAACGCCGCCGCGACCCCGAAGGCCCAGAAGGCGATGGACGGACTTCGCCGCCCCGAACGGACAGGACGCGCCTCTAGCGGATTGAAAACCAAGGCCCGTTCCCCCCGAACGCCGTTTCAGTATGGTGACGCTGGAGGGGCATTGTGTCGGACCTGCGGCTTCATTCAGGCCGTTGTGCAACCGAGGCGATATCGGGCCTTCCGCTTGCCCTCAGGGAACGTTCGGCCTACGCCTCCGCTCCTGATTCAACGGCCCTATGGACGGTTCAATGACCCTCGCCCTCCTGTTCCCCGGACAAGGCAGCCAGTCGGTCGGCATGGGCGCGGCCCTGGCCGACGCCTTCGCCAGCGCGCGCGACGTCTATGCGGAGATCGACGAGGCTTTGGGCCAGAACCTGTCGCAGCTGATGCGCGAGGGCCCCGAGGACCAGCTGACCCTGACCGAAAACGCCCAGCCGGCCCTGATGGCCGTGTCGGTGGCGGCGGTGCGGGCGCTGAAGGCCGAGTTCGGGGTGGACGTCACCGCCGCGAGCTTCGTCGCCGGCCACTCGCTGGGCGAATATTCGGCCCTGTGCGGCGTGGGCGCGATCTCGCTGGCCGACACTGCCCGCCTGCTGAAACTGCGCGGCCAGGCCATGCAGCGCGCCGTGCCGGTGGGGCAGGGGGCCATGGCCTCCCTGATCGGACCCAAGACGGATCTGGCCCTCGCCGAAGAGGCCGCGAAGGCCGGTTCGGAAGTCGGGATCTGCGTTGTCGCCAATGACAACAACGCGGGCAACATCGTCATCTCGGGCGACAGGGCCGCGGTCGACCGCGCCATCGAGAAGGCCAAGGAGCTGGGCGCGCGGGCCATCCCGCTGAACGTCTCGGCGCCCTTCCACTGCCCCCTGATGCAGCCCGCCGCCGACGAGATGGCCACCGCACTCGCCACCGCGACCATCCTGGCCCCGGCCGTGCCGGTCGTCGCCAATGTCACCGCCGGTCCGGTCACCGATCCGGAGATGGTCCGCCGCCTGCTGGTCGAACAGGTCACCGGCCGCGTGCGCTGGCGCGAGAGCATGATGTGGATGGCGGGCGAGGGCGGCGTGACCCGCTTCGCCGAGATCGGCTCGGGCAAGGTCCTGACCGGCATGGCCAAGCGTATCGCGCCCGACGCGGATGCGGTGGCGCTGAACACGCCCGAAGAGCTTGAGGCGTTCGCGAAGTCGCTAGAGTAGGCTGATGAAGTGGCCAAGCGTCCATTTCTGGGGCTGGTTCATGGTGCCCGGCCGGCTACTCGTATTGGTCGGTGCGCTCGTTCTCGGGACGTTTACAGACTGGGTCTTGCAGAACGGGCTGGGTGTTCACCTTTCCACTCCCGGCTGGTTGGTCCTGCCTTATTTTCTGGTTCTCGGTCTTGGGTCGCTGTTGCTGCTCCGATGTCCGCGATGCGGCCGCAGCGCCTATTCGAGAAACGGGTTCTTTCAGAATAACCTCTGGCCCGTTCGCGTTTGTACCAAGTGCGGGCTCGACCTGAGCCGACACCACCCCTTCGATTCCACAGCCAAGCGAGGCGACTAATGTTCAATCTCACCGGCAAGACCGCCCTCGTCACCGGCGCCACCGGCGGTATCGGCGGGGCCGTCGCGCGCGCCCTGCATGCGCAAGGCGCCACCGTCGTCCTGTCGGGTACGCGCGAGGCAGTGCTGGCCGATCTGGCCAAGGAGCTGGGCGAGCGCGCCCACTTCGCCACCGCCAACCTGTCGGACCCCGAGTCGGTCGACAATCTGGTCAACGCCGCCGAGACAGCCGCGGGCGCGCCGCTGGACATCCTGGTGGCCAACGCCGGCATCACCAAGGACGGCCTGCTGATGCGGATGAAGGACGAGGACTTCCAGTCCGTCCTGACCATCAATCTGGAAAGCTATTTCCGCCTGTCGCGCGCCGCGATGAAGGGGATGATGAAGCGCCGCGCCGGTCGCATCATCGGCGTGACCTCGGTCGTCGGCGTCACCGGCAATCCGGGCCAGACCAACTATGCGGCGTCCAAGGCCGGGATGATCGGCTTCTCCAAGTCGCTGGCCCAGGAGGTCGGCTCGCGCGGCATCACGGTCAACTGTATCGCGCCGGGCTTCATCGCCTCGCCGATGACCGACGTCCTGAACGATGCCCAGAAGGACGCCATCATGAAGAACATCCCGATGGGCCGGCTGGGTCTGGGCGACGAGATCGCCGCCGCCGCCGTCTATCTGGCCTCCGACGAAGCCGCCTATGTCACGGGCCAGACCCTGCACGTGAACGGCGGGATGGCGATGATCTGACCGATCAAACGATGTAATCGCCCCTTTCCAGCCTGTGCGGCTGTGCTAAAGGGCGGCGCAACCGCTTGCCGTGTGGCCCGTTAGGGTCTTGCACAAGCGTCGCCGTCGTGAGACGGCAGGATTTGAGACAACAGCCGCTTCTCGCGGCCTCATAAGGCAGAGACACCCATGTCCGACACCCTGGAACGCGTCCGCAAGATCGTCATCGACCACCTGGACGCCGATCCGGACAAGGTCACCGAAAAGGCCAGCTTCATCGACGACCTGGGCGCCGATTCGCTCGACAACGTCGAACTGGTCATGGCCTTCGAGGAAGAATTCGACATCGAGATCCCGGATGACGCCGCCGAGCACATCCAGACCGTCGGTGACGCCGTGAAGTTCATCTCGGAAAAGACCGCCGGCTAAGCCCGGCGTCCTGACCCCGAAAGGGGCATGGACGACAGATACGGCCGCCCGATGCTCCCAGCGGAGCGCGGGCGGCCGTTTTCGTTTGGACGAAAGGCCGATCGGCGCTCGCCCTAGCGAGTCGGGCCCGCGCTCACTATGATTTACGGCTTGAGTCTCAACAGTCATGGAGCGCAGGGCATGCGCCGCGTTGTCGTCACCGGCCTTGGACTGGTCACCCCCCTGGGCTGGGGCGTCGAACATACCTGGAAGGGTATCATCGAAGGCAAGTCGGGCATCGGCCAGATCACGGCCTTCGACACCGAAGGCTATGGCTGCACCATCGCCGGCGAAGTGCCATCGGTCGACGGGCGAGGCGGCGGCTCGCCCGACGCGCCGGGCAGCTTCGATCCCGACAAGGTCATGTCCGCCAAGGACCGCAAGCGCGTCGACGACTTCATCCTGTTCGGCATCGCCGCCGCCGACGAGGCGCTGAACGACGCGAACTGGCATCCGGAGACGGACGAGGACAAGGAAGCCACCGGCGTCATGATCGGCTCCGGCATCGGTGGCCTGGGTCCCATCGCCGAGACGGCCATCGTCCTGAAGGAACAGGGCGTGCGCCGGGTCAGCCCGTTCTTCATCCCCTCGGCCCTGATCAATCTGGTCTCGGGCCAGGTCTCGATCCGCCACGGGCTCAAGGGCCCCAACCACGCTCCCGTCACCGCCTGCGCCACCGGCGCCCACGCCATCGGCGACGCGGCCCGGATGGTCGCCCTGGGCGATGCTGACGTGATGCTGGCGGGCGGGGCCGAGAGCTCCATCGTGCCGATCGGCATCGCCGGCTTCCTGGCCTGCAAGGCCCTGTGTACGGCCTACAACGATACGCCCGAGGCCGCCTCGCGCCCCTATGACCGGGGCCATGCCGGCTTCATCATGGGCGAGGGCGCCGGGGTCGTGGTGCTGGAAGAGTACGAACACGCCAAGGCGCGCGGCGCCAAGATCTACGGCGAGGTCATCGGCTACGGCATGTCGGGCGACGCCTATCATATCACCGCCCCGTCCGAGGACGGCGACGGCGCCGTGCGCGCCATGAAGGCCGCCATCAAGCGCGCCGGGATCGACGTCT
The DNA here is from genome assembly GCF_058807035.1 of Brevundimonas sp. GW821-FHT12E07. Taxonomy (NCBI): domain Bacteria; kingdom Pseudomonadati; phylum Pseudomonadota; class Alphaproteobacteria; order Caulobacterales; family Caulobacteraceae; genus Brevundimonas; species Brevundimonas sp. GW821-FHT12E07. The sequence goes on along the minus strand of NZ_JBXAQH010000002.1, from coordinate 441,004 downwards.
CGGACATCGACTACGTCAACGCACACGGCACCTCGACCATGGCCGACTGGATCGAGCTACGTGCGGTTGAGAAGGTCGTCGGCGACCACGCGAAGAACCTCGCCATGTCCTCGACCAAGTCGATGACGGGCCACCTGCTGGGCGCCGCCGGGGCCATCGAGGCGATCTTCTGCCTGCTGGCCATGCGCGACCAGATCGCCCCGCCGACCATCAACCTCGATGATCCGGAACACGAAACCGCCATCGATCTCGTGCCACACAAGGGCAAACCGATGGAGATCGATGTGGCCATGTCCAACAGCTTCGGCTTCGGCGGCACCAACGCCACGGTCATCTTCAAGAAGGTGGCCTAGTGCTCAAGGGTTCGGGGGGACCCATCAAGGGGCCGGTGAAGGGGCCCAGGCCCGTCCTGCGCGGCAAGCGCTCGGGCACGGTCGCGGCCCTGCTGGCGGCGTCGGCGACGTTCAGCCTGTTTCTGATCGCGGCCCTGGTCTGGGCCTGGAGCGTCTATTACGCGCCCGGACCTTCGGCGCGGGCGGGGGAGGCGACCGTCGTCTCCCTGCCCAGCGGATCGGGCGTCTCGGCCATCGCGGCCCAGCTGAAGAGTGCGGGCGTCATCCGTTCGACGGACATGTTCAAGGCCGCCGCCACCCTGACCGGGGCGGACCGCAAGCTGCGGGCGGGCGAATACCAGGTGCCGACGAAGGCCTCGCTGCGCTCGGTGCTGCGGCTGCTGACCGACGGCCGCGTCGTGCGCCACTACGTCACCATCCCCGAGGGCTGGTCTTCGCTGCAGGCCGTGGACATCCTGAACAAGGAAGACGTCCTGACCGGGACGGTCGAGACGCCGCCCGCCGAAGGCTCGCTGTGGCCCGACACCTATGAGGTTTCGCGCGGCGAGACCCGCGCCTCGGTGATCGCCCGCATGCAGCGCGCCATGACCGAAAACCTGGCCCGCCTGTGGGCCTCGCGCAGCCCGGCGACGGTCGTGCGTTCGCCCGAGGAGGCCGTCATCCTGGCCTCGGTGGTCGAGAAGGAGACCGGTCTGGCGGCCGAGCGCCCGCGCGTGGCGGCGGTCTTCTCCAACCGGCTGCGCATGGGCGTGCGGCTCGAGAGCGACCCGACCATCGTCTACGGCATCACCCACGGACGGCCTCTGGGACGCGGCATCCGCCAGTCCGAGCTCCAGGCCGACACGGGCTACAACACCTATCTGATCGACGGCTTGCCGCCGACGCCCATCGCAAACCCGGGCAAGGACGCCATCGCTGCCGTGCTCAATCCGCCGCGTTCGAACGACCTGTTCTTCGTCGCCGACGGCACGGGCGGCCACGTCTTCGCCAGCACCTATGAGCAACATCTGGTCAATGTGGCGCGTTGGAGGGAGATCGAGCGACGGAAGGCCGGCCTTCCGCCCGGCGCGACTCCGCCCGCCGCCCCCGGGGCTCTGGCTCCCGGCACGGCGCCAACGGACCAGCCCCTGACCGGAGAGGCCGTCATCACCATGCAGCCGCCCGGAACCCTGACGCCGTCCCGCCCCCTGCGTCCCGCCACGGCCGACCCGCGATGAGCGGCCAAATCTCGGGCATGACCGGCTTCGGTCGGGCCGACGGCGCGCTGGACGGCTGGAGCTGGAGTGTCGAGGCGCGCTCGGTCAACGGCCGCAATCTGGAGGTCCGCTTCCGCGGCCCCAACGGCTTCGACAACCTCGAACGCCTGACCAAGACGGCGGCGCAGGAGCGGCTGAACCGTGGTCAGGTCACCGTCGGGGTCCAGGCGAAGCAGGCGCAAGCCGGGGCGGCGGCGCTCAAGGTCAACGAGGCGGTGCTGAACCGCTATCTGGAGCTGGCCAACCAGTTGACCATGGAGGGGGCGACCCCGCCCTCGGCCGACGGCCTGCTGGCCCTGCGCGGCGTGCTGGACACGCCCGAGGAGGATGCGGATACCGAGGCCAAGGCCGCCATCGAGGCCGCCATGGCCGCGACCGTCGCCGAGACGCTCGATGCGCTGAAGGTCTCGCGTGAACGCGAAGGGGCCCAGCTGACGCCCGTCATCAGCGACTTCATCGACGCCATTGAAGCTCTGGTCACCCGCGCCGGGGGCGAGGCCCAGGCCCAGACCGATCATATCCGCGACCGCTTCGCCCGCCGCATGGCCGAACTGGCGCCCGACGCGCCCGGTCTCGACGACCGGATCGTGCTGGAAGCCGCCGCCCTGGCCACCAAGGCCGACGTTCGTGAGGAGCTGGATCGGCTGACCGCCCACGTCGCCTCGGCCCGCACCCTGTTGCGGCAACCGCCCGCCGGACGAAAACTCGACTTCCTGATGCAGGAATTCATGCGCGAAGCGAACACACTGTGCTCGAAATCGGCTACGACGCCGCTCACCGCTATCGGACTCGATCTGAAGGCGGTGATCGAGCAACTCCGAGAACAAGTCCAAAATGTCGAATGACCGCACGCCGCGCCGGGGCGTCCTCCTGATCGTGGCCAGCCCCTCGGGCGCCGGCAAGACCTCCCTGTGCCGCCGACTGATGGCCGACCACGGCAATCTGGAACTGTCGATCTCCATGACTACGCGCGGCATCCGCCCGGGCGAGGTCGCCGACCGCGACTATCACTTCGTCTCGCCGGAAGAGTTCCAGACCCTGATCGATCAGGATGCCTTCCTGGAGTGGGCCGACGTCCACGGCAGCCGCTACGGCTCGCCGCGCGCGCCGATCGACAAGGCCCTGTCCGAGGGCCGGGACGTCCTGTTCGACATCGACTGGCAGGGCGCCGCCCAGATCGCCGAGAAATGCCCGGGCGACGCCGTGCGCGTCTTCATCCTGCCGCCGAGCCTGGAAGAGCTGCGCCGCCGTCTGGTGACCCGCTCCCAGGACGCCGACGACGTCATCGAGCGCCGCATCCGCAATGCCAAGGGCGAGATCGAGCACTCGGACGTGTTCGACTACGTCTTCGTCAACGACGACTTCGACCGCTCCTACGCCGAGCTCGCCCACATCTATCACGCCGAACGCAGCCGCCGCTTCCGCAACGTCTGGGTCGAGGCCTATCGCGACGACCTGCTGCAGGAAGATGTCTGAAATTTAAGGTGAACGCCGGTTGGCGAATGTCCGCCGGCGTGCATTACTGATCCCGACGCGGGGGCGTTCGGGAGACATCCGAGATGACGCACTTCAAACCCGGCAAGATGGCGATTCTCGCCGTGCTCGGCGCCTTGGCGCTCGGTACTGCGGCCTGCGCCTATGACGACTACGGCGACCACCACCATCGCGGCCATGATCGCGGCGGTCACGGTCCGCGCGGCGGCGACCATGGTCGCGACCACGACGGCCACGGCGACCATCGCGGCGGCCACTGAGTAACAGCGTAGAGCCCGCCGTTCGAACAGGACGGCGGGCCTTTTCACTCCAGGGGGGAGAGGCGATGCTTCTGAGTCTGTTGCTGGCCCAGGCCGTGGTCCAGATGCCGATCGTGTCGCCGGTGGAGCCGGCGTTTCCGCCCGCCGATCCCGCGAAGCTCAGCCTGGTGCTGGTGCAGACCGTGTCCGAGACCGATCCCCAGCCGCTCTGCCCCCAGTGGAACTGCACTTCCATGTTCCTTGGTCGCTACAAGGACGCCGTGACCCTGGCCGGTCCGGCTTTGCCTGAGGAATTCACGGCGCGGATCGAGATGGGGTCGCCCTGGAACAAGCCCTATCGCCTGGCCCTGATCGTCGAGCAGCGCGACGGGCAGGAACCGCTCGTCCGGGCCGAAACCGGCTTCAACGTCCGCACCGGCGAGGGGTGTTTCGAGGGTAAGGACACCGACCCGCTGAACTGGCGGCCGGTCGGTGAGGGCTTCCATTGGCAGCGCCGGGCTCTCTGCCTTACGGATCCGGCCTTCAAGCCTGAATGATTATCCGGCAGCCCGCGCCGCGAACCACGGCCGCATACGCTCCAGCGCCGCTTCGATCAGGGGCGTGGACACCGCGAAGCTGAAACGCATGAAGCGATGACCGTCGACGGGGTCGAAGTCCACGCCGGGCGCCGTCGCCACGCCGGTGTCCCGCAACAGCTGCTCGCAGAAGGCCACGCTGTCGTCGGTCAGGTGGCCGATGTCGGCCCAGACGTAGAAGGCGCCGTCGGGCGGGGCGATGGTCTTCAGGCCCAGCGAGGGCAGGGCCGCCAGCACCAGCTCGCGGTTCCGGCGATAGACCTCGATATGGCCTTCCAGCTCCTCGACGCAGTCCATGGCGACCAGACCTGCGTGCTGGCTCAGCGACGGCGGGGTCAGGAACAGGTTGCCGATATAGGCTTTGGCCGCCGCAATATGGTCGGGCGGGACCAGCAGCCAGCCCAGCCGCCACCCGGCCATGCTCCAGTATTTGGAGAAGCTGTTGATGACGAAGGCCTCGGGCTCGAACTCCAGGATCGAGGGCGTGGGACTGCCGTAGCTGAGGCCGTGGTAAATTTCGTCCGAGACGATGACGATGCCGCGCTGGCGACAGACGTCGGCGATGGCGGCCAGTTCCTTGGGCGCGATGATCGAGCCGGTCGGATTGGCGGGGCTGGCGATGATGACGCCGGCGGGCGCTGGCTCCAGCGCCTCGAGCGCCGCGGCCGTCAGCTGATAGTGTTCGGCCGGCCCGCAGGCGATCTCGACCGGCGTCAGGTTCAGCGCCTTCACCGTGTTGCGATAGGCGACGTAGCCGGGCCGGGCCATGGCGATCCGGTCGCCGGGCCGGAACCGCGACGAGAGCGCCAGAACGAGTGCGGGCGAGGCGCCGCAGGTCATCAGCAGCCGGTCCGGATCGACATTGACGCCGTAGCGGTCCTGATAGAGGCGAGCGATCCGCGCCTTCAGCGGCGTGCTTTCCCAATAGCCCATGCCGTCGACGTCCAGCACCCGGTGCGCCTCGGCGATGGCGGCGGCCGGGGCGCCGGTCGAGGGCTGGCCGAACTCCATATGGATCACGTCGCGCCCTTCGGCCTTGAGGGCGTGGGCGATACGGCTGATGGTGATGGCGCGAAAGGGTTCGATCTCGGTCATGGGAAGCCTCTGAGGCGCTTCAGCTCGGGAGGCAATGCCGGCGAGGTGGCGAATAGCGCAAGCCAGACGGCGCCGGAGGCCAGCATCAGCCAGAGGCCGGCGAGGTCGGGGTGATTGTCCAGCCAGTTGAAGGCGTAGTCGGGATACATTTCCCGCATCGGCGTCGACAGCGTGATCCAAAGCCAGCCGCAAAGCAGGCCGTGTAGAGAGGCTGCATAGCCAAGTGCGCGAACCGCGAGGCGCGGCCCCCGATTGATGAAGGCGACAAACAGGAGCGCCATGGTCGGCACAGCCGCCAAAGGCACGCTGACGGCTGCGGTAGACGCGGGAGCTATGCTGCTGCCCAGACCTTTGCAAACCATCTCGATAAAGGCCTGAAACGCCAAGCCGGGGATCATCACGAAGTAAAAGAAGGCCAGCCCGAGCCGGCCGAGGCTTCGCCTGTCCTCGGGCGCACCGGTCACCGCTGGATCGCCTCGGCCAGCCGCAGGAAGCCCGCCACGTCGATGGTCTCGGCGCGGGCGTCGGGGTCGATGCCGGCTGCCTCGCACAGGGCGCCGCCGCCTAGTTGCTTCAGGCTGGAGCGCAGCATCTTGCGGCGCTGGCCGAAGGCGGCGGCGGTGACGGTCTCCAGCCGCTTCAGCGTCGCCCGGTCGGGCCGGTCGGCGCGCGGGACCAAATGCACCACGGCCGAGGCCACCTTGGGCGGCGGGGTGAAGGCGGCGGCGGGCAGATGCATGACGATCCGCGCCTCGGCAACGGCCTGCGAGATCACCGCCAGACGGCCATAGGCGTCGTCGTCGGTATCGGCCACGATCCGCTCGGCGACCTCTTTCTGGAACATCAGGGTCAGGGCGCACGGCGTCCACGGCCCCGTCAGCCATTTGATCAGCAGGGCCGTGCCGACGTTATAGGGCAGGTTCGACACCAGATGGGTCGGACCCTCGGCCAGTTTCGCCTCATCCACCTTCAGGGCGTCGGCCTGGACGATGGTCAGACGGCCGTCGCCGGCGTCCAGCTCCTCCAGCAGGGGGACGAAGCGCGGATCCTTCTCCACGAGCGTCACCGGACCGGCGTCGCTCTCCAGAATGGCGCGGGTCAGGCCGCCGGGGCCCGGGCCGACCTCGATCACCGCGCGGCCCTCGAACGGTCCGGCCAGACGCACGATCTTTCGCGTGACGTTCAGGTCCAGCAGGAAATGCTGGCCGAAGCTCTTCTTGGCCAGCAGCCCGTGGGCTTCGAGGGATTCGCGCAGGGGCGGCAGGTCGGAACTCATGCGCCCTTGAACACCGCCAGCCCCGGGAAAGCTAGTCTCTGGGAAGCTGGCCGCCAGTGCGCGCCGCGGCCATCTCGGCGGCCAGTCGGATCGCGGCGATCAGGCTGTCGGAGCGGGCCACGCCCTTCCCGGCGATGTCGAAGCCGGTGCCGTGATCGGGCGAGGTGCGGACGATGGGCAGGCCCAGGGTGGCGTTGACCCCGCCCCAGAAGTCCAGCGTCTTGACCGGGATCAGGGCCTGATCGTGATAGAGGCAGATGGCGGCGTCATAGGTCGCGCGCGCTGCGTCGTGGAACATCGTATCGGCGGGCAGGGGATCGGTGATCGCGATCCCCTCGGCGCGGAGGGCCTCGACGGCGGGCGCCAGAACCTCGATCTCCTGCAGACCCAGGGCCCCGCCTTCGCCCGCATGGGGGTTCAGAGCGGCCAGGGCCAGACGGGGGCGGGCGATGCCGAAGTCGCGCTTCATCGCCTCATGCACCACCCGGGCAGTGCGGATGACCCGCTCGCCGGTGACCAGTTGGGGCACCTGATCCAGGGCGACGTGGATGGTCACCAGACAGGCGCGCAGGTCCTTCGCCGTCAGCATCATCACGGGCCCGCGCGTCCCGGCGAAGGGGGCGTCAGCGGTTAGTTCCGCGATGAACTCCGTGTGGCCCGGAAAGCGGAAGCCGGCAGCGTAGAGCGGCGCCTTGGCGATGGGGGCGGTGACCAGTCCCGAGGCCTCGCCGGACAGGCACAGGTCGACGCCGCGTTCGATCCAGTCGGCGACGACCCCGGCGTTGGCCGGATCGGGACTGCCGACGACGACCGGGGCGGGCGCGGGATGGCTCAGCACCGGCAGGACGCGGGCGAAACGGCTGGCGGCGTCGGCGACCTGTCCGATCTCGACGATCGGCACGCCTTGCGCCTTGAGCAGGCCGGGGTCGCCAACGACCGCGAAGGGCGCGCCGTCCGGGGACAGCGCGCGCCAGGCGCCGGCGATGATCTCGGGACCGACCCCGGCGGGCTCGCCCATCGACAGGACCAGCGGCCGGGGCGCGGCCATTCCGCTATTTCAGCTCGATCAGGGCGTCCGACCGCAGATCGCGGATGTAGCGACGCGCCAGCATGGCGAGGTTCTGGTTTTGCAGCCGGTTCTCGACCTGCTGGAAGGTCGGTGCGTCCGGACCGCCAACGCGACGGCCGCAGACGGCCAGCAGGTGAACGCCCAGAGGCGTGCGGACCGGCGAACTGATGGTGCCGACCTCGGCCGCACGGGCGACCTGCTGGAACTGGGGCGCCAGGTTGGCGATGTCCGACTCGCCGAGATCAGAGCCCAGAAGGCCCTGTTCCGAGGTCGCGCGCTGCAGGATGTTGTCGCAGGTCAGTTGCGGCCGCAGGGCTTCCAGACGCGCGGTCGCGGCCGCGACGTCGGCCTCAGACGCGTTTTCGGGCGCCTCGACCATGATCTGCTTCATCGTCACCAGGCTGGTGGCGGCTCCGGAGCGCTTGTCGCGCATGTAGACGATATAGACCCCGCCATCGACCGGGATGGGCCGCGACAGCTGGCCGACCTGCAGCTGGTCCAGCGCGTTCTGGAGGGCGGGTTGCACGGTGCCCTGCACGACCCAGCCGGCGTCGCCGCCGCGTTGCGCCGACGGCGCGGACGAGAACTGGCGGGCCACGGCCTGGAAGGGCGCGCCCTGGACCATCTGCTGGACCAGTTGCTCGGCGCCGTTCATGGCGGCCTGCTGTCCGCCGACGCGGGCGGCTTCGATGTAGATTTCGCCGATCAGATACTGGGGCTTGGACGCCGTCTCGGTCATCTGACGCATGGCCTGTTCGACCGCGGCGTGGGAGACCTTGGACCGGCTGTTGAAGCGGCCGCCGACCAGGGCGCGCCAGCCCAGTTCGGTGCGCAGCTGCTCGCGCATGTTCTGCGGACGAATGCCGCCCTGCGCCAGGAAGTTCATGTAGTTGGCCGGCGTGGTGCCGGCGTCCTGGGCCATGGAGGCGATTTCCTCGTCCACCTCGGCGTCGCTGATCACCAGATCCTTGTACTTGGCCAGCTCCTGGTTCTGGAGCCGCTCCTCGATCAGGGCGTTCAGGGCCTGCTGCTGGATGGCCGGGATATTCTCCTCGGTCGGCTGCACCTGGCTCATGGCGATGATGCCGAGCATGCGCTGGCGCAGGTCGAAGCTGGTGATGACCTGATCGTTGACCGTGGCGATGACGCCTTCGGAGATCTGGAACTGGGGCGGAGCCGCGGCCGGGCGAGCCGGCGCCTGTTCGGCGGCCGGGTTCAGCGCACCGGCGGCCGGTGACGCGGGCGTCTGGGCCGGAGCCTGCACCGGAGCCGGGGCGGGCGCGGGGGGCGTCTGGGCCCAGGCCGGCGCAATAGCCGTACCCGCGAGAAGCGCGGCGATCGCGACGCCCGTCGTGTTACGCATCAAAGGCATAGTCTGTCCTGGATCCTCAAGAAGCGCCGTCTCGACCCCATTGTGCGGGGAGGTCGCGCCCCTGCAAGCGATGTGTTCATCGGCTGCTGTTTCGTCCGTAGCCTGTACCGCCAAAAGTGGCGAGGTTTAGGCGCACATAAACCCCCTCGGACGGGCCGGTCGGCCGGACGCGAGTGTTGTCCTGGCGGAAACCCAGCTCGAACCGGAAGCAATCGTCGTCGAACAGCAGGCCAACCTCGGAACGGGTGATCAGGTCGCGCTCCAGATCGGCGATGCCTGTGACCGCCACGCCCCAGTTGCCGTAGAACTGCTGCGCCTGAAGCTGGACGAACTCGTAGTTCCGGTTGTTGTCCCCGGCGAGGGGATTCGACCGGTCGACGATATAGCTGACCGTGGCGACGTTGCGCCGTCCCCAGGTCCCGTCGATGGCGGCCTCGGCCCTGCGGATGTCGCCCGAACCGTCGACGGTGGCGTGGCCCCAGCCGCGGAACCGGTCGGTCGGCGAGAAGCTGGCCTGAACGACCCAGTCAGAGGTCTGGGAGGCCAGTCCCGACGGATCGTAGAGCTTGCTGGCGTCGTCCGGAATGGTCGTCAGGAAGGCGTCTTCGTCATAGGAGCGCATGCTGCGGCCGATGAAGATGCTGGCCTTGCGAATATCGTCCCAGCGCAGCGTCGCCCGCGCGCCGGCCGTGAACCGTGAGCCGCCTTCGTAGAAGTCGTACCCCGGCAGGCGGTCGGTGCGGAACAGGGAGCTTTCGTCCAGCTCGAAGGTCTGGGTGTCCTCGATCGGGATACGCGGATCGAGGTTGGCCTTGTTGGAGACCGATAGCTGCGCCATCGGCTCAATGATCAGGTCCGAGGTGGCGCTGAGCCGTTTGATCATCGGATAGCTGACGTCGATCCCCGCGGTGGCCCGGCCCCGCGTGATGATGTCCTCCGCCTCGCTGCCCGGCATGGGCGGCAGATCCGAGACCGAATAGGCGTCGAAGCGGCCGTCGATGAAGGGCTCCAGCCGGATGCCCGATGCCGTGGTGAAGGCCCGGCGCCACTCGCCCTGCAGGGTGATGCGGCGGCTGTCGACGCCGCCGAAGCCGTCGGTCGATCCCGCAGGGATCACTTCGGGCCGCAGCACCGGCGCGCCGACATAGGCGTTGCGCGACAGGGATACCGCCGAGAGCTTCAGGCGCAGACGGCCGCCCAGCACCGGATCGGCCGGCTCCCACCGCCCGTCGATCAGCGGCGCGACCAGCGGCAGGGTCTTGTCGTCCTCGAAAGCCTTGTAGCCGTCGGGGTCGCGGAAATCCGTGTCGGCATAGGCCGGATCAAGCCGCAGGCTCTGGATCGAGAAGGCGGCGACCGACAGATAGGATCGCTCTGTTTGACGCTCGGCGTAGAGCTGGCTGATCAGGCGGCGCTGGTCGCCGTAGTACAGACCGTTGTCCTGATAGGGATCGCGAACGTCGTAGCGGTCGAACAGGGTCTTGTCGGACGTCCGTTCGGCGGTGAAGCCCCAGCGCCACGGGCCTGCCGGGTCGAACCTGCCATAGGCGAGGATGTAGCTGCGGCTGGTGCGGTCGCCGAAGTCGACGTTGCTCTCGGTGATGCCGTCGCCGTCCAGGTCGAAGTCACCGAAGGACTGGGCGTAGGTATAGCCGCCGCGCGCCACGATCGTGCCGTCGGCGAAGCGCCGCCGCCATTGCAGGTTCAGGAAAGGGGCGACCCGGGTGTTGATCTGCGGGCTGAAAATCCAGTCCTCGGACGGAGAGACCACATGCAGATAGGGCATCTCGACCGAAAGGCCCCGGCCTTCGTCATAGCTGATGATCGGGATCAGCAGGCCCGAGGCGCGCTCGACGGTGGGATCCGGCACCGCGAAGACCGGAAGCCAGAACAGCGGCACCCCGCCCACGACGAAGGTGGCGTTGCGGAACAGGATGGCCCGCAGTTCCTCGTCCTGGACCACCTTTTCGGCCTTGACGGCGATGCTTGGGGTCTTGGGCGCGCCGTTGACGTCGCAGATCGCGCAAGGGGTGAAGAGGGCGTAGTTGAGCTCGCTGACGTTCTCCGAACGGCGTACGGCGGTGGCGGCCATCACGCTCGCGCCGTTGGACAGGCGGGTCGCGAGGTCGACAACCACCCCGGCCTTCAGGTCGGAGTCGAGTTCAAGGTGGCTGGCGTAGAGGACGTCGCCGGCCGGACTGGTCAGCTCGACCTGGCGATCGGCGCCGCCGACGCCCTTTTCCATATCGTAGGTGACTTCGCCGGCCCGCAGGGTGTGGCCCTGGAAGCGGGCAAGAACGCGCTCGAACCTGCTGCTGGCGGTGATCACGTCGCCGGTGCGGGTCGCCTGTTCGGCCTGGATGTAGACGGCCTTGGGAGGCAGGCCGTCGGGACCCGGAGCGTTCGAATCGGCGACGGCGGCAGCGGGCGCCGGCGCCGTCTGGGCCATCGCCTGACCAGCCAGCCACGGCGCGCAGACAATCAGGGCGGCGCCGGCCAGAAGCCGGGTCCGCAGGCCTGTGCCTTGAAAGGCGCCGCGTTCAGTCTGCATGCGAACTCAATCCGTAAACCCTCGGCCCCCCGCCGACGGGTCGCTTAGCCGTCTTCGGTATAGAACAGCAAGGTAAAGGCGGCGAGCGCCGTCAGCATCGCCGGTAGCCAGGCCGCCACGAAGGGCGGAACCACCTCGGCCGAGCCGAAGGCCGAGGACGCCTGGTTCAGGAAGAAGAAGGCGAAGCCCAGCACCACGGCGCCGACGGTCATCTTGGCCAGGTCGCCCAGACGCATCAGGCGCAGCGAGAAGGCGGCGGCCAGGATCGACATCGCCGCGAACATCAGGGGCGTGGCCAGAAGCTGCTGCAGTCGCAGCCGGTAGGCGGTCGAAGAGAAGCCGGCGTCCTCGATCCGGCTGATCTGGGCGGGCAGGGACCAGAAGGAGGTCGCCTGCGGCCGCGCGAAACGTTCGAAGGCTTCGTCATCGGCCAGGCTCGAGGGCAGGTCGAGGGTAGCGTAGCGCACCGCCCTCTGACCCGTCTGGGCGCCGACGGCGTTGATCAGCCGCCAGCGGCCGGCGCTGAGGCTGGCGGCCGGGGCGTCGATCCGCTCGCTGAACGCGCGGCGGCCCTTGGGATCGGTTGTGTAGATGAAGAAGGTGACGTCCAGCAGTCGGGCATTGGCGCGATCCTGCCGACCGGCGCGGATGACCATCTGGCGCGTGTCCTCGCCTTCGCGCAGCCAGATCGCCTGATTGTCTTCCGCCGCGCCCAGGGCCGAACCCGAGATGCGGGCGCGCTCGCGCTGGAACAGATTGTCGCCCGCCGCCGCGAGGGGGCCGATGCAGGTCACGGTCAGGACGCCGAGCACCAAGGCCATCCCGGCCGCCGGCAGGACGAAACGCCATGCCGAGATGCCCGCCGCCCGCATGGCGATCAGCTCGGAGCGCCGGTTCAGGCTGACGAAGGCCGACAGGGTGCCGAACAGGAAGACGAAGGGCAGAAGCTGGACGATCACCTGCGGTGACTTGATCAGCATCAGACCGACGATGCGAAGGGCCGACAGATCGGTCTCCGAGCCCAGCCCGCGTGAGATTTCGACGAAGTCGATCAGCATGACCAGGGCGCTGATCACCGCCAGGGCTACGCCCAGGGCGCGCATCTGCTGGACCAGCACATAGCGTTCGATCCGGCCCAACCGGATCGGCTTGCTCGTGTCGCCGGTGCGAAGGGAGAGTTTCATGCGAACCGCGCCTTCAACTGCTCGAGCATCGGCCAGGTGCGGCGGCGTCGCGGCTTGAGCGCGCGGAACAGCAGCCGCAGGGCGAGGGCCGCCGAGGCGAGGGGCAGGATGTACTGGAAGACGTTCAGCCAGCCGTTCCAGGCGCTGGCGGCGACGATGCCGTAGCCCATGATCCGCACCAGCAGGAAGACGCCCGCCGCCTTGGCGATGCGCAGGCTGTAGCCCGAGCGGCTGAACTGGCCGCCCATGATGGCCGCCAGGGCCATGGCCATGGCCGTCAGGGCGTAGAGCGGCGACGACAGCCGGTTGTTGGCCTCGGCCAGCAGCTCGCCGCGCGACCCGCTGTGACCGATCAGATCCGGCGTGGGATTGATCAGCTGCGACATCCACAGGTCGGCGGGCTTGTAACGGATCTTCTCGGAGCTTTCCGTATAGGGGGAGAGGTCGAAGGGCAGGCGGTCGAAGGACAACTGGTTCAAGACGCCGTCCCTGGAATATTCCTGCGCCGACCCGTCGACCAGGGTCAGCGTCGGCGCGCCGTTGATCCGTTCGAACCGGGCCTCGCTGGCGTCCCAGGTCCGCACCGTCTTGCCGTTGTCCAGATAGACGAACAGGTTCTTGAGCAGGCCGTTCTGCTCGATCTGCTGCACATAGACGGTCAGGCCGCCGGGGCCCTGGACGAAGCGGCCCTCCTCGACCAGCAGGGCGGCCAGGTCGGTGCGGATGGCGAAGGCCTCCTGCCGCGCCGTCCGCTGGGCCCAGGGCTGGGCGAAGAGGTTGGTGAACAGGGCCAGCAGGGCCACCAGCACCGCGATCCGCACCGCCGGAGAGATCACCTGCCAGCGCGTCATCCCGCTGGCGAAGGTGGCGGTCAGCTCCTGTTCGCGCTGCAGCCGGGTCAGGGAGATCAGCGCGCCGACGAACAGGCCGATCGGCAGAATGACCGAAACCAGCTGCGGCAGGGCCAGCAGCGTCAGTTTGATCATAACCAGAACGCTCTGTCCGCGCTCGACGATGACCTGCAGTTGATCCAGGCTCTGGGACAGCAGGCCGATTCCCGCCAGGGCGCCGCACGCCGCCACGACGGGCAGGGCGATCTGTTTGAAAAGATAGCGTTGAATCAGGGTCATGCAGCGGCCGGCGAACACCCAGGTTGCGGGCGCGCGTGATGGAGAGCATCTAATACACATCCGGACGCCCTGCGGACAACCGCGCGGCCTCCCTCCCGAACTGTAGCAAACGACCGGGGCTCAATCCCGGCTGGAGTCGCGTTTCATGAAGATCGAATTTGTCGCCCACGCCGGCGCGTCGGAAGTCCTTGCCGTTCTGGTCGGCGAGGGCCGCGCCCTGGCCGGGACCGGCCCTGCCCTGGATACGGCGGCTTCCGGCGCCCTTACGAAGGCGATGACCGCCAGCCGTTTCACCGGCACCGCCAACTCCACCCTGACCGTCGCCGCCCCCGCGGGCGTCGAGGCCGCCACCGTCCTGCTGGTCGGGGCGGGCAAGGATGCGCTGGATGACAAGGGCGTCGAAACCGCCGCGGGCGCCGCGTATCACGCGGTCAAGCTGTCGGGCGCCGAGACCCTGACCCTCGATTTCGGTCATCTGACCCCGGAACAGTCGGCCCGCGCCGCCTTCGCCGTGCGTCTGGCCTCCTACACCTTCAACAAATACCGCACGACGCTGAAGCCCGAGAAGATCGCCTCGATCAAGACGGTCCAGGTCGTCACCTCGGACCTGCGCGCCGCCGAAGCCGCTTTTGAACCGATGTCGGCCGTCGCCGACGCCGTGACCTTCTCGCGCGACCTGGTCTCCGAGCCCGCCAACGTCCTGTACCCGGCCGAGTTCGCCAAACGGGTCAAGGATCTGGAGCGCCTCGGCCTGAAGGTCGAGATCCTCGGCGAAGCCGAGATGGAGAAGCTGGGCATGTGGACCCTGCTGGGCGTCGGTCAGGGCAGCCGCCGCGAAAGTCAGCTGGCCGTGATCCAGTGGAACGGCGGCGAACCGGGTGCCCAGCCTCTGGCCTTCGTCGGCAAGGGCGTCTGCTTCGACACCGGCGGCATCTCGATCAAGCCCGCCGACGGCATGGAAGACATGAAGTGGGACATGGGCGGCGCCGCCGCCGTGGCCGGCCTCATGCACGCGCTGGCGGGCCGCAAGGCCAAGGTCAACGCCGTGGGCGTGCTCGGCCTCGTCGAGAACATGCCTGACGGCAACGCCCAGCGCCCGGGCGACGTGGTCATCTCCATGTCCGGCCAGTCGGTCGAGGTGATCAACACTGACGCCGAGGGCCGCCTCGTCCTCGCCGACGCACTCTGGTACACCCAGGAGCGCTTCAAGCCGAAGTTCATGATCGACTTGGCCACCCTGACGGGCGCCGCCATCGTCGCTGTCGGCCTGGACATCGCCCCGCTCTACGCCAACAGCGAAGAGGTCGCCGGACCGATCCTGGCCGCCGCCGAGAAGGTGGGCGAAAACTTCTGGCGCATGCCGCTGCCGCCCCAGTACGAGCAGCACATCGACTCCAAGATCGCCGACGTGAAGAACACTGGCAACGGCCGCGCCGGCGGCTCGATCACCGCCGCCCTGTTCCTGCAGCGCTTCACCAACGGCGTGCCGTGGGCCCACCTCGACATCGCCCCGACCGCCTGGGCCAACAAGTCGCCCAGCCCCACGGTTCCGGAAGGCGCCGTCGGCTTCGGCGTGCGCACGCTGGATCGCATGGTGGCGGACACCTACGAGTCCAAGTGACCGACGCAACCGGCCCGGAAATCTGGTTCTACCACCTGGAGCGTTCGACGCTCGATCAGGTGCTGCCGGAGCTTCTGGGCCGGACGCTTCAACGCGGCTGGCGGGCGCTGGTCCGGGTCGCCGGGGAACACCGGCTCGAGGATATCGATGAGCGGCTGTGGACGTTTCGCGAGGACAGCTTCCTCGCCCACGGTCGCGCCGACGAACCGAACGCTGCGCGCCAGCCGATCCTGCTGACGCAATCGATGGAGAACCCGAACGGCGCTCAGGCGCTGTTCATCGTCGACGGCTCAGAACTGGGCGCCACGGAGAGTTACCAGCGATGCTTCATCATCTTCGACGGACGCGACGACACGGCGCTGACCGGCGCGCGCGAGCGCTGGAAGACCTTGAAGGGGCAGGGCGCCAACCTGGCCTACTGGAAACAGACGGACGAGGGCTGGCAAAAGGCGGCCTGATCGTCGCCGGGCTGATCGCGCTTGCCGCCTGTTCGACTCCGGCTCCGGCGGCGAAGCCCGCGCCGGCTGTGGTCGCTGACGCCCAGGTGTCCCAACCGGTCGGCACCCGGATGCCCCAGACCGGTCAGGACCTGTGCAAGGCCAACGACCTTCAATGGCTGGTCGGCCGCAACAAGACGGAAATCCCGGTCCCGGTCGATGTGATTAACCGCCGCGTGGTCTGCACCAGCTGCGCCATCACCGAGGACTATTCCCCGTACCGCCTGAACATCTTCTTCAACGCCCAGACCGAAACGGTCGAACAGGTCCGCTGCGGCTGACCGGATAAAGGAGACGACGCCCGTGAAAAACCCTGCGAAATCCGCTGCGCTTCTCTCGACCCTCATCGCCTTTTCCGCCCTGGCGGCCTGCGCGCCCGTCGAGGGTGGCGGCGCGACCCCAGCCCCGCCGTCCAATGAGCTCGGCCAGTGCAAGGCCGATGCCTATCGCAGCTATATCGGCAAGAACCGGTCGGAACTCCCTGCCGCCGCGCCGGGAGAGACGCGCCGCGAGGTCTGCACGACCTGCGCCATGACCATGGACTTCAACCCGAACCGGGTGAACATCGTCTATGACACGGCCAGCAACCGGATCACCGAGGTGAAGTGCGGATGAGGGCGCTCGCGGCCCTCGTCGCCGGCGCGGCCCTGACCGGCTGTATGGCGACGCCGCCGGAGACCGGCGGTCCGACGCCGCCCCAGCGATGCGACGCCTCCGCCGCGCAGTCTCTGATCGGCTCACACGTCGGGGCGGTGGATTTCGCAGCCGGCGCCAATGTGCGGATCGTCTGCACCACCTGCGCCACGACCCGCGACTACCGGCCGGACCGGCTCAATATCCGGTTCGACCAGCAGACGGGGATCATCAAGTCCGTGGACTGCGGTTAGCGAGCTCGCGCGGCGTAGAGTTCGCTCAGGCGGTCCTGCGTGCCCGGGATCCGCTCCAGGTGCGGGTAGCGCAGGCCGTCGTGGTAATCGAGGCTGACGGTCCGGTAACGGTCGCCGTCCTTGACGATCAGCTCGATCGGCGTGGTCGTGTCCTTGGCCGCCTTGATGGCGTCGGTGAGGTTGGAGGCCGAAGCGGCCTCCCCGTTGACGGCGACGATCGACATGCCGATGGCCAGACCCGCCTTGAAGGCCGGGCCGTCCCACTGGACCGCCGAAATGCCGTTCTCGCCATTGGTCTGCAGGCCGATGGAATACATGAAGTTGTTGCGCTTCAGGCCGCCTTCCAGCGTCTTCTGCCAGGGGCTCTTGGTGTCGGTGTAGACGAGGCGGTAGCCGCCGCGCGCCAGACCATCGAGCGGGGCGCCCGGGCCATGGCCGTCCAGACGGGTGCGGAGGAAGGTCGCCCAGTCGTTCTCGACCACCCCGTTCAGCGCCGCGACCACGTCATCGAAGGTGTAGGGCGCCTCGTTGAACTCGCCGTCATGCGTGCCGAAGAAGGCGCGGGCGAAGTCGTCCAGACCCTTGCGGCCGTTGGTCTTCTCCCGGATCAGGGTGTCGGCGTCGAGCCAGATCAGCTGGCCTTCGACGTAGTAGTCCTCGTCGCGCTGCTCGCTCAGCCAGCCCTTGGGCCGGCGCATAGAGATGATCGGGTCGTTGACCGTGTCCTGCATCGCCCGCCACGAGCGGCCCACGCGGTTGTCATAGGTGGCGGCGTCCATGGCCAGGGCGTCCAGCGCCTGATCCCTGGTCATCAGGCCCGACCGGGCGGCCAGGACCTTGCCCCAGAACTGGGTTTGGCCCTCATAGACCCACAGCAGCTCGTTCTGCAGCGGGGTGTTGTAGTTGGGGACATACTGCCCCGCCGGACGCCGCCACTTGCCGTTCCAGGAGTGGGTGTATTCGTGGGCCAGCAGGTCGCGGTCGCCGAACTGGTTGTCCCAGTCGGTGAAGAAGGCCGGGTCGACGCTGTCCTCGGACGAGCGGTGGTGCTCCAGCCCGATGCCGCCCAGCCGGTCGGTCATGGCCATCAGGAAGTTGTAGTGGTCGAAGTGGCGCGCGCCATACAGACGATCAGCCTGGGTCACCAAGGCGCGCAGGATGGCGATCTGGGCGTCGGTCGGGGCGATGTTCGAGGCGGCGTCCGCGAAGATGTCCAGCTTGACCGGCGAGCGGCCGCCCGGATCCAGATCGATCTGGCGATAGTGGACGCCGGCCATCAGCGGGCTGTCGATCAGCACGTCGAGCGTCACCGGCTTGAAGGTGGTGACGTCGCCTTCGGTGGAGGCGGTTTCCAGCGCCGTGCCGAAATTCCAGCCGGACGGCAGCTTCACGCTGGTCTGGGTCGTGATGTTGTGGTGCCAGCGGCCCGCGGGATAGAGCAGCATCTTCTCCCACTGGGCGTTCAGCATCTCGGCCGTCATGGTCACGCGGCCCTGCGCGCCCGCCGTCGGCGACAGGTGCTGGAAGTCTGCGCTGATCTCGGTCACGCCCTCGGGCACCACCAGATGAAAGGCGAAGCTCTCGACCGGGTCGCGGGTCCATTCCAGACGCTGGCCGTTCGCGGTGAAGACCAGGCCGGCCAGCTGGGTGATCGGGCCGTCGGGGCCGTGGTCGCCGGGCAGCCAGGCGGGGAAGAACAGGGTCAGCGGGCCCGCGCCCTCGACCGGAATGGTCTCATGGACGCTGAAGATGCGGCGGTTCAGGTCGGTGGCGTCGACGTCCAGCTTCACGACGCCCGGCCAGGGCTTGTCCACCACCGCCGGGATCGGCGCCATCGTCGTATAGGGCGTTACGGCGGGCGCGGCCGTCTGCGCGAACGCGGGAAGCGCGGCGGACGCCAGCAGCAGGGCGGCGAAGGCGGGACGGGCGAAACGGACCATGGAGACTCTCGGGTACGGACGGCGGGGGAGGCGGGAAACAACGCCCCGGCTCGGCCTGCGTCAAGTCGCCGCGCCTCATGAAGTGTCACGAGCCGGTGTTTCAGGAACGAAATCCGCTTGCATCCGGTCACGCTTCGGGGCGTAGCTTCGCGCATCGCCGTTCAGGATGACCCCCATGTCCAAGTCGCTTCTCCTCGCCGCCGCCGTCGCAGCCCTGGGGGCGACGGCCCTGTCCGGTTGCGTGATCATCGCCAGCGACGGGGGCGACAAGACCATCGTCGCCATGCCTGGCGAGGAACTGACCAGGGTGGAAGAGAACGCCTACGCCGCCGCCATCGCCGATCCGCTGCGTCCCGCCGAGGAGGTCGCCCGCGACCCGCTGCGCAAGCCCGCCGAGATGATGGCCTTCGCCCAGCTGGACGCCGGGGACCGCGTCGCCGACATCCGGCCCGAGGAAGGCTATTTCACCCGCCTGTTCGCCAAGGCGGTCGGTCCGTCGGGCCGCGTCTACGCCTTCGTGCCAAACCAGACCGCCCAGCGCGAGAACGGCTTTGGCGATACCCTGGCGGCCGCCTATCCGAACGTGAACCGGATCACCGGCAGCCTCGACACCATGACCTTCCCCGAGCCCCTGGACGTGGTCTTCATGGGGCAGGAGTACCACGACTTCACCATTCCCCGGTTCGGCGTCGATGTGGCCAGGATGAACGCGGCGGTGTTCGCGGCGCTCAAGCCGGGCGGCCTCTATGTCATCCTGGATCACCAGTCGGCGCCGGGCGCGGGCATCAGCGTCTCGGGCACCCTGCACCGCATCGAGGGCGCCGAGCTGCGCCGCGAGGTCGAGGCCGCGGGCTTTGTCTTCGCCGGCGAGACCTCGGCTGTGGCCAACCCCGAGGACGACCACACCCTGACCGTCTTCGACCCCGCCATTCGCGGCAAGACCGACCAGTTCGTCTATCGCTTCCGCAAACCGGGCTGAAGGTAACCTCGGCGGTTCGCGGTCGTATTCAATCAAGCGCCGCTCAAGGCGCGTGGGAGGCTGACATGAAGCGTACGGTGTATTTCGCGGTGGCCGTGATGGCCGCCTTCGTCGGTGGCGACTGCCTGGCGCAGTCGAATATCGACTACGCGGTCAACTCGATGGCGAATGCCGCCGCGTCCATGGGTCAGGACAGCCACTACGCCGCCGCCCTGGCCGACCCGGTCCGCACCGATGCCGACAAGGCGCGCGATGAGGCCCGCCATACCGCCGAGACCCTGGCCTTCGCCGAGGTCATGCCCGGCCAGACCATCGGCGACATGATCATCGGCGGCGGCTATTTCACCCGCGTCTTCGCCGCCGCGACCGGCCCGACCGGCAAGGTCATCGCCTGGCAACCGGCCCAGTTCATCGGCTTCCAGGCCTCCTACGCCGACGCCATCGCCGCCGCTGACGCCCTGCCGAACGTCGAGGGCATCCGCTCGCCGGTCGGCGCGCCTGAGTTCCCGACGGGTATGGATCTGGTCTTCACCGCCCAGAACTATCACGACCTGCACCTGAAGCCCTTCGCGGCCGACACGGCGGCCAGGACCAATGCGGCGGTGTTCGCGGCGCTCAAGCCGGGCGGCCTCTATGTCATCGTCGACCACTACGCCGCCGCCGGTTCGGGCCTGGCGGCCGCCGACAGCCTGCACCGCATCGACCCCGCCATCGTCAAGGAAGAGGTCGAGGCCGCGGGCTTCGTGTTGGAGGCGCAGAGCGACATCCTGAAGAATGACGCCGATCCGCTGACCGCCAATGTCTTCGATCCGGCGATCCGGGGGCACACCAGCCAGTTCATGCTCAAGTTCCGCAAGCCGGCGTGATCAAAAGCGTCCTCGCCGCCGCTCTCCTGCTGCTGACGGCGGCGGCTGAGGACCCTCCCGCTCCCTTTACGGTCGCGCCCGGCCTGTTCGATGCGTCCGAGCCTGACCTCGGCTTGATTCCTGCGCCGGGCACGGAGACCTTCACCGTCTTTCGGCCGGGGGAGGGGACCGACCACTTCAGCAACGGCGTCTCCCTGATCGCTTTCAACGGACGGCTCTACGCCCAGTGGCAAGCCTCGCCTCGTGACGAGGATTCGCCTGACACCCGGGTGATGTTCTCTTCCAGCGCCGATGGTCAGCACTGGACCGCGCCGGTTGAACTGGCCCCACCGGGCGAAGGCGGTCGCATGGTCTCCAGCGGCGGCTGGTCCACCGACGGCCGGACTCTGGTCGCCTACCTGAACGTCTGGCCCTACGGCTTCCAGTCCGGCGACGGCGGCCAGACCGCGTACCGAACCAGCACCGACGGCCAGAGCTGGTCCGCGTCGCAGCCGGTGCTGACGGCTAACGGCACGCCCATCGACGGCGTCATCGAACAGGACCCACACCACTTCGGCGCCCGCATCATCGGCGCCTTCCACATGCGTCCCGGCATGATCGCGACCCCGGCCTTCACCGACGACCCGCTGGGCGTCTCCGGCTGGACGCTCGGCCGGATGACCCATCTCGAACGCGCTCCAACGCCTGCGGGCGCGCCTGTCCACGAAAGCCGCCTCAGCCGCGAGATCGAGCCCAGCCTGTTTCAGGCCGATGACTGCGCCGTCATGGTCTTCCGCGACGAGGATCTCAGCTACCACCAACTGGCCTCCGAAAGCTGCGACCGGGGCGTCAGCTGGTCCACACCGGTGGTCACCGCCATGCCCGACAGCCGCGCCAAACAGAGCGCGGGCAATCTGCCGGACGGGACGGCCTTCCTCGTCAATGCGCCGAACAGCGACCGCGTTCGCATTCCGCTGGCGGTGACCGTCAGCCGTGACGGACGAACCTTCGACAGGTCCTTCCTGCTGCGCGGGCAGGGCGATCTCCAGCCGCTGCGCTACGAAGGTCAGTACAAGCGCCCCGGCTACCACTACCCCAAGAGCGCGGTCTGGAACGGCTTCCTGTGGGTGGGCTACGCCACGAACAAGGAGGATGTGCAGGTCACCCGCGTCCCCCTGACAGCGCTTTCCGGCGATTGAGAACCGTTATCAATTAGCGGTTTAGGACAATTTGTCCTTGTCATCGCGTGGACACCGGGGGTCTATCGGCGCAAATACCCGCCACGTTTTTCGCGCGAAAGTCCGCCCAGTTGTACGACTACAAGGCCGCCTTCGAATCCGCCGTCGACCAGGTGAAGAGCGAGGGGCGTTACCGCGTCTTCGCCGACCTGAAGCGCGTGCGCGGCCAGTTCCCGAAGGCCGTTCGGCGTCGTGAGGACGGCTCCGAGCAGGACGTCGTCATCTGGTGCTCGAACGACTACCTCGGCATGGGCCAGAACCCGGTCGTGCTGGAGGCTATGCAGGCCGAGATCGACGCCGTGGGCGCCGGCGCCGGCGGCACCCGCAACATCTCGGGCACGACGCGCTCGGCCGTGGACCTGGAGGCCGAGCTGGCCGCCTGGCACCAGAAGGAAGCCGCGCTGCTGTTCACCTCGGGCTATGTGGCCAATGAGGCGACCCTGACGACCCTGCAGCGCATCCTGCCGGGCCTGATCATCTTCTCAGACAGCCTGAATCACGCCTCGATGATCGCCGGCATCCGCAACGGCGGCTGCGAGCGTCACGTCTTCATGCACAACGATCTGGCCCATCTGGAGCAGTTGCTGGCCGCCGCGCCCGCCGATGCGCCCAAGCTGGTCGCCTTCGAGAGCGTCTATTCCATGGACGGCGACATCGCCGACCTGGCCGGCACCATCGCCCTGGCCCGGAAGTACGGCGCCCTGACCTATCTCGACGAAGTCCACGCGGTCGGCCTGTATGGCGCGACCGGCGCCGGCGTCGCCGAGCGTGACGGCGTGCTGGATGGCATCGACATCGTCGAATGCACCCTCGGCAAGGCCATCGGCGTCATGGGCGGCTATATCGCCGCCGACGCGGTGATCGTGGATGCGGTGCGCAGTTGGGCCGCGGGCTTCATCTTCACCACCAGCCTGCCGCCGGCCCTGACCGCGGGCGCCCTGGCCTCGGTGCGTCACCTCAAGGCCCATCCGGAACTGCGCGTCGCCCATCAGGAGCGCGCCCAGACCCTGAAGGACCGCTTCGCCGCCGCCGGCATCCCGGTCATGCCGAGCGAAAGCCACATCGTCCCGGTCTTCGTCGGCGATCCGGTCCACACCAAGATGATCTCGGACATGCTGCTCGAAGAGTTCGGCGTCTACGTCCAGCCGATCAACTATCCGACCGTGCCCAAGGGCACCGAGCGCCTGCGCTTCACCCCCTCGCCGAACCATGACGACGGCATGATGGACGCCCTGGTCAGCGCCATGGACCAGCTCTGGACCCACTGCCACATCGCCCGGATGCCTTCGGCCGCTTGATGACAGGGGATGGCCTCGGACAGGTCATCGTCGAGAAGACCCGCAACGGAACCTATCTGAAGGTCACCGCCGTCCATGTGGCGACCGGAACCGAGGCCACGGCCGTTGGTCCGGCCATGGAACCCAAGGCCGTCGAGCGGCTGGCGATCGCGAAATTGCGACGGATACTCGGTGTCTGACGTCACCTGTCCGACACAAGATGTTGTGGTTGACCCCTCTCGGGACTAGATAGGGCGCCTTCAGATTTCCGGGGACGCCTGTGACCATCACCACCCACGCCGACTACTTCTCGAAGTCTCTCGCGGACGCCGATCCGGACGTCTTCAAGGGCATCCAGGGCGAGCTGGGCCGTCAGCAGGAACAGATCGAGCTGATCGCGTCGGAGAACATCGTCTCCAAGGCCGTTCTCGAAGCACAAGGCTCTGTTCTCACGAACAAATACGCCGAGGGTTATCCCGGTCGCCGCTACTACGGCGGCTGCGAATACGTCGACGTCACTGAGGACCTGGCCCGTGAGCGCGCCAAGGAACTGTTCGGCTGCGCCTTCGCCAACGTCCAGCCCCACTCGGGCGCCCAGGCCAATCAGGCGGTCTTCTTCGCTCTGCTGCAGCCCGGCGACACCTTCCTCGGCATGGACCTGGCCTGCGGCGGCCACCTGACCCACGGCTCCCCGGCCAACCAGTCGGGCAAGTGGTTCCGCCCGGTGACCTACAAGGTCCGCGAGGACAACCATCTGATCGATTACGACCACGTCGCCGAGATGGCCGAGAAGGAAAAGCCGAAGCTGATCGTGGCCGGCGCCTCGGCCTACAGCCGCCACATCGACTTCAAGCGCTTCCGCGAGATCGCCGACAGCGTCGGGGCCTATCTGTTCGTCGACATGGCCCACTATGCGGGCCTGATCGCCGGCGGCGCCTATCCTGACCCGCTGCCGCACGCCCACGTCGTGACCACCACGACCCACAAGACCCTGCGCGGTCCGCGCGGCGGCATGATCCTGTCCAACGACGTCGACCTGGGCAAGAAGATCAACTCGGCCGTCTTCCCCGGCCTGCAGGGCGGGCCGCTGGAGCATGTCATCGCCGCCAAGGCCGTGGCCTTCGGTGAGGCGCTCAAGCCCGAGTTCAAGGTCTATGCGAAACAGGTCGTGGCCAACGCCCAGGCTCTGGCCGGCGTCCTGGTCGAGCGTGGCCTGGCCATCGTCTCGGGCGGCACCGACAGCCATCTGATGCTGGTCGACCTGCGTCCCAAGGGCGTGACCGGCAAGGCGACCGAGCTGCAGCTCGAACACGCCCTGATGACCTGCAACAAGAACGGCGTCCCCTTCGACACCGCCCCCTTCACCGTCACCTCGGGCGTCCGTCTGGGCACCCCGGCGGGCACGACGCGCGGGTTCGGCGAGGAGGAGTTCAAGTCGATCGGTCACTGGATCGCCGACGTCGTCTCCTCGATGAACGGCGGCGACGAGGCCGATCCGGCGGTCATCGCCGAGGTCGCCGGCAAGGTGCGCGAGCTCACGCGCCGCTTCCCGATCTACGGGTAAGCCGCGGATGAAGTGCCCCTTTTGCGGCCATCAGGACACGCAGGTGAAGGACAGCCGGCCGTCTGACGACGGCTCGGCCATCCGACGTCGCCGGTCCTGCCCGAACTGCAACGGGCGCTTCACCACCTTCGAGCGGGTGCAGCTGCGCGAGCTGATGATCCTGAAGCGCAACGGCCGTCGCACGCCCTTCGACCGCGACAAGCTGGAGCGGTCGCTGAACGTGGCCCTGCGCAAGCGGCCGGTTCAGAGCGAACAGGTCGAACAGCTGGTCAGCCGCATCACCCGCCAGCTGGAAAGTCTGGGCGAGACGGAAATCCCGTCCAGCATCGTCGGCGACTTCATCATGAAGGCGCTTAAGTCGGTCGATGAAGTGGCCTATGTCCGCTACGCCTCGGTCTACAAGGATTTCCGCCACACCGGCGACTTCGCCCGCTTCCTCGGCGACGAAGGCCTGGACGAGACCTGATGCGGCCCCGGATTACTCTCAAGATCGCGACCTCGCTGGACGGTCGTATCGGCACCTCGACGGGCGAAAGTCAGTGGATCACGGGTCCTGAAGCCCGGCTGCAGGGACACCGTCTGCGCGCAGCCGGCGACGCCATCCTGGTCGGTGTCGAGACCGTCCTTGCCGATGACCCGCGCCTGACCGTGCGCCTGCCCGAGAGTGAGGCCGGTGTTCGCATCGAGAAGGCCGACCCCCTGCGGGTCGTGCTGGACAGCCGCCTGCGTACCCCGTCCTTCGCGCGTCTTGCCAAGGCCGGCACGCTGATCATCACCACCCGTGAACCCCATCCGGTCGGCGGCGCCGAGGTGGTGCAGGTCGCGGGCGACGCCCAGAACCGTCCGACCATCGAGGCCATTCTGGAGCTGCTCTACGCCCGCGGCGTGCGCAGCCTGATGATCGAGGGTGGCGGCCGGGTCGCCGCAGCCTTCGTCACGGCCGGTGTCGTGGACGCCATCGACTGGTTCCGGGCCCCGATCCTGCTGGGCGGAGACGGCCGGCCGGGCGTCGCGGCCCTGTCGCTGGCCCGTCTTGCGAACGCTCCGAAGTTCCGGCGCCTTGCGGTGGAGGCTCTGGGTGACGACCTGTGGGAGCGCTACGAAAGGGTCTCCTGATGTTCACAGGCATCGTCACCGACATCGGCCGCGTCCGCACGGTCACCGAAACCAACCGCGACCGCCGCTATGAGATCGAGACCGCCTGGGATGTGTCCGGCATCGACATGGGCGCCTCGATCAGCCACGCGGGCTGCTGCCTGACGGTCGTCGAGAAGAATGACGGCTGGTTCGCGGTCGAGGTCTCGGACGAGACCCTGTCCAGGACCACCCTAGGCGGCTGGAAGGCCGGCGACCCCGTCAATCTGGAGCGCGCGGCCAAACTCGGCGACGAAATGGGCGGCCATGTCGTCTCGGGCCACGTCGACGGTCTGGGCAAGGTCGTGTCGATCGAAGCGGTCGGCGGATCGCACCGGATCGTGGTCGAGGCGCCCGCGCCCCTGCATCGCTACATCGCCGCCAAGGGCTCCATCACGGTCGACGGCGTGTCCCTGACGGTCAACGCCGTGGACGGCCAAAACTTCGACCTGAACATCATCCCCCACACCTGGGAGGCGACGACCCTGGGCCGATTGCAGCCCGGCGACGCCGTAAACCTCGAAATCGACATGCTGGCGCGCTATCTCGCGCGCTGGCAAGAGACCGCGTAATGAACACCATCCAGCTTTCGTCGGACATGCTCTCCAGTCCGATCAGCCCGATCGAGGACATCCTCGAGGACGCCCGCAACGGACGCCCCTACATCCTCGTCGACGCCGAGGATCGTGAGAACGAGGGCGATATCATCATCCCGGCCCAGTTCGCGACGCCGGACCAGATCAACTTCATGGCCCGCCATGCGCGCGGCCTGATCTGTCTGGCCATCACCGCCGAGCGCGGCCGCCAGCTGCGCCTGCCGCCGATGACGGCCGACAACCGCACCTCCATGGGCACCGCCTTCACCGTCTCGATCGAGGCGAAGGAGGGCGTCACCACCGGCATCAGCGCCGCCGACCGCGCCCGCACGGTTCAGGCCGCCGTCGATCCGAACAAGGGCGCCGACGACATCGTCTCGCCCGGCCACGTCTTCCCCCTGATCGCCCGCGACGGCGGGGTTCTGGTCCGCACCGGCCACACCGAGGCGGCGGTCGATATCAGCCGCATGGCCGGCCTGACCCCCGCGGGCGTGATCTGCGAGATCATGAACGAGGACGGCACCATGGCCCGGATGCCGGACCTGGTCGCCTTCGCCCAACTGCACGGCCTCAAGATCGGCACCATCGCCGACCTGATCGCCTATCGCCGCCGCACCGAACGCTATGTCGAGCGGGTCATGGATCAGCCGTTCGAGAGCGTCCACGGCGGCCCCTTCCGCCTCATGCTGTACCGCGACACCATCGAGGGCGGCGAGCACGTCGCCCTGGTCCAC
This sequence comes from Brevundimonas sp. GW821-FHT12E07, assembly GCF_058807035.1. Taxonomy (NCBI): domain Bacteria; kingdom Pseudomonadati; phylum Pseudomonadota; class Alphaproteobacteria; order Caulobacterales; family Caulobacteraceae; genus Brevundimonas; species Brevundimonas sp. GW821-FHT12E07. The sequence continues at coordinate 414,077 of NZ_JBXAQH010000002.1, read as the reverse complement.
GGCCGCATCGAGCCCGGCAAGCCGACCCTGGTCCGCATGCACCAGGTCGACTTCGCCGCCGACCTGCTGGGCCACCGCGAGGACCGACAGAACTACATTCCCGCCGCCCTGAAACAGATTTCGGACAGCGGCGAGGCCGGCGTCGTCGTCTTCCTGCGCGACCCCTCGCTGCAGAGCCTGGCCGAGCGCCTGTCGGGCGCCGAGAAGCCGGCCGTCAACGACCGCGCCATCAAGGCCTATGGCCTCGGCGCCCAGATCCTGCTGGACCTCGGGGTCCGCGACATGATCGTGATGAGCTCGACCCGCCCCGAGCCGACCGCGCTGGAAGGCTATGGCCTGCGCATCGTCGGCTGGCGCGGCATGAACGGAGAAGACCAATCCTGATCGAACCGATCCGCGTCCTCATCGTCGAGGCGCGCTACTACGACGAACTGGCCGACGCCCTGCTGGACGGGGCGAAGGACGCCCTGCGCGCCCAGAACGTGGCCTTTGACGTCGTCACCGTGCCCGGCGCCCTGGAGGTCCCGACCGCCATCGCCCTGGCCGACGAGGCCGGCAAATATCCGACGGCGCCGCGCTACGACGGCTTCGTGGCGCTCGGCTGCATCATTCGCGGCGAGACCTACCATTTCGAGATCGTCTCGGATCAGTCGGCGGCGGGGCTGATGCAGCTCGGCCTCAAGGGGCTGGCGATCGGCAACGGCATCCTGACGACCGAGGACGAGGACCAGGCCTGGGCCCGGGCGCGGATCAGCGAAGGCGACAAGGGCGGCGGCGCCGCGCGGGCGGCTCTGGACCTGATCGCCTTGCGCAAACGGCTCCGGCATGGTCTTGCGGCGCAATGACCGAACCCAACAGCATCCAGTCCGTCCTGCAGCAACTCGCCGAGAGCGAGAAGGAGCGCGCTGAACCCTCCCTGACCTCGCGCCAGCGCCGCGCCCGCACCGTCGCGCGTCTGGCCGCCGTCCAGGCCCTGTACCAGATGGAACTGGCCGGCGAGGGCGTCGAGACCGTCATCACCGAATTCTCAAACCACCGCTTCGACGCCGACATCGAAGGCGAGCCCCTGGCTGAGGCCGATGAAGAGTATTTCGCCGGCATCGTGCGCGGCGTGATCGACAACCAGCGTGAGATCGACGCGGCCGTGAAGGCCCGTCTGGCCTCCAACTGGCGCATGGAGCGTCTGGACGCCACCTTGCGCGCCCTGCTGCGTTGCGGGGCCTGGGAGCTGGCCCACCAGCCCGAGGTGCCGCGCGAGATCGTCATCGATGAATATGTCGAGCTGGCGAAGGCCTTCTTCGACGAGGCCGAGGCCAAGTTCGTCAACGCCGCCCTGGACGGCGTCGCCCGCGACGTGCGCCCGAAGGCCTGAGGCCATGGCCGCCGTCGACGTGTCCGGCGAGTTCGAGACCATCGCGAAACTGCTGGCCCCCTTGGCCCATCCCGAGTGGGGCAGGGGGCTGGTCGATGACGTCGCCGTCGTGCCGACCCGCCCGGGCTTCGACCTGGTCCTGACCAAGGACGCGATGATCGAGGGCGTGCACTTCCTGCCCACAGATCCGCTCGACACGGTGGCCCAGAAGCTGCTGCGCGTGAACCTGTCCGATCTGGCCGCCAAGGGGGTGGAGCCGTTCGGCTATCTGCTGGCCTGCCACTGGTCGCAGCGCTGTGGCTGGCCCGAGCGGGAAGCCTTCGCCGAGGGGCTGGCGCGCGACCAGAAGGAATTCGGCATTCACCTGCTGGGCGGCGATACGGTCGTAACGCCCGGTCCGGCCTCCTTTTCCGTCACCCTGATGGGGTGGGCGAAGGCGGGCAGGGTGGTGGCGCGCAACGGCGCGCGCCCCGGCGACACCGTCTTCGTCACCGGCCAGATCGGCGACGGCTTCCTCGGCCTCAAGGCCGCGCAAGGGGCGCTGACCCTGGCGCCCGAGCGGATCGAGGCCCTGACCGACCACTATCGCCGTCCCATGCCCCAGACCGCCTTCGCCGAGGTCGTGCGGGACATGGCCACGGCTTCTCTGGACGTGTCCGACGGCCTGATCGCCGACATCGGCCATATCGCCGAGGCCTCCTGCGTCGGGATCGAGATCGATCTGGAGCGCACCCCCGTTTCGCTCGCCGGTCAGGCCTGGCTGGAGACCCGCGTCGACCGTCAGGCGGCCTTCGAACAGCTGGCGACCGGCGGCGACGACTATGAGATCGCCTTCACCGCCGCCGCTTCCGACGAGGCCGCCCTGCGCCGCGAGGCTGAACACCGCCACATCCGCCTGACCCGCATCGGTCAGGTCGTCGCCGGGACCGGAGTGCGCATCCGTTTCGAGGGCCGGCCGGTCGAGGTGGCCCGCGCCGGCTGGACCCACTGCTGACAGCGGTGGCTGAAACCGAATCCTAACCCCCGCCGGTTAGGGTTACCCTCATGCGCCGCAGAGATCTCATCGCCGCCGGAACCGCCGTCGCCCTTTCGGCGCCGGTCATCGCCGCCACGCCCGCCCTCGCCAGCGGCGCGAAGAAGCCCGAGGAGGGCGCGCCTCCGGCCGACAAGACGGTCAGCATCCGCGCGGTGGGCCTGCCCGTCATCGTCGACGGCCGCATCCGCAACTACGTCTTCGTCAATCTGAAGCTGCACCTGGCCCCCGAGCCCAAGGTGGAGGACATCCAGAACAAGGAAGCCTTCTTCCGCGACGCCCTGGTGCGGACCGGCCACGGCGCGCCCTTCACCCTGCCGGACGACTGGAACAAGCTCAGCGACAACAAGATCAACGCCGCCCTGATGGCCATCGCCGGCGTCGTCGTTCCCCATGCCATCCTCAAGGCCGAGGTGACCAATCAGGTCCCGCGCCGTCGCGTCAGCGGGCCCGTGACCGAGACCGTTCCGGACCCCTACCTCACGCCCGACGGCTCCGACGTTTCCGCCCCGGACGCCGCCTCGACGCTCTAGGCGTTTCCCGCCCCGAAAGACCCTTCGAAGATCACGGTTGCGTCATCTCGGCGCATGCGGCACGCTCATTCGGCAAATCCCGAGTGATCGCAGTTCTGCGGTCGTTGCGCACGGGGGAGCCGGAAGGCGGATAGAGGCCAAAAGGCCCGCCGCGCCAAGGAGCCGGGCGCCTTTTGCAAGGGCATGGAAACGCCAATGAATCATATACTTGCGCTGGTCTTTGGGGCCGGCGTCCTGGGGGTGCTGTACGGCCTCGCCCAGACGGCCGTGCTGATGAAGGCCGGCACCGGCAACGACAAGATGCGAGAGATCGCCGCCGCCATTCAGGAAGGGGCCTCGGCCTATCTCCGGCGGCAATACACCACCATCGGTATCGTCGGGGTCGTCATCCTGATCGCCGCCTACCTGCTGATCGGCCCCTATGCGGCGGTCGGATTCCTGATCGGGGCGGTCCTTTCGGGCGCCGCCGGCTATGCCGGGATGCTGATCTCGGTGCGCGCCAACGTTCGTACGGCCCAGGCCGCGTCGGAGAGCCTGGCCAAGGGTCTGGACCTCGCCTTCCGCTCGGGCGCCATCACCGGGATGTTCGTCGCCGGCGGGGCCCTGCTGGGCGTCTCGGGCTATTTCGCGGTCCTGGTCCTGCACATGGGACTTGAGCCGACGAGCCGCGAGGTTGTCGATGGTCTTGTCGCCCTGGGCTTCGGCGCCTCGCTGATCTCCATCTTCGCGCGTCTGGGCGGCGGCATCTTCACCAAGGGCGCCGACGTGGGCGGCGACATGGTGGGCAAGGTCGAGGCCGGCATTCCCGAGGATGATCCCCGCAACGCCGCCACCATCGCGGACAATGTGGGCGACAACGTCGGCGACTGCGCCGGCATGGCCGCCGACCTGTTCGAGACCTATGCGGTGACCACGGTCGCCACCATGGTCCTGGCGGCCATCTTCTTCCGGGGGACGGAATACGTCGGCACGATGATGCTGCTGCCGCTGGCCATCTGCGGCATCTGTATCGTGACCTCGATCATCGGCAGCTTCTTCGTCCGCCTGGGCAAGAAGCAGAACATCATGGGCGCCCTGTATCAGGGCCTGATCGTCACTGGCGTCCTGTCGGTCGGCGCGGTCTGGTGGGTGATCACCACCCTGGTCACCGGCCCGGTCACCACCGGCGACGGCCTGGTCATCGCCCCGATGAGCCTGTTCTGGTCCGGCATCGTCGGTCTGGCGGTCACCGCGGCCATTGTGGTCATCACCGAATACTACACCGGTTCGGGCTTCCGTCCGGTCCGCTCGGTGGCCAACGCCTCGGTCTCGGGCCACGGCACCAACGTCATCCAGGGCCTGGCCGTCTCGCTGGAGGCCACCGCGCTTCCGGCCCTGACCATCATCGTCGGCATCGTGGCCAGCTATCAGCTGGCCGGACTGTTCGGCATCGCCATCGCCACCACGACCATGCTGGGCGTGGCGGGGATGATCGTGGCGCTGGACGCCTTCGGACCCGTGACCGACAACGCCGGCGGCATCGCCGAGATGGCGGGCCTTCCCTCGGAAGTGCGCCATTCGACCGACGCGCTCGACGCGGTCGGCAACACCACCAAGGCCGTGACCAAGGGCTACGCCATCGGTTCGGCGGGCCTCGGCGCGCTCGTGCTGTTCGCGGCCTATACGTCTGACCTCAAGTACTTCTCGGCCAATCCGGCGGACTATCCCTTCTTCGCGGGGATGGGCGCCGTCGCCTTCGACCTGACCAACCCCTATGTCGTCGTCGGCCTGCTGTTCGGGGGGCTGCTGCCCTTCCTGTTCGGGGGGATGTCGATGATGGCGGTCGGTCGCGCGGCCGAATCGGTCGTCGCCGAGGTGCGTCGCCAGTTCCGCGAGAACCCCGGCATCATGACCTATCAGGTGAAGCCGGAATACGGACGGGCCGTCGACATCCTGACCAAGGCGGCGATCCGCGAGATGATCGTACCGTCGCTTCTGCCGGTGCTGTCGCCGATCGTCCTGTTCGTCGCCATCCTGTTCCTGGCGGACAAGGCCAACGCCTTCGCGGCCCTCGGCGCCATGCTCATGGGCGTCATCGTGACCGGCCTGTTCGTGGCCATCTCGATGACCTCGGGCGGCGGCGCCTGGGATAACGCCAAGAAGGTGATCGAGGAGGGCTTCACCGACAAGAACGGCGTCGTCCACGGCAAGGGCTCCGAAGCCCACAAGGCCGCGGTCACCGGCGACACGGTCGGCGATCCCTACAAGGACACCTCCGGCCCGGCGGTGAACCCGATGATCAAGATCACCAACATCGTCGCCCTGCTGCTTCTGGCGGTGCTGGCGAGCGGCAAGATCGTCTGATCGCGTCCCGGATAGCGGCTTCGCCGCTTCCGGGATGACAAAAGAAAACGCCCCGGAGAGCGATCTCCGGGGCGTTTTTGTATTCTGATCAGGACGGCGCCTAGTCCGGGCGGCGTTGGCCGGGGACATCTTCGTCGGTGCGGGGCAGCTGGCCGCGGGCGACGTTGCCGAGCAGCTGTTCCATGACGGTCAGCGAACGGCCGCGCGTCGGGGTCTCGCGACGCTCCATGGCGATCTTCTGGCCATCGTCCAGGCCCAGGGTGCGGACCGAGGCGACCTTTGCGTCGTCCTTGTTGAAGGTGATTTCGGTGACGCTGCGCTGCGAGATCTGCGGGCGGTTGTAGGTGTAACGCTCGCTGGTCTGGCTGATGTAATACCAGACCTGGTCCGGTTCGAAGGTCGAGGTGGTCGAGGGCGTGCCCAGGCGCGCCAGGACGGTTTCCTTGGTGTCGGTGCCGGCGACGATGTCGGACGGCTTGACGTCCACCACCTGGAAGCCGTGCAGGCCCACCACGGGGGCGCAGGCGGCGGCCGAAAGCGCCAGGGCGGCGATGGCGACGAGAGGGGCGATACGAAGCATTTGCGGGCGCCTGCGACAGAACAAGGTCTTTGACCTAACCGGACACGGGCTCTAGTTCAACGGCGCGGCGGAAAAGGGGCCGTGAAACATGCTGAAGTCACTCTTCCGGAAACATTCCGCTCCGAACGTCGGCGACGCCCTCTATGCGGCGGTCGCGGCCCAGGCGCGCCAGCCGGCCTTCTATACCGCCCTGGGCGTCGCCGACCGGATCGACGCCCGGTTCGAGCTCTACACCCTGCACGCCCTTCTGCTGATCCTGCGTCTGCGCGACGAGGATGCGGATGGGGCAGGCGAAGGGGTGGACGCCGCCCAGGCGCTGTTCGACGCCTATGTCTCGGCCCTCGACAACGTCCTGCGCGAGCTGGGCGTCGGCGACGTGTCGATGGCGAAGAAGATGCGCACCCTGGGCGAGGCCCTGTACGGCCGCATGACCGCCTATGAGACGCCCCTGCGCACCGGCGACGCCGCAACCCTGTCGGCCGGACTGGCGCGCAATGTCTTCGAGAGCGAGGACGCGGAACGCGGCGCGGCGCTCGCCCGCTATGCCCTTGCTGCGCGTGAAGGACTGGCCGCCCAGCCCTTCGCCGCCGTCCTGAAACAGCCGTCCTGGCCTGAGATTACCGCATGACCGTCGTCCTTCCTTTCAGCGAAACCGTCCGCCTCAACGAGATCGGCGTGGGCCTGCAGCGCACGCTGGAGCCCGATGCGGCGATCCGCGCCCGCATCGCCCGCTCGCTGGATCTCGCTTCGCTCGACGCCTTCACCGCCGATCTGAACCTGGGTCCGAACCCGGATCACGGGGCCGGCGGCTGGCGTCTGACCGGCCGGGTCAAGGCCAGCGCGGTCCAGACCTGCGGCATCACCCTCGAACCCCTCCCGGTCGAGATCGACGAGCGATTCGTCGTCGATCTGGTCGAACAGGCCCCGGAAATCCCGGAGGACGAGGAGTTCGAGATCGGCGTCGACACCGACATCCCCGACGCCATCGAGGACGGCCGAATCGATCTGGGCCAGTACGCCGTCGAACAGCTGGCCCTGAACCTCGATCCCTTCCCGAGGAAGCCCGGCGTCGAGTTCGTCCAGCCCGAGGAACCGAAGGAAATCTCTCCCTTCGCCGTCCTGAAACAGTTCAAGCCCAAGGACGAGGCGTAGAAATCCTGCCCTAAGGTCACCTGCCTTTGCATCGACCTGTTGCAGGTCTATCGTGAACAGCCCAGATGAGCGTCGCGTCAGACGACGCCCCGGAGAGCATAGCCTTTTGCCCACCCCCGTCCTGATTTCGCTCGACGCCATGGGCGGCGACCACGGACCCTCCGTCGTCGTCCCCGGCATTCGGCAATACATCCGCCGCCACGGCGGCGAGAACGTCCGCTTCCTGCTGCACGGCGACCAGACCGCCATCGCGGCCGAGATGGCCAGGTGCAAGTTGACCGCCGAGGTCTGCGAGATCCGCCACACCGACAAGGTCGTGGCCATGGACGAGAAGCCCGCCACCGCCATGCGCCGGGGCAAGGGCTCCAGTCTGTGGAACGCGGTCGAATCGGTGAAGTCGGGCGAAGCCGGGGCCGTCGTTTCCGCCGGCAATACCGGCGCCCTGATGGCCATCTCCAAACTGATCCTGCGCATGTCCGCGCCGGGCCTGGAGCGTCCGGCCATCGTGGCCAGCTGGCCGACCCTGAAGGGCGTCACCGCCGTTCTGGACGTCGGCGCCAATATCGAGAGCGACGCCGAGCAGCTGATCGAATTCGCCATCATGGGCGAGGCCTTCCATGCCGCCGTCCACGGTGTCGCCAAACCGACCATCGGCGTCCTGAACGTCGGTTCCGAGGACATGAAGGGCCATGAGGAGGTGCGCGAGGCGCACGCCATCCTGCGCGCCGGCGGCCTCGATCTGAACTATCACGGCTTCGTCGAGGGTGATGACATCGCCAAGGGCACGGTCGATGTGGTCGTCACCGACGGTTTCACCGGTAATATCGCCCTCAAGACCGCCGAGGGCACGGCCCGCTTCATCTCGACCCTGCTCAAGGGCGCCCTGTCCTCCAGCGTCCAGTCCAAGCTGGGCGCCCTGCTGGCGATGCCCGCGCTCAAGGCCATGGGTCAGAAGATCGACCCCAACGCCATCAACGGCGGCCCCCTGCTGGGTCTGAACGGCATTGTCGTGAAGAGCCACGGCGGGGCGACGGCCCAAGGCTTCGGCAACGCCATCCGCATCGGCGTCGACCTGGCCCGCAGCGACTATCTGACGACCGTCGGCTCCAAGCTGGGCCGGCTGGACGACATCATGCACGCCCTGCCTTCCGCCGCTGAAGCGGTCGAAGCGGCGGCCGCACCCTCCGGAGAGATTCTGCAGTGAGCGTTATCCGCAGCGCCGTCACCGGCGTGGGGTCCTATCTGCCCGAGCAGATCGTGACCAACGCCGATCTGGCCGAGTTCGTCGAGACCAGCGACGAGTGGATCCAGGAACGGACCGGCATCAAGCAGCGCCACAAGGCGCGCGACGACCAGCCGACCAGCGATCTGGCCGTCGAGGCCGCGCGCAAGGCCCTGGCCGACGCCGGCAAGACGCCCGCCGACGTCGACCTGATCATCGTCGCCACCACCACCCCGGACATGACCTTCCCGGCGACGGCGACCATCGTCCAGCGCAAGCTGGGCTGTCCGGTCAACATCGCCTTCGACGTCCAGGCCGTCTGCTCGGGCTTCGTCTATGCGCTCAGCGTCGCCGACGGCTTCGTGGCGCGCGGTCACGCCAAATGCGCCCTGGTCATCGGCGCCGAGGAGATGACCCGGCTGATGGACTGGTCGGACCGCACTACCTGCGTCCTGTTCGGCGACGGCGCCGGCGCCTTCGTGGTCGAGCCGCGCGAAGGGCAGGGGACCAAGGCCGATCAGGGCCTTCTCGGCTTCGCCCTGCGCGCCGACGGCTCCAAGACCGACCTCCTCTATGTCGACGGCGGCCCCTCGACGACCGGCTCGGTCGGCCATCTGCGCATGCTCGGCAACCAGGTCTTCCGCCACGCGGTCGTGAACATCGCCGAGGCCATCACCGCCTGCTGCAAGGCCGCGAACATCGAGATCGCCGACGTCGACTGGTTCGTGCCGCACCAGGCCAACCAACGCATCATCAAGGGGGTCGGGGACCGTCTGGGCCTGGACGAAAACACGGTGATCACCACCGTGGCCCAGCACGCCAACACCTCGGCGGCCTCCATTCCCCTCGCCATGGACGCCGCGATCAAGGACGGACGCATCAAGCGGGGCGATATGGTCCTGCTCGAAGCCATGGGCGGCGGCCTCACCTGGGGCGCCTGCGCTTTCCGCTTCTAGGTCCCATTTATGGTCAAGCTTGCCACTTGGGGCTTTCGTTTTGCTGGGTTTTCGCCTTTTATGACGCGCCTGCATATTCTGGAGACGGACCTTGGCTGAAGTGAGCACCCTGACCCGCGCGGATCTGTGCGAGGCTGTCCACGAAGAGGTGGGCCTGTCGCGGCAGGAATGCTCGTCGATGGTCGAGCGCACCCTGGATCTGATCGTCGAGTCGCTCGAGCGCGGCGAGACGGTGAAGCTGTCCGGCTTCGGCGTCTTCCAGGTCCGTGAAAAGCGCGCCCGCATGGGCCGCAACCCCAAGACGGGCGAGCCGGCCGCGATCAACCCGCGCCGGGTCATCAGCTTCCGCGCGTCCCAGATCATGAAGTCCAAGGTCCACGACGCCGCCGTCGAGGCCTGACACATTGGCGAAGAGCCCCAACGCTTTTCGTACCATATCCGAAGCGGCGGAGGCCGTCGGCGCGCCCCAGCATGTGCTGCGCTTCTGGGAAACCAAGTTCAGCTTCATCGACCCGGTCAAACGGGCCGGCGGACGCCGCTTCTACCGCCCCCAGGACGTGGTGGTGCTGAAAGCCGTGCGTCGGCTGCTCCACGACGAGGGCCTGACCATCAAGGGCGTGCAGCGCCTCTACAAGGACCAGGGCATCGCCCGGCTGGCCGCCTATGGCGATCCCGAGGCCGCCTTCGCCATGGACGCCGATTCGGCCCCGGCGACCGAAACGGCCTCTGAAACCACCCCGAGCGCTTCCGTCGCCGCCCCGGGGCCGGTTTCAACGGTCCGCCTGCGCCAGCTTCTGGTCGAGATCGAGAGCGCGCGGGCCCGTCTGGACGCCGTTCTGGCCGGTTGATCATAAAAGCGCGTTTTTGCGTTTGCGGCGGGCGGGTCGCCCCGCTATACGACCGCCTCTCGGAGCGTGGCGCAGCCTGGTAGCGCACTTGACTGGGGGTCAAGGGGTCGCAGGTTCGAATCCTGTCGCTCCGACCATCTTCCGCATCGAAGACGGTTGGTTGAAGGGGTCGCTTTCGGGCGGCCCCTTTGCAATTCCGCTCGTAGCGAAGTGTTGGCTACTTGGGCTTCTTCTCGGCCCAGCTCAGCAGGGGCAGAAGGGGGAAGCCCCAGGCGATGCCCGCGATGCCGTAGTAGAGCAGCCGCACGATCTGATTGTCCGGCAGATGGGCGCCGATCGTGATCACCGCCCAGACGTAGAAGACGAGGAAGGCGCAGACGCCCAGCGCCGCCACGGCCCTGCGCGCGCGCGGTCCCATCAGCGCTTGTTCCGGAACAGATAGTAGGCGACCAGGCTCAGGGCCGCGCCGCACAGGGACCAGACCACCCACAGCCAGCTGTCCATGGTGGTGTTGGCGAACACCCGGATCGGCAGGAACCAGCCGCACACCGCCCCGACGCCGGCGACCAGCAGGGCGGCGAAATAGCCGCGCTTGCCGCTCAGCAGGTCAGCGATCCAGGCCACGGCCAGAACGCCCAGGGCGGCGATGACGATGTCGGCGTATTGCAAGCCCTTGTTCCTCCAACCGTGTTCGGCATTCGCGCCGCTCCGGGCTGCGAAATCGTCTTTGATCTTGTCGCCCCGGGCGGGCATACCGCCACGGTCCGGGGTCCTTCCCGACCCCTAGCATAGCCGTCAGGACATCGGGCGTCGAATGAACCGTTTCGCGTACCGCGACCAGAGCCGTTCGGTCGCCATCTGGCTGTTTCTCTGCGCCGCCATGGTCTTCGCCATGGTGGTGATCGGGGGCGTCACCCGCCTGACCGGCTCCGGCTTGTCGATCACCGAGTGGAAGCCGATCATGGGCGCCATTCCGCCCATGTCCGACGCCGCCTGGGCCGACGCCTTCCAGAAGTACAAGGCCATCCCCCAGTACGCCCAGATCAATGCGGGCATGAGCCTGTCGGAGTTTCAGGGCATCTTCTGGTGGGAGTGGTTGCACCGTCTGGTCGGGCGGCTGGTCGGGGTGGTCTTCTTCCTGCCCTTCATCGTCTTCGTGGTGATCAAGCGCATTCCGCGCCGGCTGATCTGGCGTTGCCTGGTCCTGCTGGCCATGGGCGGCCTTCAGGGGCTGATCGGCTGGTGGATGGTGACGAGCGGTCTGTCGGTCCGCGTCGACGTCGCGCCCGAGCGGCTGACCATCCATCTGGGTCTCGCCCTGCTGATCTTCATGGGCCTGATCTGGACCGGGCTGGAGGCCTGGGCCGGGGAGGAGCATTCGCGCTCGCCCGAGGGCTGGAGCCGCGGCGCCACGGCCCTTCTGGTCGCCGTCTTCATCCAGTGTCTGCTGGGCGGCCTCGTCGCCGGGGCCAAGGCCGGCTTTGTCTATACCGACTGGCCGTTGATGAACGGCGGCGTCTTCCCGCCCGTCGAATGGGGCAAGGGAGCCGTCGCCTTCCTGCACGATCAGGCGCTGGTGCAGTTCGATCACCGCATCTGGGCCTATGCCCTTTTGATCGGCGGTACGGCCTATGCGGTGCAGGCTTGGCGCTGGCGTCTGGCCGAGGGGTTGGGCTTCTCCGCCATGCTCGTCGCGGGCGCCCTGTGGCTTCAGGCCCTGCTGGGCGTCGTGACCCTGATCAACGCCGTGCCCCTGTGGCTGGGCGGGCTGCATCAGGCGGGCGCGGCCGTTGTCCTGCTGCTGGCGACCGCCAACCTCTGGCTGGTGCGCCGGTCGCAGCCCCGGCTGTTCATGTCGGGGCCGAGGCGGCGTTAGGACGCCAGTTCTTTCGCCAGTCCCGCCGCCCCCGCTGAAACCTCGCGCCAGGTGACCTCGAAGCCGGCGTCGTCGCCGTAATAGGGATCAGCCACCGACTGCCCCGGCCGCCCGGCGTGATCCAGCAGCAGGCTCAGCGTCGCCGTCCCGTCCTTCGGCCGCAGTCGTTTCAGATTGGCCAGATTGTCCGCATCCAGCGCCACGATGTGGCTGAAGTGGTGGAAGTCCTCCGCCTTCACCTGCCGCCCGCGATAGCCGGAGATGTCGATCCCGTGCCGCCGCGCCGTCGCCTGCGCCCGCGGATCCGGCGGATCGCCGACGTGCCAGCCGCCGGTCCCCGCCGACTCGATCTCGATATCGAGCCCCAGCCGCGCCGCCTCCGCCTTCATCGCCGCCTCGGCCAGCGGCGAGCGACAGATGTTGCCGAGGCAGACGAAGAGGACGGACGGCCGCACTATCGCCGCCCGAACAGCTTCTCGAGGTCGCCCAGCTTCAGTTCGACATAGGTCGGGCGCCCGTGGTTGCACTGGCCGGAGTGGGGTGTGGCCTCCATCTGGCGGAGCAGGGCGTTCATCTCGGGCGCCGACAGGACCCGACCGGCGCGGACCGAGCCGTGGCACGCCATGGTGCCGCAGACGTCGCCGAGGCGCTCGGTCAGGGCCAGGGCTGCCCCGTGTTCGGACAGGTCGTCGGCGATGTCGCGGATCAATCCCTGCACGTCCGTGTCGCCCAGCAGGGCCGGGGTCTCGCGCACCAGGACCGCGCCCGCCCCGAAGGCCTCGACGATCAGGCCCAACTCGGCCAGCTCCTCGGCCTTGGCCACGACCCGGTCGGCCTCGGACGGATCCAGCTCGACCACCTCGGGCGTCAGCAGAGCCTGCCGGGTCACCGAGCCCGCCGCCATCTGCACCTTCATCTTCTCATAGACGAGGCGCTCGTGAGCCGCGTGCTGGTCCACCACCACGATGCCGTCCCGCGTCTGGGCGACGATATAGGTGCCGTGCACCTGCGCCCGGGCGGCGCCCAGCGGATGGTCGACATAGTCGGGCGCGGCGCCCGATCCGGCCTGGCTGGGCCAGGCGGCAAAGCCCGGTGAGGCCTGTTCGACCCGCGCCGACTGCTCGTTCAATCCCGGCAGGACGCCGGTCGTCGGCCGCGCGGGCGGCGCCTCCCAGCCCTGCCAGCCGCTGAAGCTGGTCGCCGCGGGCGTCGACGGGCTCCATGCCGGATAGCCCGGGCTCGGCGCCCCCGTATGGGCCGTGAAGCCTGCCAGGGCATCCGCCGCCACAGTCGTCGAGGCCCGGTGCCCGGCCGCCGCCAAGGCATGCCTCAGCCCGCCCACGATCAGGCCGCGCACCAACGCCGGGTCGCGGAACCGCACCTCGGCCTTGGCCGGATGGACGTTGACGTCGACGTACAGCGGATCGACCTCGAGGAAGAGCACCGCCGCCGGATGCCTGTCTCTGGCCAGGAAGTCGGCATAGGCCCCGCGCAGCGCCCCCTGCAGCAGCCGGTCGCGCACCGGCCGCCCGTTGACGAACAGATACTGATGCGCCGCATTGCCCCGCGAATAGGTCGGCAGGGCCGCGTAGCCGCTCAGCCGGACGCCGTCGCGCTCCTGATCGATCAGCAGGGCGTTGGCCTCGAAGTCCCGGCCAAGCAGGGCGGCCAGCCGCTTCAGTCGGCCCTCGTCGCCCGGATGTTCGGCGGGAAGGCGCAGCACCGTCTTGCCGTCGAGATCCAGGGTGAAGGCGACGCTCTCATGCGCCATGGCCTGACGCTTGATCTCGTCGGAGATGGCCATGGCCTCGGCCCGTTCCGACTTCATGAACTTCAGCCGCGCCGGGGTGGCGTAGAACAGGTCGCGCACCTCGACCCGCGCGCCGTGCGGTCCGGAGAAGCCGGCGGGCGCCACCGCCTTCTGATCCCCTCCCTCGACGTGGATCATATGGGCGTCGCCGCCTTCCTTCGGGCGGCTGGTGATGGTCAGCCGGGCCACCGAGCCGATCGAGGGCAAGGCCTCGCCGCGGAAGCCCAGGGTGTTGATCCTCAGCAGGTCGACGTCGCCCGCGTCGTCGGGCTCCAGCTTCGAAGTCGCATGACGCTCGACCGCCAGCGCCAGCTGGTCCGCCGCCATCCCGTGCCCGTCATCGGCGATCAGGATGCGCGCCAGCCCGCCGCCGTCCGCCTGCACCTCGACCCGCCGCGCGCCCGCGTCCAGCGCGTTCTCGACCAGCTCCTTGATGGCGCTGGCCGGCCGCTCGACCACCTCGCCGGCGGCGATGCGGTTGACGGTCTCGGGCGGAAGGCGACGGATGGGCATAAGGTGACGGTTCTGGCGCGGGAGCGGTGTAGGGGTTAGCTATAACCCAGATGGGGAAGGGCGGCCTCGATGACCAGAATCCTGCTGCAGACGACGATCGGACCGGTCGAGGACGACTGGAATATCGGCCGATTCTCTCGCCTGACCGCCTTTCTCTCGGGCCTGCCGGGCGTCGCGGTCACGGCCCGCGACCGCGCCACGCCTGCGGGTGAGACCGACCCGGTCCTCGCCGGTCTCGCCGACAGCGATTTCGACCAGCTCTGGCTCTTCGCCGTCGATGTCGGCGACGGCCTGAACCCCGAGGAATGCGCCGCGATCAACGCCTTCCACGCGCGCGGCGGCGGCCTTCTGGTCACCCGCGATCACATGGATCTGGGCTGCTCGGTCTGCACCCTCGGCGGCGTAGGCGAGGCGCATCATTTCCACACCCACAACATGGAAGCGGATACGGCGCGTCAGGTCATCGATGACGCCGTGACCACCTACATCTCCTGGCCCAACTACCACTCCGGCGCCAACGGCGACTGGCAGACGATCGGGATCGAGGGCGAGACCCATCCGCTGTTGCGTGACCCCGTTGGCGGCGTGCTCGACAGGCTCCCGGCCCACCCGCATGAGGGCGCGGTCTCCGCGCCCGCCGACCGGCCGGACGCCCGCGTCATCGCCACCGGCCGCAGCAAGGCCACCGACAGGCCCTTCAACATCGCGGTCGCCTTCGAGGGCGAGCCCGGCGGGGAGGGGCGCGGTCTCGCCCAGTCCACCTTCCACCACTTCGCCGACTACAACTGGGACCCGCGTTCCGGTTGCCCCAGCTTCGTCGACGAGCCGCCAGGCGACGCCATGATCCGCGACCCGGAAGGCCTGCGCCAGACTGAGGCCTATGTCGCCAATATCGCGGGCTGGCTCACCCGCTGATCACTCCCATGGCGCTGGTGAGTACAGCTCTGCGATGAAGTCGGTCAGGGCGGCGACGGCGGCCGAGGGCTCGCCGCGCGGCCGCACCGCATGGATGCCGACGTCGGCGGCCCCCTCGACCTCCGGCAGGACGCGGATCAGCCGTCCGGAGGCCAGCTCTTCCGACACGTCCCACAGCGAGCGCAGGGCGACGCCCAGCCCCGACAGGGCCAGTTCGCGCACGACCTCCGAGGAGTTGGTGCGCACATGGCTGACGCCCGCGACCTCGATCTGGCGCTTGCCGGTCGTCAGACGCCAGGGCAGCTGGCCCTCGGCCGCCAGCAGCCGATGACTGGACAGGTCGCTCAGGCTCGTCGGCGCCCCGTGGGCCTCCAGATAGGCGGGCGCGGCGCACAGGATACGTCGACTGGTCGCCAGACGTCGCGCGTCCAGTCCAGGGGCCACGCCCGACGAAATCCGGATCGCCAGATCGATCTTCTCCGCGATCAGGTCCGAGAAGCCGTCGGACAGGTCGAGCGTCAGCTGGATTCGCGGATGCCGGTCCAGAAACGGCTTCAGATGCGGGGCCAGATGCATCCGTCCGAACGAGGTCGGAGCCGAAAGCCGCAGAGGGCCCGACAGGCCATCGCCGGGCCCGCGCAGCCGCGCCTCGGCCGCCTCGACCGCTGTCAGGATGGCCAGCACATCACGGTGGAAGCCCTCGCCCTGTTCGGTCAGGGCGAGGCGCCGCGTGGTCCGGTGGATCAGCCGCGCGCCCAGCCGCGCCTCCAGCCGCGCCATCCGCTTGGACGCCATGGCCGGGGAGATGCCGAGGCCGCGCGCCGCCGCCGACAGGCTTCCGGCGCTGACCACACGGGCGAACAGGGCGTAGTCGGGGTCCAGCATATCTGTTCTTCTGGGGAACGACTGTCTTTCGTTTTATGTCTCTACCGCGCCTATTGAGGGCGGTCTATCCTGCGCTCATGGAACAGCTGATCGACAAGGCCGGCCTCAAGGTCGCCCCCGCCCTGACCGCCTTCATCGAGGCCGAGGCCCTGCCCGGGACCGGTCTCGACCCTGCCGCCTTCTGGAGCGGCGTCGCCGACATCTTCGCCGGCTTCGCGCCCGAGAACGCGGCCCTGCTGGCGAGGCGCGAGGACCTGCAGGCGAAGATCGACGCCTGGCATCTGGACCGACCCGGCCAGCCCGATCCGGCCGCCTATGAGGCCTTCCTGCGCGAGATCGGCTATCTGGTCGAGGAGCCCACGCCCTTCGCCATCGCCCCGACGAAGGTCGACGCCGAGGTCGCGACACTGGCCGGCGCCCAGCTGGTCGTGCCGATCTTGAACGCCCGCTTCCTGCTGAACGCCGCCAACGCCCGCTGGGGCAGCCTCTACGACGCCCTCTATGGCACGGACGCGATCCCGGGCGCGGCGGCGGGCAAAGGCTATGATCCCGAACGCGGCGCTCTCGTCATCGCCTGGGCGAAGGGTTTCCTCGATGAGGCCGTGCCTCTGGCGAGCGGGAGCTGGACCGACTTCGCGGGCGGCGACCCGGTTCTGGCCGACCCGGCGCAGTTCGTCGGCCGCGCCGGCGACAACCTGCTGTTCCGCCACAACGGCCTGCATATCGAGGTCGTCGTCGACCGCGCCCATCCGATCGGCGCGACCGATCCGGCGGGCATCGCCGACGTGGTTCTGGAAGCCGCCCTGACCACCATCGCCGACCTCGAGGACTCCGTCGCCGCCGTCGATGCGGAGGACAAGGTCGCGGCCTACGCCAACTGGCTGGGCCTGATGAAGGGCGACCTTCAGGCCGGGTTCGACAAGGGTGGACGGTCGATGATCCGTACACTGAATAATGATCGGACTTATACCGGGCCGGATGGTTCAGAGCTGGTCCTGCCGGGTCGCAGCCTGATGTTCGTGCGCAATGTCGGGCATCTGATGACAACCCCCGCCGTGCGTCTAGCGAACGGCGCCGAGGCCCCCGAGGGCATTCTCGACGCCATCGTCACCAGCCTGATCGCGCTGCATGACCTGAAGGGCGAGGGGCGGTTCCGCAACAGCCGCGCCGGCTCGATCTATATCGTCAAACCCAAGATGCACGGGCCGGAGGAGGCGAGGTTCACCGACCGGCTGTTCGACGCCGTCGAGGACCTGCTGGGGCTGGGGCGGCACACGATCAAGGTCGGGGTCATGGACGAGGAGCGCCGCACCTCGGCCAACCTCGCGGCCTGTGTCCACGCCGTGAAGGACCGGATCGTCTTCATCAACACGGGCTTCCTCGACCGCACCGGCGACGAGATGCACACCTCGATGCGGGCCGGGGCCATGGTGCGCAAGGCCGAGATGAAGGCTTCGGACTGGATCGCGGCCTATGAGGATCGCAACGTCCAGATCGGTCTGGCCTGCGGCCTGTCGGGCAAGGCCCAGATCGGCAAGGGCATGTGGGCCGCGCCGGACCGGATGGCCGACATGCTGGAGCAGAAGATCGGCCACCCCCGCTCGGGCGCCAACACCGCCTGGGTGCCGTCGCCGACGGCGGCCGTGCTGCACGCCACCCACTATCACCGCATCGACGTCTTCGCCCGTCAGGCCGAGCGCAAGGCCGAGCCGATCGCGGCCCTGTCGCGTCTGCTGACCATCCCGCTGGCCGCGGGCCATAACTGGTCGCCGGAGGAGGTCCGCGCCGAGCTGGACAACAACGCCCAGGGCATCCTCGGCTATGTCGTGCGCTGGATCGATCAGGGCGTCGGCTGTTCCAAGGTGCCCGATATCCACGACATCGGCCTGATGGAGGACCGGGCGACCCTGCGCATCTCGTCCCAGCACATGGCCAACTGGCGGCTGCACGGCGTCTGCACCGACGAAGAGATCGACGCCGCCTTCGCGCGTATGGCGGTCAAGGTCGACGCCCAGAACGCCGACGATCCGCTGTATCAGCCCCTGTCCGGCCATGAGGCCGACAGTCTGGCGTATCAGGCCGCGCGGGCTCTGGTCTTCGAGGGCGTCGAACAGCCGAGCGGCTATACCGAACCCCTGCTGCACCTGTTCCGCAGGCAGGCCAAGGGGGAGGCGGTCTAGGATGGGCTTAGCCCGGCGATCCCGGTTTCGAGGTTCCCGGCACGGCCTCCTGCAGCGGCGCGACCCCGTCGCCCCGCACGGGATCGGGCGTCTTGGTCTCCTGATGACCCAGCGCCAGGACATAGGCCGCCACGGCGAGGACGGCGATCAGACCCAGGATGATTGCGAAGGCCTTGCGGGCCCGGCTCGGGTTTTTGATGGCGGGGGGCTTTTCGTGTTCCATGACCTTTGAAACCGCGACCCGCGAAACGGTTGCGCTTGTCTGTGTTCGCGGCCGTCTCAAAAGTCGAACAGCTCCATCTGCGGCCGGGCGTCCCTCGGCACGCGGAATTTGGTGATGTCCAGCACGTGGCGTTCCTGATCGAGGCCATAGCGTTTGATCGCCGCCTTGAACCGGGTGGCGATGAGTTCGGCGACCGGACCGGTGCCCTTCATCCGCTGGGCCCAGTCGGCGTCATAGTCCTTGCCGCCGCGCGTCTGGCGGATCAGGGACATGACCCGGGCGGCGCGATCGGGGCGGACGTCGGCCAGCCACTCGCGGAACAGGTCCTTGATCTCCAGCGGCAGGCGCAGGGTGACGTACATGGCC
This sequence comes from Brevundimonas sp. GW821-FHT12E07, assembly GCF_058807035.1. Classification (NCBI taxonomy): domain Bacteria; kingdom Pseudomonadati; phylum Pseudomonadota; class Alphaproteobacteria; order Caulobacterales; family Caulobacteraceae; genus Brevundimonas; species Brevundimonas sp. GW821-FHT12E07. The sequence goes on along the minus strand of NZ_JBXAQH010000002.1, from coordinate 395,270 downwards.
GTCTGGGCTCCGGCTTTCGCCGCCGCCTCCAGCACCGCCTCCATCTCATGATCGTTGAGGCCCGGGATGACAGGGGCGAAGCCGACGCCGACGGGCACGCCGGCGTCCGCCAGGGCCTTGACCGCATCCAGCCGCCGCTGCGGCGTCGAGGCTCGCGGCTCCATGGCCCGCGCCAGCCCCCGGTCCAGGGTCGTGATCGAGACGAAGGCCGTGGCCAGTCCCTCGCGGCCCATCGGTCCCAGGATGTCGATGTCGCGGGTGATCAGGTTCGACTTGGTGATGATCGAGAAAGGCTGGTTGAACCGTTGCATGACCTCAAGGATCCCCCGCGTCGATTTCAGCTCTCGCTCGACCGGCTGATAGGGGTCGGTGTTCCCGCCTATGTGGATACGTTTGCAGACGTATTTCCGGGCTGAGAGCTCCTGTTCCAGGAGACGCGCGCCCTCGGGCTTGAAGAAGATCCGGCTCTCGAAATCCAGGCCCGGGGATAGGCCCATCCAGGCATGGGACGGGCGGGCATAACAGTAGATGCATCCATGTTCGCAGCCTTTGTACGGGTTGATGGAGCGGTCGAAACCGACGTCCGGGGACGTGTTCTTGGCGATGATGGTGCGGGCGTGCTCGGGCGTGAGCGTGGTCCGCAGGGGAGCAGGGGCCTCGTCTTCCGGCGTCCAGCCGTCGTCGAAGGCTTCATGGGCGACCGGTTCGTACCGGCCGGAGGCGTTGGTGCGGGCGCCGCGTCCTTTCGTCTGCAATGCTTCGTCGCCGGGATCGACATGAGGGGACGATAACATGAGAACGGAACAAAGCAAGAACATTGAGAACGCGGACGTTCCTAGGAACGGCGGTCTTGTCGCTCAATGATGCGTCTAATTCGGTCGTAAGATCTAAAGTTTGAGGAACCGGCTGCTCGCCGCCACTCCCGCCAGCAGCACCGCCACCACCCCGAAGGCCAGTGGCAGGCTGGAGACGTGGGCGATCCAGCCGATCCCTGCGGGTCCGGCCAGTATCCCCGCGTAGCCGACCGTGGTCACCGCCGGCACGGCGATGTGCTCCGGCATGGCGGTCTGACGGCCGATGGCGCTGAACAGGACCGGCACGAGGTTGGAACAGCCGGCCCCGAGCAGGGCGTATCCCGCCAGCGCCGCGGGCCAGGCTGGAACCAGAACCGCCACCGCCATCCCCGCCGTCGCCAGCAGGCCGCCGAACAACAGCACCCGCGCGCCGCCCAGCCGCTCGACGACCCGGTCGCCGGTCAACCGCCCCGCCGTCATGGTCAGGCTGAAGGCCGCGAAGCCAAGCCCGGCCATGGCGGGGGCCACGCCGCGCTCGACGGTCAGGAAGACGGCGCTCCAGTCCAGCGCCGCCCCTTCGGCCAGGAAGACCACGAAACAGAGCGCCGCGATGAAGACCACGACCCCGTGCGGCACGGCGAAGGCGGGTCCGTCACCTTCCGCCGCATAGGCCAGCAGCCCCCGCCGCGCCCATAACAGCAGTCCCACCGTCACCGCGATCACGATCGTGGCCACCACCCATGGCGAGACGCCCAGGGTCAGCAGCGCCGCTGAGCCGCCCGCGCCGACCAGGCCGCCCAGACTGTAGAAGCCGTGAAAGCCCGACATCAGCGTCTTGCCGCTGGCCCGCTCGACGATCACGGCCTGGATATTGGCCACGCAGTCCATCGAGCCGATCCCGGCGCCGAAGACGAACAGGGCGGCGGCCAGAACAGGCACGCTGGCCGAGGTCGCCAGCACCGGCAGCATCAGAACGGCGGCGAGGGTCGTTACGGTGATCACCGTCCGGCACCCGGCCTTGCGCGCCCAGGCGCCCGACAGGGGCATGGCCAGGATCGACCCCAGGCCGAGGCAGAGCAGCAGCAGCCCCAGCGCCCCCTCGTCCAGACCTGCCCGCATCTTCACGAACGGCACCAGCGGCGCCCAGGCGGAAATGATCACGCCCGGAATGAACAGGGCGAGCCGGGTCGCGCCTTGCTCGCGCAGGCCGGGTGTCGGGAGAGGGGAGAGGTCGGTCATCCCGCGCGGGGATGGCCGGTCGGGCTCACGGGGTCAACTGCGACACCGTCTCCCGACCGGGATTATCAGTCCTCGGCGGCGGCCTTCTTGGCGGCCGGCTTCTTGGCCGGAGCCTTCTTGGCCGCGGGCTTCTTCGCGGCAGCCTTCTTCGCGGTCGGCTTCTTCTCGGCGGCGGCTTTCGGAGCGGCCTTCTTCGCCGGCGCCTTCTTGCCCTTGGACGGGGCGGCGGCGGCGCGGGCGGCGAGAAGCGGCAGGGCGACTTCCAGCGTCAGGTCCTCGGGCGCCGTGCCCTTGGGCAGGGTGGCGTTGATCTTGCCCGACTTGACGTAGGGGCCGAAGCGGCCGGCCATGACGTGGATCGGCTCGCCCGTCTCCGGGTGGGCGCCCAGGTCCTTGAGCGGCGCCACGGCCGCGCCGCGACCGGCGAACTTGCCCGCCCGCTTCTCGGCCAGCAGCACGACCGCGCGGTTCAGCCCGATCTCGAACACCTCGTCGATGTCGGCGACATTGGCATAGGTCCCGGCGTGCAGGACGAAGGGTCCGTAGCGGCCCAGACCGGCCGTGATCAGCTTCCCGTCCTCGGGGTGGACGCCCACCTCGCGGGGCAGGGCCAGCAGGCGCAGGGCCTGGTCCAGCGTCAGGGACGCGGGGCTCCAGCCCTTGGGCAGGGACGAGCGTTTCGGCTTGTCCGCTTCCGGAGGCGTGGTTTCCACATAGGGGCCGAAGCGGCCGATCTTAAGGTGGACCGGCTGGTTTGTCTCCGGGTCGAGACCCAGTTCGCGATCGCCGCCGTCCGCCGCGGCTTCCGAATCCGGAGAGGCCACGGGGCGGGTGTATTTGCAGTCCGGATAGCGCGAACAGCCGACGAAGGCGCCGAAGCGGCTGGTCTTCAGGCTAAGCTGGCCGATGCCGCAGGTCGGGCAGGCGCGCGGATCCGAGCCGTCCTCCTTCTGCGGGAAGATGTGCGGCCCCAGCGACTCGTTCAGGGCGTCGAGGATGGCCGTGGTGCGCAGCTCGCCCGCCGCCTGGGTCGCGACATGGAAGTCGGACCAGAACTCGCGCAGCAGCACCTTCCAGTTCAGATCGCCGGCGGAGACCTCGTCGAGCCGGGTCTCCAGCGCCGCGGTGAAGTCGTATTCGACCCATTTGCGGAAGAACTCTTCCAGGAAGGCCGTGACCAGCCGTCCCTTGTCCTCGGGATAGAAGCGGTTCTTGTCGGTGCGGACGTATTCGCGGTCGCGCAGCGTCGTCAGGATCGAGGCATAGGTCGAGGGACGGCCGATGCCGAGCTCTTCCAGCTTCTTGACCAGGGTCGCTTCCGAGAAGCGCGGCGGCGGCTCGGTGAAATGCTGTTCGGTGCGGATCGCCTCGACCTTGGCCCTGGCGCCTTCCTTCAGCGTGGGCAGGCGGGTCGAATCGTCGTCCTCGTCCTCGGCGCCCTTCTGCTTTTCGTCGCGGCCTTCCTCATAGACGGCCAGGAAGCCGTCGAAGGTCACCACCTGGCCGGTGGCGCGCAGGCCGGTCAGGCCGTCCGGGGTCTCGACGTCGACCGTGGTCCGGTCCAGACGCGCGGCCTCCATCTGCGAGGCCACCATCCGCTTCCAGATCAGCTCATAGAGCCGCTGCAGGTCTCCCTCGAGGCGCAGGGAGTCGGGGTGGCGCGCGATGTTGGTCGGGCGGATGGCCTCGTGCGCTTCCTGGGCGTTCTTGGCCTTGGTCTTGTAGTAGCGCGGCTCGGCCGGGACGAAGGCGGGGCCGAACTGGCCGGCGATGACCTCGCGGGCCTGGGCGATGCCCTCGGGCGTCGTCTGGACGCCGTCGGTCCGCATATAGGTGATCAGGCCGCCTGTCTCGTCGACGCCTTCATACAGCTTCTGGGCCGCTTGCATGGTGCGCTGGGCGTTGAAGCCGAGCTTGCGCGCCGCCTCCTGCTGCAGGGTCGAGGTGGTGAAGGGCGGGGAGGGGAAGCGGCGGACCGGCTTCTTCTCGATCGACTTGATGGTGAAGTCACCGGCGTTGATCGCGTCGCGGGCGGCGAAGGCCACGGCCTCGGACGGGATGTCGAGGCGCTGGATCCGCTTGCCGGCGTGTTTGACCAGACGGGTGGTAAAGGGCGGGCTGTCGGCGGCCAGATCGGCCTCGACGGACCAGTATTCCTGCCGCTTGAACCGCTCGATCTCCATCTCGCGGTCGACGACGATGCGCAGGGCGACGGATTGCACGCGGCCAGCCGAGCGGGCGCCGGGCAGCTTGCGCCAAAGCACCGGCGACAGGGTGAAGCCCACCAGATAGTCCAGCGCGCGGCGGGCCAGATAGGCCTCGACCAGCTCCATGTCGATCTGGCGCGGCGCGGCCATGGCGTCGAGCACGGCGGTCTTGGTGATGGCATTGAAGGTCACACGCTCGACGTGGGTGTCCTTGAGCGCCTTCTTCTTGTTCAGAACCTCGAGCACGTGCCAGCTGATCGCTTCCCCTTCACGATCCGGGTCGGTCGCGAGGATGACGCGGTCGGCGCGCTTGGCGGCCTCGGCGATTTCGGACATGCGCTTGGAGCCGCGGGCGTCGACCTCCCATTCCATGGCGAAGTCGTCGTCCGGCTTGACCGATCCGTCCTTGGACGGGAGGTCGCGGATATGGCCGTAGGAGGCGAGCACCTCGTAGTCCGACCCGAGGTATTTATTGATGGTCTTGGCCTTGGCCGGGCTCTCGACGATGACGAGGTTCATTACAGCGCAGTCTGTTGGGGAGGGCGCGAACGTGGTTGGCGCCGGGCGGCGTGTCAATCATGAGCCGTTGGGGGAACACAACTTCCCGTAAGGGTTGCATGTTTACCTTAAGTTGTGTTCATCTTCCTTGTCGCTATTCGACATCGGGGAAAACGTCATGCCGCGCCCAGCTTCACAAGCCGATCCGTCACCGCCGCCGGTCCGCCCGGACCGTGCCCTCGGCGAGGCCGCGAGGGAGTATCCGGTACGGGAGTATATCGCCGGCCTGTCCATCGAACTGGCCCGTATGGCCCGCTGGGATGAGGACGAGCGACTGGCCGTCCTGCTGGAGGCAGCCGCGGCCCGGGCGAACGAGCCGCGGGCCGGGCGGCCCGGAACAGAGACGATCACCCTGCCGTCCTGACGTCCTGAGGGGCAGGGCGGGCAGGATCAGCTCTCGCCGACCGTCCCCGTCTTCACCTCGCCAGAGCGGCGATAGAGGGTGGAGATCACGCCGCTGCTCGTCGTCTCGCTCTTTTCCAGCACGAAGCCGCCGGGTTTGGACAGACCGTCGAACCAACGCTTGCCGCCGCCGAGAACCAGCGGGAAGGTCATCAGCCGCAGCTCGTCGACCAGGTCGTGGGCCAGAAGGGCGTGCAGCAGAACGCTGGACCCCTGCGTCAGCAGATCGGGCCCGTCGCCCTGTTTCAGCTCGGCGACCCGGGCGGGCACGTCGCCCGTCAGTGCGACCGAGTTCACCCACTCCAGACTGTCCGGAGACGAGGTGGCCACATATTTGGTCACCCGGTTGAACAGGGGTCCAATCGGAATCTCCTGATGCACCGGCCAGTAGCCGGCGAAGATGTCATAGGTCTTGCGGCCCAGCAGCAGGTCGAACGGCTCTGTCTCCGTCTTGCCGAACACCCCCATGAAGGGATCGGCGTCCGCGGTCCAGAAGGGTGCGGTCCAGCCGCCGAAGGCGAAGCCGCCGTCCGGGTCCTCGCCGGGCCCGCCGGGGGCCTGCATGACGCCATCGAGGCTGACGAAGGCGGCGCCGATCAGTTTTCTCATCGGGGTATCTCCTTAGATGGCCGTGGCGGCGCGGCGGAAGGGGAAGAGGGCACGCAGGGCCGGGTCGCGCAGCCACAGCCCGCCCCACATGATCAGGCCGAGGTAGAGGCTGAACAGCTGGTGGCTGAACAGGGGCGCGTCGACCCGGACCTGGGTGGCCATGGCCCCGCCCAGCAGTCCCATCATCACCACGGCGCCGAAGACGCTGGTGCGCGGATAGACATAGAGCAGGACGCAGGTCAGTTCGATCAGGCCGATCGGCAGGACCCAGGCCCGCGACCAGCCGACCTGCTCCAGGGTGTCCCCGGCGACGGCCATGCCCGTGAGCTTGGGCAGGACCGAGGCGCCGAGCATGAAGAGGACGAACAGGGCGCTGAGCACGCGCCCCGTCCAGACCATCGGGGAAGCTTTCAGCGCCATCAGCCCGCTTGCCCCGGCTTCCAGTCTTCCTTCGGATTGGTGTTGATCATCCACGGGATGCCGAACTTGTCGGTGAAGGAGCCGTAGCCCGGCGACCAGAAGGTCTCGCCGAAGGCCATGCCTACCTTGCCGCCGGCCGACAGGCCGTCGAACACCCGCTTCGATTCCGCTACGTCGTCGGAGTGGAAGGTGACGTCGAAGCCGTTCTTGGGCTTATCGATATTGGGGGCGAACTCGGGCGGCATGTCGGCGCCCATCAGGGCCTGGCCGTCGATCTCCAGCCAGCCGTGCATCAGCCAGTCCTTGTATTTGGCGTCGATCGGCATGTCGGGCGGGCCGTCACCGAACGGGAAGGCCTTGATCTCCCCGCCCAGGACCGACTGATAGAATTCGAAGGCCTGGCGGCATTCGCCCTGGAAGCTCAGGCTGGTGACCAGTTTCATGACGACGTCTCCTCTTTGTTGTTGTGGTGGGGGTCAGGCGTTCTGCGTGGGCGCGACATTGGTCATCCACGGCACCCCGAACCGGTCGGTGAAGCCGCCGAAGCCGGGCGCGCAGTCGTTGACGCCGAACGGCATCTCGACCTGGCCGCCTTCGGACAGGTCCTTGAAGACGCGCCGCGCCTCCTCGACCGTGTCGAAATGCAGGGTGATGTCGAAGCCGTCCTTGGGCTTGTGCATGTCGGGCGCATGGTCCGGATGCATGTCCGAGCCCTGGATCGCCTGATCGCCGACCTGCAGCCAGCAGTACATCAGCCAGTCGGCGATCTCGGGCGGACCGTCGGGGAAGGCGTCGCCATAGCGGACGGCGGTGGTGATCTCCCCGCCCAGAACCCTGGCATAGAAGTCGAAGGCCTCGCGGCAGGTGCCGGGCAGGCTTACGCTGGGAATGATCTTCATCACGGCGTCTCCGGTAGGGATGTTCAGTCGGGGTTGGCCGCCAGCCACGCCTCCAGCCGGTCGGCGGTCGAGGTCCAGCCGTGCTTGTGGCCGGTCAGGCTCTGCTCGGACTTCAGCCCCTCGTGGGTGAAGTCCATGACGGTCCGGCCGTCGGCGGTCTCGCCGAAGTCGACGGTGACCTGGGTGTCGACCGGCGGCCCGTCCTCGTGGCTCTCGTCCCATTTGAAGGTGAAGGCCAGGCGGCGCGGGGCGTCGATCTCGGTGTAGATTCCGCCCTGCCACAGGTTCTCGCCGGTGGCGGGCGAGCGCAGGCAGATGCGCCAGGCGCCGCCGACCCGGAAGTCGCAGGTCGCCGACACCGCCGGCCACTCCACCGGCCCCATCCACAGGACCAGGATCTCCGGGTTGGACCAGGCCCGCCACACCAGATCGCGCGGCGCGTCGAAGGTGCGCTGCATCTTCAGGGTGGGGCGCAGGGCTGGCGCGACGGCTTCGACGAGGCTCATCGTGCGGCCCTCAGAGCGTCTTCACGAGGTCGTTGAGCTGGTCGGCGACCGTGCCCCAGCCCTCGTGGAAGCCCATCTGCTCGTGCTGCTTCAGGATGGCCTCGTTCCAGTGGCTGGCGGTGGCCTTGTACTTCGTCTTGCCGTCCGCCGTGGGCTCCATCTCGATCCGGGCCGTCATGAAAGGCTGACCGGCCGGCTTCCACTCGGGGGTGAAGGCGTCGGTGGTGATCATCCGCCGGTTCGGCACGACCTCCAGGAAGATGCCCGCGTTCGGGAACACCTCGCCATTCGGCCCGTGCATGGTGAAGTTGAACCGGCCCCCGGCGCGCGGCTCGACGATGGCGTCGGTGATCGTCCACGGCTTCGGCGCGAACCACTGGCTCAGGATCGCCGGATCCGTATAAGCCTTGAAGACCTTCTCCGGCGGGGCGTCGATGATCCGCTCCAGCACCAGGTCGAAGGCGTGGGCGGCGCCCGACGTCTCGCACGGATTGTCGTTGGGGTGTTGGGCCTCAGTTTCGTTTGCCATCGTCGTTTCCCTTCTGAATTTTGCGCAGATAGTCGTCGAGACGGTCGAACGACTTGTCCCAATAACGGCGGTAGTGCTCAAGCCATTCGGCGATGCCCTTCATCCCCATCGGCTCCAGCCGGGCAGGGCGCCACTGGGCCTCCTTGCCGCGTGAGATCAGCCCGGCCTTCTCCAGCACCTTCAGATGCTTCGACACCGCCGGCAGGCTCATGTCGAACGGCTCCGCCAGTTCGTTGACGCTGGCCTCGCCCTCGGTCAGCCGCGCCAGGATGGCCCGACGGGTCGGGTCGGCCAGGGCCGCGAACTTCGCATCCAGAGGATCGGGGGTGGGGGTCATCGTCCGTCTTCAAATCTAACCTGAGAGTTAAATACGAAGGCTTGAGAAGCTTGTCAACCGATCAGTTAAATACCTGCGGCGGTTAGTAGCTGAGCTTGGGATACCAGTCGGTCCCGCGCCCCTCCGGCGTCAGGTCCAGCACGTTCCATAGCGTTCCCAGATCGACCGGATCGCGCGGGTCCTGGCCCGGATCGGCCATCTCAGCGTTCATCTCGCTGGCCCAGAACAGCCGAACCTTGTCGCCGTCGCGGCGGTAGACAACGATCGCCGCCATATCGAGGCTGCCGTCCATCAGCTGGGCCATGTCGCGGGCGTAGTCGTCGCCGACGGTCTGGACGAAGTCGAGATGGGTCCAGCCGCGTTCGGCGGCGAAGGCCGTCTGGCGCTCGACCGGGCTGCGACCGAGGATCTTGAGCGCCACCCGCTGTTTGATGTCCTCGGCGTTGCCGTTCACCGACCCCAGCAGGTTGGTGCACATCGGGCAGGGCCGTTCGCGCTCGGGTCCGTACATCCACAGATAGCTGAACAGGGCATCGTGGTCGCCGAAGAGATCGATCAATCCCACCTCCGCCCCGTTCGCATCGATGAACCGGTAGTCCTTCTCGATGACCGGCCCGGGCGGCAGCGCCTGCCGCAGTTCGGCGACCTTGGTCAGCTGGCGGCGCGCCTCAATCTCTTCGACCTGAAGCGCCTGCCGGGCCTTCCGGTAAGCGTCGCTCTCGCCGGGAAAGGCCGGATGGGCGAGGGCGGCAAGGTCGGCGGCGGGGGCGAGGTCGGGCATCGGGCGGCTCCTTAGCTGGCGATATGTGGAACGGTTCCGCGATTGACCGGTTGCCGTGAGCCAAGGTTCGGAGAAGTCTCGTGAAAGCCGTCGTCCTCAACTGCACCCTCAAGCCTTCACCCGGGACCTCCAGCACCGAGGCCCTGGCGAAGGTCGTCATCGCCGAGCTGGAGAAGGGCGGGGCCGAGGTCGAACTGGTCCGGCTGGTCGACCTGAACATCAAGCCCGGCGTCACCGGCGACGAGGGCGAGGGCGACGACTGGCCGGCCCTGAACGCGAAGCTCAAGGCCGCGAACATCGTGGTCTTCGCCACCCCGACCTGGCTGGGCCAGATGTCCAGCGTGGCCCTGCGCGCGCTCGAACGCATGGACGCCTGGTTCGAGGACACGGACGAAGCGGGCCGTCCCGTCGCCTTCGGCAAGGTTGCGGGCATCGTCATCACCGGCAACGAGGACGGCGCCCACCATATCGTCGCGACCATCAGCCAGGGCCTGATCGACATGGGCTTCACCATCCCGGCCCAGTCCTGGACCTACTGGCACCTCGGCCCGGGACCGGGCCCTGACTATGTCGAGACCGATCAGGGCCACGACTACTCCGACCGCGTCGGCCGCAACGCCGCCCGCAACCTGCTGGCCCTGGCCAAGGTGCTCAAGCCCGAGACCTATCCGGTTCCGGAGAGCGGGGAGTAGCTCCGACGCTGTCGTCGCCCCGACCTTGCCCGGACGGGAAGGCGAAGGGCATTGGCGTACCGGCCACGGCGACGTATGGAGGGGGCGTACAAACCGGGAACTTCCGATGTCGCTCCTCGCGCTGGCCTTTGCGATCGTCCTCCAGACCTCAGCCGGTCACGCGGATCACCCGGCGCCTCCGGGCGAACTCGCGCTACGCGCCGATACCGGTTCTGCGACGTTCGCGGACTCCGACGCCGTCGCTGCCGTCCTCGATAGGCTCCACAAGGCCGCTTCCGAAGCCGATGCGGCGACCTACTGGGCCCAGTTTGCGCCGACGGCCCGGTTCATCGGGACCGACGCGTCGGAGCGGTGGGATCTGGCGGCCTTCCGGGCCTATGCCGATCCCTACTTCGCCCAGGGCAAGGGCTGGACCTATCGGCCCGGCGACCGGGACATTCAGGTCAACGGCGACTTCGCCTGGTTCGACGAGCTTCTCCAGAACGACAGCTACGGAACGACCCGTGGATCCGGGGTGCTGATCAAGCGGGACGGGGTCTGGAAGATCCAGCAGTACGTCCTGAGCTTCGCGGTGCCCAATGACGCCTCGAAGGAGGTCGTGCGCGTCATTGCCGAGCATGAGGCGGCTGCGGATACGGCTCGGGATGCAGCGGCGGTCGCGGATCTGGCCAAGCGCGACTGATGGAGTTCCACGAAGAGGCCTTCGTCCTGTCGGCGCGGGCGCACGGCGATACCGGGGCGGTGGTCGATCTGCTGACCGAGACCCACGGGCGGCACGCGGCCTATGTGGCGGGCGGGGCGTCGCGCAAGATGAAGCCCTTCCTGCAGCCCGGGTCGCGTGTCATCGCCGACTACCGCGCCCGCACCTCGGACCATCTGGGCTCGGCGCGGCTGGAGGCGGTGGGCGAGGGGGCCTCAGCCCTGTTCGACGATCCTCTGGCCCTGACCGGCCTCGCCGCCGCGACCGCTGTAACGCAGGGCGCGCTTCCCGAGCGCGAGCCCCATCCCGGCGCCTTCCTGGCCTTCGAGGCGCTGATGGGCGCGTTCCAGATCCCCGAGGTCTGGCCCGCCATCTTCGTCCGCTTCGAGGCGGGGCTGCTGGAGGACCTCGGCTTCGGTCTCGACCTGTCCCGATGCGCCGCGACCGGCAGCCTCGACGACCTGATCTACGTCAGCCCCCGCACCGGCCGCGCCGTCAGTCGCGAGGCTGGCGCACCCTATGCCGACAAGATGCTGAAGCTGCCGCCCTTTCTGCTGGGCGCCCAGGCGGGGCTGGGGGATGGCGATGTCGGCGCCGGCCTCGACCTGACCGGTCACTTCCTCGAACAGTTCGTCTTCCACCCCCAGAACAAGCCCCTGCCGCCTGCCCGCGACTGGATGGTGGGCAAGCTCAGGGAGCAGGCGCGGCTCTAACGGCCCCTCGGCGCGAGGGCGAGGTAGAAGCCGCCCATGGGCGTCGCCATCTGACGCCGGACGTAGTCAAGCGCCGTGCAGAGCGGGCTGAGGTCGAAGACCTGATGGTCGAACGGGTCGTCAAAGGCGGGCGTCGTCATGGCGGTCGGGTCCAGAAACGCGGGTTTCCCGGCACAACCGTTCTCATCGCCCACAGGTTCCGGTTGCGCCCGCACGCGCCTGTCCCCATTCGGCTGCGCGAACGGGGCGACGACCGCTAGACTTCCTGTTCCGCCTGAGTGATTCGATCCCGCATGACCATCCACGCCCCTCCGCCCGAAGGCGGCCGCATCATCGACGAGCCCATGGAGACGGCGCTGAGCCGCCGCTATCTGGCCTACGCCCTGTCGACGATCACCAACCGCGCCCTGCCGGACGTGCGCGACGGCTTCAAGCCGGTGCACCGCCGCATCATGTATACGATGCACCAGATGCGCCTGAACCCCCAGGCCGCGGCGCGCAAGTGCGCCAAGGTCGTGGGCGACGTGATGGGCACCTATCACCCGCACGGCGACGCCTCGATCTATGACGCCCTGGTGCGTCTGGCCCAGGACTTCTCCCAGCGTTATCCGCTGGTTGATGGACAAGGGAACTTCGGCAACATCGACGGCGATAACGCCGCCGCCATGCGCTACACCGAATGCAAGCTGACCCCGGCCGCCGTCATCCTGATGGAGGGCATCGATCAGGACGCGGTCGACTTCCGTCCGACCTATGACGACCAGGGCGAGGAGCCCATGGTCCTGCCGGCGGGCTTCCCCAACCTGCTGGCCAACGGCTCGTCGGGCATCGCTGTGGGCATGGCGACCTCGATCCCGCCGCACAACGTCGGGGAGCTGATCGATGCCTGCCAGCTGCTGCTGGACCGCCCCGACGCCACGACGGCCGAGCTGGCCGAGATCGTGCCAGGGCCGGACTTCCCGACCGGCGGCGTCGCCGTCGAGGGCCACGCCTCCATCCTCGACGCCTATGAGACCGGCCGCGGCGGGGTGCGCCTGCGTGCCCGCTGGGAGACCGAGGATCTGGGGCGCGGCGTCTGGCGCATCATCGTCACCGAGATGCCCTACCAGGTTCAGAAGTCCAAGCTGATCGAGGGCCTGGCCGAGCTGATCGAGCAGAAGAAGGCCCCGCTGCTGGGCGACGTCCGCGACGAGTCCGCCGAGGACATCCGTCTGGTCATCGAGCCCAAGAACCGGACCATCGAGCCCGAGGTCCTGATGGAGAGTCTGTTCAAGCTCTCCGATCTGGAGGTCCGCTTCCCGATCAACATGAACGTCCTGGACGCCACGGGAACGCCTCGCGTCATGGGCCTCAAGGCCTGTCTGCAGGCCTTCCTCGACCACCGCCGCGACGTCCTGATCCGCCGCGCCCAATGGCGCATCGAGCGGGTCGAGAAGCGACTGCACCTGTTGGAAGGCCTGCGGATCGTCTTCCTCAACCTCGACGAGGTCATCCGCATCGTCCGCGAGGAGGAGCAGCCCAAGGCCGTCCTGATCGCCCGCTTCGGCCTGACCGAGCTGCAGGCCGACTACATCCTCGACACCCGTCTGCGCCAACTGGCCCGGATCGAGGAGATGGCCATCGAGAACGAACACAAGGAGCTGGCCGAGGAACTGGCCATGCTCCAGGCGCTGTCGACCTCGCCGGCGAAGCAGTGGAAGAAGATCGGCCAGGACCTGGCCGCCGTCCGCAAGGTGATGATCTCGCCACGCCGCACCACGATCGCGGAGGCCGTCGACGCGTCGGCCTTCGTGGCTCCGGAAGCCTATATCCCGCGCGAGGCCATCACCGTCATCCTGTCGGAGCGGGGCTGGATCCGCGCCGCCAAGGGCAAGGTCGAGGACCCGTCGGAGCTCAAGTTCAAGGAGGGCGACGCGCTCGCCTACCTCGTGCCCGCCTTCACCACGGACAAGATCCTGGTCGCCGCCTCGGACGGCCGGGTCTTCACCATCGGCGCCGACAAGCTGGCCGGCGGGCGTGGCCATGGCGAGCCCCTGCGTCTGATGATCGAGCTGGAGGAGAAGGCCGACATCGTCGCCGTCCTCGCCCACCAGCCGGGTTCCAAGCTGATGGTGGCGTCCAGGGCCGGCTATGGCTTCATCGCCCCCGAAGACGACATGCTGGCCCAGAAGCGGGGCGGCAAGCAGGTGCTGAACGGCGAACTTCTGGCCCTGCTGCGCTTCGGCGCCGCCGACCATGTCGCGACCATCGGCGAGAACCTCAAGACCCTGATCTTCAAGGCGGAAGAGCTGCCCGAGATGGGCCGCGGCAAGGGCGTGAAGCTCCAGTCCTACAAACAGGGCGGGCTGCAGGACATCACCGTCTTCAACGGCGAGATGGGCCCCGAATGGGCCGACGGCGGCGGTCGCCGCCGCAACTGGCCCGACTGGAAGGACTGGCTCGGCAAGCGCGCCGGGGCCGGCCGGATGGGGCCGCGGGGGCTGCGGAAGTTCCGGTAAGCGCCGGGTGTGGGGTGTGGGCTGTCCCCATGCCGTTATCCCCCACGCCGTCATCCTCGGGCTTGTCCCGAGGACCCATGGAGGATGCGGGCGGGATCTGAACCGCTGAGGCGCGCTGGCTGACCGTCGTCGTCCTGCCATGCTGAACCGTGGGTCCTCGGGACGAGCCCGAGGATGACGGTGCGGGGGCGGAAAAAACCTTGCACTTCGAGTGCAATGGCAGATGTTGATCGTGAGGATCAGTGCTCAATCTGTTGATTTAAGGTCATTTTCTCAATCTGAAACCGCAGCTTCGGCTTTGCACTCGAGTGCAATGGCGTGCACGCGGCGTCAGGCCGTCATCGGGAATGTCAAAGACCGGAAGGCGGCATTCTACTGCCGTTCCCAACGGCGCCGGGCCGAATGGCGGGGCGGATCGGCAGGGCGTTGATCGGCAAAGGTTTCGCAGGCGGGCGGATGCGAGGTTCAGTCTTCGTACTTCGACCGCGCGATGGCCTTGAGCGCTTCGAGAGCCCGGTCGCGGGCCTCGCCGTGGTCGAGGATGGGTTTGGGATAGTCGGTCCCCAGCCGGACCTTCGCCTTGGCCAACACATCCTCCGGCGCGGTCCAGGGGGCGTGGATCCATTTGGTGGGGAGGGCGGCGAGTTCAGGGACCCAGCGCCGCACATAGTCGCCGTCGGCGTCGAACCTCTGGCCTTGGGCGGTCGGGTTGAAGATGCGGAAGAAAGGCGAGGCGTCGGCGCCCGAGCCGGCGACCCACTGCCAGTTCTGGACGTTGTTGGCGAGGTCGGCGTCGACGAGGGTGTCCCAGAACCAGGCCTCTCCCTTGCGCCAGTCGACCAGCAGGTCCTTCACCAGGAAGGAGGCGACGATCATCCGCACCCGGTTGTGCATCCAGCCGGTGGTCCACAACTGGCGCATGCCGGCATCCACGATCGGATAGCCGGTCTGGCCCCGCGTCCAGGCGCGGTAGCCCTTGGTATCCGTCCGCCAGGGGAAGGCGTCGTACTCAGGCCGGAACGACCGCTCCGTGATCTGCGGGAAGGCGTGGAGCAGATGGGCAGAGAATTCGCGCCAGGCGATCTCGGCGGTGAACTTCTCGGCTTCGGCGGCCGGAGCGCGCCCGTCGGCGGCGGCCTTGCGCACCACCTCGATCACCCGCCAGGGATGGATCTCGCCCCAGTGCAGGTGGGGCGACAGCCGGCTGCCGCCGACCTCGGCCGGATGGTCGCGGCCGGTCGAATAGGTCTTGAGGGCCTCGCCGGTAAAGGCGTGCAGGGTCTCGATGGCCGCGGCCTCGCCGGGCGTCCAGTCGAAGCCGGTTGACCAGTCGGGCTTTGACGGCGTCAGGTCCCAGTCGTCGAGGTCGTCGCTATCCAGCCCCTTCACGGGCGTCAGGGTGCGCGGTCCGGTGGTGTGCGGCGGGGCCTCAGCCTTCGCCAGCAGGGCGTTCTTGAACGGGGTGAAGACCTTGTACGGCCCGCCCGAGCCGGTCAGGACCGAGCCCGGCTTTGCCATCAGCGAGCCGTTGAAGCCCCGGCATTCGACGCCGTCCTCCTTGAGCGCATGGGCGATGTCGGCGTCGCGGGTCCAGGCCTCGGGCTCGAACGACCGGTTCATGAAGACGGTGTCAGCCCCGGTCTCCTCGATCAGCCGCCTCAGTTCGCTCTCGGCATGGCCGCGCCGCAGCACCAGCGGGGCGCCCCGGGCCTTCAGGCTGTCGCCCAGCGCGCGCAGCGACCCGTCCAGCCACCACAAGGAGGCGGCGCCCCAGGGACGCCCGTCGCCGGCCGCGTCGAGGATGAAGACCGGGACCACCGGCCGCCCGGTCTCCGCCGCCGCGTTCAGCGCCGGGTTGTCGGCCAGCCGCAGGTCGCGCCGGAACCACAGGATGACGGGAGAGGCGTCGGCGTTCGGCAAGTCCAGGCTCCGTGCGTTTCCAGCGTCTTAGGCCCGTGAAGCCCGTCCCGCACAAGTCGTCGCGCGGTCAAAGGTTTCCATCGGCCGGGCTCAAACCCCGGATGGCGGAACCGGACTGAATCCGGTAGGTCGTCCGGATGGCTCAACACACCCTTGATCTGGGCGCCCTGCAGATCCTGCTCGACCGCGTCGCCGGGCTGAACATCGCCTGCGTCGGCGACCTGATGCTGGACCGCTATGTCTATGGCGAGGTCACCCGCGTCTCGCCGGAAGCGCCCATTCCCGTGCTCAAGACGAAGCGAACGGTGTCGATGCCGGGCGGCGTCGGCAATGTGGCGCGCAACGTCGCGGCCCTGGGCGGGCAGGCCCGTCTGGGCGCGGTTTCGGGTCCCGACGCCGCCGGTGACGAACTGGCCGCCCTGATCGCCGCCGAGGACCGGGTCGCCGACTTCGTCGCCCGTCCGGCCGGCGCCACGACCATCGTCAAGACCCGCTTCGTCTCCGCCGGCCAGCAGCTGCTGCGGCTGGACGAGGAGGAGATCGCCGTCGGCGTGTTCGATCGCGAGGACGTCTTCGCCGACGCCGCCGCCATCCTGCTGTCCGACTACGACAAGGGCGTCGTCACCGAACGGCTGATCCGCTCCGCCCTCTGGGCCGGTCAGAATACGGGCGTCCCGGTCATCGTCGATCCGAAAGGACGGGACTTCGCCCGCTACGGCGCCGTCGATGTGATCAAGCCCAACGCTTCGGAGCTGGCCGGGGCCACGGGCATGCCGGTCGGGACCGACGCCGAGGTCGAGGCCGCGCTCGCGCACCTGCTGTCGATCACCACGGCCAAGGCCCTGATCGTCACCCGCGCGGGCAAGGGGATGTCCATTGCCAGGCGCAGTGAGCCGGTCGTCCATCTGCCCGGTCGCGCGCGCGAGGTGTTCGACGTCTCTGGCGCCGGAGACACCTGTATGGCGTCGCTCGGTCTGGCGCTCGGCGCCGGGGCCTCGCTGGAGCAGGCCGTTGAGTTCGCTATCCTCGCCTCGGGGGTAGTGGTGGGTAAGAGCGGCACCGCCGTCGTCACCCCGGCCGAGTTGATCGAGGCCGAGATGAGCCAGCACGCCTCCCTGGCCCATGCCAAGGTCACTCCGGTGGACGAACTGGCCGGTCAGGTCGAGGCGTGGCGGCGTCAGGGGCTGAAGGTCGGCTTCACCAACGGCTGTTTCGACATCCTGCACCGCGGCCACGTGGCCTATCTGGCCCAGGCGCGCAGCTGGTGCGACCGGCTGGTGGTGGCCCTCAACACCGACGCCTCGGTGCGGCGGCTCAAGGGCGAGGGGCGGCCGGTCAACGATCTGGACAGCCGCGCCGTGGTCATCGGCGGCCTCGCCAGCGTGGACCGGGTCACCGCCTTCGACGACCCGACGCCGATCGCCCTGATCGAGCGCCTGCGCCCCGACGTCCTGATCAAGGGCGCGGACTATACCCGCGAGGGGGTGGTCGGCGGTGATCTGGTCGAGAGCTGGGGCGGTGAAGTGAAGCTGGCCCAGTTCCAGGACGGCTATTCGACCACAAAGACCATCGAGAAGCTGTCGGGAGACGCATCATGAGGCGGATGATCGTCGTCACCGGCGGGGCCGGCTTCATCGGCTCCAACATCGTCGCGCGGCTGACGGGCGAGGACCGCTATGACGTCGTCGTCTGCGACCGGATGGAGACCGCCGACCTGGCCAAGTGGAAGAACCTGGCCAAACACCCGATCGCCGACTTCTGGGAGCCCGAGGACCTGTTCGAACAGCTCGAGCGGCATGCGGAAGAGATCGAGGCCGTGGTCCATATGGGCGCGATCTCGGCGACGACCGAGCCCGACGCCGACCTGATCATGCGGACCAACTTCATCCTGTCGCGCGACCTGTGGGACTGGTGCTCGATCCGCGACGCGCGTCTCATCTACGCCTCCTCGGCGGCGACATACGGCGACGGAGACGGCGGCTTCGAGGATGACGACAGTCTGGAGGGCCTCGGCGCGCTGCGGCCGCTGAACGCCTATGGCTATTCCAAGATGCTGTTCGACCAGTATGCGGCGCGCCAGTCGGACCGGGGCCAGTCGCCGGGCCAGTGGGCGGGGCTGAAATTCTTCAACGTCTATGGGCCCAACGAGGGTCACAAGGGGACGATGAAGTCGGTCGTGGCCCAGATCTGGCCCAAGGTCGCGGCCGGTGAGACGGTGACCCTGTTCCGCTCGCACAATCCGAACTATCCGGACGGCGGCCAGATGCGGGACTTCGTCTTCGTGGACGACGTGGTCGACATCATCGCCTGGCTGCTGGACAGCCCGCACGTCTCGGGCGTGTTCAACGCGGGTTCGGGTCAGGCGCGGTCCTTCCTCGACCTGGCCAACGCCACCTTCGCGGCGGCGGGCAAGACGCCCGCCATCGACTATGTCGACACCCCCGTCTCGATCCGCGACCGCTACCAGTACTTCACCGAGGCCCGGATGGAGCGCATCCGCGCCGCCGGCTATTCCGGTCAGTCGACGCCGCTGGAAGAGGGCGTGCGCCGCTATGTCCAGGACTTCCTGTCCCAGCCGGATCAATATCGTTGACGCGTCGGCGGCTGACCTTGCGCCAGTGGGTCGGCTGGCTGGGCTTCGCGTTGGTCTTCGTCATCGCGACGGCGACGGCCGTCTGGCGCGGCGACATCCTGAAGGCCGGGCTCGATCCCCAGGTGCCGTTCCAGACCTATACGCCGCCGCCCGCGCCCGACTATGCCCGGGCGTCGAGCTGGGCCCTGCGCGAGGCGCGCACGCCGGGCGCCGGCGCGGCCGCGGTCTTCTTCGTACACTCCACCACCTATGACGGCGGCCGGAACTGGAACGGGCCGATCGACGACAAGGACGCGGACGCCTATCTGCGCCGGGTGGTCATCCCCAACTACGCCGGGCCGTTCGAGCGGGCCGGGGCGATCAGCATTCCGCGCTACCGTCAGGCCAGTCTCTATACCCGCCTGACCATGCGCACCGACGCCCGCGACGCCCGGGCCTTCGCCTATCGCGACGTGCTGGCGGCGTTCGAGGTCTGGCTGGCGCGGCATCCGACGGGGCCGATCGTCCTGGCCGGGGTGGAGCAAGGCGCCGACCTGCTGGACCGGCTGGTGCGCACCCGGGTCGCGACGGACGACGCCCTGCGTCGCCGACTGGTCGCCGTCTATATGGTCGACACCATCGTCGCCGTGGACAATCTCAGTCCGAATGTCCCGGGGTGCGCGGCGCGGAACCAGACCGCCTGTATCGTCGCCTGGTCCCAGGTCGGGGAGGGCGACGACGGCGCGGCCGAGCGGCGCCTGCGTCGGGCTTTGGTCTGGAACGCCCGTGGCCGGCTGGTGAACCTGGACGGCCGCAAGACCCTGTGCGTCAACCCGGTCAGCGGCGCGGCGGATGAACAGCCTGTGCCCGCCCGCCGCCACCTCGGCGCCGCCAACGCCACGGGGCTGGAATGGGGCGTGCGCCCCGCCTTCCTCGACCGGCTGGTGGCGGCCCAGTGCCGCGGCGGACTGCTGCGTCACACCATGCCCGACTCAGAGGCTTTCAAGGAGGTCGGCGACTGGGCCGACCGGCGGAAGGCGCGGCAATACAATCTGTTCTACGCCGATGTTGAGGCCGATGTTCAGGCGCGTCTGGCCGCCTGGAAAGCGGCCAACCCGAACGGCTAGTCCAGTCCGGGCCGGTCGTTGCGCCAGTCGAACAGGGCTTCCAGCGTCTTCACCGCCTCGCCGCGCGGGCTGAGCAGGTCCGGGTCGCGGCCGAGGATCAGCCGGGCGTCGTCGGCGGCGGCCAGCATCAGGGCACGGTGCCGGATCGGGTCGGCGAAGCGATAGGCCGGGAAGCCGCTCTGTTTGAGGCCCAGCGGATCGCCGCCGCCACGCAGGCGGAAGTCTTCCTCGGCGATCTCGAACCCGTCCTCGGTGCGGCGCAAGGTCTCCAGCCGTTCCTTGGCCGTCTCGCCCAGCGTATCGCCGTACAGCAGGATGCAGGCGCTGGCCTTGGCGCCGCGCCCGACGCGGCCACGCAACTGGTGCAACTGGGCCAGGCCGAAGCGGTCGGCGTGTTCGATGACCATGATGGAGGCGTTGGGCACATCGACCCCGACCTCCACGACGGTCGTGGCCACCAGGATCGGGATACGGCCGTCGGCGAAATCGGCCATGACGGCCTCGCGCTGGGCGCCCGGCATCTGGCCGTGGGCGAGGCCGACCTCGATCTGCAGGATGCGGCGCAGGTCTTCCGCACGCGCTTCGGCGGCGGCGAGGTCGGTGGCCTCGCTCTCGGCGACCAGAGGACAGATCCAGTAGGCCTGGGCGCCGCCCTCGATGGCCGCTTTCAGGCGTTTGGCCACCTCGCCGATGCGCGAGCCGGGCAGGACGGCGGTGGCGACGGGCGTGCGGCCCGGGGGCTTCTCCATCAGGCGGCTGACCTCCAGCTCGCCGTACTGGGTCAGCTCAAGCGTGCGCGGGATGGGCGTCGCCGACATGGTCAGCAGATGGACGCCGCCGGTGCGTGGATCGCCCTTGGCCTGCAGCCGCTGGCGCTCGTTGACCCCGAAGCGGTGCTGTTCGTCGATCACCGCCAGACCCAGCCGGTCGAAGCGCACGGCGTCCTGGAACAGGGCGTGGGTGCCGATGGCGACCTGGGCGCGGCCGGTGGCGAGGGCGTCCAGCCGCTCGCGCCGCTCCGCCGTGGTGTCGCGACCGGTCAGAAGGACCGAGGCGATGCCCGCGCGCTCCAGCATCGGCGACAGGCGCTGGTAATGCTGGCGGGCGAGGATCTCGGTGGGGGCCATCAGAGCGGCCTGGAAGCCGCTGGAGGCCGCATCGGCCATGGCCAGGGCCGCGACCGCCGTCTTGCCCGAGCCCACGTCGCCCTGCAGCAGCCGGCCCATCTGTTCGCCGCCTGCCAGATCGGCGCGGATCTCGGCGACGGCCTGGGCCTGCGCCCCGGTCAGGGTGAAGGGCAGGGCGGCCAGCAGGGCTTGGGAGGCCTCGCCCGGACGGATCACCGGCGCGGGGGTGATCTGACGCGCGCGGCGACGGCGGGCGAGGGCCAGCTGGTGGGCGAAAAGCTCGTCATAGGCCAGCCGCTGACGAACCGGGGCGTCGGGCTCCAGGTCACGTTCTCCGGCGGGAGCGTGCAGGGCGTCCAGCGCCGGCCGCCAGCCGGGCCAGCCCTGTTTCGTGAGCCAGGCGGGGTCCTGCCACTCGGCCAGCTCGGGCGCCGCCGCCAGCGCCTGCAGGGCCAGTTTGCGCACTACCCGCGAGGTCAGGCCCGCCGTGGCCGGGTAGACCGGTTCGACCGTCGGGATCTCCTCGCCCTTGTCCAGAGGCACGATCCAGTCGGGATGCAGGATCTGCACCTCGCCGTTGAACCGCTCGACCTTGCCCGAGACCAGTCGCCGCTCGCCGCGCGGCAGCTGGCGGTCGATGTGCTGGGGCGAGCCGCCGAACCAGACCAGATGGACATAGCCGGTGTCGTCCGAGGCCCGGACCTTGAGCGGCGCGCCCGGGCGCGACGGCACGAACAGCCGGTCGACAACCACGTCGAAGACGCCCACTTCTCCGTCCACGGCCTCGGCGGCGTTGGTGCGGCGGCGGGTGATGACGCCTGACGGGCTCAGGAACAGGACGTCGCGCACCAGCGGTCCGGCCAGTTTCTGGATCAGCGGCGCGACCTTGGCGCCCACGCCCTTCAGGCTGGTGGCCTCGGCGAACAGGGGGAAGAGGACGGGCGGACGCATGTCAGGCGAAACCGGCGCGGCGACGCGCGCAAAGATTGCAAACGGTGTTATCCGGGCGCAAAATCACAGCCCTCAGGTCAGGCTGGGGGGAGGGTGGCGTGTCGATTTCGATTCTGCAGCAAAATCTCATCGACAAGGGCTACGACGTCGGCATCGTGGACGGCAAGCTGGGCGCCCTGACCTTTCAGGGGCTGGCCGAATATGTGAGCAGCAATGTCGCTCCCGACGGCACCGGCGACCTGCTGGCCCTGACCCTGCCGAAGGTGATGTCCAAGCGGCTGGAATACATCCACTTCTTCGCCCAGGTGTCGCACGAAAGCGGCTTCAAGCCGCAGTCCGAGAACCTTAACTATTCGGCGGCGGGGCTGCGCGCCACCTTCTCCAAGGCCCGCATTTCAGACGCCCAGTGTCAGAAATTCGGGCGCAGCGCGACCCAGGCGGCGGACAAGGTCTCCATCGGCAACACCATCTACGGCGGGGCCTGGGGCAAGACCAACCTCGGCAACACCCAGCCCGGCGACGGCTACAAATATCGCGGGCGGGGTCTGATCCAGCTGACGGGACGGGCCAACTACCATGCCCTGGGTGTGGCCTATGAGGTCAATCCCGACCTGCTGCTGACCCCCGCGGGCTCGATCGCTGGAGCCGTCGACTTCTGGACCTCCAAGGGGCTGAACGCCCTGGCCCAGACGGACAGCGTGTCAAAGGTGACCCTGCGCATCAACGGCGGCGACAAGGGGCTGGCCGAGCGCAAGGCCCTGACCGACAAGATCAAGGCGATCTGGCCGGCCTAAAGACGGCAGCAGGCGTCCGTTCCTCACGCCGGTACGGCTGGCGGCGCGGCGCGACGCTCGCTATATCCCGCGCCTCATGACTGATGACCGTGACCAGACCCGCCTGTCTCGCGCGCGCTTTCGCGCCTGGCGTCGAGGCTTCCGTGAAGCCGACATGGTGCTGGGGCCGTTCATCGAGCAGGAAGGCCCTGCGCTGACGGACGCCGAGTTGACCGAGTTCGAGGGCCTGTTGATGCAGGATAACGACCACGAGCTCTACAGCTGGATCATCGAGACGGCGCCGACGCCGGCCGAGCATGAGACCCCCCTGATGGCCCGCATCCGCGCCTTCGTGAAAGAGCACGTCTCCCATGCCGTCCAGCAGGGGATCGGCTGAGTGGCGCGTCAGGATATCGAACTGGGCGGGGCGCCGGAGGGTCTCGACGCCCTGACCGTCGCCGAACGACTGCAGAAGTCCGGCGGGACCGCCGTCTTCATCGCCCGCGACTATCAACGCGCCGGAAACTTCGCCAAAGCCTTCCGCTTCTTCGCGAAAGATATTGAAGTTCTCGAGTTTCCGGCCTGGGACTGTCTGCCCTATGACCGGCTGAGCCCGACGTCGTCGGTGTCGGCCGAGCGGATGGCGGCCCTGACCGAGCTGGCCGGACGGCCGGCGCGCTCGCCCAACCCCCTGCTGGTCGTCACCACCATCGCCGCCGCCATGCAGCGCACCCCGCCGCAGGAGGTCACCGCCTCGGCCGGGTTCGACGCCGCCGTGGGCCGCGATCTGGATCAGGCGGCGCTCGAGAAATACTTCGCCACCAACGGCTATATGCGCGCCTCCACCGTCAATGAGCGCGGCGAATACGCCGTGCGCGGCGGGGTCATCGACGTCTTCCCGCCGGGCTTTGAAGAGCCGGTGCGGCTGGACATGTTCGGCTCGGAACTGGAATCGATCCGCACCTTCGACCCGGCGACCCAGCGCTCGACGGGGCAGAGGAAGAAGATCTCCCTGTCGCCGGTGTCCGAGGCCCTGCTGGACGCTGAGACCATCTCGCGCTTCCGCACCGGCTATCTGGGCCTGTTCGGCGCGGGCGGGGACGATCCCCTTTATGTCGCCGTGTCCGAAGGGGCGCGGCGTCAGGGGATGGAGCACTGGCTGCCGCTGCTCTATCCGAACCTCGAGACCCTGTTCGACTATTTGCCCGACGATGCGGCCGTCTTCCTGGACAACCAGGCCGAGGCGGCGCGGGGCGAACGCTGGGCCCTGGCCAAGGACGCCTATGAGGCCCGGCGCGAGGCCTCCCTGACCAAGGGCGGCGCCGCCAACCGCGCCCTGCCGCCGGACCGGCTCTATCTGCCCGAGGGGGACTGGAACAGCGCGCTCGCGGGCCGCGATGTCCGCCGTCTGACGCCGTTCGACACCACAGGCGAAGACGCAGGCGGCCGTCTGGGGCGCACCTTCGCCGCCGAGCGGGCGCAGGACAGCGTCAATCTGTTCGAGGCCGTCGCCCATCACGCCGCGGCGCTGAAAGAGCAGGGCAAGCGGGTACTGTTCGCCTCCTGGACCGAGGGCTCGTCCGAGCGTCTGTCGGTCATGCTGGCCGACCACGGGCTGGATCACGTCGTCGCCGTGCGCGACTGGGCCGATGTGCAGTCGGCGCCGAAGGACCTGTATCTGCGCGCCGTCCTGCCGGTGGAGCACGGCTTCACGACGGACAGTCTGGCGGTCATCTCCGAGACCGACATGCTGGGCGACCGGCTGGCGCGGCCCAAGCGCAAGCGTCGTGCGTCCAACTTCCTCGCCGAGGCCTCGGCCCTGACGACCGGCGACCTCGTCGTCCACCTCGATCACGGCATCGGGCGCTATGAGGGGCTGAAGACGCTGGAGATCCAGGACGCGCCCCACGACTGCCTCGAGCTGCAGTACGCCGGCGATTCCAAGCTGTTCCTGCCGGTCGAGAACATCGACCTTCTGACCCGCTACGGCACGGATTCCGAAGACGTCCAGCTGGACCGTCTGGGCGGCGCGGCTTGGCAGGGGCGCAAGGCCAAGGCCAAGGCGCGGCTGCGCGAAATGGCCGAGGGGCTCATCGCCCTGGCCGCCAAGCGTGCGCTGCGGGTCTCGGACGCCATCACCCCGCCGCAGGGGCTGTTCGACGAGTTCTGCGCCCGCTTCCCCTATGAGGAGACCGACGACCAGCTCAACGCCATCGGCGACGTGCTGGAGGATCTGGGCAAGGGCACGCCGATGGATCGCCTGATCTGCGGCGACGTGGGTTTCGGCAAGACCGAGGTGGCCCTGCGCGCCGCCTTCGTGGTGGCCATGAGCGGTCAGCAGGTCGCCGTCGTCTGCCCGACGACCCTGCTGGCGCGCCAGCATTTCAAGACCTTCTCCGAACGCTTCGCCGGCTGGCCGATCACCGTGCGCCACCTGTCGCGCATGGTCACCGCCAAGGACGCCGCCGAAAGCCGCGCGGGCCTGAAGGACGGGTCGTTCGAGATCGTGGTCGGGACCCACGCGGTCCTGGCCGAACAGGTCGGCTTCAAGGACTTGGGCCTGGTCATCGTCGACGAGGAGCAGCATTTCGGGGTAAAGCACAAGGAGAAGCTCAAGAGCTTGCGCGCCGATGTGCACCTGCTGACCCTGACCGCGACGCCCATTCCGCGCACCCTGCAGATGGCCCTGTCGGGCATCCGCGAGATGTCGATCATCGCCACCCCGCCGGTCGATCGTCTGGCCGTGCGGACCTATGTCACGCCCTGGGATCAGGTGCTGATCCGCGAGGCCCTGCTGCGCGAGAAGTATCGCGGGGGTCAGGCCTTCTACGTCTGTCCGCGCCTGTCGGACCTGCCGGACATCGAGAAATTCCTGCGCGAACAGGTCCCCGAGATCAAGTTCGTGGTCGGGCACGGCCAGATGTCGCCCACCCAGCTGGAAGACGTGATGAGCGCCTTCTACGACGGCGAGTACGACCTGCTGGTCTCGACCACCATCGTCGAGAGCGGCATCGACATCCCGACCGCCAACACCCTGATCGTGCACAGGGCCGACATGTTCGGCCTGGCGCAGCTGCACCAGATCCGCGGCCGGATCGGGCGGTCCAAGGCGCGCGCCTTCGCCTATCTGACCACGGATCCGAAGCGGCCCCTGACCCTGTCGGCCGAGCGGCGTCTGCAGGTGCTGCAGTCGCTGGACAATCTCGGCGCCGGCTTCCAGCTGGCCTCGCACGATCTGGACCAGCGCGGCGGCGGCAATCTGCTGGGCGACGAGCAGTCGGGCCATATCCGCGAGGTGGGGGTCGAACTCTATCAGCAGATGCTGGAAGACGCCGTGGCCAGTCTGCGCGAAGCGGGCGAGGAGGTCGTCGACCGCGGCTGGTCTCCGGCCATCAATGTCGGCGCGGCCGTATTGATTCCAGAAAATTACGTCCCGGACCTCAACGTTCGTCTGAGCCTCTATCGCCGCCTGTCGGACGCCGAACGCACCGAGGAGCGCGAGGCCCTGGCCGCCGAGCTGATCGACCGCTTCGGCCCGCTGCCGGACGAGGCGAAGCAGCTGCTGCGCATCGTCGGGGTCAAGGCCAGCTGCAAGACGGCCTGTATCGAACGCATCGACATCGGGCCCAAGGGCTGTGTCATGACCCTGCGCAACAACAGCTTCCCCAACCCGATGGGGCTGGTGGGCCTGATCCAGAAGAACCACGCCTTCTGGAAGATCCGCCCGGATCAGAAGATCGTCGTCATGGGCGACTGGCCGACGCCGGAGGACCGCTTGAAGGTCGCCGAACGCATCACCGCCGATCTGGCGCGGGTGGCGGGGGCGGCCTAGTTCAGGTCAGGAGTGTGCGGCGGCGGCCGCCGCCCTTGCCGCTTCATGCTTGCGGCGGGACAGGTCGGCCGAGGCGCGTTCGAGCACAGAGGCGGGGCTTTCGCCGGGGGAGACCTCGGCCGAGCCGACGTCGAACTCGACCACGAAGGGCGAACGCTCGGGGCCGGCGTCGAAGGCGGTGCAGCCGACCACGGCGGCGATGCGCTCGGCGGCCAGCCGTCCGGCGGGGCCGGGGGTGGCGGGCAGGGCCAGGGCGAAGACCTCGGGCGCCAGCAGGGCGGCGGTGTCCTCGACCCGCACCAGTCGCGAGACCATGGCCCCGATCTGGGGCATGGCCCGGTCCAGCCAGCCGCCCGCGCGGGCGTGGGCCAGGCTGTCGCTGTCGGCGACGCGCAGGACGCAGACCGACAGGGCCCGGCGGCGTGACTTCGCCCCCTCGGCCAGACGGGCTAGGTGGGAGGCGAACAGTTCGCGGGTGAACAGGCCGGTCGAGGAGTCCATCAGACCCGAGCCGCGCGCCGTCTCCAGCGCCTTGCGGATGGCCTGATGCCGCCGGTGCGAGGCGGCCAGACCCAGGACGCGGGATGCGGTCTCGGCCTCGGGCGTGTCGGCGGCGGCGATGTCGGCGAAGCCCCGGTTGTAGAGCTCGGCCAGATTGATCTCGCCGGCGCTGCGCAGATAGAGGATCAGGGGGATGTGATAGAGGCGGGTGTTGCGCTTCATCCCGGCCGCGATCGACAGGGCCGGCGCATGGTCGGGCGCGCCCCACAGGACCGCGGCGTCGAAGGCCGCCTCATGCAGATAGTCGAATGCCGTATAGGGGGTCGGCGCCGCGACCACCTCTGCGCCCGCCGCCGTCAGGGCGTTGGACAGGGCGATGAAGCGCGGATCGGCGCCGCCGGCGACCAGGATCTTGAGCGGGGCCGGATCGGCCTGTTCGATGGTCAGGGTCGCGCCCTGCAGGGCGAAGGTCGCCTGACGCAGGCGGAACTCTTCTTCCGCAATGGCGGCGCGCATCAGGTGCTCGATGCGCAGCGCGGCCTGGGCCGGGTGCGGCGGCTCGGACATGGCCAGATCGACGCCCGGCGCGTCCGCGGCCTTGCCGATGGCGATGATCGACAGACGCCGGTCGCCGGCGGCCTCGCGCAGCAGCTGGGCGATCTCGGGGAAGCCGGGGTGGGTGGCGTCCAGCACGGCGGCTTCGAGGGTGAAGTCGTCCAGGGCGGCGACGGCGGCGGGCGCCGAACGCGCGGTCAGGGTCCGCCAGCCGAGGGCGTCGAGGCCGCGACACAGGGGTCCGACCAGATCGTCCGTCTCAGCGACGACCAGAACGCGAGGATCGGGGCCCAATTAGTCGTCTCCTAAGCCTCGCAAAACCACGGGTTTAAGCCCCGCGCGAAGTCGGCGGACCATAACGACGGCCGCCCCGCCGACGCAACGGCAATGCAGGGCTGCCGGGGGAAAACTTTGTCAGACTTTCGTACGCTTCCCTCCCGCGCATTTTCCGCTAAGAGTCGCCCGCTTGGTAGTGCTGTGGGGCCGGCTTGAGCGGACAGACGACAGACGTCGCGACCGAAGGTCATCAGGGCAGGTTGTCTCCGGCCTTCTGGGGAAAGCTGGCGGTTCGGGCCTTCACGCGCAGCTGGGGCCGCGACGTGATGCTCTACACGGGCGGGGTGTCCTTCTTCGCCCTGCTGGCGGTGTTTCCGGCGATCGCCATCCTGATCGGCTTCTACAAGGCCGTGCTGTCGATCAGCCAGGTCAGCGAACAGGCCGTCGCGCTGGCCGACATGCTGCCGCACGCCGCCCGCGCCATCTTCCAGCAGGAGGTCGAGCGTCTGGCCAGCGTCGGGGCGCGCACCGTCTCGGCCCAGAGCGCCTTCGCCCTGTTCATCGGCGCCTATGCCGCGCACCGTGGATTCAAGGCCTTGCTGGCGGGTCTTAACCTGATTCATGACGAGACCGAGCCGCACGGCTTCTTCAAATTCAATCTGCTGGCCTTCTTCGTGGCCCTGTTCGCCTTCGTCCTGTTCACCGTGGTGTCGGGCGCGGTCGTGACCTCGCGGCTGATGGAGCACACTTCGGAGCAGGTTCGGGGGCATTCCCTGCCGCTGGACGGTGTCTGGCCCGCTCTCGGCCTCGCGCTTGGTCTGTCGCTGCTCTACCGCTACGCCATGTCGCACCGGTCCAAGGTCGCCTGGGCGCCGTCGATCACTGGCGGGGTGGTGGCGACGGTGATGTCGATGATCTCGTCCTGGCTCTGCGCCATCTATGTCGAGCAGGTGGCCTCGCTGGGCGCGACCTACGGCTCGGTCGGCGCTGTGGTGGTGCTGCTGATCTGGCTGTCGTGGAACATCAACGCCATCTTCTACGGCGGCGCCTTCGCCACCGAGATGGAGATCGCCTGGCGCACGCGCGGCAAGCCGGACGCCCAGCCCGAGGGCGGCGACAGCGCCCGCGTCGTCAGCCTGTCGGAACGGCGCCAGTCCCGTCGCTAGACGTCTGGACGACAAGCGTCAGGACGCCGTCGGCCTCCGTCGTCTCGACCACCCGACCGCCCAGCTCGCTCATCAGGAAGGGCACGTCGATCCGCGCCATGGGATCGGTGGCCAGCAAGGTCGCACGGGTTCCCGGCGCGACCCCCTCCAACGCCTTCCTCAGCCGCAGCGACGGGACGGGGCAGCGGTGGCCGCGCGCGTCGATGATCACGCCCGGAGCCGCGACAGCAGCATGGCCAGGGCGACCCTGACGCTTTCCAGTCGGACCGTCTCGCGCCCCAGGTCGCCGAAGCGGTGCTCTGCATGCACCACCCCGTCGGCGCAGGCCGCGGCGAAATGCACCAGGCCGACCGGCTTTTCCGCCGAACCGCCGCCGGGGCCGGCGATGCCTGTGATCGACACGGCCAGGGCGGCGCGCGACTGGGCCACCGCCCCCACCGCCATGGCGCGGGCGACCGGCTCCGACACGGCGCCGTGGTCGTCTATCAGCGCCATCGGCACGCCCAGCATCTGGGCCTTGGCCTCATTCGAATAGGTGACGAAGCCGCGGTCGACGACCGCCGACGATCCGGCCACCGCCGTCAGGGCGCCCGCCACCAGGCCGCCGGTGCAGCTCTCGGCCGTGGCAATCATCACCTCGTTCTCGAGCGCGGCGGCGATTACCGCCCGGGCGAGGCTTTCGACGTCTTCAGGAAACATTGTCCTATCCGCGGCACAAACGAGTCGGCCTAGGGTGACCACAGACCGCCTGTCTGTCGACCGGCCGGACCGTGACGGAGCGCCTATGACCGACGCCGACATCGACAGCCTCGCCGCCCAGCCGCCCCGCGGGGCTTCACGCGATCCGGTGATACCGATCCTGTTCGCCGTGGCCATCTTCACCTCGGCGGCCCTGGTCTTCGTGGTCCAGCCGATGGTGACCAAGCTGGTCCTGCCGATGCTGGGCGGTTCGCCGTCGGTGTGGAACACCTCGATGGTCTTCTTCCAGACCGCGCTTCTGGCCGGATACGCCTATGCCCACGCCCTGCAGCGGCTGAAGGCGGTGCGGACGCAGCTGGCCATCCATCTGGCCCTGTTGCTGCTGGCCGGGATGTTCCTGCCGTTGAAGATCAGCGGCCTGTTGGGCGAGCCGAACCCGGCAGCGCCGATCGGCTGGCTGCTGGCCACCCTGACCCTGTCGGTCGGGGCGCCGTTCGCAGTCCTGTCGGCGACCGCGCCCCTGCTGCAGGCCTGGTACGCCCGGGTCCGCGTCGGGCATGCGGACGGCCAGAACCCCTATGTTCTCTACGCCGCCTCCAACCTCGGCAGCTTCCTCGCCCTGCTGGCCTATCCGGTCGTGATCGAGCCGCTGATGTCGTTGTCCGGCCAGAGGGCGAGCTGGAGCGGCGGCTATGCGAGCTTCATGCTGATGGTCGTGGCCTTGGCCTGGGTCGTCTGGCGCCGGCGTGTGGACCTGCAGGAAAGCGTGTCCGAGGCCCTGCCGGTCAGCCCGCCCATCGCCTGGCGCGAGAAGGCGGTGCTGGTGCTGCTGGCCGCCGGACCGTCCAGCCTGATGCTGGGGGTGACCGCCCATCTGTCGACCGACGTCGCCTCGGCGCCCTTCCTGTGGGTGATCCCGCTGGCGCTCTATCTGCTGACCTTCGTCATCGCCTTCCAGAACAAGCCGGTCATTCCGTTGCAGATCACCCTGATGATCGCGGCGGCGGTGGGGATCGTCTGCATCTCCATGACCGCCTCGCGGTCGGGCAACTGGGCGATGATGTTCGGCCTGCACCTGACGGCCTTCTTCTTTCTGGCCCTGATGTGTCACCAACGGCTGGCGGCCCGGCGACCGGCGCCCGACAGGCTGACCGAGTTCTATCTGCTGATGTCGCTGGGCGGAGTGGTCGGGGGCGCCTTCACGGCCCTGCTGGCGCCGGTGATCTTCAGGACGGTGCTGGAATATCCGCTCGTGCTGGTCCTGGTCGGTCTGGCTCGGCCGAACAGCAAGACGCCGATCCGCAAGTGGGAGGTCTATGCGTTCGTCGCGGCGATCCTGATCTGCCTGGCGCCCATCGTGCTCAAGGGCGTGTTCGACGCGCGCTGGGACTTCGCCTGGGCCTGGAGCCGCAACGTCAGCGC
Organism: Brevundimonas sp. GW821-FHT12E07; assembly: GCF_058807035.1. Taxonomy (NCBI): domain Bacteria; kingdom Pseudomonadati; phylum Pseudomonadota; class Alphaproteobacteria; order Caulobacterales; family Caulobacteraceae; genus Brevundimonas; species Brevundimonas sp. GW821-FHT12E07. The sequence goes on along the minus strand of NZ_JBXAQH010000002.1, from coordinate 364,465 downwards.
CTCGTTCGAGCAGACGACCCAGCTGATCCTGCTGTTCGCCATGATCGCCGCCTTCCTGATCCGCGACCGGATGCCGGCCTATGTGATCATCAGCGCCCTGATCGCCATCGTCACCCTGTCCATCGGCAGGGGCTATGACTGGGCCCTGACGGAGCGCAGCTTCTTCGGCGTCATGCGGGTCGCCGACCGAAGCGACGACCGGATGGGCGGCAAGGTCCATGTGCTGATGCACGGGACGACCCTGCACGGGGGACAGGCGCGCGACCCGGCCTTCGCCTGTACGCCGACGCTCTATTATTCGCCCGCAGGCCCGATCGGCCAGGTCACCCAGGTGGTGCAGAACCGCGCCTGGGGCGTCCGCATGGGGGTGGTCGGGCAGGGCTCCGGCGCCATGGCGGGCTACAAGCGCGCCGAGGACCGGCTGACCTTCTTCGAGATCGACCCGATGGTCGACAGGCTGTCGCGCGATCCGAAATGGTTCACCTTCATCAACGGCTGCGCGAAGCAGAACGGGCCGGGCGGGGCGATCGACACGGTGCTGGGCGACGCGCGTCTGTCGCTGGTCAAGCAGCCGGCGGGGACCTACGACCTGCTGCTGATCGACGCCTTCTCATCGGACTCGGTGCCGACCCATCTGCTGACGGAAGAAGCCATCGCCGGCTATCTGAAGCTGCTCAAGCCGACCGGCGTGGTCATCCTGCATCTGTCGAACCGCAACCTCGACATCACCGGCCCGGCCGAGGCGGCGGCGCGGGCGCTGAAGGCGCCGCACCTGCACCAGCTGTATATGGAGAACGCCAACGCGCCGGACCTGGCCGAGGCCTCGACCGAGGTGCTGATCCTGTCGCCGACCGAGGAAGGGCTGGCCGAGTTCCAGGCCGATCGCCGGTGGGAGCGTCTGCCCGACCCGAAGGTCCGGCCCTGGACCGACGACTATGTGAACCTGTTCGGCTCGCTGTGGCGGCACCTGAAGGCCCAGTGGGCCCAGGAATAGGTCAGGGGGCGGGCAGCTCGATCGTCGCGACGGCCTGGGCGGCCAGGCCTTCGCCGCGGCCGGTGAAGCCCATGGCCTCGGTCGTGGTGGCCTTCACGCTGACGGCGTCGAGGGGCAGGGACAGAATGGCGGCGACACGCTCGCGCATGGCCTGACGGTGCGGCTTCACCTTGGGCCGCTCGCAGATCAGGGTGACGTCGACATGGACCATGCGACCGCCGCGCGCCGTGACCTTCTCAGCCGCATATTCGAGGAAGCGGTCCGAGGACGCGCCCTTCCACTTCGGGTCGGTGGGCGGGAAGTGGTCGCCGATGTCGCCGTCGCCAAGCGCGCCGAGGATGGCGTCGGTCAGGGCGTGCAGGCCGGCGTCGGCGTCGGAATGGCCGATCAGGGTCTGGTCGTGGGGGATCTCCACGCCGCACAGCCAGACCGAGCCGCCAGGACCCCAGCGGTGGGCGTCGAAGCCGGAGCCGACGCGGGTCTGCATCCGGGTGCTGGCGGCGATCAGGGCCTCGGCCATGGCGAAATCCTCGGGGAAGGTCAGTTTCATCAGTCGGGCGTCGCCCTCGACGACCACGACCTTGCCGCCGTCGGCCTCGACCACGGCGCAGTCGTCGGTGGGGCTCTCGGCGGAGGACCAGTTGGCCCAGGCGGCTTCAAGGCGGTCGCGGCGGAAGGCCTGGGGGGTCTGGGCGCGCCACAGGTGGTTACGGTCGACCGTGCCGGTGATGGCCTCGCCCGAGGTCTTCTTGAGCGTATCGGCGACGGGCAGGGCGGGCAGGGCGCCGTCGGCTGTTTCAAGGGCCCTCAGCAGACGCTGGATCACGGGCGCGCCCAGCAGGGGGCGGGCCGCGTCATGGATCAGGACGATCTGGTCGGCGGGGCCGGTCAGGCTGGCCAAGCCCGCACGCACCGACTCGGCCCGGGTCGCGCCGCCGGTGACGGAGCGCCAGCCGGTCAGGCCCGACAGCGCCGCCTCGGCCGTCTCATGCCCGTCTTGCGAGACCACGACGGCGACGTCTTCGGCGCCTGCCGCCAGCAGGGCCTCGACGGACCAGCGCAGCACGGGCTTGCCGCCCAGCGACCGCCATTGCTTGGCCACTCCGGCGGCGTTGGCGGCTCTGGAGCCGGTTCCGGCGGCGACGACGATGGCGGCGAATGTCATGGCGGCCTTCTAATCGCCCCGGTTCGGCTTGACGAGAGGGGCTGAAGACGGCGGAAAGGGCCGATGACGGACAGTTCGCGCAACACTTTGGGGCATGGCCTCAAGATCGGCGACGTGGAGATCGCCGGCCGGGTGCTGATGGCTCCGATGACGGGGGTCACCGACCTGCCGTTCCGTCTGCTCGCCTCGAAGTTGGGCGCGGCCTATGTGGCGACCGAGATGGTGGCCTCGGCCGAACTGGCGCGCGGGCGGCCTGATGTGGTGCGGCGCGCGGCGGTCGGCGGCGGCCTGCCCCTGACGGTGATCCAGCTGGTCGGCCGCGATCCCGGCGCGATGGCTGAGGGCGCGCGCATGGCCGAGGCCGCGGGCGCCGACATCATCGACCTGAATTTCGGCTGCCCGGCCAAGGAGGTCACGGGCGCGGCCTCGGGCTCGGCCCTGATGCGCACCCCCGATCTGGCCTCGCGCCTGATCGCCGCCGCCGTCGGGGCCGTCAGCCGCCCGGTGACGGTCAAGATGCGTCTCGGCTGGGACGACGACAGCAGGAACGCCGCCTGGCTGGCCAGACGCGCCGAGGCGCTGGGCGTCGCCGCCGTCACCGTCCACGGCCGCACGCGCCAGCAGTTCTACACCGGGATCGCCGACTGGGACGCGGTGGGGGAGGTCAAGGCGACCGTCGGCATCCCCGTCATCGTCAACGGCGACATCATCACCGCCGGACAGGCCCGCGAGGCGCTGGAGCGCTCCGGCGCCGACGCCCTGATGCTGGGACGCGGCGTCTATGGCCGACCCTGGCTGGCGGCCCATCTGGATCGCGCACTGGCCGACGGAACCGAGCTGGAGGAGCCCGGACCGGAGGAGCGGCTGGCCATCGTCGCCGAGCATCTGAAGGCCTCCGTCGCCTTTTACGACGGACCGGTGGGGCTGAAGATGTTCCGCAAACATCTGGGCTGGTACGTCGAACAGGCGCCCTGGCCCGCCGACCCGGCGGAGCGCCGCGCGGCCAAGTCGCGACTGTGCCGGCTGGACGATCCCGAAAGCGTGATCCGGGAGCTGAAAAACCTTTGGTTACCAATGGCTCATTTCGGCAACTCTCCTGTTGAGTTTTCGCCACAGCTGGTTGAAGCTGATGCGGCATGACGGACACACCCGCCTCCCTGCCGGGCGCCGATAATGAAGCCCTGACGGCGACCGAGACCGAGCCCAGCCTGTGGGCGCGGTTCGCGGCCGGACGCGCGCGCGCCCTGTTCGGCGCGGCCTACGGCATCGCGGTCATCGTGGCGGCGGCGGCGATCTGGCTGGTGGCGGTCGCGCCCGGGGCCGGCGTCGACGGCGGCGCCCGTGCGGTGGCCGGTCAGGCGGTCCTCTTCATCCTTCTGGCCAACCTGATCCTGATCGGGGGCCTGGCGGTCATCATCGGGACCCAGGTGATGCGGCTGGCCCGCGCCCGGCGCAGCGATCCGGGCGCCCGACTGCACCTGCGCTTCGTCGCCCTGTTCTCGCTGGTGGCGGTCGTGCCGGCCATCCTGATCGCCCTGGTGTTCGGCGTCCTGGTCAACCGGGGCGTCGATCAGTGGTTCAGCAAGAACGTTCAGGACGCCGTCGATAACGGGTCCCTGATCGGCAGGGCCTATATCGCGGACGTCGGGGGCGACATGACGCGCGACCTGGGGGCCATGTCCAACGAGCTGGGCGGCGTGCGTCAGCTGTTCGACAACCGCATCCAGTTCACTGGCGCCCTGACCCAGGTCGCGGATTTCTTCGGCTATCCGGCCGTCTATATCCTGAACGGCGACGGCGAGGTTCTGGCCCGCGGCGAGTTGCCGGGCGCGCCGCCCTATGTCGCCCCGCCGCGCTCGGCGCTGGAGATCGCGGCCGAGGGTCAGGACGCCCCGGTCTCGGTCACCGAGAACCCCGACACCGTGCGGGCCCTGTATCCGCTGCCGGGCTATGGCGACGCCTATCTCTATGTCGTGCGGCCGCTGGCCCCGGGTCTGGTGGCCCAGATGCGGTCGGCGACCCAGTCGATCCAGGGCTATCGCGAGGCCGAGGAAAGCCGCGCCCGCATCCAGTCGGCCTTCGCCCTCAGCTATCTCGAGACGGCGCTGCTGGTGCTGGTGGGCGCCGTGTGGCTGGGCATGTCGGCGGCCAGCGCTATCTCCGGCCCCATCGGCCGGCTGATCAAGGCGGCGGACCAGGTGGCGGGCGGCGACCTGAGCGCCCGCGTCGACAACCAGGGCGCCCCCGGCGAGATCGCCGACCTGTCCGAGGCCTTCAACCGCATGACCGGCGACCTGGAGCACCAGCAGGCGGCGCTGAAGACGGCCAGCGAAGACGCCCAGTCGCGCACCCTGTTCATCGAGACCGTCCTGTCCGGCGTCAGCGCGGGCGTCATCGGTCTGGACCGGCGCGGCCGGGTCTCGGCCATCAACGACAGCGCCCTGCAACTGCTGTCGATCGACGAGTCCGAAGTCCACGGCAAGCCCCTGGCCCAGGTGGCGCCCGAACTGTCGGAGCTGGTCGGCCGGGTCGAGGCCCATATCGAGGAAGACATCGACGTCGCGCGCGAGGGCGAGACCCGGCGGCTGCGCGTCCGCATCGAGGGCGGGCAGGGCGGGGAGATGGTCCTGACCTTCGACGACATCACCCGTCTGGTCACGGCGCAGCGGAATGCCGCCTGGCGCGACGTGGCCCGCCGCATCGCCCACGAGATCAAGAACCCCCTGACCCCGATCCAGCTGTCGGCCGAGCGGCTGCGGCGCAAGTATCGCGCGCGCATCGGCGACGACGTCGAGGTCTTCGACCGCTGCACCGACACGATCATTCGCCAGGTCGGCGATATCGGCCGGATGGTCGACGAGTTCTCGTCCTTCGCCCGGATGCCGACGCCGCGCTTCACGGCGGAGAACCCGGCCGAGCTCCTGCGCGAAGCCGTCTTCGCCCAGCGGGTCGCCGCGCCCGACATCGCCGTCGAACTGGTCGAGCCCCTGCCCAATGTGAAGTTCCAGGCCGACGGCCGCATGGTCGGTCAGGCCCTGGCCAACATCCTCAAGAACGCCGGCGAGGCCGTAGCCGCCCGGCGGCTCGGCGCGTCCGAGGTGGATGAGACCGCGCCGGCCATCATCGCGAAGCTCTCGGTCGAAAACGGTATCGCGACCTTCGTCATCGAGGACGACGGCAAGGGCCTGCCCGCCCGCGACCGCGACCGTCTGACCGAGCCCTATGTCACCACCCGCGAGAAGGGCACCGGCCTGGGCCTCGCCATCGTCAAACGCATCTGCGAGGACCATGGCGGCGAGCTCAAGCTGGCCGACGCGGAGACCCTGCATGGCGCGCGGGTCTGTCTGATCTTCCCCCTGAACCCCCACCCCAAGGCTGCCGAAGACGCCCGCGCGTCCGGTGTGGTCGCGGCCGAATAGTGAGGCGATATGCGTTCTACTGGCGCTGACATCCTGATCGTCGATGACGAGGCGGACATTCGCGAACTGGTCTCGGGCCTGCTCGAGGACGAGGGCCACGCCGTGCGCGTGGCCTCCAACGCCGAGGAGGCCCTGGCGGGCATCCGGGCGCGCAAGCCCACCCTGCTGGTGCTCGACATCTGGATGCAGGGCGGCGGCATGGACGGGCTGGAGCTGCTCGACATGGTCAAGGAGCTGGACGCCGATCTGCCGGTCGTCATGATCTCCGGCCACGGCAATATCGAAACCGCCGTCAGCGCCCTGAAGCGCGGCGCCTATGACTTCATCGAAAAGCCGTTCAAGTCGGACCGGCTTGTGGTGGTCATCGAGCGGGCGCTGGAGGCCGCGACCCTCAAGCGCGAGAACCGCCGCCTGCGGGCCCAGGCCTCGGTGCCCACGGGCCTGATCGGCCGATCGGCGGCGGCCCAGGCCCTGCGCTCGACCATCACCAAGGTGGCTCCGGCCAACAGCCGCGTGCTCATCTCGGGTCCTCCCGGTTCCGGCAAGGAGCTGGTCGCGCGCCAGATCCACGAGGCCAGTCCGCGCGGCCGTGGCGAGTTCGTCGCGATCTCCGCCGCCGGTATGACCCCCGAACGCCTCGACGTCGAACTGTTCGGTGAGGAGGGCGCAGACGGCCGCCCGCGCAAGATCGGGGTGTTCGAGCGCGCCCATAACGGCACCCTGTATCTCGACGACGTCGGCGACATGCCGCGCGAGAGCCAGAGCCGCATCCTGCGCGTCCTGGTCGACCAGCGCTTCCGCCGGGTCGGCGGCGAGCAGGACGTCCAGGTCGATGTGCGCGTCGTCACCTCGACTTCGCGCGACCTGAAGGTCGAGATTACCGAGGGGCGCTTCCGGGAGGACCTGTTCCACCGCCTGAACGTGGTGCCGATCCGCGTCCCGCCGCTGTCGGAACGCCGTGAGGACATCTCCGAACTGGTCGACTATTTCATCGACAGCCTGTCGAGCTCCCAGGGGCTGCCGCGCCGGCGTATGGGCGACGACGCCGTCGCCGTGCTGCAGGTCCATCCCTGGCCGGGCAACGTCCGCCAGCTGAGGAACAACGTCGAGCGGCTGCTGATCCTGGCGACCGGCGACCTCAACGACCCGATCAGCGCCGAGATGCTGCCGCAGGAGGTGGCCTCGTCCAACTCCGGCGCCTCCATGGGAGCCGAACGCACCATCGCCCTGCCTCTGCGTGAGGCTCGGGAGGTGTTCGAGCGCGAATACCTGGCCGCCCAGATCATGCGCTTCGGCGGCAATATCTCGCGCACCGCAGCCTTCATCGGCATGGAGCGCTCGGCCCTGCACAGGAAGCTCAAGTCGCTGGGCGTTTCGCCGTCGCGCGGCGGGGATGACGACGAAGGAAGTCTGGACTGATGTCACGCGTCGCCTACGTCAACGGCCAGTACCAGCCGCACGGACAGGCCACGGTCCATATCGAGGATCGCGGCTTCCAGTTCGCCGATGGCGTCTATGAGGTCTGGGCTGTGTTCGACGGGCTGTTGGCCGACTACGAGGGTCATATGACCCGGCTGGGCCGCAGCCTTTCGGAGCTGCGCATTCCCGCCCCGATGACGAAGGAAGCCCTGACCCGGGTCCTGCGCGAGACCATCCGGAGGAACCGGGTGCGCGACGGGCTGGTCTATCTGCAGGTCACGCGCGGCACGGCCCGGCGTGACCACGCCTTTCCCGCCGAGGGCACGCCGCCCAGCGTCATCGTCACCGCGAAGAACCTGAACTACCCCCGCTCCGAGGCCCAGGCCGCGAAGGGCGTGGCGGTCATCACCCAGCCGGACATCCGCTGGGGGCGGTGCGACATCAAGACCGTGGGTCTGCTGCCCAATGCTCTCGCCAAGCAGGCCGCCAAGGAGCGCGGCGCCGCCGAGGCGTGGTTTGTCGATGAAATGGGGCTGGTGACCGAGGGCTCCTCGACCAACGCCTGGATCGTGGACCAGGCCGGCAAGCTGAGGACGCGCGACACCCAGGCCAACATCCTGCGCGGGGTCACCCGCGCCGCGGTGCTCGACATCCTGGCCTCCGAAGGCTTCGAGCTGGACGAGCGTCCGTTCAGCGTGGACGAGGCCAAGGCCGCGAAGGAGGCCTTCTACACCTCGGCCAGCGGCTTCGTGACGCCCGCCATCTCCATCGACGGGGCGAGGATCGGCGACGGCAAGCCGGGCCCGGTCGCGACCAGACTCAGGGCGCGGTATATTGAAGCGGCCCGGCGCGACGCGGTCTGAGGAAATGGCGAGGCGGGCAGTACTGGAGCGACTGGCGGATCTGGTCTTCGGCGTGCGCGTCGACGCGCCCAAGGCGCGCGACACCGACGGCGATTGGGAAGAGATCGGTCGACTGAACCCGTATTTCGGCGTGCTGACCGATCCGCGATACAAGACGGAAAATCTGACCGAGGCCACGCGCAGCGAGTTCTTCGAAAGCGGTCGCGAGACGGTCAATGGGCAGCTGGCGCTTCTTCGGCAGCGGTTTCCCGACTTCGATCCCGCCTCAGCCCTTGATTTTGGTTGCGGGGTCGGCCGACTGACCCGCGCCCTGGGCGAGGTGACCGGCGATGCCGTCGGGATCGATATCTCCGAGTCCATGCTGGCCGAGGCCCGGCGGCAGGCTCCGCCGACCGCAACCTTCAGGAAGGATTTTCCGGATCGGTCGTTCGACTGGCTGATGTCATTGATCGTCTTCCAGCATATCCCGCCCGAGCGCGGCTATGAGCTGCTGAGGGCGTTGATCCAGCGCCTGGCGCCTGGCGGCTGCATCACCCTTCAGTTTGTCATCTATCGCGACGAACGTTTTGCGCGGGTGGCTGGAGGGCGGATCACGATCGGCGATTCCGGCGTCGGCGAGGCCTCCGGCGCCAGGGCCCTCGACCGGTTGGCGCGAGGGGAGATGGTCATGTTCGACTATGATCTGTCGATTATCGCCGCCATTCTTTTCGCCGGAGGGATGGACGCCCTGGATCTTGAGCATAGTGATCATGGGGGCTTCCACGGAGTGATTATCCGGGGCCGCAAGTCCGGCTGACCCTTGGCCCCTCGGGGAATTTTATGTGGGTGATCAGGCACGGCGCCGGTTGCGGCGGCACGAGCGTGGCGTCTAAGGTGACGGTGCCGGGCGCTTCGATCCGGTCCCCGTTCTCCCCGGCGGGCGCAACAAGCAAGAACAGGAACAACCTGCCATGTCGCAAGACAAGCGTCAGAACCTTCAGGACACCTTCCTCAACTCGGTCCGCAAGACCAAGACCCCGCTGACGATCTTCCTCGTCAACGGCGTCAAGCTGCAGGGCATCGTGACCTGGTTCGACAACTTCTGCGTGCTGCTGCGCCGCGACGGCCAGTCGCAGCTGGTCTACAAGCACGCGATCTCGACCATCATGCCCTCGGCCCCGGTTCAGCTCTACGAGCCCGACGCCGACGAGGACTGATCGGCCCGGTTCGCCTGCGGTCGCATACGAAACCTGTCCTTCCGAAACGGGGGGACGCGCACTACATTGCGTCACCGGACCCCGTTTCGGGGATGACGGCGTGCGCCTGTGCCGCCGTCGCAGAACCCAAAAGACAGAGACCCTTTGACTTCAAAACTGATCGACCATTCCGTTCCCCTGATCCGCGCGATCGTCATCCATCCGGACGGGCGTAGCGAAAGCTCCCGACTGGCGGAGGAACGGCTGGAAGAGGCGGCGGGCCTGGCCCGCGCGCTGGACCTCGACGTGCGCGCCGAGGAGATCGTGCGTATCCGCAAGACGACCCCCGCCACCCTGTTCGGCGCCGGCAAGGTCGAGGAGCTGGCGGCCCTGGTCCGTGCGGCCGAGGCCGAGGCCGTGGTCGTCGACGACCAGCTGACCCCCGTCCAGCAACGCAATCTGGAGAAGGCGTGGGAGTGCAAGGTCATCGACCGCACCGGCCTGATCCTCGAGATCTTCGGGCGTCGCGCCCGCACCAAGGAAGGTCGGCTGCAGGTCGAACTGGCCCGGCTCGACTATGAGCGTTCGCGCCTCGTCCGCACCTGGACCCACCTTGAGCGGCAACGCGGCGGCACCGGCTCGACCGGCGGCCCCGGCGAAACCCAGATCGAGCTCGACCGCCGCCTGATCGCCGACCGCATCGTCCGTCTGAAGGGCGAGCTGGAGGAGGTGCGGCGTACGCGCGGCCTGCACCGCAAGCAGCGGCAGAAGGCGCCGTTCCCGACCATCGCCCTGGTGGGCTACACCAACGCCGGCAAGTCGACCCTGTTCAACCGGCTGACGGGTTCCGAGGTCCTGGCCAAGGACCTGCTGTTCGCCACTCTCGACACCACCCAGCGCACCATTCGCCTGCCGCAAGGCCGGCCGGCCATCGTCGCGGACACCGTCGGCTTCATCTCCGACCTGCCGCACGAATTGGTCGAGAGCTTCCGCGCCACTCTGGAGGAGGTCGGGGAGGCCGATCTGATCCTGCACGTCCGCGACATCGCCTCGCCCGACAGCGCGGCGCAGGCGAGGGACGTCGAACAGGTGCTGAAGCAGATCGAGATTCCGGAGGGCAAGACCCGCCGGGTGCTCGAGGTCTGGAACAAGATCGACCTGCTGGACGAGGAGGCTCGCGAGGCTATCGTCGGTCAGGCCGAGCGCCTCGCCGCCGAGGGCAAGGCGGTCGCCGTCTCGGCCTGGACCGGGGAGGGGATCGATCCCCTGCGTCAGGTCATCACCACCCTGATCGACGACGATCCGGAGACCCGGCTGACGCTGGAGCCCGAGCAGGGCGAGGCCCTGGCCTGGCTGTATCAGCACGGACGGGTGACCTTCCGCGACACCGACGACGAGGGCCGCACCCACGTCGTCGTCCGCCTCGCGCCCCAGGCGCTGGGCCGGTTCGAGCGCCTCTATCCCGACATGGGGGCCTGACCGTATGGCGGTGATCGAGACCGTCCTGCTGCTGCTCCTGGCCGTCGTGGTCTCAGGAGCGGTGGCGCGGATGACCCGCATCGCCCTGCCTCTGGTGCAGATCGCACTGGGGGCCGGCGTGGTCCTGATCACCGGCCATACCATCGACCTGAAGCCGGACATCTTCTTCCTGCTGTTCCTGCCGCCGCTGCTGTTCCTCGACGGCTGGCGGATCCCCAAGGAGGCCCTGTTCCGCGACCGGGCGGTGATCCTGGAGCTGGCGCTGGGGTTGGTGCTGTTCACCGTCGTCGGGCTGGGCTTCCTGATCTGGTGGATGATCCCGGAGATGCCCCTGCCGGTGGCTTTCGCGCTCGCCGCCATCCTGTCGCCGACTGACCCGATCGCGGTTCAGGCCATCGCCGCCCGCGTGCCCATCCCCAAGCGGCTGATGCATATTCTCGAGGGCGAGGCGATGCTGAACGACGCCACGGGCCTGACCTGTATGCGGATCGCGGTGTTGGCGGCGACGACCGGCGCCTTCTCCATCGGCCATGCGGTCGGGACCTTCGCCTGGCTGGCGCTGGCGGGCGTGGTCGTGGGCATCGTCGTCACCCTGGCCATCGCCACCGCCAAGAACTTCATCTCGAAGAAGTGGGGCGAGGACGTCGGGGCCCAGATCCTCGTCAGCCTGCTGATCCCCTTCGCCGCCTATCTGGTGGCTGAAGAGGTCCACGCCTCGGGCATTCTGGCGGCCGTCGCCGCGGGCGTGACCATGAGCTTCACCGAGCGCGGTCAGACCCAGCAACTGGCCACGACCCGCATCCGCCGCGCCGTGGTCTGGGACACCGTCCAGTTCGCCGCCAACGGGGTGATCTTCGTCATCCTGGGCGAACAGATGCCCTCGATCCTGGCGCGCGCCGCCGAGGTGGTGGCCGGCACCAGCCGTCCCGAGGTGTGGTGGCTGGCGGTCTATGTCTTCGCCATCGTCGCGGCCCTCGCGGCCCTGCGCTTCATCTGGGTGTGGACCTCGCTGAAGATGACCCTGCTGCGTCGCCGGGAGGACGGCCCGCCGCCGAAGGTCGGCTTGCGCCTGACCATGGTCATGTCGATGGCGGGCGTGCGCGGCGCCATCACCCTGGCCGGCATCCTGACCCTGCCGTTCGTTTTGGCGGACGGGTCCGAGATGCCGTCGCGCAACCTCGCCATCTTCCTCGCCGCCGGGGTGATCATCGTCTCCCTGGTGCTGGCGACCCTTGTCCTGCCCGGGCTGATGAAGAACATCCAGCTGCCGCCCGAGCCTTCGCACCAGCAGGAGGAGGACCGGTCCCGCGTCGCCGCCGCCGAGGCCGCGCTTCAGGCCGTCGAGGACAAGGCCCACGCCCTGTCCGAGGGCAAGCCGGATCCGGATATCTATACGGATATCGCCGCCCGGCTCATGGCCCTCTACCGCCAGCGCATCGAGACCCGCACCCGCACCGATGAGGACGACGTCGATGTCTCGCGCCGTCTGGACGAGATCGAGCGGCAGCTGCGCCTCACGGGGCTCAGGGCCGAACGCGACGAGCTCGGCCGCCTGATCCGCGCCCGCCAGATCGATTCCGACACCGGCAAGAAGCTGATCCGGGAGGTCGACCTGCAGGAACTGCGCTTCCTCTGAACGGCTTGCGCGCGGCCCGATCGCGCCCGTTAAGTCCAAAACCCGACCTAAAGTGAGGTTCGCACGCCACAGAGGCCGTCGGGGCCAAAATGCGTTGCGCGAAACGAACGCGCCCGATTCTTCCGCACCCGGCGGAAAACGCGCCTGAACCGTCCAGCGTCACTGGCGGATCACGCTTCCGTGGACCGTTCGCCGGTCACGCTTGAACCCTGAGGCCGTGAGACCACATACTCTCTCGAGCGCCGTCGGAATCGACGGGTCGTTTCGTGGGGTCGCTGCATGTCGCGGGGCTTTTCGGAGCGACGGGCCGGAGATCTCCAATGGCCCGGGAGTAAGTAGAATGACCGAGACCAAAACCCTGCCCGTGTTGCCTCTGAGGGACATCGTGGTTTTCCCGCACATGGTCGTGCCCCTGTTCGTGGGTCGCGAGAAATCCGTGCGCGCCCTTGACGAGATCATGAAGGGTGAGAAGCAGATCCTGCTCGCCACCCAGAAGAACTCCGTCGACGACGATCCGACGCCCGAGGCCATCTATCCGGTCGGCGTCGTCGCCACCGTGCTGCAACTGCTGAAACTGCCCGACGGCACCGTGAAGGTCCTGGTCGAAGGCAAGGGCCGCGCCCGCCTGACCAAATTCACCGACCGCGAGGAGTATTTCGAGGCCGAGGCCGAGACGATCGAGGACGAAGCCGGCGAACCGGCCCAGTCCGAGGCCCTGCTGCGCGCCGTGGTCGAGCAGTTCGAGAACTATGTGAAGCTGAACAAGAAGGTCCCGCCCGAGGCCCTCAGCTCCATTCCCCAGATCACCGAACCGTCCAAGCTGGCCGACAGCGTCGCCGCCCATCTGTCGGTCAAGATCGCCGACAAACAGGCTCTGCTGGAGACCATCGCGGTCCCGGCGCGTCTGGAGAAGGTCTATGGCCTGATGGAGGGCGAAATCTCCGTCCTGCAGGTCGAGAAGAAGATCCGCTCGCGCGTGAAGCGCCAGATGGAGAAGACCCAGCGCGAATATTATCTGAACGAGCAGATGAAGGCGATCCAGCGCGAGCTGGGGGAGACCGACGACGCCCGCGACGAGATCATGGAGCTGGAGAAGCGCATCCGGAAGACCAAGCTGTCCAAGGAAGCCCGCGCCAAGGCCGAGGCCGAGGTCAAGAAGCTGCGCAACATGAGCCCGATGTCGGCCGAGTCGACCGTGGTCCGGAACTACCTGGACTGGCTGCTGTCGATCCCGTGGGGCAAGACCAAGCAGAAGCCGATCGACCTCAACAAGGCCGAGGACATCCTCGAGGAGGATCACTACGGCCTGGAGAAGGTCAAGGAACGCATCATCGAGTATCTGGCCGTCCAGGCCCGCACCAACTCGCTGAAGGGTCCGATCCTGTGCCTCGTCGGCCCTCCCGGCGTCGGCAAGACCTCGCTCGCCAAGTCGATCGCCAAGGCGACCGGCCGTGAGTACATCCGTATGTCGCTGGGCGGCGTGCGTGACGAGGCCGAGATCCGCGGTCACCGCCGGACCTACATCGGCTCGATGCCGGGCAAGATCATCCAGTCGATGAAGAAGGTGAAGACGACCAACGCCTTCATCCTGCTGGACGAGATCGACAAACTGGGCGCCGACTGGCGCGGGGACCCGTCCTCGGCCCTGCTGGAGGTGCTGGACCCGGCCCAGAACAATGCGTTCGGCGACCACTATCTGGAAGTCGACTACGACCTGTCCAACGTCATGTTCGTCACCACGGCCAACAGCCTGAACATGCCTCAACCGTTGATGGACCGGATGGAGATCATCCGGGTCAGCGGCTACACCGAGGACGAGAAGGTCGAGATCGCCAAGCGTCACGTCCTGCCCAAGGTCACGACCGACAACGGTCTGAAGCCGGCGGAGTTCGTGGTGCCGGACGAGACCATCCGCGACCTGATCCGCTACTACACCCGCGAAGCCGGGGTGCGGTCGCTGGAACGGGCCTTCGGCGGCCTGGCTCGCAAGGCCGTGCGCGAGATGGCCAAGACCGGCGTGGACTCCATCACCGTCGATGCGGCCAAGCTGGCCGAGTACGCGGGCGTCCAGAAGTATCGCTACGGCGAGACGGACGAGGAGGATCAGGTCGGCATCGTCACCGGTCTGGCCTGGACCGAGTTCGGCGGCGACATCCTGACCATCGAGGCGATCAAGATGCCGGGCCGCGGCCGCATGACCGTGACCGGCAACCTGAAGGAGGTGATGAAGGAGTCCGTTTCCGCCGCCGCCTCCTACGTCCGGGCCCGCGCCCTGAACATCGGCGTCAAGCCGCCGGTGTTCGAGAAGACCGACATCCACGTGCACGTGCCCGATGGCGCGACGCCCAAGGACGGTCCCTCGGCCGGCGTGGCCATGACGGTGGCCATGGTCTCGGTCCTGACCGGGATCCCGATCCGCAAGGATATCGCCATGACCGGCGAGATCACCCTGCGCGGACGGGTCACCGCCATCGGCGGCCTGAAGGAGAAGCTGCTCGCGGCCCTGCGCTCTGGCATCAAGACGGTGCTGATCCCGCAGGAAAACGAGAAGGACCTGGCCGACGTGCCGGACAATGTGAAGTCGGCGCTGGAGATCGTGCCGATCTCCACGGCGGACGAGGCGCTCAAATGGGCCCTGGTCGGCAGCCTGACCCCGGTCGAGTGGGACGAGGCGGCCGAGCCGCTGAACCCCACCCCGCCGCCCGCCGCGGACGGTTCGGCGGTCGTCAGCCACTGACCGGTTCTTAACCGCAAGGTTGATCCGGCGTTAGGTACGAAAAGCGCGGTCCGGGACCTCCCGGGCCGCGTTTCTCTTTTGACGCGAGCCGAAAACCTGTCCTTACTGATTCCCGGAGGGGTTCGGGGGCGATGCGGAAACGCATCAAACAGGGGGATGCTGACCGGAATGACCAAGGCCGAACTGATCGCCGCCATGGCCGCGGGCGCCGATATCACGCGGGACCAGGCGCGACTGGCGCTCGACGCCTTCACTGACACCGTCACCGAGGCCCTGAAGAAGGGCGACGACGTGCGCATCGTCGGCTTCGGCGCCTTCGTGGTCGTGGACCGCAAGGCCGGCGTCGCCCGCAATCCCCAGACCGGGGCCACCATCAGCCGCCCCGCCTCGCGCACCGCCCGCTTCCGTCTGGGCGAAGGTCTGAAAAGCGTCTTGAACGGTTAGGCCGGGACGGGCAAAAGCTCCGTTCGATCGCGTCGCGGTGAGGGCGGCTAGCTCAGCTGGTCAGAGCATCTCGTTTACACCGAGAGGGTCGGCGGTTCGAACCCGTCGCCGCCTACCATCGCTTCCTGTCAGAGCGGATTGAGGTCCCGGGGTGCCCGGATTTTCCGGAATCGGGCCTCGACGAAGGCGAACATCCCGAACGCCATCAGGCCGAGCGCCGTGAGCCCCAACATCCACGAGCCGCCCGGCTGGCGCTCAAGGGCGTCCAGTGACGACCCGAAGCTGCCGACATCGCTGGATCGTGCATGCCAGCCGGCCAGAATGACCAGCACCGCCAGCGGCAGATAGGCCAGGCCACGCGCGACATAGCCGGTCCGTGCGATGAGCGAGAGCCGGCGACAGAGCCGCTCCGAACAGGCCAGACTATCGCCGAAGTCGGCGCTGAGGCCTTTGATGATGTTTCCGGCCCCGACGGCCGTGACCACAAGCCCCACGCCGATCAGCAAGGCGTCACCGAACGGCAAGGCCAGAAGGATTTCCGCCTTGCGCTGGTTTTCGGCGATGTCCTCGACGGCCATTGAGGGCCCGACCTCATCCAGCAGCTCGAAGACAGCCGAGGCCAGCAGACCATAAAACAGACCGCTCACGGCTTGCCCGCCGCGCAGGAGGATGGCGCGGAGTTCGGAGCCTTCTCGGTCGGCGTCGAACACGGCTTGCAGGATCCGCCAGCCGACGAACGCCCAAAGACCCAGGCCGAGCAGAACGAGCCACAGTCGTCCGAACGGCTGCTGTGCCAGCCAGACCGCCGCCCCCTTCGTCCCGACCGACCGGCCGCCGATGTCGAGCGCCGCCATCAGCGTCAGGGCTCCGACGGAGGCATAGACGAAACCCCGGGCGCCGTAGCCGACGCGAGCCGCCGTCTCGATCAGAACGGGGAGGGGCGGGATTCGTCGCAGCAGCGACGAGCGTCTTCGACCCAGATCACCGAGGCGGGCGGCATGGCGCCGGATCGTCTTGAGCAATGAGGGCAAGGGCAGGTCCGTCTTCAAGCGAGACTGTTCAACCCCCGGCCAATGCAAAGGCTCCGCATCGGCCCGTCCCGGCGCCGCCGGGCAAACAAAAAGGCCGCCGGAACGCTCCGGCGGCCTTTTCGTATTCAGGCTGATCCGATGGATCAGAACCGGAAGCTGGCCCGCAGCAGCAGGGTGTAGCGGACGTAGTCTTCCAGCATCTCGGCGTCGGCGTTGACCGTCAGCATGCCCAGTTCGTTGCCGACCGAGAGACGGAAGCCGGCGATCGGACCGCCGCCTTCGATGTTGGTCGGGTCCAGGGTGAAGGACGAGCCGCCCGAGACGAAGCGGGCCGTCGTGGCGCCCGGATCGACCGAAAGGTTCTGGCGCCAGCCGAGGCGGACCTCAGGGCGGATCCAGCCGTTCGAGCCGAAGCCGTAGCCGATGTTGACCGCCGCGACGCCGGTCAGGATGTGGCCGTCGCGCTCGTCGATATCGAGGTCGAAGCCGTCTCCGCCGCCCGATTCGGTGCGGGCGCCTTCATGCAGGCCGAAATACTCGGCGTAGACTTCCGGACGGACGTTCAGGCGGCCGTAGGTCTTCTCGTACGAGGCGCCGCCGGCCAGAGCCAGGGTGAAGCCGTTCCAGTCCGACTTGTTGTTCAGATACAGGCCGTCGCCGACCAGCGAACGGTCGGCGCTGAAGGTGGCGTAGCCGGCCGCCGCACGAGCCCAGGTCGTCCAGTTCTGGCCCTGGGCGCGCCAGTAGAGGCCCAGTTCGACCAGGCTGGCCGACAGGATCTCTTGGGCCTCGGCCTCGGGGTCCTCGATGTCGGACGAGGTGAAGGCCAGGGACACGCCCACGGCGCCAAGGCTGGTGCCGGTCTCGACGCCGCCCGCGACGCCAAAGCCTTCCGAGCGGAAGCCGTAGGTGTCGGTCTTGTCCTTGTCGGCGTAGAAATTGATCTCCTGGACCCATGCGCTGGTCTCGCCGACGCCGGCGGAGGCGTTGCGGCCGGTCAGGGCGCGGGTCACGGCGTCAACGCCGCTGGCCAGGGAGAGCAGGGGACCGCCCGAGTGGTCGGGCAGGGTCTGCTCATACAGGTTCATCAGCCCGTCCCGGGTCGTTTCCGACAGGAAGGCGTTCTGCAGGGCGGAGTTGGAGGCCAGGCCGCTGTAGACCGCGTCAAAGGCCTGGGACTCGACCCCGATCATGCCGATCTCGGAAGCGGTCCGGCGGCGGGCGTCGATGTAGACGTCGCCCGCGGCGACATCGGCGCCGGCGCTGACGACGAACAGATAGGGGGAGTTGTCCTGCACCCCGGCCGGATTGACCGCGCCGTAGTTCAGCGTGGTGGCGTCGATGAGAGTGAACCGGGTCGGGCTCGTCAGCAGCGAGGTGAAGCGGATGCCCAGGTTGGCGCCGTCCGCGATGTTCGCCGTGCCGTTGACCTTGAAGCCGCCCGCCGACGTCCCGGAGGCCGGGTCCAGCGCCACCAGCAGGGTGCCGTTGGCGCCGACGTTCAGGCCGGTGACGTTCAGCTGGCCGGTCTGGCGGGCTTCGAGGGTGCCGTTGGCGACATTGACGTTGAGCAGGCCGTCGGTGTCCGACAGGGCGCCGCTGACGATCGCGCCGCCGGTGATGTTCAGATTGTCCGCGCCGGCGCCGAAGGCGATGTCGCCGACCCAGGCCCCGTTCTGGATATTGATGGTGTCGGCGCCCGATCCCAGCAGAACGCTGCCGATCATGACCGGCTCATCGATGTCATCGACGCCGTCGTTGTCGGTGTCAGGCTGGGTGCTGTCGGTCGGGCTCAGGATCCCGGTCTGGGTGATGGTCACGCCCGTCGTGTTGGCGCGCAGATCCATGCCGACTGCGGAGCCCGTCACCGCGTCGCCGTTAGCGTTGGCGACCAGGTTGGCCTGGAACGAACCGGTGTTCACGATCGAGGTCAGGGTGCCGCTGAGATCGACCAGGGCGGTGATGTTCGCCGTGCCGCCGCCTGCGGTGGCCAGGATCGAACCGTTGTTCGTGAACGACGGCAGACTGGCGCCAGCGTCGATGCGGATCGCATTGACGGTGTTGGCCAGGCTCGTCGAAGCGGCGGCGGTGATATAGCCGTCGTTGCGCAGGGTGGGCGTGCTGGCGCCGGCCGCCAGATGCAGGGCGGTCGAGTCGGCCTTGTTGGCCAGGGTGGCCATGGTGCCGAAGTTGAAGATCCCGCCAGCCACATTGACCGTCTGGCCGCCCGCGACGCCGAACAGGACGCCGTTGGCGTTGACGCCCTCGTACAGGCCGTTGCCGGTGATGGAGCCGCGGTTGATGAAGCCGTAGGCCGTGTCGGCGGTCGAGCCGGCCACGCCGAGGTTCACCGAGCGGGTCGCCGAGCCGATGGTGACGGCGGGCGCCGTACCGTAGGCGGTGATGTTGGCGGTTCCCTCGCTCAGGTCGGGGCGACCGTCGGCGTCCTCGTCGGTGTTCGCCGCGTCCGTTTCGGTAGGCGCGGAATCGAAGACGACGCCGCCGCCGACGTTGCTGGCCACGATGACGGTGGAGCCCGTCTGCAGAAGGTCCTCGGGCTCAAGGCCCTTCACGAAGGCGTCGCTGCCCAGGGCGTTGTAGCGATAGCCGCTCGAGGTCATCGTCCCCTGCAGCGTCAGTCGTCCCGAGATATCGCCCTTGAACGAGGCCGCGGACGAGCCGCCGCCGTTCGTGACGATACCGCCGTCGAGGGTGACATTGCCGGTGATCGCAGCCGTCGTGCTCACGCCGACGGAGTTGTTGCCGAGCACGGTGATCGTGCCGAAGCTGTTGAGGTTCCCGACCAGGCCCGTATCGACGGCGATGCCGTACGAGTTGTTGCCCTCGACCTGCATGATGGCGCCAGAGTTGATCTGGATGTTCCCGGTGACCGCGCCGGCGCCGGCGAGGCGGATGCCGTAGCGGTTCGTGCCCACGGCCCAGGGGCCGTCGATGTCGCCGTCCTTGTCGTCGTCGGGGTAGGTCGTCAGGCTGTCGGTGACAATCACCTGTCCGTTGACGGTCAGTCCGGTCGTCACGCCGCCGTTGATCAGGATGGCGACCGCGTTATCCGCGGCGTTCTCCACATTGACGTTGGCGCCGCTGTCGACCGTCACGGTGTTGTTCGAATCGACGGTGACCGCGACTCCGGTCGCGATATTGGTGCCGCCGCCCGAGGCGAATCGGATGTTGTCCGCCGCCGTACCGGTGGCGTTCGAGGTCTGGATCGGGGTCGTACGGATAGTCGAAACGACGACCTCCGCCTGAACGCCGGTGGCGACCATCAGCGGAGCGAGCGCTGCAGCGGTCGCGAGCAGTTTACGCATTCGGTAGGAACCCCTGTGGACACACACGCGCACGATTGTCGCGACCCTGTAACAGGGCGTCCGCGAGCTTGCCTCAAGTTTCTCGAATTTGAGGCGATTGCAAGGCCGGAACGACGTCTTTGAAAGCATCTCGCAACGATGCAGCTTGTCAGTGACGCGATCAAAGTGATATCGCTTCGATAACGAATATCGGAGGGATCTGAACATGACCACCCATTCCACCTCGTCCGAAAGGCCGGCCAGCACGACCAACGGCGTGCTGATGCTGCTGCTCGGCCTCGCCCTGATCGTCGGTGGGCCATTACTGGGTTTCGCCGGCGCGGACGCGGCCCAGGCTCATGGAGAAGAGATCGCCTCGGTCGCCCTGGGTCTGTTCGCGGCGGTCATCGGCCTGCTGGCTCTCTGCGGCCTCTATTCGCTGCAACCCAATGAGGCGACGGCCATCCTGCTGTTCGGCGACTACCGCGGCACGGATCGTCACACCGGTCTGCGCTGGGTCCTGCCCTGGTACAGCCGCAAGAAGATTTCCTTGCGGGCGCGAAACATCACCAGCGATAAGCTCAAGGTGAATGACAAGCGCGGCAACCCGGTCGAGATCGCTGCCAACGTGGTCTGGCGGGTGTCGGATTCGGCCCAGGCCCTGTTCGACGTCGACGACTATCAGGCCTTCGTGAACATCCAGGTCGACACCGGCCTGCGCGACATTGCGTCCCACTACGCCTACGACCACGGCGAACAGGTCGAGGGCGTGGATCAGGAGTTGACCCTGCGCGCCGACGCCGAGGACGTCGCCGCCCGGCTGCGCGACGAACTGGCCAAGCGCTGCGGCGTTGCGGGTGTGGTGGTCGACGAGGCCCGCCTGGCCCACCTGGCCTACGCTCCCGAGATCGCCGGCGCCATGCTGCGCCGTCAGCAGGCCGAGGCCATCCTGGCGGCCCGCCGTCTGATCGTCACCGGCGCCGTCGGCATGGTCGAGACCGCGCTGGACGATCTGAGCACGCGCGGCGTCATCGATCTGGACGAGGACCGCAAGGCGGCCATGGTCTCCAACCTGCTGGTCGTGCTGTGCGCGGACCGTGAGGCCCAGCCCGTGGTCAATACCGGCACCCTCTACGGCTGATGGCGGCCAAGCCCCGCAAGCCCTTCCTGATGCGCGCCTCTCCGGGCGTGATGGCGGCCGTCGAACGTCTGGCGGCCGCCGAATTGCGCTCGGTCAACGCCCAGGTGGAGGTGCTGCTGCGCGAGGCACTGCTGCGCCGCGGCGTGGCCATAACCGGGAACGATGCGGCGAACGGTCCGGGGCCTGACGATCCCGCATGACCTCTTGAGCTTGGCGTTGAGCGGGTCTAGGGGCGTTTCATGGTCCCGCGTAAGAAAGCCGCCCGCATCCAAACTCGCACGCCGCGCGTTGCCCGGTCCAAGCGAGCGGAGAAAGCCTCAATGAGCCTGGTCGATCTCGACGTCACCGAAGCCGACCTGCGGCTGATCCCGGGCTGGGACGAGGAAGTCGCCGAGACCCTGCGCATCCTCAAGGCCTCGGCGGAGGATCCCCGGCCGCGTCTGGTCGACACCACCATGCTCTATGCGCCGCGTTCGGGCGGGGTGAAGCGCTATCTGGAATCCAAGAAGGTCTGGCTGGCCGAGAACCGGCCGGGCGTCAGCCACTCCCTGGTCGTGCCCGGCGCGCGCCACGACGCGGGCGCCGACGGCATCATCAAGCTTCGGGCGACGAAGCTGCCCTTCGGCGACGGCTATCGCTGGCCGTCCTCGGTCAAGCGCTGGGGCGCCTGGGTCGCCTCCATGAAGCCCGCCATCATCGAGGCCGGCGATCCCTACACTCCCGGTCAGGGCGCGCTTGAGGCGGGCCAGAGGGCCGGCTGCCCGGTCGTCGGCTTCTGCCACTCCGATCCGGCCGGTCTGGCCGCCCTGCATTTCGGCGAATGGGCCAAGAAGCCGGTCGAGAAGCGTTGGGCCAAGCTGTTCGGCCAGTTCGACCGCGTCGTCTCGCCCAGCCGCTTCATCGCCCGTCGTCTGGAAGAGGCCGGGGTCGGCAATATCGTCATCCGGCCTTTGGGCGTGGAGATCGACACCTTCCGTCCCGACCGCCGGGACCGCGACTGGCTTCTGAAGAAGCTGGGTCTGCCCGCCAGCGCCCGGCTGCTGTGCTTCGCCGGCCGTCCGGCGCGCGAGAAGAACATCGATGTCCTGATCGAGGCGGTTCAGAAGCTGGGCGATCCCTATCATCTGGTGCTGGTCGGGGCCGGGCAGGGGATGCCCGCCGAGGACCGCGTCATCGCCCTGCCGTATGAGAAGGACCCCAAGGCCGTGGCGCGGATCATCGCCAGCTGCGACGCCTTCGTCCACGCCAACGACAAGGAGCCCTTCGGCCTGATCGTCTTGGAGGCCATGGCCTGCGGGCGGCCGGTCGTGGGCGTCAACGCCGGCGGCGTCGCCGAGACGGTCACCAATGAGGTCGGCCAGCTGGCCGCCTCGGCCGACCCGACCGAATACGCCGCCGCCATCGAGGCCCTGTTCGCGCGCGACATCGAGGCCATCGGCGCCGCGGCTCGCGTCCATACGGTCGAACGCTTCGCCTGGAACCGCGTCTTCGAGGACCTGTGCATGGTTTACGCCGACGTCAGCGGCCAGCCGGCCTTCGTCCATCCGGCCGAGGAACTGGCGGTCCACTAGGGCCTTGAGAGGCCTGGCTGACACAGCCGTTCGCCTTTCGCGTTAACCATCTCGCCAACCCGCGTGCGATGGGCCACAAAGCCCGTCTGGTCACGGGCGGGGGCTCGGCGTGCGGCTGTTTCTGATTGTTCTTGTGGCCGTGGGGGCCTGGTTCCTGCCGCCTGCGCCGCGTCCGGTGCAGGCGACGAACGCGCCGCAGCCGGTGGGCTCGTGCCCAACCGCGCCGAACTTCCCGGGCAGGATCGAGCAGGTCGTCCTGACCACGCCCGGCGCCTATGGAAACCTGCAGTACCGCCGTACGCCCCTGGGGCCGAAGACCATCGCCATCACCGTCGATGACGGCCCCGATCCGCGCGGGTCACAGGCGGTCATGGCGATTCTGGAATCCCGTTGCCTGCGCGGGACCTTCTTCTATGTGGGACAGTACGCCGCCCTGCGCCCTGACATCGTCCGCGACGCCGTCCGGCGCGGGCATAATGTCGGCAGCCACAGCTGGTCGCATCCGACCCGTCTGGCGGGGTGGGGCAGGGAGACGGCCCAGGCCGAGATCCGCCGTGGCTTTCTGGCTGTCGAAAACGCCGCTCCGGGCCAGGTGGAGCCCTTCTTCCGCTTCCCGGGGCTCGGCGACAGCGCGGGGCTTCGGAACTGGCTCAGCGACGGGGGAATCGCCGTCGTGGGCGCCGAGGGCGGCACGGACGACTGGCGTGGCATCGGCGCCGAGGCCATCACCCGCCGGACCCTGGCCAATATGGCCGAGAGCGACGGCGGCGTCCTGATCATCCACGAGACCCACCCGGCCATGATCGCCGCCCTGCCGGGCCTGCTGGACGAGCTGAACCGCCGCGGCTTCCGCTTCGTCCAGATCACCGCCGGCGAAGCGGCGCGAAGGGACGCACAGGCGAAACCGCAGACGCTGCTGAGAGCAACTCTTAAGACCGACTGACGATGTCTTGAGAAGGGAAGGCGGGGGACGCGCCATTCTTTCTGATCACAGAAAGAATGGCGCGAGTGACGGGGCTCGAACCCGCGACCTCCGGCGTGACAGGCCGGCACTCTAACCAACTGAGCTACACCCGCGTTGCTCGCTGCGGCGTGGTGCGCCGCGGCGAGGGGCGTCGTTTAGGCGGACGATCGCGGCGGGTCAAGCGACTTTCTTCTACCTTTTTCAGCCTTGTCCGGATCGTCCTGTGGACGGTTTCAGGCGAGGGCCTTCCAGGCGGCTGAATCAAAGAAATGAGCCAGTTCGCCGTGGAGTTTCTCGACCAAGGCCTCGGGCGCGGCCTTGTCGAAATGGCCGCCGCCCTTGCCTTGGCCGTCGCGTTCGCGCAGTCGAATGGTCTGGTTCTGGAAATATCCGGCCCGACGATAGCCGACGAAGTCCGTGTCGAGCATCCGGCCTGCACGCTCCGCCAGCGGCCAGGGGCGGCCCCATGTCACGGCCCATTCAAAGTCCAGGTCCCGGGCTTCCAGCAGCAGGAACAGGGCCAGGAACTCGTGCGTCGCGAACTCGGTGTAGTTCATCAACTCGTCGAACGCGATCACGTCGCCGGCGCGCAGATAGGGGGCCAGGGCCGTGAACACGGTATGGGTCGAGCTGAACAGGTCGCAGTCGATGTGAATCAGCGCGATCCGGGGGCGGCGTCCGCCCCAGGCCGCGATGAACGGCGGAACGGTCGTTTCAAAGAAGCCCTTGTGCAGCGTGACGTTGGCGGGGACGACGGGAAGGTGGGCGACCGAGAAGTCCTGGTCCCACGACTGCCGCCCGTCATCGGGGAAGCCCTCGAAGCTGTCGAAGCCGTGCAGGGCCGCCTGCGGGCGCCGCGCCGCCATGTGTCGGATGGAATCGCCCTTGAAGACCCCGAACTCCAGAATCTCGCCGTCAGGCTCGGCCGACAGCGACAGGGCGGCGTCGAGCACCGGCCGCCACGGCTTGGCCGCCGGCTTGCGTCCCAGCCCGAGGCTGGACCCCAATCCCTGCCAGAAGCCGGGCAGGCGGATGCGGGCGCCCGGAAAGCTCGCATGGGCCGCGCACAGGAAACCGGCGTAGCGGGTGGCGAACGCCAGGCGGCGCGACGGGGTATCGGTCATCGGGGAGGGGGCTTTCGCGGGAGAACACGGATGTCTCTTCCTCCCTAACGGACTGCGGCGACGGCTCCCATAGGGATGTTGCCGGGAGGTCGGGAGGGGCGCGGACGGCGGAGTGACGACCCTTCAAAATCTGCGAACCGTTCTCAATGAAAACCCTTTTACCGCATGGGTTTGAACGGCGACGTTCTTGGGTCTAAGAAGCGCCGAATCCCCCCGATCAGCCGGACTCCCCATCCGGCCCGCGAGGCCATTTTTTATGAACGCATTCCTTCTGCAGTACCTGCCGGTCGTGATCTTTATCGGGATCGCGGCCGTCATCGGCCTGTTGTTTATCGTCGCGGCCCTGCTGATGGCGCCGAACAGCCCCGACTCGGAGAAGCTGTCCGCCTATGAGTGCGGCTTCAACGCCTTCGACGACGCGCGCATGAAGTTCGACGTGCGCTTCTACCTCGTCTCGATCCTCTTCATCATCTTCGACCTGGAAGTGGCCTTCCTGTTCCCGTGGGCCGTGTCGATGTTCGACCTCAGCCATGCCGGCATGGTCTTCGCCTTCTGGTCGATGATGGTCTTCCTCGGCGTTCTGACGGTCGGGTTCATCTACGAATGGAAGAAGGGCGCCCTCGAGTGGGAATAGTGACCAACGACACCCCCCTGATCGGTCGCGGCAACTCGGGCGCCTCGCCCCTGCTCAGCCCGAACGGCCAGCCCATCACCTCTTACGGCATGGGCGCGCGCTCGACCGTCGAGGGCTATGATCCCAAGCTGCACGACAAATTCTTCGAGGCGGTCAACACCGAGGTCGCCGACAAGGGCTTCATCACCGCGCCGCTGGACGACGTCATCACCTGGGCCCGCACCGGTTCGCTGATGTGGATGACCTTCGGCCTGGCCTGCTGCGCCGTGGAGATGATCCAGGCGTCGATGCCGCGCTACGATCTGGAGCGCTTCGGCATGGCCCCGCGCGCCAGCCCGCGTCAGTCCGACCTGATGATCGTTGCCGGCACGCTGACGAACAAGATGGCTCCCGCCCTGCGTAAGGTCTACGACCAGATGCCGGACCCGCGTTACGTGTTGTCGATGGGTTCTTGCGCCAATGGCGGCGGGTATTACCACTACAGCTACAGTGTCGTGCGTGGTTGCGACCGCGTTGTGCCTGTCGACGTCTATGTTCCGGGCTGCCCGCCGACGGCGGAAGCTCTGGTCTATGGCCTGCTGACCTTGCAGAAGAAGATTCGCCGCACCGGGACGATCGAGCGATGAGCGATTTTCCCTCCAGCGCCACCGGCGGCACCCTGGCGAGCCTGATCGCCAATGAGGCCATTCTGACCCCGCTGGGTCAGGAGATGGTCGCCGCGCTCCAGGTCGACGCCCTGGTCGAGCACGGCGAGCTCAACATCACCTGCCACCGCGACCGGATCCTCGAGGTCCTGACCGCGCTGCGCGACACCTACCAGTTCCAGCAGCTGCTTGACGTCTGCGGCGTGGACTACCCCGAGCGGGCCGAGCGGTTCGACGTGGTCTATCACCTGCTGTCGATGACCCGGAACGCGCGCATCCGCGTCAAGGTCGCGACCAATGAGACGGCTCCGGTGCCCAGCGCCGTGTCCGTCTATCCGTCGGCCGGCTGGTTCGAGCGCGAGGCGTTCGACATGTATGGTATGATTTTCGAAGGTCACCCGGACATGCGCCGGCTGCTGACCGACTACGGTTTCCAGGGGCATCCCCTGCGGAAAGACTTCCCGATGACCGGGTATGTCGAAGTGCGTTACGACGAGGAGCAGAAGCGGGTTGTGTATGAACCCGTCAAGCTGACCCAAGAGTTCCGGAACTTTGATTTCCTGTCGCCATGGGAAGGCGCCGAATACCCGGCTCCCGTTCTGCCCGGCGACGAGAAGGCGGGATGAGCACATATGAATCGGGCGGCCTTTCGATCGGCGTCTTCGTTCTTTCTGGTCACGTTCTCGACCGCGTTCCTGTTCACCCTGGGCGCCCGGCTGACCGGGTGGTTCACGCGGACGCCGGACGTGCCGCCGCAGCAGCAGCAGGCGCTGGGCATCGCGATCATGGTCGCCGTGGTCTGTCTGGCCGTGGGAGCGGGCATTCGCAGGCTATCGGCCGGCGAGCTGCAGAGCGCGCTGCTGGGCGCCTCGGCCATTCTTCTCTCGACGCCGCTGGCGATCGCGGTCCTGACCGGCGACTGGCAGCTGTCGACGGCCGCCGTCTCCAGCATGGGGCTGCTCACTCTCGCGCTCGGATGGCTGGTGGCGCTCACGCGCCGGCATCAGCCGAGCATCGAACCGATCGAAACGGAGCTGTCTGATGGCTGACGGCGCAAAGATTCAGAACATGACGCCTACCGTCGCCGAACTGGACGTCTTCGCGGACGACCTGGACCAACGCACCTCGCATGCGAAGGAGATGGACGACCGCAAGTTCACCATCAACTTCGGCCCGCAACACCCGGCCGCGCACGGCGTGCTGCGTCTGGTGCTGGAGCTGGACGGCGAGGTCGTCGAACGCGTCGATCCGCACATCGGCCTGCTGCACCGCGGCACCGAGAAGCTGATGGAGTCGCGGACCTACCTCCAGAACATCCCGTATTTCGACCGGCTGGACTACGTCTCGCCGATGAACCAGGAGCACGCCTTCTGCCTGGCCATCGAGCGGCTGCTGGGCGTCGAGGTGCCGTATCGCGGTCAGCTGATCCGGGTCCTGTACTGCGAGATCGGCCGCATCCTGAACCACATCATGAACGTGACGACCCAGGCGCTCGACGTCGGGGCCCTCACGCCGCCGCTGTGGGGATTCGAGCAGCGCGAACAGCTGATGGTGTTCTACGAGCGGGCCTGCGGCGCGCGCCTGCACGCCAACTACTTCCGCCCCGGCGGCGTCCATCAGGACCTGCCGATGGCCCTGATCGACGACATCGATCGCTGGTGCAAACAGTACCCGGGCAAGCTCGCCGACCTGGAAGCCCTGGTCACCGAGAACCGCATCTACAAGCAGCGCAACGTCGACATCGCCGTCGTCACCAAGGAACAGGCCCTGCAGTGGGGCTTCACCGGCGTGATGCTGCGCGGCTCCGACATCGCTTGGGACCTGCGCCGCTCGCAGCCGTACGAATGCTACGCCGATCTCGATTTCGATATCATCGTCGGCAAGAACGGCGACTGCTGGGACCGCTACCTCTGCCGCATCGAGGAGATGAAGCAGTCGGTCCACATCATGGAGCAGTGCATCCACAAGCTCCGCAACTGCCCGGGCGAACCCGTCATGAGCGAGGACAACAAGGTCGTTCCGCCTCGCCGTGGCGAGATGAAGCGGTCGATGGAATCCCTGATCCACCACTTCAAGCTTTACACCGAGGGCTTCAAGACCCCGGTCGGCGAGGTCTATGCCGCCGTTGAAGCGCCCAAGGGCGAGTTCGGCGTCTATCTGGTCTCGGACGGCACCAACAAGCCGTACCGCTGCAAGATCTCGTCCCCCGGCTTCCGCCACCTCCAGGCCATGGACTGGATGAACCGAGGCCACATGCTGGCCGACGTCTCCGCCATCCTGGGTTCGCTCGACATCGTTTTCGGAGAGGTGGACCGATGAGCGTTCGTCGTCTCGCCCAGGTCCAGCCTGAGTCCTTCGCCTTCTCCAAGGCGACCATGACCAAGGCCAAATGGTGGATCGCCAAATACCCGGAAGAGCGCAAGCAGTCGGCGGTGATCCCGATCCTGTGGCTGGTGCAGAAGCAGGAAGGCTGGGTCTCCGAGCCCGCCATCCGCGCCGTCGCCGAGCTGCTGGGCATGGCCTACATCCGGGTGCTGGAGGTCGCGACCTTCTACACCATGTTCATGCTGGAGCCGGTCGGCTCGGCCGCCCTGATCCAGGTCTGCGGCACGACGCCCTGCATGCTGCGCGGCGCCGGCGACCTGATGAAGGTCTGCAAGGACCGGATCGGCCCGAAGCAGACCCTGTCGGCCGACGGCAAATTCTACTGGGAAGAGGTTGAGTGCCTGGGCGCCTGCGTCAACGCCCCGATGGCCATGGTCAACGACTACTACCATGAAGACCTGACCGCCGCCGACATGAACCAGATCATCGACGACTTCGCGGCCGGCAAGACGCCCAAGCCGGGTCCGTACGTCGACCGCGTCAACTCGGCGCCGGAGGGCGGGGCTCTGACCCTGACCGATCCCAGGCTCTATGACGGCTCGGCCGCCAAGCCGATCAAGAAACTGCCGAACAGCGAGCCGGTGAAGGCGCCCGCCTGATGTCGAAGCTCGATCCGAAATCGCCGAAGGCGCTGCAGGGAAGCGGCGTCGCCTTCCTGGGCGCCGGTGTGGCGTTCCTCGTGATCGGCGCGACCAACCGCAGCCTGCTGGCCTTCCTGGGTGTCGGCGGGGCCTTCATCGCCATCGGCCTGAGCTTCATCGCCAAGGGCAAGAAGGCTGGAAAAGGGGAGGGTGACGCTTGAGCCTTCCCAACCTCAATACCGACGAAGGCCGTCTGGCCTATCGCAAGGAGCTGCGGCGCGTGGCCTGGCCGATCCGGCTGGCTGGCTTCCTGCTGATCGTTCTGGGCGGTCTGCTGGCGCTCGGAGCGCGCACGAACACGCTCGGCCTCGACAACGGGATCCTGCCGGTCGCCTACGCGGCCCTGGCCCTGGGCTGGGTGCTGTTCCTCGCGGCGATCCTCATCCGCACCCGGCATCACAAGCGTCGTCTGGCGGAGGGGCTGTGATGTCCCTGCATCATTCGGCGACGGATCGACTCCATATGGTCAAGCTGTCGTGCCAACGTCAGCAAGACGAACGATGCTCTCTGGTCAGTCAGGACCAGGGGATATGGAATGGCGGATCGGAAACCCGGCAAGCGCGGGCGCGCGTCCGCTCGGCCGTCGAAAACGCGACGGCGGGCCGCCGCCTTTCTCGCCAATCTGCTCGGCGTCTTGGGGATGACCGCGGGCGGGCACGCCCGTCCGGAAACGCCCCAGTCTTCGCAACCTCTGCCTTCGCGCGCGGCTCCGTCGCCGTCGCCTTCTCCTGTTTCTCAGCCGACCGGCCCCGTTGATGCTCCTGAACGCCCATCGCCTTCCCCAAATCAAACGCCTGTCCTCGGCGAGCGCGACCGTCGCGACCGTCGAAGCGAGCTGTCACGTTCCCGGCTGTGGCGACCGGATCCACCTGGTTGGGGAGGCGGCCCGATGATCGGCATGCTTGAAGACAAGGATCGCATCTTCACCAACCTTTACGGGCTCCAGGACTGGGGTCTGGAAGGCGCGAAGAACCGCGGCTGCTGGAACGCCACCAAGGACATGCTGGACATGGGCCGCGACTGGCTCATCACCAACGTCAAGAACTCGGGCCTGCGCGGCCGCGGCGGCGCCGGCTTCTCGACCGGCCTGAAGTGGTCCTTCATGCCGAAGGAACTGAAGGATCGCCCGCACTATCTCGTCGTCAACGCCGACGAGTCCGAGCCCGGCACCTGCAAGGACCGGGAGATCATGCGTCATGATCCCCACCTGCTGATCGAAGGCTGCCTGATCGCCTCCTTCGCGATGCAGGCCCACGCCTGCTACATCTATCTGCGCGGCGAATATGTGCTCGAGCGCGAGCGCATGGAGGCGGCGGTCAAGCAGGCTTATGAAGCGAAGCTGATCGGCAAGAACAACGTCCACGGCTGGGACTTCGACGTCTACATCCACCACGGCGCCGGCGCCTATATCTGCGGCGAAGAGACCGCCCTGCTGGAAAGCCTGGAAGGCAAGAAGGGCCAGCCGCGCCTGAAGCCGCCGTTCCCCGCCGGCGCCGGCCTCTACGGCTGCCCGACGACCGTGAACAACGTCGAATCCATCGCCGTCGTGGGCACCATCCTGCGTCGCGGCGCCGACTGGTTCGCCGGCTTCGGCCGTCCGAACAACACCGGCACCAAGCTGATGTCGATCTCGGGCCATGTGAACCGCCCGTGCAATGTCGAAGAGTCGATGTCGATCCCGCTGCGTCAGCTGCTGGAAGAGCATTGTGGCGGCGTGCGCGGCGGCTGGGCCAATCTGAAGGCCGTCATTCCGGGCGGGGTCTCCGTGCCCCTGATCACCCGCGAGATGTCCGAAACCGCCCTGATGGACTTCGACAGCCTGCGCGAAATGCGCTCGGGCCTCGGCACCGCGGCGGTCATCGTCATGGACAATGACACCGACCTGGTGAAGGCGATCGCCCGCATCAGCTATTTCTACAAGCACGAGAGCTGCGGCCAGTGCACGCCGTGCCGCGAAGGCACCGGCTGGATGTGGCGCGTGCTCGAACGCATGGCGATCGGCGAGGCGGATCCGTCCGAGATCGACCTGCTGCTCGACGTCGCCGGTCAGGTCGAAGGCCACACCATCTGCGCTCTCGGCGACGCCGCGGCCTGGCCTGTCCAGGGCCTGATCCGGCACTTCCGTCACGAGATCGAGGACCGCATCCAGCAGTACCGCACCCGCCGCGCGAACTTCGCCGGCCACGCGATCGCGGCGGAGTAAAGATGAAGGCAGCGATCGTCATCGCTGGAGGACTTCTCGGTCTGGCCGCCTGCGGTCAGCCGGCGGAGAAGGCTGCGCCCAAGGCGACGGAGACGGCCTCGGCTGCCCCCGTGACTTCGGACGCCGCGACCGCGCCGACGGGCCCGCTGTCGGCCGTCGATCTGCGCCGTGTCTGCCGCGCGGGCCTCGCCGCCATCCACGGCCAGGAGCCGGACGCGATCCAGATCACCGGTCTGGAAGGCAGCGTCGTCAACGCCCAGTGGCCCGCGCCCGTCGACGGCGGCCTGATGAAGGCCCAGTGCCGCACCGAGGGTGCGATGCTGACCTGGAAGCCGGTCGATCTGCCCGATCCCGCAGACAATCGCTGGATGAACCAGTCCGGCGACCCCGCAAACACCTTCGCCGTCAAAGGCGACGTCGTGACGGTCACCCAGACCTTCCCCGACGGTACGAACCAACAGTCGGACCTCACGGTCCCTGCGAGTAAAGAGGCCGCCTGATGCCCGTCGCCAAGGTCAACGGCGTAGAAACCGAATTCGAGCCCGGCATGACCGTGCTGCAGGTCGCCGAGCGCGCCGGGCATGAGATTCCGCGCTTCTGCTACCACGAGCGGCTGTCGATCGCCGGCAACTGCCGCATGTGCCTGGTCGAGGTGAAGCCCGGACCGCCGAAGCCGCAGGCTTCGTGCGCGCTTCCGGCCGCCGAGAACCAGGAGATCTTCACCGACACACCGATGGTCAAGAAGGCCCGCGAAGGGGTGATGGAGTTCCTGCTCATCAACCACCCGCTCGACTGCCCGATCTGCGACCAGGGCGGCGAATGCGACCTGCAGGACCAGTCGGTCGGCTACGGCCGCGACGGCTCGCGCTATTCCGAGAACAAGCGCGCCGTCGAAGAAAAGAACATGGGTCCGACGGTCAAGACCTTCATGACCCGGTGCATCCAGTGCACCCGCTGCGTCCGCTTCATCTCCGAAATCGCGGGCGTGCCGGACATCGGCATGATCTCGCGCGGCGAGGACGCCGAGATCACGACCTATCTGGAAAAGAACGTCGACTCCGAACTGTCGGGCAACGTCAACGACCTGTGCCCGGTCGGCGCCCTGACCCACCGTCCGTGGCAGTACCACTACCGTCCGTGGGAACTGAAGAAGACCGAGACCGTCGACGTCATGGACGCCCTGGGCTCGAACATCCGCGCCGATAGCAAGGGCGCCGAGGTCATGCGCGTCCTGCCGCGTGTCAACGAGGGCCTCAACGAGGAGTGGCTGACCGACAAGAGCCGCTACGTCGTCGACGGCCTGCAGAAGCGCCGCCTGGACCGTCCCTACATCCGTGAGAACGGCAAGCTGCGCGTCGCCACCTGGGACGAGGCCCTGTCGGCGGTCGCCGCGAAGCTGAAGGCAGCCCCGGCGGATCGCATCGGCGCCATCGCCGGCGACCTGCAGGACGCCGAAGGCATGAAGGCGACGCTGGACCTGTTCCGCGCGCTGGGCTCGGCCAACACCGACTGCCGTCAGGACGGCTCGACCCTGGGCTATGGCCCGCGTGAGAGCTGGCTGTTCAACTCCAGCCTGATCGGCATCGAACAGGCGGACGCGGTCCTGCTGGTCGGCGTGAACCCTCGCACCGAGGCCCCGCTGCTGAACACCCGCCTGCGCAAGATCTGGCTGGCCGGCAAGGCCGAGATCGGCGTGATCGGCGAACAGGCCGACCTGACCTATCCCTACAGCTACCTCGGCGCCGGTTCGAAGACCCTGGGCAAGCTGCCCAAGGCCGCGGTCGACACCCTGACCAAGGCCCAGCGCCCGGCCATCATCGTCGGCGGCGACGCCCTGTCGGGCGACAATGGCGAGGCCGTCCTGAACGCCCTCGGCGCCCTGGCGAAGAAGGTCGGCGTCATTGCTGACGGCTGGAACGGCTTCAATGTCCTGCACCACGCCGCCTCGCGCGTCGGCGGTCTGGACATGGGCTTCGTGCCCGGCGAAGGCGGTCTGACGGTCGCCGAGATGCTCAAGCCGGACGCGCTGGACGTGCTGTTCCTGCTGGGCGCCGACGAGGTCAACTCGACCGCCTCGAACGCCTTCCGCGTCTATCTGGGCAGCCACGGCGACAACGGGGCGCACAGCGCCGACGTCATCCTGCCGGGCGCCGCCTACACCGAGAAGTCGGGCCTTTACGTCAACACCGAGGGCCGGGTGCAGATGGCCGAACGGGTCGTCTTCCCCAAGGGTGACGCCAAGGAAGACTGGGCCATCCTGCGCGCCCTGTCGGCCAAGGTCGGTCAGACCCTGCCGTACGACACCCTCGACCAGCTGCGTTCGAAGCTGATGGCCGACGCCCCGAGCTTCGGCCGCATCGACGCCCTGCCGACGCCTGTGGATTTCGATCCCTCGAAGCTGGGCAAGAAGGGCGATCTCGGCGATACGGCCTTCGTCTCGGCCGTGGCTGATCCCTACCTCAACAATCCGATCGCGCGCGCCAGCGACACGATGGTCGAGCTGTCCGCCCTGCGGTCGGCCCCGGCTGCGGCAATGGCGGCGGAATAACCCATGGACCCGATGTCTTTCTGGACCACACCCCTCGGCTGGTTCCTGGCCACCACGGGCGCCGTACTGCTCGTCACCGTCGGCGTTCTGATCGCCGTGGCCTTCCTGCTGCTCGCCGACCGCAAGATCTGGGCGGGCATCCAGATGCGCAAGGGCCCCAACGTCGTGGGTCCGTTCGGCCTGCTTCAGTCCTTCGCGGACATGATCAAGTTCGTCCTGAAGGAAGTGGTCGTCCCGGCCGGCGCCGACAAGGCGGTCTTCCTGCTGGCCCCGATCATCACCGTGATCACCGCCTTCATCACCTGGGCGGTCATTCCGTTCGCCCCGGGCTGGGTCATCTCCGACCTGAACGTCGGGATCCTGTACATCTTCGCCATCTCGTCGCTGGGCGTGTACGGCATCATCATGGGCGGCTGGGCTTCGAACTCGAAGTATCCGTTCCTCGGCTCGCTGCGTTCGGCGGCCCAGATGGTCTCCTATGAGGTGTCCATCGGCCTGGTGATCATCAACGTCATCCTGCTGGCCGGTTCGATGAACCTGACCGAAATCGTCACCCAGCAGCAGGGCTGGTTCTGGAACTGGTTCGCCTTCGGCGGCGGTCTGGAGAGCCTGCCGACCATCGTGATCATGTTCCCGATGCTGATCGTCTTCTTCGTCTCGGCCCTGGCCGAGACCAACCGCCCGCCGTTCGACCTTCCCGAAGCGGAATCCGAACTCGTGGCCGGCTATCAGGTCGAATACTCCTCGACCCCGTACCTGCTCTTCATGATGGGCGAGTACGTGAACATCATCTTCATGTGCGCCATGATCAGCATCCTGTTCTGCGGCGGCTGGAACCCGGGCTTCCCCATCGACTTCGCGGCCGACTGGAATCCCTTCCTCGTCAATGCCCTGCTGTTCCTGGTGCTCTTCGCCAAGATCGTCTTCTGGTTCTTCATGTTCGCCGTGGTGAAGGGCTTCGTGCCCCGCTACCGCTACGACCAGCTGATGCGCCTGGGCTGGAAGATCTTCCTGCCGACCTCGCTGGTCGCCGTCGTCGGCGTCTCGGCCTGGCGCGTCTTCGCGATGGGGGCGTGATGCGCATGATCCCCGCCGCCATCCTCGCCGCCCCCGTGCTGCTCGGCGCCCCCGTTCTTCTTGGCGGCTGCGCCTTCCCCCAGCCCTATGAGGCCGATCCGACGTCGGTCTACGGCTGGCAGCGCCGGCAGGACGACATCCAGCGCCGTGAAGACGAGCGCGTGCGCCTGTGCGCCATCATGAACAAGGACAGCGATCGCTACAAACGCGACTGCACCCGTCCGGGAGACCCCATCCGATGATCGCCCGTTTGATCCAGACCGCGAAGGGCGCCCTTCTGCTCGACGCCTTCGGCGCCGTCGGCCTGACGGTCCGCGAGATGTTCCGTCCCAAGATGACGGTCAACTATCCGTTCGAGCGCAACCCGCAGTCGCCGCGCTTCCGCGGCGAGCACGCCCTGCGCCGCTACGCCAACGGCGAAGAGCGCTGCATCGCCTGCAAGCTGTGCGAGGCCATCTGCCCGGCGCAAGCCATCACCATCGAGGCCGAACCGCGCGCCGACGGCAGCCGCCGCACGACCCGCTACGACATCGACATGGTCAAATGCATCTACTGCGGCCTGTGCCAGGAGGCCTGCCCGGTGGACGCCATCGTCGAGGGACCGAACTCCGAGTTCGCCACCGAGACGCGTGAGGAACTCTATTTCGACAAGCAACGCCTGCTCGAAAACGGCGACCGCTGGGAACGGCAGATCGCGAAGAATCTGGAACTCGACGCGCCTTATCGCTAAGGCGCTCAACGCTTAAACAGAGCCGCGATTCACGGATCGCGGTTCAGGACGGAAAGGGGCGCTGGGCCCATCATGCTGCAAGGCATAGCCTTCTACCTGCTGGCGACGGTCGCCGTGGTCTCTGGCCTTCTGGTCGTGACCATGAAGAATCCCGTGCACAGCGTGCTCTTCCTCATCCTGGCCTTCTTCTCGTCGGCCGGATTGTTCGTCCTGCTGGGCGCCGAATTCCTGGCCATGCTTCTGGTCGTGGTCTACGTCGGCGCCGTCGCGGTGCTGTTCCTGTTCGTCGTCATGATGCTGGACGTCGACTTCGTCGGCCTGCGCGAAGGCTTCGCCCGCTACATGCCGATCGCCATCATCGTGGCGACCGTGCTGCTGATCGAGATGATCATCATCACCTCGGCGGTCGTGACCGGCGGGGCAGGGGCCCAGGCCCGCGACGTTCTGGTGGCCACGCCGGAAACCTCGAACATCGAGGCCATCGGGCGGGTGCTCTACACCGACTACATCTACTTCTTCCAGGCGGCCGGGATCGTGCTGCTGATCGCGATGATCGGCGCCATCGTCCTGACGCTGCGCCACAAGCCGGGCGTCCGTCGCCAGAAGATCCACGACCAGGTCACGCGCGACGCCAAGACCGCGATCGAGATCAAGGGCGCCGCTTCGGGCGCCGGCCTCAGCCCCGAGGAGCTTCTCTGATGATCGGTCTGCACGCCTATCTCGTCGTCGCGGCCATGCTGTTCACCATCGGGGTGTTCGGCATCTTCGTGAACCGCAAGAACGTCATCATCATCCTGATGTCGATCGAGCTGATCCTGCTCGCCGTGAACATCAATTTCGTCGCCTTCTCGACCTATCTGCACGACGTGCAGGGGCAGATCATGGCGATGTTCGTCCTGACGGTCGCCGCCGCGGAGGCCGCCGTCGGCCTCGCCATCCTGGTGACCTTCTTCCGTAACCGCGGCGACATCGCCGTGGACGACGCCTCGGTCATGAAGGGCTGATCGTGAACCTGCACTTGCTCGTCACTCTCGGCGTTTTCGCCCCCCTCCTGGGCGCCGCCATCGTCGGCTTCTTCGGTCGCCGTCTCGGGGACATCGTCTCCCAGACCATCACGACCGGCCTGCTGTTCTTCGCCTGCGCCGTGGCCTGGACCGTCTTCGGCCAGTGGACCTGGGGCGGCCTCGAGCCCTTCACCGTCAAGATCGCGCCCTTCATCACCGTGGGCGACTTCAAGTCGGTCTGGTCGATCCGCGTCGACGCCCTGTCGGCGACCATGCTGATCGTGGTGACCAGCGTCTCCTCGCTCGTCCACCTCTACAGCTGGGGCTATATGTCGGAAGACGACAGCCGCCCGCGCTTCTTCGCCTATCTGTCGCTGTTCACCTTCGCCATGCTGGCGCTGGTCACCGCCGCCGACTTCATGCAGCTGTTCTTCGGCTGGGAAGGGGTGGGCCTGGCGTCCTATCTGCTGATCGGCTTCTGGTACAAGAAGTCGACCGCCTCGGCCGCCGCCATCAAGGCCTTCGTCGTCAACCGCGTCGGCGACTTCGGCTTCGCGCTCGGCATCATCACCGTCTTCTGGATGTTCGGCACGATCAACTTCGCCGAGCTGTTCCCGATGATCGGATCGAAGGCCGGCACGACCTGGGAGTTCCTTGGCCATAACTGGTCGGCGATCGACCTGGCCGCCTTCCTCCTGTTCATCGGCGCGATGGGCAAGTCGGCGCAGTTCTTCCTGCACACCTGGCTACCGGACGCCATGGAAGGCCCGACGCCCGTGTCGGCCCTGATCCACGCGGCGACCATGGTCACCGCCGGCGTCTATATGGTCTGCCTGCTGTCGCCGATCTTCGAATACGCCCCGACCGCCTCGCTGATCGTGGCCATCGTCGGCGCCATCACGGCCCTGTTCGCCGCGACCGTCGGCATGATGCAGAACGACATCAAGCGGGTCATCGCCTACTCGACCTGTTCGCAGCTGGGCTACATGTTCTTCGCCGCCGGCGTCGGCGCCTATCAGGGCGCCATGTTCCACCTGTTCACGCACGCCTTCTTCAAGGCCCTGCTGTTCCTGGGCGCCGGTTCGGTGATCCACGGCATGCACCACGAGCAGGACATGCGGAAGATGGGCGGCCTGTGGAAGCTGCTGCCGATCACCTATGCCGTCATGGTCATCGGTACGATCGCCATCACCGGCCTGGGCATTCCGGAAGTGGGCGGTTTCGCCGGCTTCTACTCGAAGGACTCGATCATCGAGAGCGCCTTCGCCGCGGCCTCCAGCGGCCATTCGCCGGCCGGCTATTTCGCCTTCTTCATCGGCATCATGGCCGCGGGTCTGACCAGCTACTATTCGTGGCGTCTGATCTTCATGACCTTCCACAACAAGCCCCAGTGGACGGAAGAGGCCCTGGCCGCGCATGCGCACGACCATGCTGACGATCACGCCTCGCACGCCCAGATCGAGACCCACTCCGAGCCGGATGGTCACGACGCGCACGGCGACCACGCGCATGACGACCACCACCACGGCCCGCTGCACCCGCACGAGAGCCCCTGGGTCATGGTCGTGCCGCTGCTGCTGCTGTCGGTCGGCGCCGTCTTCGCGGGCATGGTGTTCGCCCCGAACTTCATCGGCCACGGCGAGCACGAGTTCTGGCGCGGAGCCATCTTCACCGGCGCCCACAACCACGTCCTGCACGAGAGCCACGAGGTTCCGATGTGGGTGAAGCTGTCGCCGCTGGTCCTGACCGTTCTCGGCGCCCTGATCGCCTTCTGGATCTACGTCCTCAAGGAAGGCGTCGCGAAGTACTGGGCCGAGCAGAAGAGCCCCGTCTGGGCCTTCCTCTACAACAAATGGTACTTCGACGAGCTGTATGACGCCGTCTTCGTGAAGGGCGCCAAGGCCATCGGCGACTTCTTCTGGAAGATTGGCGACGTGAAGATCATCGACGGCCTGGGCCCCAACGGCGCCGCCTGGTCCTCGCTCAAGTCCGCGAGTTGGCTGTCGAAGTTCCAGTCGGGGTACGTCTACTACTATGCGTTCGTGATGTTGGTCGGTGTCGCCGGCTTCCTCGCCTTCGCTCTCTATGCGTTCGGAGGCTGACCGTGCCCGCAATCCTGAGCATCGTCACCTTCCTGCCGCTGGTCGGGGCCCTCGTGCTCCTGGCCGCGCGGTTCACGCAGAAGACCGCTGACGCCGCCGCGCCGCTGGCGCGCTGGATCGCCCTGATCACGACCCTGGCCACCTTCGCGGTGTCCATCGTTCTGGTCATGCAGTTCGATCCGTCGAACACGGCCTATCAGTTCGTCGAGATGCACAAGTGGTTCGCGGGCGCGAGCTATCATCTGGGCGTCGACGGGATCTCGATCCTGTTCGTCCTGCTGACGGCCTTCCTGCTGCCGATCTGTATCGTGTCGAGCTGGAAAGCGATCGAGACGCGCGTCGTCGAATATATGATCGCCTTCCTGGTGCTGGAGACCCTGGTCATCGGCGTGTTCACGTCGCTGGACCTGTTCCTCTTCTACATCTTCTTCGAGGGCACCCTGGTCCCGATGTTCCTGATCATCGGCATCTGGGGCGGGGCGAACCGGATCTACGCGTCCTACAAATTCTTCCTCTACACCCTGCTGGGGTCGGTGCTGATGCTGCTGGCCATGCTGTGGATGGCCTACTACGCCGGCACCACCAGCATTCCCGAGCTCAAGGCCTTCCACTTCCCGGCCGAGTTCCAGCCGCTGCTGTGGCTCGCCTTCTTCGCCTCCTTCGCGGTGAAGATGCCGATGTGGCCGGTCCACACCTGGCTGCCCGACGCCCACGTCCAGGCGCCCACGGCGGGTTCGGTCATCCTGGCCGGCATCCTGCTGAAGCTCGGCGGATACGGCTTCATCCTGTTCAACGTGCCGATGTTCCCCATCGCGTCGCAGATGTTCCAGCCGTTCGTGATGACCCTGTCGGTCATCGCCATCGTCTACACCTCGCTGGTCGCCTTCCGTCAGACCGACATCAAGAAGCTGATCGCCTATTCGTCGGTCGCCCACATGGGCTTCGTGACCATGGGCATCTTCGCCGGCAACGCCCAGGGCATGCAGGGCGCCGTCTTCCAGATGCTGAGCCACGGCCTGATCTCGGGCGCGCTCTTCCTCTGCGTCGGCGTGGTCTATGACCGGATGCACACCCGCGAGATCAGCTTCTACGGCGGCCTGACCTCGCGCATGCCCTGGTATGCGGCCATCTTCCTGATGTTCACCATGGCCAACGTCGGCCTGCCGGGCACCTCGGGCTTCGTCGGCGAAATCCTGACCATGACCGGCGGCTACCAGGCCGCGACCTGGGTGGCCTTCGTCGCCGCCTCGGGCGTGATCTTCTCGGCCGTCTACGCCCTGACGCTGTACCGCAACGTCATGTTCGGCGAGATCACCAACCCGGCCCTGGCCGACATCAAGGACATCGACCTGCGCGAGCTGGTCATCTTCGTCCCCCTGATCGTCGGCACCATCTGGCTGGGCGTGCAGCCTGACCTGGTGCTCAACTATACCGCCGCCTCCGTCGACGCCGTCGTGGGCGTCTATCGCGCCGCGATCGGCGGGTGAGATAACAATGCCTGATCTGTCCTCCGCCCTTCATCTCGCCGCCCCGGAGCTCACGCTCGCTATCGGCGGTCTGGTCCTGCTCGTGCTCGGCGCCTTCATCGGCGAGAAGAGCGCACGTCTGATCTCGATCCTGTCGGTGGCCCTGCTGGTCGCCGCCTCGGCCATCGCCGCCACCGGCCCGCTGGGCGCGGCCTTCCACGGCGCCTATGTCGCCGACCCGCTGGCGGTCTACGCCAAGGTCGTCATCTACCTCTGCTCGGCGGTGGCGGTGATCCTCGGCGGCGGCTGGATGCAGCGCAACAAGATCGCCAAGTTCGAGTTCCCGATCCTGATCGTCCTGGCCTCGGTCGGGATGAGCATGATGGCCTCTTCGGGCGACCTGATCTCGCTCTACGTCGGCATCGAGCTGCATTCCCTGGCCCTCTATGTCCTCGCCGCCTTCCACCGCGACGACCTCAAGGCCTCGGAAGCCGGTCTGAAGTATTTCGTCCTCGGCGCCCTGTCGTCGGGCCTGCTGCTGTACGGCGCCAGCCTGATCTACGGCTTCACCGGTTCGATGCGCTTCGAGGACATCGCCGCCGTCGCCTCCGGCGACCACGTCGGCGCCGGTCTGATCTTCGGTCTGGTGTTCCTGATCTCGGGTCTGGCCTTCAAGGTCTCGGCCGCGCCGTTCCACATGTGGACGCCCGACGTCTACGAAGGCGCTCCGACCCCGGTCGTCGCCCTGTTCGCCACGGCCCCCAAGGTCGCGGCCATGGTCCTGATCGTCCGCGTCCTGGACGGCGCCTTCATCGGCATCCATGCCCAGTGGGCCCAGGTGCTGGTGCTGATCTCGCTGATCTCGTTCGCCGTCGGTTCGTTCGGCGGTCTGGCCCAGAAGGACATCCAGCGCCTGCTGGCCTATTCCTCCATCATCAACATCGGCTATGCCCTGCTGGGCATCGCCGCCGGCACGACCGTCGGCGTCCAGGCCATGCTCATGTTCATGACCCTGTACGTCATCGACCAATTCGGCTTCTTCGCCCTGATCCTGTCGCTGTCCAAGGGCGGCAAGCCGATCCGCAAGATCGCCGATCTGGCCGGTCTGAAGAAGACGCGTCCGGTCACCACGGTGGCCATCACCGTCCTGTCGCTGTCGGTTCTGGGGATGCCCCCGTTCTCGGGCTTCTGGGGCAAGTTCTACGTCTTCGGCGCGGCGGCGAGCGCCGGCTACTGGATGGTGGCGGCGGCGGGCCTCGTGGCCTCGGTCGTGGCGGCCTTCTACTACCTGCGCATCCTCAAGCTGATGTGGTTCGATGCGCCGCTGGACGAGGTCGGCACGGACGCCGCTCCGGTCGAGTCGCAATGGATCGGCTGGGCCTGCGCGGCCTTCTCCTTCCCCGTCGTGATCCTCGGTCTGATCTATCTCGAGCCCCTGGCCAAGGCCGCGGCCGCCGGCTTCGGAGCCGGGTAGGGCGGTGACGCCCGCACCGATCCTGCTGCTCGAAGAGACGGATTCCACCAACGCCGAGGCCCGTCGTCGGGCTGAGGCGGGCGAGCGCGGTCCCCTGTGGATCGTCGCCCGCCGTCAGTCGGCCGGTCGCGGTCGGCGCGGGCGCGAGTGGGTCAGCGAGACCGGCAACCTCTATGCGACCCTGCTGACCACCACGCGCAAGGCTCCGGCCGAGGCGGCGCAGGTGACCTTCGTCGCGGCGCTGGCCGCCGCCGATCTGGTCTGCGAGCTGGTCCCGCCGCCACTGGTCACCATCAAATGGCCCAATGACGTGATGGTCGAGGCCGACAAGCTGGTCGGCATCCTGGTCGAGTCCGGACCTCACGAAGACGGCGGCCTGTGGCTGGCCGTCGGCATCGGCGTCAACCTGACCGAAGCCCCGACCGGGACCGAACGTCCCGCGACGTCCGTCGCCGCCCATCTGAAGGGCGACGTCCATTCGACGCCCCGGATCGAGGACGCCGCCGAAATCCTCGCCGGTCATTTCGCCATCTGGATGAACCGTTGGGAGACCCTGGGCTTCCAGCCGGTGCTCGACGCCTGGATCGCCCGCACCCGGGGCCTCGACGGTCCCTGTGTCGCCCGTCTGGGCCATGAGACGCTGGAAGGCATGGCCGAAGGCGTGGAAGCCGACGGCGCCCTGCGTCTGCGGCTGCCCGACGGCCATCTGCGCCTGATCTCGGCGGGCGATGTCTTCTTCGGTTCGACCTCAGGAGGGCAGGGCTGATGCTGCTGGCCATCGAACAGGGCAACACCAATACGCTCTTCGCCATCCACAACGGCGAGGCGTGGATCGCCCAGTGGCGCACGGCGACCGAGGCCAACCGCACCGCCGACGAATACGCCGTCTGGCTGAGCCAGCTGCTCCACATGCACGCCCTGTCGTTCGACGAGCTGACAGGCTGCATCATCTCCAGCGTCGTGCCCCAGTCGATCTTCAACCTGAGGAACCTGTCGCGGCGCTATATGAACGCCGAACCACTGGTCATCGGCGAGAATGCGAAGCTCGGCATCGAGGTGCGGATCGCCAAGCCGTCGGAAGCCGGCGCGGACCGTCTGGTCAATGCCATCGGGGCCCATCTGGTCTATCCGGGCGACCTGCTCTTGATCGACAGCGGCACCGCCACCACCTTTGACATCGTAGCGGCCGACGGCGCCTTCGAGGGCGGCCTGATCGCCCCGGGCATCAATCTGTCGCTACAGGCCCTGCACGAAGCCGCCGCGAAACTGCCTCGCATCGCCATCCAGAAGCCGGAGAGGGTGATCGGCAAGGACACGGTCGCCGCCATGCAATCGGGCGTTTTCTGGGGCTATATCGCCCTCATCGAGGGACTGGTGTCCCGCATCAAGGCCGAGTGGGGCGCACCGATGACGGTCGTCGGCACCGGCGGCGTCGCCTCCCTGTTCGAGGGCGCCACAACAGCAATTGACCGGTTCGATCCGGACCTGACCATCCGCGGCCTGCTGGAAATCTGGCGCCGCAATACTGATTTGAAAGACTGAATGAAAAAATCTGCCAACGACGAACTCGTCTTCCTGCCGCTGGGCGGCTCGAACGAGATCGGCATGAACCTCAACTGCTACGGCTATGGGCCGGAGCATAATCGCCAATGGATCATCGCCGACGTCGGCGTGACCTTCGGCGACCCTTCGACGCCCGGCATCGACGTGATCGTCCCCGATCCGTCCTTCCTCGAGGGCGAGAAGATCAAGGGCATCGTCCTGACCCATGCGCACGAGGACCATATCGGCGCCTTGGGCTGGCTCTGGACCCGGATGAAGGCCCCGCTCTATGCGACGCCCTTCACCGCCTTCCTGATCCGCGAGAAGCTGCGCGAAGCCGGCATCCTGAACCAGGTGAAGATCCACGAGGTGCCGCTGGGCGGGACCATCGACCTGGGTCCGTTCCAGGTGACGATGATCACCATGACCCACTCGATCGCCGAGCCGAACGGCCTGGCCATCAAGACGCCTCTGGGCACGGTGTTCCACACCGGCGACTGGAAGATCGATGACGGCCCCGTCGTGGGTCAGGTCACCGACGCCTCGGCCATCACCGCGCTCGGCGACGAGGGCGTGCTGGCCATGGTCTGCGACAGCACCAACGTCTTCTCCGAAGGCTCGGCCGGCTCCGAGACCGGCGTCGCCGAGGAACTGGACAAGCTGATCGGAAGCCTCAAGCACGGCCGCATCGCGGTCGGCTGTTTCGCCTCCAATGTCGCCCGGATGGACAGCGTCATCCGCGCCGCCGAGAAGCACGGCCGCCGGATCTTCCTGGCCGGCCGCTCGATGAACCGCATCACCGCGGCGGCGAAGCACGTCGGCATGCTGTCCGACGTGAAGAAATTCCTGTCCGACGAAGAGGCCCGCGTCTGGCCCGCCGACGAGATCCTGTATCTCTGCACCGGCAGCCAGGGCGAACAGAACGCGGCGCTCGCCCGCGTCGCCTCCGGCACCCACCCGACGGTCAAGCTGGGCCGTGGCGACCACTGCATCTTCTCCGCCCGGGTGATCCCCGGCAACGAGCTGTCGATCGGCCGTCTGCAGGACCGCCTCGCCGAGCGCGGCGTGCGCCTCTACACCGAGAAGGACCATCCCGGCATCCACGTCTCGGGCCACCCCTGCCGTGACGAGCTGCGCCAGATGTACGCCTGGGCGCGGCCGCA
Organism: Brevundimonas sp. GW821-FHT12E07; assembly: GCF_058807035.1. NCBI lineage: Bacteria > Pseudomonadati > Pseudomonadota > Alphaproteobacteria > Caulobacterales > Caulobacteraceae > Brevundimonas > Brevundimonas sp. GW821-FHT12E07. The sequence continues at coordinate 320,385 of NZ_JBXAQH010000002.1, read as the reverse complement.
GATCGCGGTCCCGACCCACGGTATGCGCCGCCACATCGCCGAACACGCCCTGTTCGCGACCGAGCTGGGCGTTCCCGAGACCGTCACCCCGCGCAATGGCGACATGGTGCGTCTGGCCCCCGGACCGGCGGCCATCATCGACGAGGTGCCGAACGGCCGCCTGTTCGTCGACGGCGGCATGCTGGTGCCCGAACAGGGCGAGGCCCTGCGCGAACGCCGCCACGCCTCGACCAACGGGGTGATCGTGGTCTCCTTCGCGATGGACCGTCGCGGCAAGATCGTCTCCGACATCGACGTGCGCGGCATCGGCCTGCCGGGCGATGAGGAAAGCCCGCTGGGCGAGGCTCTCGACGAACTGGCCGAGCGCGCCGAACAGGCCGTCAACAGCCTGAAGGGCGACGCCCGCGAGGACGACACCGTGGTCGAACAGGCCGTGGCCCGGGTCCTCAAGAAGGCCTCGCAGCAGATCTGGGACCGTCGCCCCATCGTCGAGACGGTGATCCTGCGTCTCTGAACGTGATTTGCGCTTCGAGGGGCGCGGCGTAAGGTCGCGCCCTGGAGATCGGGGAAAGTCCGCGTATGACCCTTCGCACCCTGGCGGTCCTGACCGTCCTGGCCACGGTCGGCCTGACGGTCGACGCCTGCCACGACGGCGCCGGCAGGCGCACCGAGACGACCCAGATTCGTATCACGGGCACCCCCAAGGCCGGCCATGTCGCCCCGGCGCGTCATGAGCCGGACAAGCCCACCGACGCCGCGACGCCATCGACCGAGCCTGCCGCTGGTTCGAACCAGGGAAGCGGGGTAGGGGCTGGATCGACCGCGTCCCAGGAGTCCTGATGCCCATCGGCCCGATCACCATGACCGCCGTCTTCCTCACCATCTGGTGGACGGTGCTGTTCTGCGTCCTGCCGCTGGGCATGTCGCAGGAGGATCAGGCCCCGCCGACGGACGGCGGCCAATGGGGCGCGCCGAAGACGCCCAATCTGAAGAAGAAATTCATCACCACCACCTGGGTCTCGGCCATCGTCTGGGGTCTGGCCATGGTCCTGATCTTCACCGGCTGGTTGCCGCTGCCGAAACTGGGCTAGTCCTCCCCATCGGGGGAGGGGGGCCCCGAAGGGGTGGAGGGGGCCAGCCCCATACACCGCTTCTGGATCGCCCCCCACCGTCACGACGCGAAGGGCGTCGCGCCACCTCCCCCAAAAGGGGAGGATTGCCTAGCTTTTGCCCTGCCGTCCCGGCTAAAGCTCAGGTCTGACTGACCACGCGGATTCTGCCATGCGCCTGTCGCGCTATTTCCTGCCTACGCTCAAAGAAGCGCCCTCCGACGCCCAGATCGTCTCGCACCAGCTGATGCTGCGCGCGGGCATGATCAAACAGGAAGCCGCCGGCATCTACGCCTGGCTGCCGCTGGGCCTGCGCGTCCTGAACCGGATCGAGCAGATCGTGCGCGAGGAGCAGGAACGGGCGGGCGCCGTCGAGCTCCTGATGCCGACCCTCCAGTTGGCCGACCTGTGGCGCGAGTCGGGCCGCTACGACGCCTATGGCCCCGAGATGCTGCGCATAACCGACCGGCACGAGCGCGAGCTGCTCTACGGACCGACCAATGAGGAGATGGTCACCGACATCTTCCGCGGCTTCGTGAAGTCCTACAAACAGCTGCCGCTGAACCTGTTCCACATCCAGTGGAAGTTCCGTGACGAGCGCCGCCCCCGCTTCGGCGTCATGCGCGGCCGTGAGTTCCTGATGAAGGACGCCTATTCGTTCGACATCGACGAGGCCTCGGCCCGCAAGGCCTATAACCGCATGTTCGCGGCCTATCTGAACACCTTCGCCCGCATGGGTCTGAGGGCTGTGCCCATGCGCGCCGACACCGGCCCGATCGGCGGCGATCTGAGCCACGAGTTCATCGTCCTGGCTGACACCGGCGAAAGCCAGGTCTTCTGCGACAAGCGTCTGGTCGAGATGGCCCCGCCCGGAAACGACGTCGACTGGAACGACCTGCAGTCCGTCTTCGACGAGCGCACGGCCCTGTATGCGGCCACCGAGGAAATGCACGACGCCGCCGCCTTCGAGGCTGGCACGCCCGAAGAGAACCGCCTGACCGCCCGCGGCATCGAGGTCGGCCACATCTTCTACTTCGGCACCAAATACTCGGCCCCGATGAAGGCGAAGGTCGCCGGGCCGGACGGCAAGGACACCGAGGTCCATATGGGCAGCTACGGCGTCGGCGTGTCGCGTCTGCTGGGCGCGATCATCGAGGCCAGCCACGACGAGGGCGGCATCATCTGGCCGGACGCCGTGGCCCCGTTCGACGTGGTCGTGATCAATCTGCGCGTCTCCGACGAGGGCGTGAACGCCGCCTGCGAGGAGGCCGTGGCCAAACTCGAGGCCGCCGGCAAGGACGTCCTCTATGACGACACCGACGAGCGTCCGGGCGGCAAGTTCGCTACGGCGGATCTGATCGGTGTGCCCTGGCAGCTCACCATCGGGCCCAAGGGTCTGGCGGACGGCGTCGTCGAGCTGAAGCGCCGCGCCACCGGCGAGAAGCAGACCGTCTCCCTGACCCAGGCGCTGGAGATCATCGGTTGAGCGACGTCCCCGCGACCGGATTGCCTGATCTGAAGCCGGTGAAGCCCGCCGGGCCCTTCTCCCGCTGGGAGTTCGCCCTGGCGCTTCGCTACCTGCGGCCCAAGCGCAAGGAAGGCTGGGTGGCCTTCATCGCCATCGTCAGCTTCGTCTCGACCCTGCTCTCGGTCTTCGCCCTGATCGTGACGCTCAGCATCATGTCGGGCTTCCGGTCCGAGCTGCTCAGCCGGATGCTCAGCTTCAACGGCCATATGTATGTCTCGGGTCAGGTGCTCAACGCGCCCGACCGCGAACAGGCCCTTGCCCGGATCAAGGCCGTGCCCGGCGTGGTCAGCGCCGATCCGCTGATCGAGACCCAGGCCCTGATCCAGGGCGGCGGCCAGACGACGGGCGCCATCGTGCGTGGCCTCAAGCCGTCCGACCTGCCGTCGATGAACTATGTCTACAAGAGCCTGTCGGCCGAGGCCCGCGCGGGCTTCGGCCAGGGCGCCTATGGCGGCGACCGGGTTCTGGTCGGCCAGGCCCTGCTGGACCAGCTCGGCCTGCGCGTCGGCGACCCCATCACCATCTTCTCGCCCTCGGGCGCCGACAGCGCCTTCGGCAACCTCGGCGGCCTGTCGAAGACCTATTTCGTCGGCGGCGCCTATTCCTCGGGCACGGCCGACTACGACCGCGCCTTCATCTTCATGCCGTTGGAACAGGCCCAGCTCTTCTTCGGCAAGGAGGGCGTCTGGGATGTCATCGAGCTGAAGGTCGCCAACCCCGATCAGGTCCAGACCTATACCGACGCCGTGCGTGAGGCGGCGGGCAGGGGGGCTCTGGTCACCGACTGGACCGTGCGTCTGGCCGCCTTCTGGGGGGCGCTGAAGGTCGAGCGGGTGGCCATGAGCATCATTCTGGCCATGCTCGGTATCATGGCCGCGCTCAACATCATCGTCGGCATCGTCATGCTGGTGAAGAACAAGACCAAGGACATCGCCATCCTGCGCACCGTCGGTTCGACCCAGTCCTCGATCCTGCGGGTCTTCTTCCTGGCGGGGATGATCATCGGGGTTTCGGGCCTGGTCGTCGGCCTGTTCCTCGGTCTGGTCTTCTGTCTGAACATCGCCGCGATCCAGCACTTCATCGAAGGCGTCACCGGGGTCCAGCTGTTCAACGCCGACGTCTATATGCTGGACGCCATCCCGGCCAAGGTCGACCCGGCTGACGTGATCTGGATCTCGTGCTGGTCGCTGCTGCTGTCCTGCATCGCAAGCCTTGTGCCGTCCTGGATCGCCGCCCGGATCGATCCCATCGAGGCCCTGCGTTATGAGTAGCCCCGTCCCCAATCCTGTCCTGAGCCTGCGCGGGATCGTCCGCACCTATACGACCGGCCAGGGCGCGCTGACGGTGCTCAAGGGCGTCGATCTGGACGTCCGGCCCGGCGAGATCGTCGGCCTGATCGGCCCGTCGGGCTCGGGCAAGTCCAGCCTGTTGCACGCCGCCGGCCTGCTGGAACGCCCGACCGAGGGCCAGGTCATCATCGACGGCGACGATGTGGGCCAGCTGGACGAACGCGCCCGCACCCGCATCCGCCTGAACCGCATCGGCTTCGTCTATCAGTTCCACCATCTGCTGCCCGAGTTCGACGCGCGCGACAACGTGGCCCTGCCGCTGCGGATCGCCGGCCATTCCGACGCCGTGGCCCGCAAGGCGGCGGAGACGGCCCTGGCCTCGCTGGGTCTCGGTGAACGTCTGCTGCACCAGCCGGCCCAGCTGTCGGGCGGCGAACAGCAGCGCGTCGCGCTCGCCCGCGCCCTGGCCAACAAGCCGCGCCTCCTGCTGGCCGACGAACCGACCGGCAACCTCGACCCCGCCACCAGCCAGACGGTGTTCGAGGCCCTGCACGATCTGGTCAAGACGACCGGCGTCGCTGCCCTGATCGCCACTCACAACATGGAGCTGGCCGGTCACATGGACCGCGTCTTCGCCCTGAAGGACGGCCATCTGGAAGAACGTCCGGCCGAGAGCCAGACCTACTAGGACACGCTGAAATGACCGAGGCGATCCAGACCCAGTTCGAGATCGCCCGGCAGGCCCGCGCCGACAGGGATGCCGTCGCCGCCCGCAACGGCTATGCAAAGGCTTCCGCCCTGGCGCGCGAGACCGGCCAACCGCTGCTGCGCGCCTTCGCCCTGCGCCACCTGTCGGATCTGGACCTGGAGGCGGATCGTCCGGCCGAGGCCCTGGCCCACGCCGAACAGGCGCTCGCCCTTTATCGTCGGCACGGGCAGGAGGCGTCGCTCGACGCCGCCAACGCTCTCCGCCTGATGGCTCTCGCCCTCGAAGGCCTGCGTCGCCCGCCTGCTGCCCTCAGGGCCTGGACCGAGGCCCGCGCCCTCTATGTCGCGCTCGGAATCGAAGCGGGCGTCGAGGAAAGCGACGTTCATCTGGCCGAGGCGGCCGACTAACGCCAGGCCGTTTGACGTCTGTATTTTACCCGGGTAAATCATCTCCGCCAAACCGTGCTATGAGAGCCGGAGGGGGAGACGATCATGCAGCACGATCTGACACAGGGTTCGATCACCGGCCGGCTCGTGGGCATGGCCGCCTTCATCGGCATGGGGCTGCTGTTCCAGACCCTCTATTTCCTCGTCGACCTCTATTTCGTCGCCAGCATCGGGGCCTCGGCCATCGCGGGCGTGGGGCTGGCGGGCAACGCCTTCTTCCTGTGTATGGCCGCGTCCCAGATGGTCGGCGTTGGCGCCCTCAGCCTGATAGCCCGGGCCATCGGCGCGAAGACCTTCGATCAGGCCGACGGGGTCTATCGCCAGTCCATGGTCATTGCCCTGGGCCTCAGCGCCATCACCCTGGTCGCCGGCTATCTGTTCGCCCATGCGGGTCTGAACCTGCTGGCGGCGGACCGGGAGACGGCATCGATGGGCGTGTCCTATCTCTTCGGCTTCCTGCCCGCGCTCGCCCTGATGTACCCGACCAACGCCCTGGGCTCGGCCCTGAGGGCGGCCGGCGTCGTGCGGCCGACCATGCTGATCCAGACGGGCACGGTCCTGCTCAACGCCGTCCTGGCGCCGGTCCTGATCGCGGGCTGGGGTACGGGCCATCCGCTCGGAGTCTTCGGCGCGGGTCTGGCCAGCTCCATCGCATCGGCGCTGGGCTTCATCGGCACGGTCTATGTCTTCGGCCGCTCCCAGACCCTCATCGCCGACCCGCTGAAACTGCCGCGCCCGGACTTCGCCGTCTGGAGGCGGATCATCGGCGTCGGCCTGCCGTCGGCGGCGGAGTTCCTCCTGATGTTCATCACTGCGGGCGTGGTCTATGGCGTCATCCGCCACTTCGGCCCCGAGGCCCAGGCGGGCTACGGCGTCGGTTCGCGCGTCATGCAGGCGGTCTTCCTGCCGGCCATGGCGGTGTCCTTCGCCGTCGCCCCTGTGGCGGGTCAGAATTTCGGCGCCGGCCGGGCTGACCGGGTGCGCCGCACGGTGCGCGACGCCGCCGTCCTCTCGATAGGCCTGATGCTGGTCCTGACCGCCCTGTGCCACATCCGGCCCGACCTTATGATCGGCGCCTTCGCCCACGACCCCAGGGTGATCGAGATCGGCTCGACCTTCCTGAAGATCATCTCCCTGAACTTCATCGCCACCGGCCTGATCTTCACGGCGTCCGGGACCTTTCAGGCGCTGGGCGACACCCGACCGGCCCTGTTCGGCAGCGTCTCGCGCCTGATCACCTTCGCCGGCCCGGCCATCTGGCTCTCGACCCAGCCCTGGGCGCGGCTGGAGCACGTCTGGATGCTCTCGGCCGCCTCGGTCTTCGTCCACATGCTGATCGCGCTCTTCTTCCTGCGCCGCGAGCTGGCGAGGAAGCTGGCCGGACTCATGCCGCGCGAGGCCGTGCCTGCCTAGAGCCTGGCCGGATCCACGACCGCATGACGGATGCGCTTGCGGTCCCAGGTCCAGGTCATGTGCACGAGGCCGTCCGCCGTCTGGATGACCGCCGGATAGGCGTAGCCGCTGGTCAGGGGCTCGGTCTCCAGCGTCAGCACCCGCCGCCAGACCACCCCGTCATCCGACAGGGCCACCGCCAGCGGCCAGCGCGGTCCCTTGCCGGGCGTCGCCGCCGCATGGGCCGTGGGGTTGTAGACGATCAGCTGACGCCCGTCGGCCAGGGTCACGGCGTCGGTCCCCGAGTTGGGATTGGGCAGGTCGACGGCCCCCAGCGGGCTCCAGGTCCGCCCGCCGTCTTCCGACCAGGTCGAGGCCAAGGCGCCCTGCCGTGTCCGCGCCACGGCCTGCAGCCGGCCGTCCTTGTGAATGAGCACGCTGGGCTGGATCGCGTCGATATTGAGCGGGGAGGAGACGGGATCGCTCTTCGTCCAGCTCCGGCCCTGATCGCCGGACCGCTCGAAATGCAGGCTCCAGCCGGCTCCGGCGTTCGCCCCTACGCCTTCGCCCGCCTCGACGCTGGACGGCGACAGCCAGGCGCCGTCGGCCAGCACGGCCGGCTTGTTCTTGATCGGGCCGAGAATGCCGCCGGGCAGCCTTCGCGGCGCCGACCAGCTGCGTCCGCCGTCGCCGGAGGTCATGACCATGCCCCACCAGTCCTGCGGCGTGGGTCCCACCTTGTAGAACAGCACCAACGGCTGGCCCGGCGGCTGGAACAGCACCGGGTTCCATGTCGGATGCCGCGTCCCGTCGGGCTGAACGCCGTCCGCCAAACTGACCGGCGTCCCCCAGCGCCCGCCCTCGCAGCGGGCGAACCATATCTCGACATCCGGATTGCGTTCCTTCGTCCCCCCGAACCAGGCCGCGCCCAGCACGCCGGGACCGATCTCCACGATCGTCGAGGCATGGGCCTCCGGATAGGGCGGGGTCTCCTCGATGAAGCCGAGGCTGAGCAGGGCGCCGGGCGTCTCGGCGCGGGCGGCCAGCGGCGCCATCGCCAGTCCAAGGCCAAGGCCCGATCCGAGCATACGACGGGTCAGATCGGCCATGGCGTCGTCTCCTGCGTCGCGGCGGACCTAGACGTCCAGATCAGCCACCGCGAACTGGGCGTTGTCCTGGATGAAGCGGAAGCGGGCCTCGGCCTTCTTGCCCATCAGCCGCTCGACCAGATCCTCGATGTCGTCCTCGCTCTCGGGGACGGTGACGCGGGCCAGGGTGCGCTTCTTCGGATCCATGGTGGTCTCCTTCAGCTGGGAGGCCATCATCTCGCCCAGACCCTTGAACCGGCCGACCTCGGTCTTCTTGTTCTTGAAGACGGTCGCCATCAGCTCGTCGCGGTGAGCGTCGTCGCGGGCGTATTCCGACAGGGGCCCGGCGCTGATCCGGTAGAGCGGGGGCAGGGCCATATAGAGCCGACCCTGACGGATCACCTCGGGCATGGAGCGGTAGAAGAAGGTGATCAGAAGCGCCGCGATGTGGGCGCCGTCGACGTCGGCGTCCGTCATGATGACGATGCGCTCGTAACGCAGCTGTTCGATGTCGAAACGCGGCCCGGGCGTGACGCCCAGCGCCAGGGTCAGGTCCGACAGTTCGATGTTCTGGCGCAGCTTGTCGGCGGTCGCCGAGGCGACGTTCAGGATCTTGCCGCGCAGGGGCAGGATGGCCTGGGTCGTGCGGTCGCGCGCCTGTTTGGCCGAGCCACCGGCCGAGTCGCCCTCGACGATGAACAGTTCGGTGCCGTTGGCCGACTGGCGCGAACAGTCCGACAGCTTGCCGGGCAGGCGCAGCTTGCGGGTCGCGGCGGCGCGCTGGACGTCCTTGTCCTTGCGGCGGCGCAGACGGTCCTCGGCCCGGTCGATGACGAAGCCCAGCAGGGTGTTGGCCTGCTTCGGGCTCTCGGTCAACCAGTGGTCGATCGGGTCACGGAGCAGTTGCTCCACCAGCCGCTGGCCCTCGGGCGAGGACAGGCGGTCCTTGGTCTGGCCCTGGAACTCGGGATTGCGGATGAAGACGCTGATCAGGGCGCCGGCGTTGGCGATGACGTCTTCGGCCGTGATCTGGACCGCGCGCTTCTCGTTGGTCAGCTCGCCATAGGCCTTGAGGCCCTTCACCAGCGCGGCGCGGAAGCCGGCCTCGTGGGTGCCACCGTCGGGCGTGGAGACGGTATTACAATAGGACTGCACGAAGCCGTCGGCCTCGCCGAAGCCGATCGGCGACCAGGTCACGGCCCATTCGACCGCGCCCGCCTCGCCCTTGCGCTCGACCCGGCCCGAGAAGGTCGGGGTCACGGTCTCCAACTCGCCGATGCGTTCCGCCAGGGCGTCGGCCAGACCGCCGGGGAAGTGCAGCAGGGCGCTGGCCGGGGTCGCGTCGGTGATCCGCTCGGGCGCGCAGGTCCATTTGATCTCGACGCCGCGGAACAGATAGGCCTTGGACCGCGCCATGCGGAACAGCCGCGCGGGCTTGAACGCCGCGCCGACGCCGAAGATCTCGTGATCCGGATGGAAGCGGATCAGGGTGCCCTTCTTCTTCGACGGCTGGATCTGGGCGATGGGGCCCAGCGGAATGCCGCGCGAGAAGGACTGCTTCCACTCGAAGCCGTCGCGCCAGACGGTGACGTCCAGCAGGTCCGACAGGGCGTTGACGACCGAGACGCCGACGCCGTGCAGACCGCCCGAGGTCTCATAGGCCTTGCCCGAGAATTTGCCGCCCGAGTGCAGCACGGTCATGACGACTTCCAGCGCCGACTTGCCCGGATGCTTGGGGTGGGGATCGACCGGAATGCCGCGCCCGTCGTCCTTGACCGACAGCACGCCGTCGGCGTCCAGATCGACGGTGATCAGCTTGGCGTGGCGGGCCACGGCCTCGTCCATCGCGTTGTCGAGCACTTCGGCGAACAGGTGGTGCAGGGCCCGTTCGTCGGTGCCGCCGATATACATGCCAGGGCGTTTGCGGACCGGCTCCAGCCCTTCCAGCACCTCGATCGAAGACGCGGAATAGCCGCCGGGAACGGGCGGGGCCGCGGGCTCGGCCGGAGCGGCCGGCTTCGGCGCCTCGGGCGCGGGCGCAGGCGCGCTCGCCACTACCGGAGCAACCGGGGGCGTGGGCGCGGGAGCAGCGGCCGGCTTGGGCGGCTGCGGTTGGTCATCATCGAAGGAGAACAGATCGGCGGGAGCCATGGGCGTACTGTGAGGCGATTCGGGACCGCGTCAGGTAGGCCCCGGCGGCGTTTGGAGCAAGCTTGACGCGGCTTCTGGGGATCAACGCGTCCTGTCCGGTCATCAGCCCGCGCGTCAGGATCGCCAGCAACAGGGTCCAGGGCAGGTTGGCGTTGGTCAGCAGTACGCTCTCCGACAGGCTCAGCATCAGGAAGACGGCGAAATAGGCGATGCCGAACCAGCCCTCGCGGTTCCCCGCGGTCGGAATGCGGAACAGGGTGGTCAGGAAGGCGATCAGCACTGTCGCCCCCACGGCGATGGCGCCCGGCCAGCCCAGCTGGATCAGCAGATCGATCCAGCCGTTGTGCGCCGAAGGCACGGGCCACTGGGTCTCGGCCCGAATCCAGGCGGCGGGAATGGAGTCGCGGCCCCAGAAGGCCTGATAGCCGAAGCCGGTCCACGGCCGCTCGGCCACCTCGCGCATCAGGGCGGTCCAGATGTCGGTCCGGCCGGTCAGGGACGGGTCCTTGCCCAGCGCCTTGAGCACCACGGCCGGCTCGGTGATGAAGACATAGGCCACGAGGCCGAACAGGACGACGCCGAACCAGACGCCGATCACCGTCAGCGCCGGCCCGCCCTTCTTCATCGCCCACAGGGTCCCGATCAGACCCACGCCGATGACCAGACACAGCAGGGAGGTCTTGGACTGGGTCGCCAGCACCAGAATGACGGTGATCCCGAAACCGGCCCAGGCCATCTTCGTCCGCTGTTCCTCCAGCGCCAGACAGGCGGCGGCGGCGATCGCGCCCGCGACCATGACCACCCCCATCTGGTTCTTCTCATACCAGAGGCCGCGCCACAGGCCGGCGTTGTCGTACTGGTGTACCCCGATGGTCGGGAAGGCGAAGACCATGATCAGGCTCCCGATCCCCATCAGCAGGCCCGACAGCATCAGGACGCGCGGCAGCTGCGGTCCCCTGAACACCGCCCCCAGATAGATGGCGAAGACGCTGGAGAAGGCCATGGCGATGGTCCGCCGCGAGGTCACGCCCGGATCGATCGACCAGTATTTCGAGGCATAGGCGTGCAGGATCAGCAGGCCGAGGATGATCAGCGTCGGCCAGGCGTTGATCACCTTGTCGGCGCGCCAGCAGAGCAGGGCGGTGATCACCGCATAGACCGGCAGCCAGATCAGCCGCAGGATCGGCGTCTCTTCCTGCAGCGGCGCGAAGACCGGGCCGATCAGGGCGCCCGTCAGCATGACGAGCACGAAGATCACCGCGGCCTGCTCCCACCACGGGGGAGAGGCCCCTGCCGACGATATGTCGGAATCAGGCTCTGGACGGATAAAGGTCACGGCGGCAGGGTCGCCGTTCGTGCTTAACGAACCGTTGGGATTTGGGGTCGGGGATGGCTGATAGTCTGCTGAGAACACGCGACGGGCATCACGCCCGCGTCGGCTTCGTCGAACTCTTCTTCGACCTGGTCTTCGTCTTCGCCGTGACCCAGATCTCGCACAGCCTGCTGCACCACCTGACCTGGGAGGGCGCGCTGCACGCGGCCATGATGGCGGCGGCGATCTGGTGGTCGTGGATCTACACCAGCTGGGTCACCAACTGGGCCGATCCGGAGCGCGTCCCCGTTCGTGTCGCCCTGTTCGCCCTGATGGCCCTGGGCCTCGTCATGTCGACGTCTGTGCCGGAAGCCTTCACCGAGAAGGGGCTGTGGTTCGCCCTGGCCTTCGTCGCCACCTCCATGGTCCGCAGCGGCTTCATGCTCTGGGCGGCGCGCAACGACGCCATGCTCAAGCGCAATTTCCAGCGCATCATCATCTGGCAGATGTTCTCCGGCGTCTTCTGGATCGCCGGCGGGCTGATGGAGGGCGACCTGCGCACCGGCCTGTGGCTGGCCGCCCTGTTCATCGAATACATCTCACCGGCCATGTTCTACCGCGTGCCCGGTCTCGGAAAGGCCAACACCGCCGAATGGACGGTCGAGGGCGGCCATATGGCCGAACGCGTCGGCCTGTTCGTCATCATCTGCCTGGGCGAGTCCCTGCTGATCACCGGGGCCACCTTCGCCGAGGCGACCTGGACGTCCGAGGTCATCGCCGCCGCCGCCGTCGCCTTCGTCGGAACCCTGGCCATGTGGTGGATCTATTTCAGCGCCGCCCACGACGCCGCCTCGGACGTCATCTCGAAAGCCGACGACCCCGGCACCCTGGCCCGCCGCGCCTACACCTACTGCCCGATCCTGATCGTGGCGGGCATCATCGTCACTGCCGTCGGCGACGAGCTGTCGCTGGTCCACCCCACGGGCCATGTCGAGCCCGCCGTCGCCGCCGTCCTGATCGGCGGCCCGTTGCTGTTCATGATCGGCGGCCTGCTGGCCAAGCTCGCCATCTTCGTCCGCTGGTCGATCCCACGGGTGGTGGGCTGCGTGGCGCTCGCGGCCTTGTGGTTCGCGGTGCCGTTCGTGACGCCGTTGATCCTCGCCGCCCTGACGACGGCGGTGCTGATCGCGGTCGCGGGCTGGGAGACGGTCAGTCTGCGGGCGGCCTGACCCACGGACGGGGGGGGGGGGCGGCTACCCCGCCTTTTCCACGAAGCTGTCGATGACCCGCTTCTCGCCGGCCTTTTCGAAGTCGACCAGCAGCTTGTTGCCCTCGATCTGCTGGACGTTGCCGTAGCCGAACTTCTGGTGGAAGACCCGTTCGCCGCGCTTCCATTTCGCGGCCGCCTTCGGGTCGGCGGTGGCGACCAGACGGCCGTCGCCCTCGATCACCGCATGGCGCGCCTGGGCGGAGCGCGGCGTCTGGCTGGCGGTGAAGGACTGGGCCCGTTTCCAGCCGGGCGAGGAATAGCTCGAGCCGAACGACGGGGTGTCGTCCCAGCGCGACTTGGCCTCCTTCATCCCGCCCGAGGCGCCGTAGTAGCCGGTGTCGCTCTCGGCCTCGACGTGGGCGATGGGCAGTTCGTCGACGAAGCGGCTGGGCAGTTGCGAGGTCCAGCGGCCATAGACCTGCCGGTTGGCAGCAAAGGAAATCCGCGCGTCCGACTTAGCCCGGGTGACGCCGACATAGGCCAGCCGCCGTTCCTCCTCGAGACCCTTCTCGCCCTTCTCGTCGATCGACCGCTGCGAGGGGAAGACGCCTTCCTCCCAGCCCGGCAGGAAGACCAGCGGAAACTCCAGCCCCTTGGCGCCGTGCAGGGTCATGATCTGGACGGCGTCATCGCCGGCGCCCTTGTCGAGGTCCATGACCAGCGAGACGTGCTCCAGATAGGCCTGCAGCGTCTCGAACTGCTGCATCGCCTGAACCAACTCCTTCAGGTTATCCAGCCGCGTCTGGCCGGTGACCCGGTCGGCCTTCTGCATGTCCGTATAGCCGCTCTCCTCGAGCACCATCTCGGTCAGGTCCCAGTGGCGGCTGTCGCGGGCGAAGTCGCGCCAGCGATCCAGATCGCGCACGAAGTTGGACAGGGCCGTGCGCGTCCGGGCCTGCAACTCGTCGGACCCGATCAGGGCCCGGACCGCGGTGATCGCCGATACGCCCTCGTGCCGGGCGATCTGCAGGATCTTCTGGACGCTGGTGTCGCCGATGCCGCGCTTGGGTACATTGACGATCCGCTCGAAGGCCAGGTCGTCGTCCTCGGACTGGATCAGCCGCAGATAGGCGTGGGCGTCGCGGATCTCGGCCCGTTCGAAGAAGCGCGGCCCGCCGATGACGGTGTAGGGAATGGCGAGCATGACGAAGCGTTCCTCGAACGCCCGCATTTGAAATGACGCGCGAACAAGGACGGCGATGTCCTTGTATTTCATACCAGTCCGACGTGCGGTTTCGATCTCGTCGGCGATCAGCCGGCTCTCGGCCTCGCCGTCCCAGACGCCGCGCACCCGGACCTTGTCGCCGGTCGTGTCCTCGGTCCACAGGGTCTTGCCCAGCCGGTCGCGGTTCGAGGCGATCAGGCCCGAGGCCGCGCCCAGAATATGGCTGGTCGAGCGGTAGTTGCGCTCCAGCTTGACGATCCGGGCGCCCGGGAAGTCCTTCTCGAAGCGCAGGATGTTGTCCACCTCGGCCCCGCGCCAGCCGTAGATCGACTGGTCGTCGTCGCCGACGCAGCAGACATTGCCGGTCGACGACGTCAGCAGCCGCAGCCACAGATACTGGGCGACGTTGGTGTCCTGATATTCGTCGACCAGGATGTAGCGGAAGCGGTCGCGATATTCCTGAGCGATATCCGCATGTTTCGACAGAATTGTCAGGTTGTGCAGCAGGAGATCGCCGAAGTCGCAGGCGTTCAGCGTCGCCAGTCGGGCCTGATAGGCGGCGTACAGGGTCTGGCCCTTGCCGTTGGCGAAATCCTCGGTCGTCGGCAGTTTCTCGGGCGTCCAGCCGCGGTTCTTCCAGTGGTCGATGAGGTTGGCCAGGGACTTGGGCGTCCAGCGCTTGGTGTCGAGATTGGCGGCTTCCAGCAGTTGTTTCAGCAGCCGCTCCTGATCGTCGGTGTCCAGGATGGTGAAGCTGGACTTCAGTCCCACCAGTTCCGCGTGCCGCCTCAGGATCTGGGCCGCCACCGAGTGGAAGGTGCCCAGCCAGCGCAGGCCTTCGGCCGACGGCCCGATCAGATGGGTGATCCGCTCGCGCATCTCGCGCGCGGCCTTGTTGGTGAAGGTGACGACCAGCAGCTCCCACGGCCGCGCCTTGCCCAGCTTCAGGATGTGGGCCAGCCGGGTGGTCAGGACCTTGGTCTTGCCCGTCCCCGCGCCCGCCAGGACCAGGACCGGTCCCTCGGTCGTCTCTACCGCCAGCCTCTGCTCGGTGTTCAGCCCGGCGAGGTAATCCTGGACGCCAGACGCGCCATCAGGCCCCCGCGAACGGGCGAGGTCGGAGATTTTGGGCGTGGGCAGATCGGACAAGAGCGACTCGTAAGCAGGGCGTATCGCCGGAACATAGGGAGTACGGCGAACAAAGTCAGTCCCGGACGTGACCGGGCGCCGTGGTTACCGTTCGGGAACCGCTTTCGATCGCCCGCCGTTCTCACCGCCACAGGGATAACGGAAGGGACTACACAATGGCCGAGAACACAGCCAACTCCAGCGGCGGCGGCAACGCCGGCCTCGCCTTCATCGTCGGCGGCCTTCTGGTCGTGGTCGCGGTGATCGCCTTCTTCGTCTTCGCCCGCGGCGGCATGGATCAGACCAAGAAGGTCGATGTCGACGTCAACCTGCCCAAGGTCGAGGCGCCCAAACTGCCGGACGCCCCCACGCCCCAGACGAACTGAATCAAGGACTTCAGCTGATCACTTCAGCTGATAGGTGACCGTCGTGACGACGCGGACCTTCTTGTTCAGCGAGGAGGTCTCGTCGCCGATGTCGTCGCGGGCCAGGATCTCGAACGAGCCCTGCGTTGCCTGACGGATGCCGCCCAGAGGCGTCTTCGAGTCCTTGGCGAACTGCTCCGCGCCCGTGCGGGCCGAGGCCGTGGCTTCGGCGATCATGGCCGGCCGCACGTCGTTCAGCTTGGTGAACACATAGGTCGGCGGGGTGAAGTCCAGCACCACCCCCTGACGCACCAGCTCGTTCAGCGCCCGGCCGGTCGCGGCGATCCGGTTCACATCGGTCGTGCGCACCACCACGCTCTGGGCCAGGATGTAGTGAGGCACGGCTTCGCTGGAGACATACTCCCGGCTCTTGGTGTCCGTCACTTCCAGCCGGCCGAGCGTCACGACGTCGTCCCCATACCCCTGAGCCTTCAGGAAGCTGCGGACGAGGTTCAGGTCGGTGTCGATCTTGGCCTGGGCGGACGGCAGCTCGTCGCCGGCGGCCGTGAAGCGCAGCGACAGCACGGCCAGGTCGCCGGTCACATTGCGCTCCGACACGCCCCGCACCGTCACCTGCCGGTCGCCGACCCGGGCGTTGACCACCCCCTTGCCGATAAACAGCCCGGCCCCGATCAGGCCAATGGCGATCAGCCCGCCGAACACGGCCGGAGGCAGCAGGGACTTGTCGAATTGCATGATGTTTCTTCCCGGAATTGGCGGGAGAATGCGCTCGCCTATGGCGTTGTCAAACGGTGTTTTCCGGACGCGAATTCCAGCGCCAGGATCCGGCAGGCCGAGGCCAGCGGCCGCCGCCCGCGCGTCTCGTCCACCCAGGCCAGGAAGCCCGCATGGCTCTGACCGCGCTGCTCGGCGAAGGCGTCCAGCACCGCCCAGAACTCGGGCTCCAGCGCCACCGAGGTGGCATGGCCCGACAGGACGACGGAGCGCTTCTTCAACATGCGGAGGGCCTGCGGCGGGGAGGGCGAAGGGGCTCGGGAGGGGCATGTTAACTCGCCCTTCGCTGCGCTAGAATAGTCTCATCGACATTGATCCGTCTCTTGCCGGAACCGCTGATGACGAACGCCGCCTACGCCGACGATTTCGACCGCGTCCGCCCGCAGAAGATGCGGCCCCTGACGGCGTTCCGCGCCTTCCAGAAGCTGATCCGCGACAAGGAAGACACCGCCCAGGTGTTCGAGATCATGCGCGCCCTGTCGGGCCGTTCGGTGGCGCGCGGCTATAACCGCATGCTGCGCTCGGTCGAGGGCGGGCGTCAGGCCTTCCTCGCCGAAGAGCTGGCGCACAAGCTGGATGATCCGGCCTGGCTGGCGCGGTTCGCGCCCGGCACGGTCGGCGCCGCCTATCTCGCCTTCCGCGAAGCCCGGGGTTTTACCGCCGACGGCCTGGCCGACGCCGAACGCGAGGTCATTCCCTATGTCGACGCCGAACATCCGATCGTCTGGTATTCGCGCCGCCTGCGCGACGTCCACGACATCTGGCACGTCCTGACGGGCTACGGCACCGATGCCCTGGGCGAGGCCTGCGTCGTCTCCTTCTCCTATGGCCAGACCCGCAACCTCGGCTTCGCCTTCATCGGCTGGGGCGCGGCGCGCGAGATCCAGCGCGAGGCCCGCGACATCCCCGCCCGCAAGGCCGCCTTCCAGGCCTGGCGCAACGGACGCGCGGCCCGCTGGCTGCCGGGCCTCGACTATGACGCCCTGTTCGCCGAGCCCCTCGACGCCGCCCGCACCCGCCTCGGCATCCGTCCGGCGACCGTCTACGCCGCCGTGCCCGAGGCGAAGAAGGCAGGGCTGAAGCTGCGGGCGGCCTGACGCGGAAGCCCGCCTATAAGTCTGCCTTATCGCTGCCGACCCACAACCCGCTTGCGGCGCCGCTGTTCTCCGTCCATCTGACGGGACCATCTCCCCGAGCGCGCCTTGACCCCGACCCAGCTGACCCGTCCGACCCTGCGCAGACCCTCCGCCGGAACCCTCGCGGTGCTGGGCGTGGCGGTGTGCGCCCTGATCTGGGGCACGACCTGGTTCGCCATCACCTTCCAGCTGGGCCACGTCGACCCGATCGCCTCCATCGTCTGGCGCTTCGGCCTGGCGTCGCTGATCCTGTTCGGCGTCTGTCTGGCCACGCGGCGGTCGATCCGGCTGAGCCGGGTCCAGCATCTGGCCGCAGCGGGGCAGGGGACCTTCGCCTTCGCCCTCAGCTACACCTTCGTCTACACGGCCGAGGGGATGATCACCTCGGGCATCGTCGCCGTGGCCTTCGCCTCCATGGCCCTGATGAACCTGATCCTGTTCCGGGTGACGCAGAAACAGACCGCCCATCGCGCCGTCTGGATCGGCGCGGCGCTCGGCGCCCTCGGCGTCGCCGTTCTCTCGGGCGGAGAGCTGCTGGGCGCCCGTCTGGGGCCTCAAGCAGGGATCGGCGTGGCCCTGGCCGTCGCCGCCGCCGCCGTCTCGACCATCGCCAACTGGTTCGCCTGGCGCGGCCAGCAGGCCGGGTCAGAAGTGATCCCGGCCACCGCCTGGGCCATGGGCTATGGCGCGGCCCTGGTCGCCGTCTTCGGCCTGATCACGGGCGTGCATTTCTCGATCGCCCTCACGCCCGCCTACCTCGGCTCGCTGCTTTATCTGTCGGTGTTCGGCTCGGTGATCGCCTTCGTCATCTATTTCAGCGTCGCCCGCAGCCGGGGCTATACGCTCGCCAGCTATATCGGCGCCCTGACGCCGCCGATCGCGCTGCTGGTGTCCGTGGTCTTCGAAGGCGCCCGCTTCGGCTGGACGGCGATCCTGGGCGTGGGTCTGGTCGTGGCGGGTCAGGTCCTGCTGGCCCGGGCGCCCAAGGCGTCCTGAGCCTCAACGCCGCTCATCCCCGCGCAGGCGGGGACCCAGACAGCTTTCGCGGCGTCTATCGCCGAATTACCGGAACCAGCCGGACCGCTTCGTCCGCTTCTCCGCCGCCTTCGCCGCCTCGGCCTGTTCCGGCGTTTTCGCGGCGGCGGCCTTCATGCGGCGCATCTTCTCGGCCTTGATCCGACGCACGGCCAGCAGCGAGATCAGGCCCAGCCGGGTGCGGGGATCGGCGGCGTATCCGCCCATGTCAGCTCTCCTCGGGCGTCTCGCGCTTCGCTCCATCGAGAAGGCGCGAGACCTTCGACCGTTCCGTCTCCGCCGCCTGGCGCTCGCCCTTGGTCCGGCCGTGCGCCGCGCGGTTGGCCGCCGCCGTCGCCTTGGCGTCCGTCTTCGCCTTCGCCTTGCGCGCCCGGTTCAGATTGATGATCTCGGCCGAAGGCTCCTCCGGTGAAGCTTGATAAATCAACGGGATAGCAGGTCGTTTCGCGAAACCCGTCCGGCCCCGTCGCGTTGATACGGCGAACCCCATCTCGCACGGAGAACCCCCATGGTAGACCTCGCCCTCATCAAGGAACACCTCGAAGTCGTCGGCTCCGACGGCGGCCACGTCGGTCGCGTCGACCACGTCAGCGGCGACCAGATCGAACTCGCCAAGCTCGACCTCGCCGGCGGCTTCAAACACCATATGATCCCGGTCAGCTGGGTCGATCATATCGACGAGCACGTCCACCTGAACGTCACCAAGGACGACGCAAAGGCGCGCTGGACCGAGAAGCCCCACTAGGCCGACACCGCCTCCCCGAACGAAAGGCCCCGTCAATCGGCGGGGTCTTTTGCTATGGGCGATCAGGGCTTTGGCGCCGGCGCCTGAGGCGCCGTCGCAGGCGCCCCCGCCGGAGCGGCCGGGGTCGGCGGCGTCGCCAAGGCCTCGGGGATCTCGTCCTCGCGCAGGGTTTGGGGCGCGACCAGCGGTTCGGGCCGCCCGGTCTGGTTGACCGATGCCCAGGCCTCGCCGCTGACGGCCCGGCTGCGGCCCAGCTCGAACAGGGCCTGCATCGAGGCGGTGTCGAACTTCAGGCTGGAGACGGTGATGTTGTCCGGGATCGAGGACATGGTCACCGACATGCCGTTGCGCGCCCCGAACGCTGCCGTCGCGGCCAGCGACAACCTCAGCGACGACTTGCTCATGCTCTCGAACGTCCGGCTCAGGATGCCGTCGATCCGCCCCGGGGTGACGCCGGTGTTCCTGCCCACCTGGCCGTTGATGATCACATAGAGGGCGCTGTTGGCCTTGTGCTGCGACGGGTTGGTCCACAGCAGCAGATCCTCGGGAATGGCGAGGAAGGGCGTATTGACCCCGCCGTCGACGTGCATGTCCTGCACCACCTGGCCCTGGGGTGTCATCCCGGCGATCAGCACCGGGGGGAAGATGCCCGGGATGCTGGCCGAGGCCACCAGCACATCGCGGAACAGCTGAAGGGCGTTCTCATCGCCCTGGGTCGCCAGCACCCCCATGTCCCAGATCACCGTCTCTTCGGTGTCCAGATCGGTCGTGGCGACCAGCAGCCGGCGGCCTTTGGCGTGTTCGGCGGCGATGGCGCGCAGCAGCTCGGGCGTGACGTTCTTGTCGACCAGATCGCGCAGCACGCGCGAGCTGAACAGGCTGGGGCCCAGCAGGGCCGAGAAGGTGCGGGCGCTGAGCAGGCCATTGGTCCCGCCGCCGACATAGGCCTCGCGCAGTTCATCGTCCCACTCCGGCCCGAGGAAGGCGAAGGGCGCGGCCAGGGCGCCGGTGCTGACCCCGGTGACGACGTTGAAGCTCGGCCGGTCGCCGCGCGCGGTCCAGCCGACGATGACCCCCGCGCCATAGGCCCCGTTGGCCCCGCCGCCGGACAGGGCCAGGATGCTCTCATGGCCGCCCTCGGCGCTCAGCCGGCTCTCGATCAGGTCGGCCAGGGCCTGCAGCTTGGCGGTGTCGTTGGAGCGGATGCGCGGATCGGCGACCGGGATCACCGATTCCGGCGCGATCCTGAGCGGCCCCTCCGGTCGCGCCAGGGTCCCGCACCCGGCCAGCATCAGGGCGCCCAGAACGGCGAAGGCCGCAACGGTCCTGCGTATCATCGACATTGCCCTTCCAGAGGCGATTTTCAGACGCCGGACTTACCGCGAATTCACAACACAAACGCAGTCAGGCCCTTGCTTGCTGCAACGCACAGCTTCAGCATTGGATCATCATGATCCGACTGATCCTCAACATCCTCTGGTTCATCTTCGGCGGCTGGGTGTCCGGTCTGCTCTGGCTGCTGGGCGGCGCGATCCTGGCCCTGACCGTGGTCGGCCTGCCCTGGACCTTCGCGGCCTGGCGGATCGCCAGCTATTCCTTCTGGCCCTTCGGCCGCGAGATCGTCTGGCAGGACGAGGTTCCGGCGGGCGGCGGCTGCCTGGGTCTGCCGCTGAACATCATCTGGTTCGTCTTCGCCGGCTGGTACATCGCCCTCGCGCACCTGATCGTCGCGGTCGCCGAGTTCGTCTCGATCATCGGCATCCCGTTCGCGCTCAAGGACCTGGAGCTGGCCAAGCTGGCCCTCGCCCCCGTCGGCCGCACCATCCGCGACAAGTAGGGCCGGCCTCAGGGCGGGTTGAGGGGGTTGGACGGGTCCGGCACCTCCGCAGGAGTCTCGCCGGCTTCGGCCTTCACGCGCCAGCCCCGGGTGCGGGGGACGTATTCCCGGTTGGGGAAGCCATCCAGGGCATGGTCGGCCAGCACATTGGAGATGTCCTTCGCCATCGCCCTGCTGCGCAGATAATAGCTGTGCTCGACGAAGGGATCGGCGTCGCCCGCGACCACGCGGCAGTCGACGCAGACGATCTTCTTGGGGATCAGGTCGATCATCCGCGGCCCGTCGGAGCCCAGCCGGTCCGGATTGGCCTTGGTCTTGTCCGAGATCAGAAGCCCCTTGTCGCGCGGGTTGAAATAGACGGTCACCTGCCGCCCGATGCGCGGCAGCAGGCGCAGCTTGTCGTCATGCTCGAAGGTGTCGTCGTCCTCATCCGGCGCCGCCAGTAGGATCTGGTCGAACAGTCGGGTCAGGCTGTTCTGGTCCTTGGCGATCAGGGCCTGGATGGAGTTCCGCAGCACATAGGCGCCCATGCTGTGCACCAGCAGGTGGACGCTGCGCTGGCAGTATTCGCTATCCTTGAGCGCCAGCACATAGTCGCGGAATTTCAGGAAGGCGCGGGCAATGGCGGGGCCGGTGACCCGGGCGTCCTCGCGGTCGCTGTAGTAGGACATCAGCGGCACGGCCTTGCCGTCCGACGGCCAGCTGAAGACGACGATGTTCACCGCGCGTCCCTCGACCTTCAGGCTTTGCGCCAAAAGAGCCCCCGCCTGCAGCGCGCCGTCGAAGGTCACATTGAACCCGTGAATGAACACCAGGGTGTCCGTCTTCGGCCCCGAGGCCATCACGCCGCGCAGGTCGCTCATGAACATGCCGCCGCCCGTTTTGGCGATGTCCTGCACGCCCTTCTTGTCCGGATAGACGTACAGCGACTGCCGCACCGGGCTCTTCGGATCAGCGGTGAAGTCGGCATAGCCGAACCTCAGCGCCGCCACCCCGTCGGGATTGAACGCGCCGCCGAAGGTCTGCCTGGCGGGGATGTGGTTGCGGTTGGTCGCAAAGAAGACGCGGACGCCGGGCATCGGTCGCTCCTCGTGAACCCCACGGCCGGGCGTGGGTCGGGCTCACATATCACGGGTCCGTTTAGCAACCAAGGCGTGTGTAGCTGCGGCATGTCGCGAAAAGCGGGCCGCCGCTCAGTCCTCTTTCAGCAGGACATCCAGCATGGTCTCACGGCGGTTCAGGAAGTTGCGGGTCACCTGATAGTGGTCGGTGTCCTCGTATTCGACTCGGTCCAGACCGAATTGTGAAGTCTGATAGATCCAGGCGTTGGGATAGCCCAGCAGGATCGGCGAATGGGTGGCGATGATCAGTTGCGACCGCGCCAGCACCAGCTCGTGCATCTTGGCCAGGAACGATAGCTGTCGCGTCGGCGACAGGGCGGCCTCGGGTTCGTCGAGAATGTAGAGGCCGTCGCCGCCGAACCGGTTCTCGAACAGGGCGAAGAAGCTCTCGCCATGCGACTGTTCGTGCAGAGGCCGCGCTCCGAACCGGCTGGCCCGCACCTCGGGATCTTCCAGATAGCTGGCCACGGTGAAGAAGCTCTCGGCTCTAAGGAAGAAGCCGTCCTGAACGCGCTGTGGCGACCGGATCGGTCGCACGAACCGGTGCAGGGGCGAATGGCTGTCGCGCGTCTTGAATCGATGTTCACGCCCGCCGCCCTCGGCGTTGAAGCCCCAGGCCACGGCCAGGGCCTCGATCAGGGTCGACTTGCCGGACCCATTCTCTCCGACCAGGAAGGTGACGTTCGGATGGAATTCCAGACTGTGCAGCGACCTCACCGCCGGCAGGTTGAACGGATAGGCGGTCTCGTCCCAACCCTCCCGCCGCTCGAACAGGGCCTCGATCCAGTAGGGGCGGGTGAGGGCGGTCATCTCAGAAGCCGGTGAACAGCCGGTCCAGCGCCCGGCGGATGTCGTCTTCGTCGCTGAGGAGGGAGCCACGAACCGTGCCGGCCTGCTTGCGGCCGATTGCACCCATCTCTGACAGCATCAGGATGTATCCGACGCCGTTGTAAACGACAGGCAGTGAGACCGTGGTCATCACCGCAGCCGGCGTCATCTGAAACAGAGGCGCGACGAGGAGTGTCGGCCCCTCGTCATAGAGATGCGATTGAACCACCATGACCAAGGGAGCGATCGGGCGTGATCGCGGTGATGGATTATCGAGGAGATCGAACTGGCGGATCACCAGCTGCGGAAATCTTCGCCAAAGACGCCATGCTTTCGAATGCGCTCGTTATGCAGTCGGATAGCCTCGGCATTTTCTTCGGCCCAGCGTTTCGCCCGCGCCTCGGCGCCTGCGGGATCGACCTTCTGCAGGTACAGACGCAGGGTCCGCTCATCCACGCCGGTAACGTCGATGCCCAGCCGTGCGGCCTGCTCAAGCAGTTCCGGTTCGATCTCGATCTTCTTGAGCACGGGTTCGGCCATGGCCGAAGCCTAACGCGAAACGGGGACCGCGCCAAATCGGCCGGTCCCCGTCAAGGTCTTCAGATTGTCGCCCGACCTCAGCCCGGCGAGATCATCTTCTCGGGGCGCACGGCCTCGTCGAACTCGGCGTCGGTCAGGTAGCCGCCGCCGACGGCTTCCTGGCGCAGGGTGGTGCCGTTCTTGTGCGCGGTTTTGGCGATCTTGGCGCAGATATCGTAGCCGAGCTTGCCGTTCAGGGCGGTGACCAGCATCAGCGAGTTGTTCAGGCCGCGGGCGATATTGTCCTCGCGGGCCTCGATGCCCACCACGCAGTTGTCGGTGAAGCTGATCGCCGCATCGGCCATCAGGCGCACCGACTGCAGGAAGTTGTAGGCCATGACCGGGTTGTAGACGTTCAGCTCGAAATGGCCCTGCGAGCCGGCGAAGGTCAGGGCGGCGTTGTTGCCGAAGATCTGCACGCAGACCTGGGTCAGGGCCTCGCACTGGGTCGGGTTGACCTTGCCCGGCATGATCGAGGAGCCCGGCTCGTTCTCCGGCAGGGCCAGTTCGCCCAGACCCGAGCGCGGGCCGGAGCCCAGGAAGCGGATGTCGTTGGCGATCTTGAACAGCGACGCGGCGACCGTGTTGATGGCGCCGTGCGAGAAGACCATGGCGTCGTGGGCGGCAAGGGCCTCGAACTTGTTCGGGGCGGTCGTGAAGGGCAGGCCTGTGATGGCGGCGATCTGGGCCGCGACCTTCTCGGCGAAGCCGACCGGGGCGTTCAGGCCGGTGCCGACAGCGGTGCCTCCCTGGGCCAGTTCCATCAGGGCCGGCAGGGTCTGTTCGATGCGCTTGATGCCGTTCTCGACCTGCTGCGTATAGCCGCCGAACTCCTGACCCAGCGTCAGGGGGGTGGCGTCCTGGGTGTGGGTCCGGCCGATCTTGATGATGTGGGCCCAGGCTTCCGACTTGGCCTTCAGGGCCGCATGCAGGTGCTTCAGGGCCGGCAGCAGCTCCTTGACCACCTGTTCGGCGCAGGCGACGTGCATGGCCGTCGGATAGGTGTCGTTGGACGACTGGCTCATATTGACGTGGTCGTTCGGGTGGACCGGCTTCTTGGTCCCCATCTCGCCGCCCAGCATCTCGATGGCGCGGTTCGAAATCACCTCATTGGCGTTCATGTTCGACTGGGTGCCCGAGCCGGTCTGCCAGACCACCAGCGGGAAGTGGTCGTCCAGCTTGCCCTCGATGACTTCGTTGGCGGCGGCGATGATGGCCTCGGCCAGCTTCGGATCCAGCTTGCCCAGGGCCTGGTTGGTCTCGGCGGCGGCGCGCTTGACGATGCCCAGGGCGCGCACGACGGGCAGGGGCTGCTTCTCCCAGCCGATCTTGAAGTTGCCGAGGCTCCGCTGCGCCTGGGCCCCCCAATACTTCGAATTATCGACCTCGATCGGGCCGAAGGTGTCGGTTTCGGTGCGGAAGCTGGTCATGCGCGGACAAGGCTCTCAGGCGTGGCGAAGGAATGCCGGGCGGTGTAGCACGGGGTTCATGCAGGGCAAGGCGAACACATGACTTCCGGCCAAAGCCAGGGCTGGATCGGAACCGGCAAGGTCCGCGCGCGCGAGACGGGCGAGGTCGTCGAGATCACGATCGACGGCCTGACCACCCAGGCGAAATACTACAAGCCCCTGGTCTATGAGTTCATGCGCAAGGAGTGGGCCTCGCGCCCCTCGTACGGCGACTATGTCGTCGAGATCGTCATGGAGCACGTCGGCGACCCGCCCTGGATGGACCTCGACAACCTCGCCAAGGCCCTGCTCGACGCCATCAAGGGCTATCTGTTCCACGACGACAGCCAGGTCGCCCGCCTCCTCGTCGAACGCCGCGAAGGCGAGCGCGAGCGGATCACCATCCGGAGCTTCCCGCGCAGGGGTTAGGGGGCGACACGCATCCCCAGCAACGAGGACGCGGACAGTTCCGGCGCCACAATGGCGAGATCATAGCCGCGGATGAGCTCGCGCCATTCCGGCGTCAGGGCCTCCAGATCGCCGCCGCGCAGACGGCGCAGATCCACCAGGAACCAGTCGCCCGGCGTTGTGTCGGCAGGGCGGGCCAGCATGACATCCTTGCGCCAGTCGCTGTCCTCGTCCGTGGTCGCATCGAACGCGTGCACGCGAGCCGGCCGACCGACCCCGTTGTATCCGCCCTCCGAGCCCCTGGCGCCGACGACGATCATATTGACTGACATCACGCCTGCGCCGTCGGCATGCTCGGCGACGTAGTTGCCCAGGTCGCGCTGCTCGAGCGGATTGTAGCCCTTGTACATGTGGTTGGCGCCGAACTTCATCAGCACGCGCGCCTGCGGCGCCTCGGCCAGATGGGCCTCCAGCGTCCGCTTCATCAGCCGCACCCTGCGCCCGTTGGGATCGCCGGTGCGGGACCGCGAGGCCTGATAGATGGCGCGGGTTTCGCGCAGGGCGGCGAACAGCGCCTTGACCCGCTCGCCCCCGTCCTGATCGATGGCCGCGCCCGCCTCATCCAGAGTGGCGTCGTCGGCCTTGAGCAGGAACAGGTCGAACGGCGAACCGGAGGCGAGCGCGGCCTGCGTCGCCGTCCGCTCCTGTTCGGCCATCGCTTCGATCCGGGCGCGGGCCAGCGGTCCCGGACCGGCCGCCAGCATCTGTTCGAACAGATAGCCGCTGACGCCCAGGAACTCCTGGTCCAGTCCCCAAAGCTCGAAGTCCGGCCCGGCGGCGGCGGCGCAATCGGCCGCCATCTGGTTCTCGTCGCGGCTGCTGTAGAAGGCCATCACGTCGGGATGGGCGGTTACGAAGTCAGCAATCTGCTCTTCCCGGTCCGGCGCTCTCAGCCGTACGTTGACCGCGACGGCGGCCTCGGGCCCGACCTCGACGGCCATGGCTGTCAGGCCGCCCGGCGCCATCAGTCGGCAGACATTGGTGGTGAAGACGGGGATCTCGCGCGAAAAATGGCTCTCGCCGATGAGCACGTACCGGCTCGCGTCGATCGCGCCCGAGAGGATCGCGGCGCCCGGACCCGAAAAGCCCTCCGGCCGGACCGTCAGCGGCGAGCCGGCCTGGGCCAGACGCTCGGCGAAGGGGGGCAACGTGACGGTCTGGGCGTGGGCGGAAGCCGCGCACAGGCCTGCCAGCGCCAGGGCCGACGCGATTGATTTCAACTTCATGGAACTCACCCCTGTTCTGGGGAGTGTCCTTCAGGTTATCCCTGATAACCTCAAGTTAAATCGTGGTCACAGGTTTGCATTCAGTCCGGGACGTCTCACCCCGCCGGCGATGCGGCCCCGGCGACGGCGGTGGTGGTCGTCGGCGGTCCGCCCGGCGGCGCCTGGGGCGTGAACCTCAGGGTCGGCAGCAGGAACTGCATATTGGCCCCGATCGAGACTTGGGGTTCGGAGCCCGGCGTCAGGTGCTCGGCCTCTTCCCGTCGCTTGACGCAGGCGCGCGTGGCGTTGGCCAGGGCGATGAAGTCCGAAGCCGTCGTCAGCCCCTCGATGATGCAGCCGTCGAAATAGGGATAGGTCGCCTCCGCGCCGCAGCCGAACGAGGTCCGGTCCCGGCGCGCGGCGGTGATGATCATCCGGTTCGGCGCCGCCAGTCCGTCGACGAAAATGCCCGAATAGCAGGCCGAGACCACCAGCACCGTCGGCCGGTCCGGGCACCAGTTGCGCACCAGCTGGGCCATCATGGTCGGGCTGATCTGCCGGTTGGGGCCGAACACCATTCCATCGGGCGCGCCGTGTGAGGTGAAATAGATCAGACAGCCGCGCGTCGCCCGCGCCGTGGTCGCCGTGATCGCCTCGACCGCCGCGGTCGCCGTGGTCGGATTGGGGACGTCGGGCCTCAGGGTGGCGTCATACATGTCGGCCCGGCTGAACCCGGCCTTGAGGAAGCCGGCGACCAGGTCGCGGCGGGCATTGTCGAAGGCCTGGATCGGCCGGGTGTGGCTGCGCCAGTCGCCGTCGACGATCACGGAGGCCCAGCCGGCGAACCGGCTCGGCGCCGGAGGTGAGGTCTGGGCGGCGCAGGGCAGGGCGATCGCCAGAAGGGCGAGGCCGATCACCGCTGTGAGGATACGCCGTACGCTCAAGGACCCGCTCCCCAGGAAGGCTCGAACGGGTTCAGACTATCGGCGTTATCGCGTCTGGAAAGCCCTGCGAGCGGGGTTCACGGACTATTTTTTGCGGAACTGGTCCAGGGAGACGACCTTCGGTCCCGAATCATCGCCCTCGGGAGAGACGGTCGCGGGGCGGGTCGGCTCGGGCGTCATGATCGCCACCGGTTCCGGCACCGTCTCCGGCGCCTCGAACTGGAGCAGGAACTGCACGCTCGGGTCATAGAAGCGGGTGACGGCGTTATAGGGCACGGTCAGCACCTTGGGCATGCCGCCGAACTTCAGCATGACCGAGAACAGGTCGTGCTCGACGGCCAGGTCCCAGTACTGGTGCTGCAGGACGATGGTCATCTCGTCCGGATATTTGGCCAGGACGTCGGGCGGCACGCTGAC
Source organism: Brevundimonas sp. GW821-FHT12E07 (assembly GCF_058807035.1). Classification (NCBI taxonomy): domain Bacteria; kingdom Pseudomonadati; phylum Pseudomonadota; class Alphaproteobacteria; order Caulobacterales; family Caulobacteraceae; genus Brevundimonas; species Brevundimonas sp. GW821-FHT12E07. Next base: position 292,875 of record NZ_JBXAQH010000002.1, on the reverse strand, counting down.
ACCACGGCCGCGCGTCTTGAAGGTGATGTAGAAATGGTGTTCGCCGGGGATGCCCGTCGGGCTGGCGGCGCGTTCGAGCGCGGACCGGATCACGCCACGCAGCGCGTCCTGGGCCAGCGCCTCATAGTGCATCTCGTCGACCGGGGGGGTGTCTTCCGCCATCTGATCCTCAGCGTCTGTGACGTGTCTGATAACCGCGCCGGCCTGTCGGCGAAAGACGGGAAACTGGTAAAGCGCCGGGGATTCTGTTGGCAGGCTCCCCGACAAGCCCCGCCCAGGGATCTGAACCCCTAGGACTTAAGATTCGAAATCAACCGAACCGCATTACGCGGCGAGGCGGACTTCTCCAGCGAAGTTATCGTTCGCAGTTAGAAAATGGCCCGATACGGTGGGCCAGGACGAGCGAAAGCAGTCTTCTTTACACGTCCGTCGATGCTAGTCGGCCCCGCATCTCCCGCCGATAACCGGGAGCGATTGGTGGAGCCGCCGGGAATCGCACCCGGGTCCGGTCCGCTTATTACAAGCGCGTTTATCGCCATAGTCCGGGCGAACCCGGACGAACCCAATATAGGGCCTGTCGCGTCCGCGACCAATATCGCCTTCGCATTTTCATGCTATCCGAAGCGGACGAGGGCGACGGACGTCCCGTTTCAGGTTCGGGGGGACCATGATCCGTTCCATGCTGCTGCTCGTCGCGGCCGCCTTTTGCATCGCCCTGTCGGGCCAGGCGGCGGCCGCCCAGTCGGTCCCCGACGCCGATCGCGCCCTGATCCAGGCTCGCATCGACGAACTCGGCGGCATGATTTCGAAGGGTGATATGGCCGGGGCCCTCGTCGTGGTGCCGCCGCGTCTGCAGACGGCCATCGCCGCCAGATTCGGCATTCCTCCCGAACAGCTGGCCCCCGCCATGCGGCAGGCGGTGGGAGCGATGATGGCCGGGGTGAAGATCGAGGGCTATGGCATGGATCTGGCCGCCGCCACGGTGAAGACCACCCCGACCGGCGGGCGCACCTATCTGCTGATCCCGACCTGGACCGAACTGGCGATCGAAGGACAGGGGCGTTTCCGCGCCGACAACCAGACCCTGGCGATGGAGGACGGCGGCCAGTGGTATCTGATCCGCATCGAGGAGGCGGCCCAGGTCGCCATGCTGAAGCAGATCTATCCGGATTTCGAAGGCGTGACCTTCCCGGCCGGAACGACGCGGCCTCTCTCTTGAGAGTGACGGGCTTCAGGCGCACCGGGATGCTTCGGCTTCTGCTGGTCGGCGGCTTCTGGATCGCGACCGCCATCGGCGCGACGGCTAGCGCCTGCATGCCCGAGCCTGTCGGCTGGTGGGTGCGGTCTTCGGATCTGGTGGTGAGCGGGGTCATCGTTGAATCGACGCCGTTGCCTCTTCCGTCTGAGGACGGCGGCTTCGACTCCATCGTCGGCGGCGCGCGGATCACCCTGGCCATCGACCGGACGTGGAAGGGGCGGCGCGCTCCACGGACCCTGACCTTCGAGGTCTGGACGGCGGCCTGTTCCCATCAACCCCTCGGCGACGTCGGGGATCGCCTGGCGTTTTTCACCGCCGGTGACGCCGAGAACCGGACCCTGCAGTTCACCGCCCGGGAGGAGGACGTCGCCAGTCGCCTGCAGTTGATGCGGCGCCTGCGCAGGCGCTGAATGAAGGCGCGCCGAAATCACGAGCTGAAACAGCGCTAGATCATAGATTGTATACTGCGAAGAGCGGGGCGAACCGGCCCTGTCAAATCGCTTCCGGGTTGTTCAGAAGGTTAGGGTGAGCGACGGTTGACGTCCCTGAGCGACAATTGTAGCGTCGGCGCGACAAAGAGAGATTTCGCATGACGCAGCCCGCTCAGCTAAACCCGACGGACGCCGAACTCGAGGTGCTCAAATGCTTCTGGCGCGACGGCGACCTGTCCTCGCGTGAGGTGCACGACCGTGTCGCCGTCCAGCAGGACTGGACCCCGTCCACGACCCGCACGGTGCTGGAACGGATGCGGGCCAAGGGCCTGCTCTCGCGTCGCACCGTCCACGGCGTCGCCGTCTATTCGCAAGGCCGCCCGAAGGTGGAGATCCTGACCGGGCTGATGCGTCGGTTCTCGGCCCTGCTCGATATGGACAAGGCCCTGCCGGCCGCCGCCTTCACCGGCAGCCAGTGGCTCGACGAGGCCGACATCGCCGAGCTCGAGGCCCTGCTCAACACCCCGATCGGGAGCGACGACGATGGAGACGTCTGAGATCCTGGTCCTGTCTCTGGGTCTGTCGGTTCTTCTTGCGGCGATGACCTGGGCGCTCATGGCCCTGTTCGAACGGGGTCAGTCCGATCCGGCGCTGCGGGAGCGGGGATGGGCCCTGGCGCTCAATCTTCCGGTCCTGCCGGTCGCTCTGGTCGCGATCGCCATCCTCCCGCCGCCGCTGGCCACTCCGCTTCAGCCGGCGGCGCAGGGTTCGGGCGCCCCGGCCCTGCTGGTCGTGGATCTTGTCTTCCAGCGCAGCCTCCCGGGCCTTGGGCCGGACGCCTTCGCCGCCCTGGTTCTCGGGCTGGCGGGCGTGCTTTCCACGGCTGGCGCCGCACGGCTCGTCCTGCGGGCCCTGCGACTGCGCCGGTTTCTTCGCTCCACCCACGCGGCTCCCGCGGGTGTCGTCGCCGGGGTGGCTGAGGTCGCGCGCCGCACGGGCGCCCCGACGCCGCAGGTCCGGATCGCCGGGCAGGGCCCGGAGGCCATGATCGTCGGCCTGTTCCGGCCCGTCCTCATTCTGCCGGCGGCGCTCGTCGAGGCTCCGGCGCTGGACGCCGTCTGCGCCCATGAACTGGCGCATCTGCGGCGCGGCGATCATCGGGCGTTGTGGGCCGAAGAGGTCCTGCTCGCTCTCATGGCCTTCAACCCGGTCCTCGGCCTGATCCGCGCCCGGTGCGCGGCGGCCCGGGAGGAGGCCTGCGACGCCGTGGCCCTGCGCCATTCCGGAGAAGCGGCCCGCCGCCTGTACGCCCGCTCCCTCATTGACGCGCTCCGGGCCTCGTCTTCGCACGCTGTCGCGCCCGCACTCACGTTCACCAGCAGCAGAAGGATACTCGTCATGCGTCGCCTGAAAGCCATCCTGTCTCCGGTCCCCGTCTCGGGCGCCCGCCATCGCCTGACCGTGCTCGGGGCGGGCCTCGCCCTTGCGGCCATCGCCGGCACGGCCTCGGTCGCCCTGGCCGGGCAGCACGCGGCAGAGGCCCGGCCTCAGCCGGCCGTCACGCCGGCGGCTCGCCCCCTGCCGGTCGCCCGCGCCGTCGTGGCCGTGCCGCCGGCGGCGTCTGTCCCGGCCCGCCCCGTCGCGGTTGCGACGCCCGCTGCCCCCGTGGGCGAACCCGTCAGGGCCTCCGCCGCGACCAACACGCCCGAGGCGGCGCCCCTCACCAATCCCTCCTGGGTCCAGCCTCCGCAGCCCTTCTGGCCCCAGGCCGCAGGCGCGGACGTGACCGGCGGCAGTGCGATGGTGTCCTGCATCGCCCAGGTCGACGGCCGCCTGACGGACTGCGCCGTGCTCAGCGAAGACCCGGTCGGCGCGGGCTTTGGCCCGGCGGCCGTCGAGGCGGCCGGAAGGGCCCGGCTCGCCCCTTCGATGATCGATGCCGGCGCGGCGGGCAGGACGATCCAGTTCAGGGTCCGCTTCCGCCTCGGCTGAAGGAACGGCGGGGCTCGAAGCCGGGCCCCGCGCGGCCGATCCGGGCCGGACAGCCGCTGAACGGGCCAGCCTGAAAATCGCTGGTTGAACAAGGATATATCAGAAGTTGAGTTTTGCGAAGCAATTGCAAAATTGTGTAACATCGGCTCGCCTTCGAGGGGAGATTTAGCATCTCGTTAGGGAGTTTCCGGCCCCATGGAAGCCTCCCTAGTCGTCGAGATTTGCAGATGTTTTTCCCTGATCGGGCCAAGGACGCCGCCCTGCGCCAGATGCGCGAGCTTCAGGCCCTAGCCAATGCCATGGACCGCTCCCAGGCGGTGATCGAGTTCCGGCTCGACGGAACCATCCTGCAGGCCAACGCCAACTTCCTCGGCGCCCTGGGCTATTCGGCCGAAGAGGTGGTGGGGCGTCACCACAGCATGTTCCTGCCGGCGGGCGAGGCGGAGACGGCCGAGTACCGCGACTTCTGGCGTGAGCTGAACCGGGGCGAGTTCGTCGCCCGCAAATTCCTGCGGGTCGGCAAGAACGGGCGTCAGGTCTGGATCCAGGCCTCCTACAACCCGGTGCTCGACGAGGACGGCAAGCCGTTCAAGGTCATCAAATTCGCCACGGACGTCACGGCGGCCGAGGTCGAGGCCGCACGCCAGATCGCCGCGCGTGACGCCGCCGAGGCCGAACAGACCGGCGTGGTCTCGGCCTTGGCCGACGGCCTCAAGGCCCTGGCCGGAGGCGACCTGACCACCAGCATCCAGGCAGCGTTCGAGGGCCGCTATCTGCAGCTCAAGACCGACTTCAACGCCGCCGTCGACAGCCTGCGTCAGGCGATGAACGGGATTTCCGAAGCCACCACCGGGCTTCGCACCGGTTCCGACGAGATCGCCAGCGCCTCCGACGATCTGTCGCGCCGCACCGAGCAGCAGGCCGCCTCGCTGGAGGAGACCGCCGCCGCCCTCGACGAGATCACCGCCACCGTCAAACGCAGCGCCGAGGGGGCCAGACAGGCCGCGACCGCCGCGACCGGCGCCCGCTCCGACGCCGCCCGCTCGGGCGACGTCATGCGCGACGCCGTCTCGGCCATGAGCCAGATCGAACAGAGCTCGGCCCAGATCACCCAGATCATCGGCGTCATCGACGAGATCGCCTTCCAGACCAACCTTCTGGCGCTCAATGCGGGCGTCGAGGCGGCGCGGGCAGGGGACGCGGGCCGGGGCTTCGCCGTCGTCGCCTCCGAGGTCCGGGCCCTGGCCCAGCGTTCCGCCGAGGCCGCCAAGGAGATCAAGGTCCTGATCTCGGCCTCCAGCTCGCAGGTGTCGCAAGGCGTGCGTCTGGTCGGCGAGACCGGGGCCGCGCTGGACCACATCGTCGAGAGCGTCGCCGAGATCGACACCCTGATCTCCGAGATCGCGGCCTCATCGCAGGAACAGGCCATCGGTCTCAGCCAGGTCAACACCGCCGTCAATCAGATGGATCAGGTGACCCAGCAGAACGCCGCCATGGTCGAACAGGCCACCGCCGCCGCGACCAGTCTGAAGACCGAGGCCATGCATCTGGCTGAGCTGGTCGGCCGCTTCGACACCGGCGCCCGACACCACAAGGCCCAGCATCGTCCGGCCCCGACGCCCGCCCGTCCGGCTCCCGCGCCTGCGCGCGCCCCTGTCGCCGAGGCCCAGCAGCGGGTCGTCGCCTTCGCCCGCAACGGCGGCGCCGCCCTCGCCGAGGGCTGGGAGGAGTTCTAGGCCGGGATTGTCAGGCCAACAGGATCAGGCCCGCGGCCAGTCCGGGGTCTGGTTCCTGAACCAGGTCAGCTGGCGCTTGGCGTAGTTGCGCGTCGCCTGTCGCACCTGATCGATGGCCGCGTCCAGCGGGATTTCTCCGGCCAGATGGCTGGCGAACTCCCGCACCCCCACGGCCTTCATCGCTGGCAGGATGGGGTCGAGGCCGCGCGCCGCCAGGGCCTTCACCTCGTCCAGCGCCCCCTGTTCGACCATGACCGCCACCCGGGCGTCGCAGTTGGCGTAGAGGGCCGCGCGGTCCGGCTCGACCACGATCCGCTCATAGGTGCGGGGCTCCAGCAGAGGCTTTGTCGAGGCCTGCCAGTCCGACAGCGAGCGATCCGTCGCCCGCGCCACGGCCCAGGCCCGCGTCAGCCTCTGCCGGTCGCCCGGCGCGATGGCCGCCGCCGCGGGCGGGTCGAAGGCGGTCAGCCTCAGCCGGAACGCCTCTTCGCCCTCGGTGTCATAGAGGGCGCCGGCCTCCTCGCGCGCTTCGATCGGAATATCAGGAATATCCGCCAACCCCTTGGTCAGGGCCGTGAAATACAGTCCCGTCCCGCCCACGATCAGGGCCGGCCGTCGCTCGGCGCGCAGCTCCGCCAGCAGGGGCAGGATGGCCCGGGTCCAGCGCCCCACCGACCAGGCGTCGGCGGCGTCCGCCACGCCATAGAGCCGATGCTCCGCCTGCGCCTCCTCCTCGACCGAGGGCCGGGCGCTCAGCACGCGCAGATCGGAATAGAGCTGCTGGCTGTCGGCGTTCAGGATCACCGCCCCGCTCTCGGCCGCCAGCCTGAGCGCCAGCTTCGACTTGCCGGAGGCGGTCGGCCCGGCGATCAGGGTTATGAGGGGTCGGGACAAAGGAAGGCTCGCAGCGGGGGCCTTCCGGCGATAGAAGCAGCCGTCTTCGCCTGCAAGCTTGAGAACAAGTCTTTGATCGACCGCGCTTCCGTCATCTCCGTCCTCGACGCCATCCTCGACCCGAAGTCGGGGCAGGGGCTGGTCGCCTCCGGTCTGGCCAAGGGCCTCACCGTCGCCGAGGACCGCGCCGGTTTCGCGATGGAGGTCGCCGTCGCCGACGCCGCCCTCTACGCCCCCGTGCGCGATGCGGCCGAGGCGGCGCTCCGGGCCATGCCGGGCATGAGCCGCGTCTCCGTCATCCTGACCGCCGAGGCCGCCCCGGCGCAGGAGCCCCGCCGCACCGCCGGCCTGTCCTCGGCCGCCATCGACCAGACCCGCGCCAAGGCCCCGGTCCCGACCGACCGTCCGGCCCACGTTCGCCGCGTCCTGGCCGTGGCCAGCGGCAAGGGCGGCGTCGGCAAGTCCACCGTCGCCGTCAACCTCGCCGCCGCCCTGTCGGCGCGCGGGTTGTCGGTCGGGGTCCTCGACGCCGACGTCTACGGCCCGTCCCTGCCGACCATGCTCGGCCTGTCGGGCAAGCCCGGATACGAGGACGGCGCCATCGTCCCGCATGAGGCCCATGGCCTGAAGGCCATGTCGGTCGGCCTCCTGACCGGCGCGGGCGACGCCATGGTCTGGCGTGGCCCCATGGCCTCCCAGGCCCTGACCCAGATGCTGACCCAGACCCGTTGGGGGACGGAGGCCAGGCCCCTCGACGTCCTCGTCGTCGACCTGCCGCCGGGCACCGGCGATGTCCAGCTGACCCTGATCCAGAAGACCCCGCTGGACGGCGCGGTCATCGTCTCCACCCCTCAGGAGGTCGCCCTCGCCGACGCCCGCCGCGCCCACGCCCTGTTCCAGAAGGTCAATGTCCCGACCCTGGGCCTGATCGAGAACATGACCGGCGACATCTTCGGCAAGGGCGGCGCCGAGGCCGAGGCCGCCCGCCTTGAGGTTCCCTATCTGGGCGACCTTCCCCTGACCGCCGCCGTCCGTCAGGGCGGGGACGCGGGAACGCCCGTAGTAATCGCCGAGCCGTCGGGTGAGGTCGCCAAACGCTTCGCCGGGTTCGCGGAGGCGGTGGCGAAGGCGCTCAATCTATAGAATTTCGGAAGATTAGGGTTTTCAAACGCAACTCTAACCGCCACCTTGCCGGTTCCTAACCGATGAGGATCTCCCATGAGCGTCGACGCCCTGTTCCGGCCTTTCCAGGTCAAGTCCCTGAAACTGCCGAACCGCATCGTCATGGCGCCCATGACGCGGTCCTTCTCGCCGAACGGCATCCCGACCTCCGACGTCGCCGCCTACTATCGCCGTCGGGCCGAAGGCGGGGTCGGCCTGATCGTCACCGAGGGCACGGTCGTCGAACGCCCCGCCGCCCGCAATGACGCCCGCGTCCCGGTCTTCCACGGCGAGGCCCTGCCGGAATGGAAGAAGGTCGTGGACGACGTCCATGCCGCCGGCGGCCTGATCGCGCCGCAAATCTGGCACGTCGGCTCGGCCCGCGGCCAGGGTGCCGAATGGCAGCCGCTCGGCAAGGTCGACAGCCCCTCGGGTCTCGTCGCTCCCGGCAAGCAGAAGTACGAGCCGATGACCGACGAAGACGTCGCCGACGTCATCGCCGCCTTCGGCGCCTCGGCCCGCGCGGCGAAGGAGATCGGCTTCGACGCCGTCGAGATCCACGGCGCCCACGGCTATCTGATCGACCAGTTCTTCTGGGGCGGTCTGAACGGCCGCGAGGACCGCTGGGGCGGCTCCACCATCGCCGACCGCGCCCGCTTCGGCGCCGAGGTGGTCAAGGCCGTGCGCGAGGGCGTGGGTCCGGACATGGCCGTCATCCTGCGCCTGTCGCAGTGGAAGCAGCAGGACTACACCGCCCGCATCGCCGAGACGCCCGAGGGCCTGACCGAGTGGCTGACGCCCCTGTCGGACGCCGGGGTCGACGTCTTCCACTGCTCGCAACGCCGCTTCTGGGAGCCGGAGTTCGAGGGCTCGGACCTGAACTTCGCCGGCTGGACGAAGAAGCTGATCGGCAAGCCGACCATCACCGTCGGCTCCGTCGGCCTGGACGGCGAGTTTATCGCGGCCTTCGGCGGCGAGGGCTCGAAGCCGGCCTCGCTGGACGGCCTGATCGAACGGCTGGAGCGTGACGAGTTCGACCTCGTCGCCGTCGGCCGCGCCCTGTTGGCCGACCCCCATTGGGTCGACAAGATCCGCGACGGCCGCACCGACGAACTGCAGAACTTCGAACGGCAGAACCTCGGCGTCCTCTACTAAAAATCCTCCCCCATCGGGGGAGGGGGACCGCATATCCTCCCCATCTCTGATGGGGAGGGGGACCGCGAAGCGGTGGAGGGGCCGGTCGCACGGCGACCGGTGGGCGGTGGAGGGGGCCAGCCGCACACGCCGTATCCGGATCAGCCCCCTCCGTCACACCGCCGAAGAAGCGGCGCGCCACCTCCCCCAAGGGGAGAGGATCGCGTAGGCTGAGGCATGGTCCTCGCCATCCTCGCCACCACAGTCTGGCTCAGCCTGATCATCGGGCTGCGCTATCTGCTGATCGCGGGCGGGGTCTGGTTCGCGCTGTGGGGCAGGGGAACCGGCCCGGGCCTCCAGCTCAACCGCGCCGCCCCATCCCGCGACCTGATCGCACACGAGATCCGCTTCTCTCTGCTGTCTACGCCCATCTATGCCTTCCCGGCGGCCATCGCTCTGGAGGCCTGGAAGGCGGGCGGCACGAAGCTCTACCTCGATCCCGGCGCATACCCCCTGTGGTGGCTGCCTGTCAGCTTCCTGCTTTTGCTGGTCGTGCAGGATGCGCACTACTACTGGACCCACCGCCTGCTGCACCGGCGCGAGGTCTTCAAATGGGCCCACGCCGCCCATCACCGCTCGCGCGAGCCCAGCCCCTTCGCCAGCTTCGCGTTCGATCCGGTCGAGGCCGCCCTGACCGCCTGGCTCATGCCGGTCCTGACCTTCCTGATCCCGCTCAACGTCTGGATGCTGGCGCTGCTGCTGACGGTCATGACCGCCGCCGCCGTCCTCAACCACGCCGGCCGCGAACTCTGGCCCGACCGCTGGGTGCGATCAGGCCCGGGCGCCCAGCTCATCACCGCCACCCACCACAGCCGCCACCACACCCATATGAAGACCAACTACGGCCTGTATTTCCGCTTCTGGGATCGGCTCTGCGGCACAGACGGGATGCCAGATTCCCGCTAGACCGGTTCGACGACGACCGCCGTCCCATAGGCCAGCACCTCGGTGATCCCGTCCATGATCTCGTTGGCGTCGTAGCGCATGGCGATGATGGCGTTGGCGCCCTGGGCGGCGGCATGGGCGACCAGGTCGTCATAGGCCTCCTGCCGCGCCATCTCGGCCAGTTTCACATAGACCCCGACCTTGCCGCCGAAGATCGACTGCACCCCGCCGATCCAGTCGCTGATGGCGTTGCGCGACCGCACGGTAATGCCGCGCGTCATGCCGATGTGGCGCACGATCCGATAGCCGGCCAGGTCGTTGGTGGTGGTCACTAGCATGGTCGTCCTCCCGTGGTTTCAGAGACGTTCCAGCACCCGGAAGGCGAAAGCATGGTCGTCCTTCTCGCCCGCCAGATGGGGCTCGTTGGAAATCTCGCGCCAGCCGCTCTCGTCGAAGGTCGGGAAGACGGCGTCACCCTCGGGCGCGGCGTCGACCTCGGTGATGTAGAGCCGCTTGGCCTTGGGCAGGGTGGCCTCGAAGATGGCCGTGCCGCCGATCACGCAGACCTCGCCGACGCCGTCGTCGACCGCCGTCTCGCGCGCGATGTCGAGGGCCTCGTCCAGACTGGCGCAGACCACGGCGCCCCTGGCCTTGCCCCGCTCCTCGTAGGAAAGGTCCCGGCTGAGCACCAGGTTCAGCCGGCCGGGCAGGGGCCTCAGCGGCAGGCTTTCCCAGGTCGTGCGGCCCATGATGCAGGGCTTGCCCATGGTGATCGCCTTGAACGACTGGAGGTCCGAGCGCAGCCGCCAGGGCAGGTCGCCGTCGCGGCCGATGACGCCGTTGCGGCCCCGGGCGACGATCAGGGCGATATCGGGGATCAACACGGGCGGCTCCGGTCTGCGGCCGCGCCCTTCGACGCGCCCTTCAAGACCTTGCCTAGCCCTCCGGGTCCAGCACCCGCAAGCGAAACAGCAGTCCGGCGATCGCGGCGCCGATCAGGGGCGCGACGATGAACAGCCACAGCTGGCTGAGCGCCTGGCCGCCGACCAGCACCGCGGGTCCGAAGCTGCGCGCCGGATTGACCGACACCCCCGTCACCTGAATGCCCACGATATGGATCACCGCCAGGGTGATGCCGATGGCGATGCCAGCGAACGGCGCCTCGCCCTTCGGTCCGGTCACGCCCAGAATCACCACAACGAAGATCGCCGTCGCCACGATCTCGAAGATCAGCGCCGCCTGCAGCGGATAGCCGCCCTGCACGCCCACGCCCCAGCCGTTCTGGCCCAGACTGGCCATGCCGGTCTTCGCGATCAGCGACAGCAGGAAGGCCCCCAGCAGAGCGCCGAAGAACTGGGCGACCCAGTAGACCAGCATCTCTTTCGCGGTCATCCGCCCGGCGATGAACACGCCCAGCGACACTGCAGGATTGACGTGACAGCCCGAGATCGGCCCGATGCCGTAGGCCATGGCTACGATGGCGAAGCCGAAGGCGAGGGCCACCGCCAGCTGATCGAACGGCGCCGGGCCCAGCACCGCCGCGCCGCAGCCGAACAGCACCAGCACCATCGTCCCGAACAGCTCGGCCGAAAACGACTTCACCATGGGGCCCTCCAGAGCGCCGTCCGCCTGACACGGACGGTCTCAGGATGCGCCTTTCTCATGGCCCAGCTATCGGGTGTTCCCCGAAGGCCCTTCTCAGGGTTCCAGCCACCTCAGCCATTTGCGCCGCATCGCCGCCTCCAGATCGATCCCGACCCGGTCGCAATAGATCAGCAGCATGCCCATGACGTCGGCCGCCTCGTCCTGCAGGGCCTGACTGTCCGCTTCGCCGCGCGCCCGGCCGCTCATCCGCAGATGCTCGGCGGTCAGCTCGCCCAGCTCCTCCTGCAGCTTCAGCAAGGCCCAATCGCCCGAGGCCGCCTTGTCGCGGTCGATATCGTGCTCGCGCGCATAGATGTCGGAGATGCGGACGACGTCGTCGGACAGGCCTTTCAGGTCCATCAGCGCCGCTCGATGGTCACGCCGTCGGGCGCCGTCAGTCCGGCCAGCTTCGCCTTCGCCGCCGCATCGTTCAGGGCATAGGCGTCGAGGAAAGCCTCGGTCGCCTCGACGATCAGGGCGAAGTCGGCCTCGTCGGCCTTGCCGACCAGCGAATGGTCCCCGTCCGCGAAGACCATCAGGGTCTTGTCGCCCGCCGGGCTGCCGTCGAAGGCGGCGCGGTGATCATGCCAGTCGGTGGCGAAGCCCGGGACCACATCCTTGTCGCCGGTGATGACCAGCAAAGGCCTGTCCAGCGTCGCCCAGGTCGTCGGCGTCACCAGCCCCTGGATGATCCCCGGCGAGGACAGTTCGATCACCCCCTTCACCTCGGGGTCGCCATGGGCGCCCGCCGCCGTCACCGCGCCGCCCTCGATGGCCGAGATCAGCGAGCCGAACGAATGGCCCGCCGCGATGATCGGCTTGCCCGGGGCCATGCTGCGCGCCACGCCCCGCGCCACCGCGACATCCATGATCCGCGTCGCGAAGGCGGCCCGGTTGTCGTATTTGTCGTGCTCGGGATGCTGCAGGCTGTCGACGTGCAGCGGCGCGACGATCGTATAGCCGTGGCTCACCCACTCCGAGAGAATGCGGTGATAGGCCGCCGGCGCCGAGTTGAAGCCCGACGAGAAGACGATCACGCCCCGCTCCTCAGGCGCCGCCCAGACGCTGATGTCGATGGTCCGCCCGTCCGGCGCCGGGATCATCAGATGCCGCGCCTCGAAGGCGGGGGCAGTCGCCGCGGGCGCTGTCTGGGCCAGCGCAGGCGTCATCGGCGCGACGGACAGGAACAGGCCGGCGGCCAGGACGCGGATCAGCATGGGTCGTTTCCGAAGCGAGAGGGAAGGCGGCTCAGACCGCGACGGCCGCCTTGATGTGCGGCCAGGGCGCGTAGTCGGTCAGGGCGAAGTCGGCCAGCTCATAGGCGAACAGGTCGCGCTTCGGCGTGATCGTCATCGTCGGCAGGGGCAGGGGCTCGCGCGTCAGCTGCAGCTTCGCCTGTTCGACGTGGTTCAGATAAAGGTGGGCGTCGCCGAAGGTATGGACGAACTCACCCGGCTCCAATTCGACCACATGGGCCATCATGATGGTCAGCAGGGCATAGGAGGCGATGTTGAACGGCACGCCCAGGAAGACGTCGGCCGAGCGCTGGTACAGTTGGCAGCTCAGTTTGCCGTCGGCGACGAAGAACTGGAACAGGCAGTGACAGGGCGGCAGGGCCATGTCCTCGATGTCGGCCGGATTCCAGGCCGAGACGATGTGCCGCCGCCCGTTCGGATTGGTCTTCAGCCCCTCGATCAGGCGCTGGATCTGGTCGATGCTCTCGCCATTCGGCGCCGCCCACGACCGCCACTGCTTGCCATAGACCGGCCCCAGCTCGCCCTCGGCGTCGGCCCATTCGTTCCAGATCGAACAGCCGTTCTCCTGCAGCCAGCGCACATTGGTCTCGCCGCGCAGGAACCACAGCAGCTCGACGATGATCGACTTCAGATGCAGCTTCTTGGTCGTCAGCAGGGGGAAGCCCCTGGACAGATCAAAGCGGATCTGCCGCCCGAACACGCCCAGCGTCCCGGTCCCCGTCCGATCCCCGCGCTCGACCCCGTTCTCCAGGATGTCGCTGAGCAGGTTCAGATACTGGCGCTCGGGATGGTCCGCAGCGGCGGCTTCGATCTGCAGATCGGCATGGGCGAGGGCGACGGTCATGGGGGGAGGATGCCTTTGATTCGCCTCGTCCGCACCCCGCCGATTCGTTTGCCCACAACAACCGTGTTCACCCGGTCATGCGCTTGCGCGTGGCGACGATTTGAGTGGCCTGACAAAAAATTAATGAGCGTTGCTGCATCCGGCCGCCTGTCCCGACACCTCTACATTGCGGGCCGAACATTGACCCGCGCCCTTACCAATAGAGGCGCGCGGCGCGCCCATTTATGTCTTGAGAAAGTCGGGGGGCTTATGAGTGGAATCGAGATTTTTGCGCCGCGGACTGCGAAGACCCGGCGCACATGGACTGTTGCGGCCCTTGTCCTGGTCGTCGTCTTCTTTCTGATCGGGCAGCTGGCGACCATCTTCGCCGTGCTGAAGCCCATGGGCTTTCACAGTGCGGACCTGGATACGCAATGGCAGCCGCTCGCCATCTCCCTGGCCGGGGGAACCATCACGATACTCCTCATCCTGGCCTGGGCCTTTCTGTTCGAGCGCAGACCACCCGCGGCCCTGGGCTTCAACGCCAGAATAGCCGGCGCCTATGTGCGCGGATTGCTGGTGGGAGCGCTTTGCCTGGGCGCCGTCGTCGGCGCGATTTTCACCGCCGGGGGTTATGAGGCCCACGGCAATCTGTTCCTGGGCTTGCTGGCGCCGGCGGTTCTGACGCCGCTTCTCGCCCTGTTCGGTGGGTATATGATCCAGGGCGCAGCCGAAGAGACCATGCTGCGCGGTTGGCTGATGCCCCTGGTGGCTTCCCGGCACGGATTGATCGCCGCCGTTCTGCTCAACTCCGGCTTCTTCGCCCTGCTCCATGCGAGCAACATCGATCCCTCGAAGGAGCTCGCGCTCGGCCTCTTCAACCTGCTTCTCTTCGCCGTCCTGCTGAGCTTCTACGCCGTCAGGGAAGGGTCCCTGTGGGGCGTGTGCGCCTTCCACACGGCCTGGAACGCTCTCCTTGGCATGGGTTTCGGACTGGAGGTCAGCGGTCAAAAGGTCGCCGTCACACCGATCGTCCTGGGTTTGACGCCGGTCTCCGGCGCGCCGTGGTGGCTGACGGGCGGAGCGTTCGGCCCGGAGGCGAGCATCGCCGCGACAGCCGTACTGGCTGCAGGCTGTGTCTGGCTGATCGCAACGGGTGCGTTGAAAGCGGCATCGAGGGCGCGGACCAAAGTCGCCTCAGGAATGCTTGCGTAGCCGTCCACGTCCGCTTCTGACGAACCGGTGTTCTATCATTCTTGAATGGAACACTGGCGCTACAACCCCGAAACCGACGCGGCTGATCAGGGAAACATCTGGGACCTGGCCCGGCGCGAATATCTGTCCGGCATGCGGGCCATCGACATCTGCCGGCGCTACGGCATGTCGCTGCGCTCCTTTCGCCTCAGGGCGCGGGTGGAGAAGTGGCGGCGCATCGACCGGCTGGACTGCGACGTCGAGCCCGAGGATGGCGAATATCACCCCGACGACGACGTCGGCTTCGCCGACCTCGCCGATCAGGTCTTCCTGAACATCCGCAAGGCCATCGGCGCCCGCCGGGCGGCCGAGGCGGCGTCCTGGATGCGGCTGTTCGACAAACTGGCCCTGCGCGCCCAGGGCGAGGTCATGTCCGAACTCCCCGACTTCCCGCCGCCTCCGGCACCCGAACCCGAGCCGGAGCGCGAAACCCTGCGTCTGACGATTGTCGATTCTCCGGAAGGCCTAAGTGATTCCAGCGCAATGGAGCCTGAACCTCAGGATGCCTGTGAGGCCTTGCACCTTTTGCGCCCTGTTTTTTCCGAGTGCAAAACCGACCCTGGCCCTGCGTCAGAAGCCGAACCGCAACCGGAGACCGAAGCGGCCTGCCAAGCCGGGCTCGCCGCTGACCCGAGCTCGCCTGCAGCGGCCATACCGCCTTGCGACACACTCGAAGACATCCAGCGCAAGGCCTTGCTTCTGCTGCGTTCCCGCCGTCTGGCGCTCGGCATCGGCGTCACGGACATCGACGAACAGCTCGCCGGGCTGGGGGCGAGCCCGCACCCTTGTCATCCCGGCGAAGGCCGGGACGGCTACCCCGCGAACCCGCCCTGATCCAGGAACGCCTGCTCCTCCGCCGTCGTCTCACGGCCGAGCGCCCGGTTGCGATGGGGAAACCGCCCGAACTTCACGATGATGTCGCGGTGGATCACCGCATAGCGATCCACGTCCGGGATCTCCGCCCCAAGCCCCCGATCCAGCACCACCCGCAACTCGTCATGATCCGCCAGTCGCTCGGAATGCTCATAGGGCGTCAGGAAGAACTGCCGCATCTCCGGATCGACCGCGTCCAGATACCCGCGCGCCACCGCCGTCTTCGCGAACATCAGGGCCAGCCCGTCGGTCGCGAACTGGTGTCCCGTCTCGCGGAAGCTGTTCCGGGGATACTGGTCCAGCAGGACCATCAGACCCAGCGCCCCCTCGGCGGTCTCCATCCAGCCGTCCAGCGCCCGCCGCGCCGCCGCCCAGTGCCCCTCCGCCAGCACCGTCCGGCACCGGGCATCGAAGGCGTCGTCCTTGGCGTACCAGAGCTTCGGTCCCGCCTCTTTCCAGAAGGCGATCACGTCGGAAGGCGATAGAAGGTCGGTCATGACCCAGACTCTACCCAATCCGCTCCCCGTCTTCCACGACCGCGACTGCGACCTCTCGATCATC
This sequence comes from Brevundimonas sp. GW821-FHT12E07, assembly GCF_058807035.1. Taxonomy (NCBI): domain Bacteria; kingdom Pseudomonadati; phylum Pseudomonadota; class Alphaproteobacteria; order Caulobacterales; family Caulobacteraceae; genus Brevundimonas; species Brevundimonas sp. GW821-FHT12E07. The sequence goes on along the minus strand of NZ_JBXAQH010000002.1, from coordinate 276,913 downwards.
CGTGGCAAGCGCGTCGCCGTCATCGGCTATGGCAGCCAGGGGCGGACCCACGCCCTGAACCTGCGCGACTCGGGCGTAGCCGACATCGTCATCGGCCTGAAGGCGGGCTCGGCGACGCGGGCGAAGGCTCTGGCCGACGGGTTCAGGGTCGCCACGGCGGGCGAGGCCGCGTCGGGCGCCGAGGTCGTCGCCGTCATGGTCTCGGACGAGGCCCACCGCGATCTCTACCGCGACGAGCTGGAGCCGAATCTGCAGCCCGGCGCCGCCCTGATCTTCGCCCACGGCCTGTCGGTGCGTTTCGGTCTGGTGACGCCGCGCCCGGACCTCGACGTCATCCTCGATTCGCCCAAGGGCATCGGCCCGCGCATCCGCGACCTCTACGAAGCCGGGGAGGGCGTCTTCTGCCTGTTCGGCGTGCATCAGGACGCGACCGGCGGCGCCCATGCGCTCGGCCTTTCCTATGCCGCCGCGCTCGGCTGCGGCCGCAAGGGCATTCTGGAGACCACCTTCGCCGCCGAATGCGAATCGGACCTCTTCGGCGAACAGGTCGTCCTGTGCGGCGGGGTGGCGGAGCTGGTCGACGGCGCCTTCATGAAGCTGGTCAACGCCGGCTATCCGCCCGAGGTCGCCTGGTTCGAATGCTTCTACGAGCTCAAGCTGGTCACCGACCTGATGTTTGAGCGCGGCATCGCCGGGGCCTTCGCCAAGATCTCGAACACGGCAGAGTACGGCGCCTATCTGACCGGCCCGCGCGTCATCGGCGAGGCCTCGCTCAAGGCCATGGACGGGGTCCTGTCCGACGTCCGCGACGGCTCCTTCGTGAAGCGGTTGATGGCCGACTATGACGCCGGCTCGCCCGAGCTTCTCGCCAACCGCAAGGCGCTGGGCGAACGCACGATCGAGGCGGTCGGCGCCCATCTGACGGAGGCGGCTTCCAGGGCGAAAGGCTGAAACGAAAAGAGCGCCCCGCGAGGGGCGCTCTTTCGATCGTGTCGGGGTCTCGGGAACCCCTGAATAAGATGGTCGGAGTGAGAGGATTCGAACCTCCGACCCCTGCCTCCCGAAGGCAGTGCTCTACCAGACTGAGCCACACTCCGACTTTGAAGCGCGGCTTATAACGACGAGGTTTCGCCGCCGCAAGCGGCCAAATCACCTAAGCGAAAATTGCCTGTTCTCTCGCGGAAAAGGCGCAGAGATGGCGAGAGATTCGCTCCGTGGACAGCGTCCCGGCCCACGTCAGAGGCCCGCCAGTGCTGGAGTTTGAAGCAAGTTCAAAACCCCTGTTGCATCCCGGAACGGCTTGGCGTATCTGACCGCCTCCCGAGGGGGCAGCCCCTCAGGAAACGCCGGACCTGCTGGGGAATGGTGTAATGGTAACACTCCGGTTTTTGGTACCGTCATTCTAGGTTCGAGTCCTAGTTCCCCAGCCATCCGCCCCTTTATCCCGCGGCCGCCACACGATCAGCGGCCTGAAGGCGGGATCTGAGAGAATTCTCTCAAATCACTGATTGTTCGGATTATTATTGAGTTCTCGCGCCGCGGGGCCGCCAGTCGCGGGCGCGGCGCATCCAGTGCTCGCCGCGCAGGCGCAGGCGCTCACCGTCCATGGTGTCCCCGGCGGCGACCGCCTGGGCGAAGCAGATGCGGGCCTGCTCGCGGCAGCCTTCGGCGTCCAGCTCGACGCCCTCGCGTCGGTCCGGCCCCTCATAGCGCTCCTTCTGTCCCCTCAGGGCCACGTCGGCGATACTCCACGGGAGCCCCGCACGGCCCCGCGATATCAATGACATAGACCGCCGTCGCGGGCTCTATCACCTTGGTTAGAGAGCCCGCCGTCACAGCGCCTCTATAACCAAAGTCAGGCTGCGGGCGGGGCCGGCAACCTGTATCCATAGGCCGCCGTCGGGGGACGGCGGGCGAGCCTGGGCCGACGCTTCGCAGCTGTGGTCCGGCTCGCCCCTTAGGCCCCCTCTGAGGCCCCTCTCAAGACATGGACTAGTGGACGGCGTCGCCGGTCAGCGGCAGGCGGACGCGCACCCCGACGCCCGCGCCCGGGGCCGTCTCGATCGACATCTGGCCGCCCAGGTGCTCGACCAGCCCCTCGACCAGGGCCAGGCCGTCGCCGGCCGTCAGGCTCTCGGCCCCCACACCCGAATCGCGCACCACCAGGCTGACCCCGCCCGAGGCCAGGGAGCAGGCGATGGCGATGGACCCCCGCGCCCCGTCCGGGAAAGCGTGGCGCACGGCGTTGGACACCAGCTCATGGACGATGATGGCCAGGGGCAGGGCGTGCGTCTCCGCCACCGGCGCCTCGGCCGCCCGGACGTCGATCCGGATGCCCCGCTCCTCGACCGACCGCCGCCAGAAGCCCGCCGCGTCGCCCAGATAGGCCGCGAAGTCGACCGGCCCCTCATCGCTGATTCGGCGGTTGAGAAGGGTCATGGCGGCGGTGACGTCGCTGAGCCAGGTCATGTGCCGCCGGCTCTCCGGATCGGTCACGCGCCTCAGCCGTATGCCCACCAGGGCCTGCAGGAGCTGGTAGCCGCCCAGCAGGCGGCGGCGCAGGTCGGCGATCTGTAGCTCCGCGTTCGCGGTCATTCCCACCCGGCCCCTTGAAAACTTGACATTTTCAATAGCCCAGCTTGAACCCTTTCGCCATGTCTGCGTTCCAACTGTTCGGTAACCGACAGAGTAGTGCTAACGGGGCTGTCGAGCGCGCGTACTGGGGCTGTAGTGACTGATACACCCGACCTCCGGGTCATGATCGTTGAAGACCAGGCCATCCTCGCGATGGAGCTAGAGCTGGTGCTTACGGACGCCGGCTGCGACGTCGTGGGTTGCGCCATGGACCGTGCAGGGGCCTTCGCCATAGGCGACCGCGAGCGGCCCGACCTGGCCCTGGTCGACGTCAACCTGCTGGACGGGATGACCGGTCCCCAGATCGCCCATCGGCTGGTCGAGGAGTACGGCACGGCCGTGGTCTTCCTGACCGCCAACCCCGAGCAGATCCCGGAGGGCTTCGCCGGCGCCCTTGGGGCCGTGTCCAAGCCGTTCGACGAGATGACCATACGCGCCGTCATCGCCTTCGCCCGTCAGTTCATCTTCCACAAGACGGTGGGCCAGGCCCCGCGCCGGTTCCGCCTCGCGCCCTGGCTCAAGACCCCGCCGCGGGACATCGCTCCCCACTGAGGGTCAGTCGAGCGGCATGCCCGGGGCGTCCGGCGCCGTGGTCTCACCGCCGTTCAGACGGCGCTGCATGAAGACCACGTCCAGCCAGTCGTCGAACTTCCAGCCCACCCCCTCGACCGCGCCCATGGGCGTGAAGCCGCAGGCGGCATGGAGCTTGATGGAGCCGGTGTTGGCACTGTCGCCGATGACGCCCAGCATCTGGCGCAGACCGAGCGCCTCACAGCGCGCGATGAGCGCCAGCAACAGGGCCTTGCCGACCCCGCGCCCGTGGGCCGAGCTGAGCACATAGATCGAGTCCTCGACCGTGTAGCGATAGGCCGCCCGCGTCCGGAACGGCCCGGCATAGGCGTAGCCGACCACGGCGCCGTCCAGCTCTGCCACCAGCCAGGGCAGGCCCAGCTTGAGGATCGCCGCGCGCCGCCCGGCCATCTCCGCCGCGTCCGGGGCGGTCAGTTCGAAGGTGCCGGTCCCGGTCAGGACCCCCTCGGCATAGACGGCCGTGATGGCCTCCAGGTCCGCGTCGACGGCGTCGCGGACGACTACCGCAGCCTCGCTCACGCCTGTTCCCAGCCCTTGTTCACGGCCCAGACGGCGAAGGCGTAGTCGTGGGCGATCTCCTTGAGGTAGTCGAACCGGCCCGAGGAGCTGAAGTGACCCGCGGTCATGTTGATCTTGAGCAGGATGGGCTTGCCCGAGGTCGTGGCGGGCCGCAGCTTCGCCACCCACTTCTGGGGCTCCCAATAGGTCACGCGCGGGTCCGACAGACCACCCGTCGCCAGCACCGCCGGATAGGCCATGGGCGCCACCTGGTCATAGGGGCTGTAGCTCATCATGTAGTCGTAGTCCTCGGCCGACTCGATCGGGTTGCCCCACTCCGGCCACTCGGGCGGCGTCAGCGGCAGGGAGGTGTCCGACATGGTGTTGATCACGTCGACGAAGGGCACGCCCCCGATGATCCCGGCCCACAGGTCCGGCCGCATGTTGGTGACGGCGCCCATCAGCATCCCGCCCGCCGACCGGCCCTCGGCGACGAAGTTGCCGGCGGTCGTGTAGCGCTCGGCGATCAGGTGTTCGGCGCAGGCGATGAAGTCGGTGAAGGTGTTCTTCTTGGTGTGGCGGCGCGCGGTCAGGAACCAGTTCCAGCCCTTGTCCGACCCGCCCCGGATGTGGGCGATGGCATAGATGAAGCCCCGGTCCACCAGGCTCAGCCGGTTGGTCGAGAAGCTGGCCGCGATCGGCATGCCGTAGGAGCCGTAGCCATAGAGCAGCAGGGGCGCCGAGCCGTCGACGGGCGTGGTCTTCTTCCGCAGCACCGTGATCGGCACCAGCTGGCCGTCGGGCGCCGGGGCGTTCAGCCGCTCGACGACATAGTCGGCCGGGTCGTGGCCCGAGGGGACTTCCTGGGTCTTGCGCAGGGTCTTCGTCCGCGTCGCCATGTCGTAGTCGAAGGTCTGGTTCGGCGTGGACGGCGAGTTGTAGGCGTAGCGCATGACCGTGGTGTCGAACTCGGCCGAGCCACCGAGGGACAGGGCGTAGGCGGGCTCGTCGACGGCGATCTCGTGCTCGGCGCCGGCGCGATCGCGGACGATGACGCGGCTGTTGGCCTCGGCCCGCTCCTGACGGACGAGATAGTCCTTGAACAGGCCGAAGCCCTCGATGAAGCGGCCCGGCGCATAGGCGACAATGTCGGTCCAGTGCGACAGACCCGGGGTCGCGGTCGGGGCCTCGACGATGCGGAAGTCGACGGCGCCCTCATTGGTGCGGATGGCCCAGCGGTCGCCCCAGTGGTCGGCGTCGTAGAGGCGTCCGGTGTGGCGCGGCTCCAGCACGACCGGCGTCGCGGTCGGGTCCGAGGCCGGGATGTAGCGGTACTCGGACGTCTCCTGATTGGCGATCGACACGCCGATGAAGGCCTCGTCGGAGGTCACGCCGACGCTGATGAACATCCCGTCGTCGGCCTCTTCATAGACCAGGGTCGTCTCGCCGCCGCGGGCCGGGCGGCGGAAGATCTTGTCCGGGCGGCCGTTGTCGTCGCGGTTGGTCCAGAAGATCCACTGGCTGTCCGGCGAGAAGGTGAAGTTCTCGGTCGCGCTCTCGATCACCGCGGGCAGGACCTCGCCGGTGGCCAGGTCCTTGACGTAGATCCTGAACACCTCGGAGCCCTGGGCGTCCTCGGCATAGGCGAAAAGGCTGTGGTCGGGGCTATGCGAGGTCGCGCTGACCTCGGAGTAGGCCTTGCCCTCGGCCAGGGCGTTGGCGTCCAGTAGTAGCTCAGGCGTCCCGGCGGCGCGGACCTCGTTGACCACGGCGCCGTCGTGCATGAAGGGCGCGGCGCGGCGCTTGCGCATGTAACGCGGGTGCTGCTCGCCCGTGCGGTACTCGACGTAGTACTCCCAGAAGCCGTCCGGCATCGGCACCGAGCTGTCGTCCTCCTTGATGCGGCCCTTCATCTCCTCGAACATCGCCTCCTGCATCGGCAGGGTCGGGGCCATCATGGCCTCGCGATAGGCGTTCTCCTCGGTCAGGTGTTCCTTGACGTCCGCCTTTATGATGGAGGGGTCGCGCAGGACCTGCTGCCAGGCGTCGTCCTTCATCCACTGATAGTCGTCCGTGCGGACCCGGCCGAGCTGTTCGATCCGCACGGGGACCTTCTTGGCGACGGGCGGGACGGGGCGTGTGGTCATACGGACAGGGCTTTCAGCAGAGGCGAGATCGGGCAGGGCGGCGGTCATTCCGACGGCCGCGCCGGAGGTGATCAATTGGCGACGGTTCATGATATGGGGTCCCCAAGGAGTCGGCGCGACCTTGTGCGACAGCCGACCTCGCCGTCAAACCGGAAACGTCCTGAATGCTCGCCTTACAGACTCCGCCGGCGGTCGAAGCCCCGGCTCCTGCGCAGGTCGCTCCGGGAGGGGCCAGGCATTGGGATCTGACCGTCGGCCTGATCAACGCCACCGTCCAGCTGGACCAGCCCACCGGCGCCGAGACCCGCACCGTCGGGACCGGCTTCCTGATCGACGCGCCGAAGCCGGACGGCACGCCGCGCGTGGTCATGGTCACCGCCGGCCACGTGCTGGAGAAGATGCCCGATCCCGACATGCGGGTCGGCTGGCGCGTCGCCATGCCGGACGGCAGCTGGAAGTTCGATCCCCAGCCGCTGGAGATCCGCAACGAGGCCGGAACGCCGCTGTGGACCACGCTCGAAGGCCGCGACATCGCCGTGATGGAGGTCCAGGCGCCCGAGGCCTTCGCCAAGGCCGCCATTCCCCTGGCCTGGCTGGCCGACGCCGACAGCTTCGAGACGCTGGACGTCGGGCCGGGCGACGAGCTGCTGGCGCTCGGCTTCCCGCGCGGCCTGTCGTCGAACCGGGCGGGTTTTCCGATCCTGAGGGTCGGGCGTGTGGCGTCTTACCCGCTGACGCCGGTCTCGGCCTTCCCGACCTTCCTGATGGACTTCACCGTCTTCCCGGGCAACTCGGGCGGCCCCATCTTCTGGACGCCCACGGCGCGGCGCCGCCCGGGCTCGACCGAGCCGGACCATCCCTTCATCGCCGGTATGCTGAGCCAGGAGGTCATCGTCGGGACCGAACGGCTGGAACTGGGCGTGGTCGTCCAGGCCCAGTACATCCGCGACGCCATCGCCCTGCTGGACAAGCCGAAGGCTCCGTAAGGGGGCTTACGCCCCCAGGGCTTCCCGCGACATCTTCCTGAGCAGGTCGCCGCCCTGGCCGACGGCGGCGAGGCGGCTCGAGACGTGGCCGAGGACGTTGGCGGCATAGACCTCATAGAGGCCCAGCTTGCCTTCCAGCCAGGCGGGGTCGCCTTCGCCGGTCTCCAGTTGCGCCTTGGCGGCCAGAGCGCCCTTGGCCAGCATCCAGCCGCCGACGACGTCGCCGAGCAGCTTCAGATAGGCATCGGCGGCGGCCAAAACGTCGGCGGCGCGGTTGGCGTCGGCCTTGGCGTCCAGCAACCACAGGGTGGCGTCCTCGACGGCCTCGATGGCGGTCCTGAAGCGTTCGACCGGCTTGCCGGTGTAGAGCTTGCCCAGCGCGGTCAGGGTCGTCTTCATCTCGACGATGACGGCCTTGGCCGCCTCGCCGCCGTCCATCGACAGCTTGCGGCCGACGAGGTCCATGGCCTGGATGCCGTTGGTGCCCTCATAGATCGGGGTAATGCGGGCGTCGCGATAGTACTGGGCCGCGCCGGTCTCCTCGATGAAGCCCATGCCGCCGTGGATCTGGACGCCCATGGAGGCGACGTCGCAGCCGACGTCGGTCGACCAGGCTTTGGCGATGGGGGTGAACAGGTCCTCGCGACCCTTCCAGCCCTTACGAGCCTCGTCGGTGGCGGCGTGCTTCGCCAGATCGGCGGCGACGCCGGTGGAGAAGCAGATGGCGCGGGCGGCCTCGATCTTGGCCTTCATCACCGACAGCATGCGGCGGACGTCGGGGTGATCGAAGATCGGGGCGTTGGCCTCGCCGGTCCAGATCGACCGGCCCTGACGGCGCTCCAGCGCATAGGCCAGGGCGTGCTGGTACGCCATCTCGGCGATGCCGACGCCCTCGACGCCGACGGCGAGGCGGGCCGCGTTCATCATGACGAACATGTGCGACAGGCCCTGGTTGGGCTGACCCACCAGAGTGGCGCGCGCGCCCTCATAGGACATGACGCAGGTCGGGGAGGCGTGGATGCCCAGCTTGTGCTCGACCCCGACGGGGCGGAAGTCGTTGCGGGCGCCCAGCGAGCCGTCGTCCTTCACCTCGAACTTGGAGGCCAGGAACAGGCTGATGCCCTTGGGTCCGGGAGGGGCGTCGGGCAGGCGGGCCAGCACCATGTGGACGATGTTGGGCGTCGCGTCGTGGTCGCCCCAGGTGATGAAGATCTTCTGGCCGTTCAGGGCGTAGGTGCCGTCGCCGTTGGGCGTGGCGGTGGCGGTCAGGGCGCCGAGGTCGGAACCCGCGCCCGGCTCGGTCAGGACCATGGCCCCGGTCCATTCGCCCGAGACCAGCTTGGGCAGATAGACGGTCTTCTGCTCCTCGGTGCCGTGGGCCTCCAGCGCCTCGATGGCCGCCAGCGACAGCATGGGGCAAAGGCCGAAGGCCATGTTGGCCGAGTGGACGGTCTCATAGGCCGCCAGCTCCAGCGCCTTGGGCAGGGCCTGCCCGCCGGCCTCGACGGAGGCCGTCAGGCCGGTCCAGCCGCCGGCCGCGAACTGCTGATAGGCGTCGGCGAAGCCCGGGGCGGCGGTGACGGCGCCGTTGGCGTACTTGGCGCCGGCCAGGTCGCCCGGGCGGTTCAGCGGGGCCAGCACCTCTTCGGAGAAGGAGCCGCCGGCCTCGAGCACGGCGTTCATCAGGTCGAGGTCGAAGTCGGGGAAGGCCCCGGTGGCCTCGAGCTGTTCGACACCGGCGACGGCGGTCAGGCTGAAGGCGAGGTCGCGGACAGGGGCGCGATAGGGCATGGCGGGCTTCCGGTAGATCAAGACTTTGAGGTCTAATGCCGCCATGCCGTGACGGCACGCAAGACACCAGAGTAAGAAGGATGGGACCGGGCGCCGCCGCCCGGCAGGACCGCTGTGCCGCGTAGCTGACGAGGAGTCTCCATGGCCGAACCGCGCAATCGCTACTCGACGGTGTCGCTGACCCTGCACTGGCTGATCGCGGCCCTGATCCTGGGGCAGATCCTGCTGATCAATGCGGCGGAGGCCAAGGGCGCGGACCGGGCGCTGTGGATGATGCTGCACAAGTCGGGCGGGATGGCGATTCTCGGTCTGACCCTGATCCGCATCGGCTGGCGGATCGCCAATCCGGCCCTGGCTGCGCCCGCCGGTTCGCCCAGATGGGAGGTCTGGCTGGCGAAGGGCGTCCATGTCCTCTTCTACGTCCTGCTGCTGGCCCTGCCGCTGACGGGCTGGCTGGCGGGCTCGGCGGCGGGCCGGGACTTCCAGTTCTACGGCCTGTTCGACTTCCCGCTGCTGCCGATCGGCGGCGGGCGGCCGCTGGCCAAGGCCCTGATGGGCGTCCACGAGGCCTTGCCCAAGGCGCTCTACGTCCTTCTGGCCCTGCACGTGCTGGGGGCGCTCAAGCATCAGTTCGTCAACCGGGACAACGTTCTGCACCGGATGATCCCGCTGATCCCGCGGCGTCCCTGATGTTGAGGAGGGCGGTCTTGATCGGCGCGGTGCTGCTGCTCGCAGGAACCGCGAGCGGCGCTCCGGCGGAAGTCGGGCGTTGGTCGGTGATCCGCGAGCAGTCCAGCATCAGCATGTCTGTCAGGGCCTTGGGAATGACCCACGCGGGTCGCTTCACCAGCTGGACCAGCAGCGACATCCACTTCTTCGACGAGAGACGGGACGAGAACGCCGATGGCACCATCGATGTCCGTGCTGCTTCCCTGACCATGAAGCAGGGCGCCCTGAGCCGGCAAGCGACCGGCCCGGACTTTCTCGACGCGGAACACTATCCATTGATCCGGTTCCGGCTGCGCTCCGTGACACTGGAAGACCGCACCGGCGCGCTTCGCGCCTATGCCGATGTTACCATAAAGGGTCAGACCCGGCAGGTCGAGTTTCGGCTGGGGACGTTCCCGGAGGGCAATGGCGGCTCTATCACCGGAAGCTTCACGATCGATCGTAGGGACTTCGGTGTCGGCGGCGCGAGCGGGCTGAACGGCTTGGTCGGCGATGACGTGCGTATCGATGTGTCGCTGGTTGTTCGAAGGAGGACGCCATGAGCTGCAACGGACTGAGGGACAGCGATTCCGTCGACACCGCCGCCGCCGCGCTGAAGGCCGGCCAGCTGGTCCTGCTGCCGACCGAGACGGTCTATGGCCTGGCTGCCGACGCGTCGGACGCCACCGCCGTCGCCGCCATCTTCGAGGCCAAGGGCCGGCCGCGCTTCAATCCCCTGATCGCCCATGTGCCCGACGCCGTGGCGGCGGAGACGGTCGCCGTCTTCGGCGAGGCGGCGCGCAAACTGGCCGAGGCCTTCTGGCCGGGGCCGCTGACCATCGTGGCGCCGGTGCGGGATCGCGGCGCGGTCTGCGATCTGGCGCGGGCGGGGCTGGACAGCGTTGCGGTGCGGGCGCCGGGCCATGCGAAGGCGCGGGCCATCCTGTCGGCCTTCGGCGGCGCCGTCGTGGCGCCCTCGGCCAACCGGTCGGGACGGCCCAGCCCGACGACTTTCGAGGATGCGGTCGAGGAGACCGGCGCTTTCGCCGCCGCCGCCGTCGACGGCGGGCCTTGCGCTGTGGGGGTTGAGAGCACGGTCGTCTCGGTGCTGGACGGCAAGGTCGCCCTGTTGCGCCCCGGCGCCGTGACTCGCGCTGAGATCGAGGCCCTGGTCGGGCCATTGTCCGACAGCGGGGAGGGGCACCGCTCCCCCGGCCGCCTGACCCTGCACTATGCCCCCGACGCCCCGGTGCGGATCGAGGCGGAGGCGGCCAGGGCGGGCGAGATTCTGCTCGGCTTCGGGCCGGGCGTCGGTGAGGTCCGCTGGAGCCTGAGCCCGACCGGCGACCTGCGCGAGGCCGCCGCCAATGTCTTCCGCCTGCTGCGCGAGGCCGACCGCGAGCATCCGGCGGGCATCGCCGTGGCGCCGATCCCGCTGACGGGTCTGGGCGAGGCGATCAACGACCGGCTGCGCAGGGCGGCGGGGTATGTAGGGTAGGGCGCATCGTCGCATCGCCCGCGACCGGGAACCCGCTAGTGTCCGGCGACCAAGGAGTCGCCTCATGAAGCCCGCCGTTCTGATCCTCGCCGCCTTTGCTGTCGCCGCCCTCGGCGCCTGTACCGACAGCAAGCGGGCGCGCAACGCCGCGACCTTCGGCGACAAGCCGGCGGACATCACCTGCTGGACCTATGGGACCGAGACCTTCCAGGGCCGGTCGACCGGCAAGGTCGAGCGCGACGACGGGCGCATCGCCTTCGTCGACGCCGCTAACGGCCGCTACACGACCGTCGATGGCGAGTGCCGGGTCATCTATTCGAAGTGACCCCTAGGGGCGCGTCTTTATCTCCCAGTCCAGGCTCCAGCGGCCAGGACCGAAGGGCTTGAGCTCCGTGATCGAAGCCGTGACCTGACGGTCGAAGCCGTCCAGCACGACGGTGCGGCCCGCCACCGAGGCGATGGTCGCATTGGTCTGCCAGAAGGCGCCGCCGTCGTGACGCATCGACAGACGGATGTGGACGGAGTCGTTGGTTTTCGGCGTCGCGGCGGGCATCGGGTATCCTTGGGGAGGCGGGGCGGTGTGGGCCGTGTTGGCCGTAACCGTCAACTCACATCCTGAGACCCGGCAGTTCGGCGGCCTGCCTGATCCAGTCCCGGAACTGGTCCTCGTCGAGGGCGTCGGTCTCGCGGACATCGAGGTAGCGGACCTCGGCCTGTTTGGAGGTCCCCGGCGGCATCGGATCCAGCGACGCGCCGCGGAAGAAGGCGACCTTCACATACTTCGCATAGCCGTGGAGGCTGACGAACCACTCGCCCGGGACCGTGCCGTAGAAGGGCGAGTTCCACTTCACCGCCTTGGCCACGCCGGGCACGACCTCGACGATCAGCGCGTCCAGACGCCGGGCGATGGGCTGTTTCCAGCCCGGGGTGGCGTCGATCCAGGCCTGAACGGGTTCGTCGCCGTAGCCCTTGGGGATCTGGGGATTGCCGCCGAAGAGGAGTTTGGGCTGGTCGGACATGGCGGGCCTATGGTCACGCAAACCGGGCCTGAAGGTCAACGCTGGAGCGGACGCCGACCTGTTCGAAGCAGGTCGAGAGCCATTCCTCCGCCGCCTGTCGACCCTTGGCCTTGAGGCCGTTGAGATAGGTCCATTCGGTGTTGAACTTGGAGCCCAGCGACTGGTCGCCCAGCCAGCCGTCGGCCTCGATGGCGTGCATCAGGATGTGGCGGTAGCGGCCGCGCGCGTCCTCCTTCAGCCGGCCTTCCTCGATCAGCTCCTGGACGAAGGCCACGGCGCGCAGTTCCGCCGCCAGCGGGGCGTTGAAGACCACCTCGTTCAGCCGGTCCATGATCTCGCCCGCGGCGCGCGGGGCCTCATCCCGCTCGAACGGGTTGAGGGTCATCAGCAGCACGTCGTCGGGCGTGTCGGCGTAGAACAGGGGCCAGAGCGGCGGATTGGCCAGATAGCCGCCGTCCCAATAGGGCTCACCCTCGATCTCCACCGCCTGGAACAGGTGCGGCAGACAGGCCGAGGCCATCAGGACCTGATCGGTGATCTCGGCCGTGGTGAAGACGCGCGATTTGGCGTGGCGCACGGCGGTGGCGGCGACGAACAGCTTGATGTCCGAGGCCCGAACCGCCTCGAAGTCGATCGTGGCGTCCAGTACCCGCTTCAGCGGGTTCAGGTTGAAGGGGTTGAATTGATAGGGGCTCATGGAGCCGGCCAGGGTCTCCATCGACCGCCAGGCCGGGGTCTCGGTCAGCCAGTTGGGCGTCATGGCCGAGGACCAGATGGAACTGTCGCCGAAGACGTTCCTGCCGCCGGACTGATTGGTCTCGCGCCACAGCTTGTCGAGGGTCTTGCGGGCCTCCGCCGCGCCGCCTTTGGCCAGTCCGGAGACCAGGGCCGCCCCGTTCATCGCCCCGGCCGAGGCCGCGGTCACCGCGCGGATGTCGAGGCGGTCGTCCTCCAGCAGCCGGTCCAGAATGCCCCACTGGAAGGCGCCGTGGGCCCCGCCGCCCTGAAGCGCGAGGGCGATGGGCTTCTTGCCGTTCGGTTCAGCGGGCCCGGCGACGACCGCGGCCTTGGCGGGGACGGGAGCCTTGCGTTTGAACAGCGCCATCGGCCCTCGGGGTTTCGGTTATCGGGCGGTCCAGCCGCCGTCGATGGAGAAGCTGGCGCCCGTCGCCGAGGCGCCGAGATCGGAGACCAGATAGAGGAAGATGCCGGTCAGTTCGTCGGTCGTGACGAACCGCTTGGTCGGCTGGGCCTCGAGGATGATGTCCTTGAGGGCGACTTCCTTCGACACCCCGTTCAGCCGGGCCTGATCGGCGATCTGGGCCTGAACCAGCGGGGTCTCGACGAAGCCGGGGCAGATGGCGTTGCAGGTGACGCCGTCCTGGGCCAGCTCCAGCGCCACGGTCTTGGTGAAGCCGATCACCCCGTGCTTGGCCGCGACATAGGCCGACTTGAACGGGCTGGCGACCAGGCCGTGGGCCGAGGCGATGTTGACGATCCGGCCGCGGCCTTGCGCCTTCATGATCGGGATCGCCGCGCGGGTGGCGTAGAAGGTCGAGGACAGGTTGATGGCGATGATCTTCTCCCACTGGTCGGCGGGGAATTTCTCGACGGACTCGACGTGCTGGATGCCGGCGTTGTTGACCAGGATGTCGACGCGGCCGAGCTCGTGCTTGCCGTAGGCCACCATGTCGGCGACCTCCTCGCCGCGCAGCATGTTGGCGGCGTGGTAGCGGACCTTGACGCCGCAGCTGGCCTCAAGCTCGGCGCGGGTGCGTTCGATCTCGGCCGGATCGCCCAGACCGTTCAGCACGACATCGCCGCCGCGTGCGGCCACGGCGCGGGCCAAAGCGAGGCCGATGCCGGAGGTCGAGCCAGAGATGACCGCCACCTGACCGGACAGGTCGTTGGGGTCACGATAGACGGGACGCTGGTTATCCATCGCGGCGGGCTTGGTCCGGTTGAACATGGCGACGTTTCCGAAGGCTCAGTTTCTGCTTTGACGACAGCCTAGTCGCTCAGAACGGCGAAGGCGACAGGGCGGATCAAGAATTTCCCGATCGGGTGAATATCCAGTCCGTTTCGGTCGAGAGCGACTTGTCGAACTTGTAGCCGTCACGGTCGAACGCCTTGAGGTCCTCGGGGTTCTCGATGCGCTCGTCGATGGCGAAGCGCGCCATGGTTCCGCGGGCCTTTTTGGCGAAGAAGGAGATGATGCGGCTTTCGCCGTCCTTGTTCTCGCGGAAGTTCGGGGTGACGACGGGGATCTTGAGCGCCTTGGCGTCGACGGCGCCGAAATATTCCTGGCTGGCCAGGTTGACGAGGACCGGCGCGGCCTGACCTTCGGCGTCAAGGTTCAGCTGCTTCGAGATGCGGTCGTCCCAGAAGTCGTACAGGCTGTTCCCGCGCCGGGTCTTCAGCCGCACGCCCATTTCCAAACGATAGGGCTGGATCCGGTCCAGCGGACGCAGCAGGCCGTAGAGGCCCGACAGGATTCGCAGGTGCGACTGGGCCCAGTCCAGCGCCTTCGGATCCAGGCTGCGGGCGTCCAGGCCCTGATAGACGTCGCCGGCGAAGGCCATGACGGCCTGGATGCCGGTCTCGGTGTCCGCCGGGTCGAAGGCCTTGAAGCGCTGCTGATTCAGCCTGGCCAGGTCTTCGGAGATGCCCATCAGCTTGCGCAGATCGGCCTTGGTCTGGCGCTTGGCGATGCGCGACAGGCTGGCGATGTCCTCGACGAAGCGCGGCGTGGTCGCCGGCAGGGCAGGGTCGGTCTCGGTGAAATCCAGCCGCTTGGCCGGGGACAGCACGATCAGCACAGGTCGCTCCAGAAGTCAGAGCCGCGAGATAGGCCGCTTCGGTGACGAATTGAACCTTGTGGGACGATCTGTCCTCAGCGTTCGATCATCTCGCGGACCTTGTCGCCGAGGGCGGCCATGACGAAGGGCTTGGTCATGACCTCCATGCCCGGGTCCAGATGGCCGTTCCCGACGGCGGCGTTCTCCGCATAGCCGGTGACGAACAGGACTTTCAGATCGGGCCGGACTTCGCGCGCGGCGTCGGCGACCTGACGGCCGTTCATCCCGCCGGGCAGGCCGACGTCGGTGATCAGCAGATCGATGCGGATGTCCGTGCGCAGAATTTCGAGGCCCGACGGCCCGTCCGGGGCCTCCAGCACATGATAGCCGGCGTCGCCGAGCACTTCTGCGACCAGCATTCGCACGGTTTCCTCGTCGTCGATGACCATGACGGTCTCGCCATGGCCGCCGTGGATGACCGGGGCGATGTTGTCCTCGTCCGCGATCTCCATCTCGCCGGTGTAGCGCGGCAGATAGAGGCACATGGTCGTGCCCTTGCCGAGCTCGGAATAGATACGGACCTGCCCGCCCGACTGACGCACGAAGCCGTGGATCATCGACAGGCCGAGGCCCGTGCCCTGACCCAGCGGTTTGGTGGTGAAGAAGGGATCGAAGACCTGGGCCTGGATCTCGGGCGTCATCCCCGTCCCGGTATCCGTGACACACAGGGACACGTACTGGCCCGGCAGCAGGTCGCGGTGGCGAGCGGCGCGGTCGTCCAGCCATTTGTTGGCCGTCTCGATGGTCAGGCGACCGCCGCCCGGGGCCATGGCGTCGCGACCGTTGATGCAGAGGTTGAGAAGGGCGTTCTCCAGCTGGGGCGCGTCGATCCGCGTGGTCCAGAGGCCGCCGGCGCCGACGACCTCGACCTCGACGTCCGGGCCGACGGTGCGGCGGATCAGGTCTTCCATGCCGCCGATCAGGCGATTGACGTCGGTCGGCCTGGGATCGAGCGTCTGGCGACGTGAGAAGGCCAGAAGCCGCTGGGTCAGGGAGGCGGCGCGCTGGGCGGACCCTTGCGCGGCGTCGATATAGCGCTCCATGCCGTTCAGCCGGCCCTCGCCGAGACGCTTGCCGAGCAGTTCCAGGCTGCCGGATATCCCGGCCAGCAGGTTGTTGAAGTCGTGGGCGATGCCGCCGGTCAGCTGGCCCACGGCCTCCATCTTCTGCGACTGGCGCAGGGCCTCGTGGGCGCGGTTCAGCTCCTCGGTGCGCTCGACGACGCGCTCCTCGAGGGTGGCGTTGAGGGACTGGAGTTCCCGCTCGGCGACCTTCTTGGCGGTGAGGTCCTGGAACAGGACCGCGACCTGCTTGCGCTCGGGCGGTTCGATGCGGAAGGCGGACAGTTCCAGCCAGCGGCCGGTGGCGACCAGCTCCTGCTCGAAGCGGATCGGCTGGCCGGTGTGCAGTACCGCGCCATAGCGGTCGACCCAAGCCTGGGCCTCGTCGCCGACCATCTCGCGCAGGGTCTGGCCGACGACGTTCTCGATGCCGGCGTTGGCGGCATAGGCAGGATTGGCCTCGACGTGGATGTAGTCGCTGTCCGGGCCATGCGGGCCGTCGAAGAATTCGATGACGCAGAAGCCCTCATCCATGGTGTCGAACAGGGTGCGGTAGCGGCTTTCGCTCTCGCGCCGTTCCGCCTCGGCGCGGACGCGCTCGACGTGGGCCCAGGAGCGGGTGACCACCTCGCGGATGGTGGTCAGCTCTTCCTCGGTCCAGACGTGGGGTGTGTTGTGATGGACCGCCATCAGGGCGATCAGCCGGCCTTCCTTGAGCAGGGGCATACAGACGGTCGCCGCGATGCCGATGCCCTGGAAGGTGGCGGCCTCTTCGGGGGCCAGTTCCTTGAGGTTGTCGTTGACGATCAGGGGGCGGCCGGCGCCTAGTTCCTGCACCGCCAGCTTGCCGAAGTCGGCCAGGGCGTAGTGGCCCACGATACTGGTCGCGCCCGGCGCGGCCCAGTCGCCCCGGATGGTGAAGCCGTTCTGGTCCTCGTCCATATCGGCATAGGCCACGACCGAGGCGCCCATATGCTCGCCCGTCAGCCGGGTGATGATGCTGAGGATCTCGGCCGCGTCGACCGCGCCCTGGGCCGAAGTCGACAGGGAATCGAGGAAGCGGAGATGGGCCTCGCTGCGGGCGAGGGCGTCAAGGATCTCGCGCCGGTCGGTGATGTCGAAGGAGACGCCGGGCAGGCGGGCGGGCTTGCCGTCGGCGCCGAGGATGACGCGGCCCTCGGCGGCGACCCAGCGAATTGATCCGTCGGGCTGGACCAGCCGGTACTCCGAACGGAAGGTCGAGCGGGTGTCCAGCGTCTGCTGGATCGCCTGACCGACCCGAACGGCGTCATCGGGATGGATGGCGGTGAAGAAGCCGTCGATCGGGGCGCCCTCGCGCGCCTTCTTCGGGGCGACGCCGTACAACTCGGCGAACCGGGCGTCGGCGACCACACGGTCGGCGGCGATGTCCCAGTCCCAGGTGCCGACCCCGCGACCGGCCGACAGCGCCAGATCCAGACGCTCGTTGGTTTCCGTCTTCTCCCGGTCGGCCAGAATCCGATCGGTCGTCTCGGTGACGAAGACCATGACGCCCGCCGGATGGCCGCTCTCGTCAGGCACAGGGCCATAATCGAGGTCCAGCCAGGCAGGCTCGGGCACGCCGCGCCGGTCCAGCACCAGTTCCTGATCCTTGAGCGACCAGGATTCGCCCGCCAGACCCCGGCGGATGTTCCCGGCGTTGAAGTCGGCGATCTCGGGCCAGGCCGCCTGGGCGGGCATGCCGAGGATTTCGGGATGTCGCTGGCCGGCGAACCGTGCATAGCCGTCGTTGTAGATCAGCACGCCTTCGGGGCCCCACAGCAGGACCATCGGGTTGGGCGCGGCGGCCAGCATGCCGACGACCGTCTTCAGGCTCTGCGGCCAGGCGTCGATGGGGCCGAGCGGCGTCGCAGTCCAGTCGAAGGCGCGAATGCGCGCGGCCATCTCGCCGGATCCTCGCGGGAAACCGGCGTCGGCTGCAGCATGGGCGGTAGATTCGGACAGCGACGTATTCCCCAACGCTTCAGGATTCGGGAATCCCGATTTCGGTCAACGCGGAATGCCCGAAAAGGCTTCACCATGAAACGCCAGAAATTCCCGGCAGATGTCAGAACAGCACAGCCGGGTTCATGATCCGCTTCGGGTCGATGGCGCGGCGAATGGCGGCCATGGTCTCGACCTCCAGCGACGACTTGTATTTGCGGACCTCGTCGGTCTTCAGCCGGCCGAGGCCGTGCTCGGCCGAGATGGAGCCGTCGTACCGGGCGACGACGTCATGGACGACCTGCGACCCTTCCTTCCAGCGGGCGATGAAGGCGGGGATGTCCTCGCCGACGGCCGGCAGGATGTCATAGTGCAGGTTGCCGTCGCCGACATGGCCGAAGACCGAGACGCGAGCGCCGGGATGGAAGCGCTCGACCGCCGCCGTGGCCTCGTCGATGAAGTCGGCGATGCGGCTGATGGGCACGGAGACGTCGTGTTTCCAGCCGCCGCCCTCGGGCTTGAGCGCCGCCGAATGCTCTTCGCGCAGACGCCAGAAGGCGGCGCGCTGGCTGTCGTTCTGGGCGATGGCGGCGTCGGTGATCAGGCCTTCCTCGAAGGCGACCTCGAGCAGGGCGTCCAGCTGGGCCTCGGCGCCGCCGGGCGTGCCGGAGGCGATCTCGATCAGCACCGACCACTCGGGGATCGGCTCCAGCGGCCAGCGGGTGTCGGGGATGTTCTTGATGACCAGTTCGGCGCCCAGACGCTTCATCAGCTCGAAGGCCTCGACCCCGCCGCCGGTCTCGGCGCGGGCGCGGGCCAGAAGCTCGACCGAGGCCGCCGCCGTCTCCAGCGCCACCATGGCCACGGCGCGGGAGCGCATGACCGGATAGAGTTTCAGCGTCGCCGCCGTGACCACGCCCAGGGTGCCCTCGGCGCCGATCAGCAGCTGCTTCAGGTCATAGCCGGTGTTGTCCTTCCGCAGCCGCTTCAGGCCGTTGAAGATCTCGCCATTGGGCATGACGGCCTCGATGCCGAGCACCTGATCGCGCATCATGCCGTAGCGCAGGACCTGGGTGCCGCCGGCGTTGGTCGAGATGACCCCGCCGATGGTCGCCGTGCCCTCGGCCGCGAGGCTGAGCGGGAAGAAGCGGTCGGCGCCGGCGGCGTGCTGCTGGGCCTCCAGCAGGGTGATGCCGGCCTCCAGCGTCATGGCGTCATCCAGCGGCGTCACGTCGCGCACAGCGCGCAGACGGCGCGTGGACAGCAGGACCTCGCCATAGGGGATCTGTCCGCCGACCAGCCCGGTGTTGCCGCCCTGCGGAATGATGGCCACCCCGTGTGCGGCGCAGATGGCGACGGCCCTGGCGACCTCTTGCGTCGAGCCGGGCGTCAGCAGGATCGGGGTCTCGCCGGTCCAGCGCCCGCGCCATTCGGTCAGGTGCGGGGCGACGGTGAACGGGTCCTGGCTCCAGCCCGCCGGGCCCAGCGCGGCCTTGAGTTCGTCGAGTACGGCAGGAGAGGGCGCGGTCATGGGCGTCTTCTGTCAAAAACGTGCACGCGACGGAAGCCGAAAGCTATGCTGGGGCATGGATTTTGCGCCGTCTCCCCCGATTCCCGCCCCCGTTCCTGCCGTGGGCGTCGTCTGTATTCGAGACAGCCTGGATGGTGGGGAGGTCCTGCTGATCCGCCGGGGCAAGCCGCCGCGGGCAGGGGAGTGGTCGCTGCCCGGCGGACGCATCGAGCCGGGCGAGCGCGCCGTCGACGCCGCCCTGCGCGAACTGCGCGAGGAGACAGGGATCGAGGCCCGGATCGTCGGCCTGATCGACGTCGTCGATGGCGTCTTTCCCGAGGCCGGGATGCACTATGTCCTGATCGACTATGCCGCGCGCTGGATCTCCGGAGAGCCTGTGGCGGGCGACGACGCGGCCGAGGCGCGGTTCGTGCCGCTCGCGGAAATCGACGCCGTGATCGACTGGAGCGAGACCCGGCGGATCATCCGCGAGGCCCACGTCCTGATCGGGGCCCTCACAAGTCATCCGTGAAACCCCGTCCTTCCTGAGGTTGTCGAAAACCGGACGAACGCCGTCCGGTTTCCATGGCGGCCCTTATGGCGAAGGTCTAGAATGATCGCATAAGGGAGAGACTGTTCATGGTTATGAGTTCCGTCGCCATCACCCTCGTGGTGATCTTCGCCTTCGTTCTGCTGTTCAGCGTCATCAAGATCGTGCCGCAGGGGCGCGAATTCACGGTCGAACGCTTCGGCCGCTACACCAAGACCCTCAAGCCCGGCATCAGCATCCTGACCCCGTTCGTGGAACGGGTCGGCCGCCGCATGAACATGATGGAGCAGGTCCTCGACGTGCCCCAGCAGGAGGTCATCACCAAGGACAACGCCATGGTGAAGGTCGACGCCATTGTCTTCATCCAGGTGATGGAGGCCTCCTCGGCCGCCTATCGAGTCGAGAACCTGCCCTACGCCATCACCCAGCTGTGCATGACCAATCTGCGGACCGTGGTCGGCGCCATGGAGCTGGACGAGGTGCTGTTCCAGCGCGACTCGATCAACAGCCGGCTGCTGACCACCATAGACGCGGCGACCGAGCCGTGGGGCGTCAAGGTCAACCGGATCGAGATCAAGGACCTGACTCCGCCGGCGGACATCACCAACGCCATGGCGCGCCAGATGAAGGCCGAGCGCGAGAAGCGGGCCGTGATCACCGAGGCGGACGGCGAGAAACAGGCCGCCATCGCCCGCGCCGAGGGCGCCAAACAGTCGGCCATCCTCCAGGCCGAGGGCCGCAAGGAGGCCGCCTTCCGCGACTCCGAGGCCCGCGAGCGCGCCGCCGAAGCCGAGGCCAAGGCGACCGCCATGGTGTCCGAGGCCATCGCCCGCGGCGACGTCAACGCCATCAACTACTTCGTCGCCCAGAAGTATGTGGAGGCCTTCGCCGAACTGGCCCGCAACCCGACCCAGAAGACGGTCATCGTTCCCGCCGAGATGAGCGGTCTGGTCGGCACCATCGCCGGCATCGGCCAGCTGGTCGGCCTGGCGCAGGACCAGCAGAGCCGTCCGACCCCGCCGCCCGCGCCGACGCCGACGCGTCGGGGTGGCGCCGTGCCGCCGAGCGCGTGACGCCATGAGCGCTCTGATCGACATCTACGCCGCCCAGCCCTTCTGGCTGTGGCTGGCGGTCGGGGTGGTCCTGCTGGGGATCGAGGCGGCCATTTCGACCGAATGGCTGCTGTGGCCGGCGGTCTCGGCGGGCGTGGTGGCCGTGGTCTGCGCCCTGGGCCTGCGGCTCGGCTTCCCGTCCGAGGCGGCCCTGTTCGCCGTCCTGACCCTGATCTCGACCTTCGCTTCGCGCCGACTGGTTCAGCGGCTCAATCCGGACGAACACCCCGACATCAACGACCGCGACGGCCGCCTGATCGGCCAGCGCGCCCGGGTCGTCGCGGCCTTCGTCGACGGGCGGGGCCGGGTCTTCGTCTCGGGCGCCGAATGGCCCGCCGAGATCGAGGGCGAGCCCCCCATGGTCGGCGACAGCGTGGTGGTCGAACAGACGATCGGCTCGGGCCTGAAGGTGCGGGCGGCCTAGGGAAGGCGGGTTACCGGGCCCGCGCCGCCGCCCTCATCTCGCTGATACCGCGGTTGGCCAGTTCGTCGGCGCGTTCGTTGAGCGGATGGCCGGCGTGGCCCTTGACCCAGTGCCATTTGACCTTGTGCTTCGTGCGGGCGGCGTCCAGCCGCTTCCACAGGTCGTCGTTCTTGACCGGCTTCTTGTCCGCGGTCAGCCAGCCGCGCGACTTCCAGCCCGGAATCCATTTGGTGATGCCGTCCAGGACGTATTTGCTGTCGGT
This sequence comes from Brevundimonas sp. GW821-FHT12E07, assembly GCF_058807035.1. NCBI lineage: Bacteria > Pseudomonadati > Pseudomonadota > Alphaproteobacteria > Caulobacterales > Caulobacteraceae > Brevundimonas > Brevundimonas sp. GW821-FHT12E07. The sequence continues at coordinate 255,302 of NZ_JBXAQH010000002.1, read as the reverse complement.
GTGCAGATCGACGTCGCACGATCGCGTCAGGGCCTCCAGCGCCATGATGGCGCCCATCAGCTCCATGCGGTTGTTGGTGGTCAGGGGTTCGCCGCCCGACATTTCCTTGGTCTTTCCGGCCGCCTGCAGAATCGCCCCCCAGCCGCCGGGGCCCGGATTTCCCTTGCAGGCGCCGTCGGTGTGGATGATCACGTGATTTGAGGGGGCGTTCATGGGGCTGTGACTACAGCGTCGATTGCCGCGCCGCCAAGCAATAGCCTATATGGCGCCTGAAGATTTGTGACGGGCCGAATCCGGGCCCCTTAGGAGACGCCGCCGTGGGCAGCATGAGCATCTGGCATTGGGCCATCGTCGCGGTCGTCGTGCTGCTGGTTTTCGGAGGACGCGGCAAGCTGTCCAACATCATGGGCGACGCGGCCAAGGGCATCAAAGCCTTCCGTGAAGGCCTGAAGGACGACGACAAGAAGGACGGCCCGTCGGACGGCGTGTCCAGCCTGCCGCGCACCGACGCCGAAAAAGAAGAGCTGAAGCGCTAGTCGCTACTGACCGGAAAGAGCCTGCAGCATGGGCGGTCTGGGTCCCGGTATCGGGGGCAGCGAGTGGTTCATCATCGGCCTTGTGGCGCTTCTGGTCGTAGGACCGGAGCGTCTGCCCGGCCTTTTGCGCCAATTGGGCAAGATGGTCGCCAAGGCGCGCGGCATGGCCAATGAATTCCGCGCCAGCTTCGACGAGATGGCGCGTCAGTCCGAACTGGACGAGCTCCGCAAGGAGGTCGAGGCCCTGCGCACCGGCCAGAACAGTCCCGTGCGGCTGGGCGCCGACGCGGACGCCGCCTTCAAGGGCATCAAGGACGAGTTCGACAAGCCGCTGTTCGCCGATACCCCGGCGACGGTCGTTCCGGAGTCGGTCGCCGAACCCGCGATGACGCCCGCGGCCTCGGAATGGCCCGATGGCGAGCCGGTCATGATGCCTGTCGCCACGCCGCCGCTGGCGGAGGCTGAACCCGTACCGGTGAAGACCGCCGCGAAGCGCAAGGCGCCGGCCAAGGCCGCGACCTCGCCCGCCAAGACTGCCGCCAGGGCGCCTGCCGCGAAGGCGCCTGCCGCCAAGGCCAAGGTCCCTGCCGCCAAGACCGCGCCCAAGGCCCGCGCCCCGCGCAACAGCAAGCTCGACCTATGACCTACGATCGCAACGAGGCCGAGATCGAGGCGTCGCGCGCCCCGCTGATGGACCATCTGATCGAGCTGCGCGGCCGGCTGATGGTCTGCGTCGCCGCCTTCGTCATCGGCTTCCTGGTCTGTTTCTACTTCGCCGCGCCGATCCAGATCTTCCTGATCAAGCCCTATCAGGCTGCTACAGCCATCCACGCCGTGGCGACCGCCCAGCACAAACACGCCAATCCGATCGAACTGCTGGAAGTCACTTCCGGCCTGAAGCCCATTCCCAAGGGCGGTCAGGCCGCCGTCGAGCTGATCGCCACGGCGCCGCTCGAGCAGCTCTACAGCAAGATGAAGATCGCCGGCTTCGGCGCCATCGTCCTGGCCTTCCCGATCATCGCCTGGCAGCTCTACCGGTTCGTGGCGCCCGGGCTTTACCGCAACGAACGCGGCGCCTTCCTGCCGTTCCTGATCGCGGCGCCGGCGCTGTTCATCATGGGGGCGGCCCTGGTCTATTTCGTCATGCTGCCGTTCGTGATGCTGTTCACCCTCAGCCAGCAGGTCGCGGCCGAGGGCATCGCCGTGGTCCAGACGACCAAAATCTCGGAATATCTGAGCCTGGTGACCTCGCTGCTGCTGGCGTTCGGCCTGTGCTTCCAGCTGCCGGTCGTGACGACGCTTCTGGGCCTGGCGGGACTGGTGACCTCCAAAATCATGGTCGCCGGTCGCCGCTACGCCATCGTCGGGGTTGTGGTCATCGCCGCTGTGGTCACCCCGCCGGATCCGATCAGCCAGCTGATGCTGGCCGTGCCCCTGGTGCTGCTCTACGAAATCTCGATCTGGTGCGTGCGCATCATCGAGTTGCGCAAGCGCAAGGCAGACGAGGCCGAGGGCCTGACCGCCTGATTCGGCCCCGTTGAACGGCCGGGCCCGGCGTGTCGATACTACCGGTGGCATTCGCCTCGGGGCGCGGCTCTACTCCCGGTGTTTACGGCTTGCCAAGGATTGAGGCGCACCCTGAGCCTCTCCTGTCAGGATCCGCCGTGAGCCCTGTTCCCGCCCGCCAGCCGCTGGATATCCTCAGCACGGCCGCCGCCCTGTCGATCATGGCGTTGATGGTCGTTCTTCTGGTCATCGCGGCGAACGACCCGGCGAGCCGGAGCCTGGTCACGACGGTGGCCATCGGCCTGGGCGCGGCCGGACTGATCCTCTACCGCCAACTGCGCAAGAACGAGGGCGGGCTCAGGATGAGCGAGGCGCGGGCCCACTATTCCGCGACCCACGATCCCGTCACCCAGTTGCCGACCAAATCCCTGTTCCTGGACCGGATGGCCGATCTGCCGGATGAGGCCCGCGTCGGGGTCTTCTGTATCGGCCTCGACCAGTTCGAGGAGCTGTATGACTTCCTCGGCCATGACGTCGGTGACCGGGTGATCGCCGAGCTGTCGAAGCGGCTGGCCACCGTCTGCCCCGAGACCGACACCGTGGCCCGGATCGCCGACGGGGTGTTCGCCCTCTACTGGCGCGATCTGACACCGGCCAAGGCCGAGGGCGTCGCCGCCCAGTTGCTGCGCCTGCTGGCTGCGCCGTGCGAGGCCGCGTCGAAGGACACCGTCATCTCCGCCTCCATCGGCCTGGCCTTCTGGACGCCTGCGGACGGCCGGCCGGAGGAGGGGCTGCGCCGCGCGAGACTGGCCATGGCGGGAGCCCGCAAGCACGGCGGCGCCGGCTGGCGCGCCTTCGACCCGGCCATGGACAGCGAACTGCGCGAGCGAAAGGCCCTGGAGGCCGATCTGCGCGCCGCTCTTGCCCAAAGCCAGACTCCGCTCGGGGAAGGCGCGCTCACCCTGTCCTATCAGCCGCAGATCAACGCCAAGGGCGCCATGACGGGCGTCGAGGCCCTGATGCGCTGGAACCACCCGGTGCGTGGGGTCATCTCGCCGACCGTCTTCGTGCCCTTGGCCGAGCATTGCGGCCTGTCGGAAGCCGTCGACCGGTTCGCCCTGAAGCAGGCCTTCATCGACAGCCGTCGCTGGCCCGGCATCCGCACCGCGATCAACATCTCCGCCACCCAGGTCCAGGCCGGTGATCTGGTCCGGTTGCTGCAGGACCTGCTGACCGAAACGGGCGCCTCGGCGAAGGCGCTGGAGATCGAGATCACCGAAAGCGTCCTGCTGTCCGACGATCCGGAGACCTATGAGACGCTGAAAGCCGTGCGCAAGATGGGCTTCACCCTGGCCATCGACGACTTCGGCACCGGCTATTCCAGCCTCGGCTATCTGAAGCGGTTCCCGATCGACAAGATCAAGATCGACCGGTCCTTCGTCACCCATCTGGGCATGCAGCCCGAGAGCGACGCCATCGTCCGCGCCATCGTCGAAATGGCCGAGGCCCTGGACCTCAAGGTGCTGGCCGAGGGGGTCGAGACCCGGGCCCAGGTCGACCGTCTGGCCATCGTCGGCTGCGGCGACATCCAGGGCTTCTATTTCAGCCGCCCGGTCGAGGCCGAGGCCATCGACCGGATGCTGGCTCGCGACGCGAAGGTGGCCTGAGCGCCTTCAAGGCTCCAGGAACAGCATCCAGTCATCCGTGCGGGTCGTGTCCAGCAACCGCGCCCGATCCGCCGGCGTCGTGCGGCCATCGCGCCCGATGACGCCGATGCGGCCATAGACGCCCTCAAGCCGATCCAGCAGGCCTGCGGGGTCCGCGCAGCGCAGGGCGTTGAACTCCAGCACCAGCATCGGCCGGTCGCGCTGGATCAGCGACCAGGCGCCGTCGAGGAAGGCCTCCTCGTGGCCCTCGACATCCACCTTCATGAAGTCGACGCGCGGCCAGTCGGCCAGCAGGGTCTCCAGGCGGGCGACGCGCACGGCGACGGTCCCCGGCGCGGCCTCGCCGATCAGATGGCCGTTCTTGGGTTCGTGATCGGGCACGCTGAGATGCAGGGTCACGTCGTCCTCGGCGCCGGCTGCCTGTTCGAACAGATCCACACGCGTCTGGAAGCCGTTGGCGTAGAGCGAGCGCCGCATGAGGTTGGCCAGACGCGGATTGGGCTCGATCGCCGCGACCCGGCCCGCGGAGCCGGTCAGGTGGGCGAACAGCAGGGCGTAATAGCCGTGGTTGGCGCCCGCATCGACGATCCGCATGCCGGGCCGGATCCGCCGGGCCATGAAGGCCGTCAGCCAGCTCTCCCACAGCCCGTCCAGCATGACGTGGACGCCGAAGCCGACGTCGTCGGAGGCGACATAGAGGCGATAGCGGCTGAGCACACGGCACAGGACCGTGCGGTCGCCCACATAGACCGCGCTCGCCATGCCCCGGCTGCGCCGCAGCAGGGTCTCCCCATCCATCCGGCGCAGGGCTTTCAGCGGGATCGGGCGCGCGCCGGTCAGAGCCTGGGGCAGGGCGTTTCGCAGCCAGTTCAGCAGTTTCACGTGCGAGCCCCTTCAAAAACGAACCGGCCGGGAGCGACGGTGTCGTCCCGGCCGGGGTTGCGTCTGATTGTCCGGCGGGACCGAAGTCCCGCCGTGATCCATCAGCAGCTGTAGTACATGTCGAACTCGACCGGGTGCGGGTGCAGTTGCAGACGCGCGACCTCTTCCATCTTCAGCTCGATGTAGCTGTCGATGAAGTCGTCATCCATGACCCCGCCCTTCTTGAGGAAGGCGCGGTCCTTGTCGAGGCTGTCCAGAGCTTCCTTCAGCGAGCCGCAGACCTCGGGGATCGAGCCGCGCTCTTCCGGCGGCAGGTCGTAGAGGTTCTTGTCGGCGGGGCCGCCCGGATCGATCTGGTTCTCGATCCCGTCCAGACCGGCCATCAGCAGGGCGGTGAAGGTCAGGTAGGGGTTGCCCATGGGGTCGGGGAAGCGGGCTTCGATACGCTTGCCCTTCGGCGAGGAGACCCACGGAATACGGATCGAGGCCGAGCGGTTGCGCGACGAATAGGCCAGCTTGACCGGCGCTTCGTAACCCGGGACCAGACGCTTGTAGGAGTTGGTCGTCGAGTTCGAGAAGGCGTTGATGGCCTTGGCGTGCTTGATGATGCCGCCGATGTACCACAGGCATTCCTGCGACAGGCCGGCGTATTTGTCGCCGGCGAACAGCGGCTTGCCGTCGCGCCAGATCGACTGGTGCACGTGCATGCCCGAGCCGTTGTCCTTGAACATCGGCTTGGCCATGAAGGTCGCCGACTTGCCGTAGGCCGCGGCGACGTTGTGGATGATGTACTTATACAGCTGCAGGCGGTCGGCCATGGTCAGCATGTCCGAGAACTTCAGGCCGAGCTCGTGCTGGGCCGGGGCCACCTCGTGGTGGTGCTTCTCGGGCTGCATGCCCATGTCGCGCATCACGCCCAACATCTCGGCGCGCAGGTCCTGGCCCGAATCGACCGGGTTGACGGGGAAGTAGCCGCCCTTCGGTCCAGGGCGGTGGCCCATGTTGCCTTCGGTGTATTCCGAACCGGTGTTCGACGGCAGTTCGATCGAGTCATACGAATAGCTCGTGTGGCCCGGCTCGGTCGTCCAGCGGACGTCGTCGAAGATGAAGAACTCGGCTTCCGGGCCGAAATAGACCACGTCGCCCACGCCCGAGGACTGGATGTAGCTGAGAGCCTTCTTGGCCATCGAGCGGCTGTCGCGGTTGTAGGGCTCGCCGGTGTCCGGGTTCATGACGTCGCAGAACAGGAACAGCGTCGTGGCCTGGTAGAAGGGGTCGATATAGGCCGTGGTCAGGTCGGGCTTCAGCAGCATGTCCGACTCGTTGATGGCCTTCCAGCCCGCGATCGACGAGCCGTCGAACATGGTGCCTTCGTTCAGGAAGTCGTCGTCGACCAGGTCGATGTCGAAGGTGACGTGCTGAAGCTTGCCACGGGTGTCGGTGAAACGGACGTCGACGTATTTCACGTCCTTGTCCTTGATCTCCTTGAGGATCTTGTCGGCCGCGCTCATGTCTCGATGGTCCTGTTTCTTATGGGGAGGAAGCTGTGTCGTCGGGTCCCAGAAACCCTCCGACGGGATGGAATCAAACGGCCTGGGCGCCGGTTTCTCCGGTTCGGATTCGGATGACGTCGGTGACTTCGGTGACGAAAATCTTCCCGTCGCCGATCTTGCCGGTGCGGGCCGCTGTCTGGATCGCCTCGACCACGGCCGGGTAGAGGTCGTCGGCGACCACCACCTCGATCTTGATCTTGGGCAGGAAGTCGATGACGTACTCAGCCCCGCGATAGAGCTCGGAATGTCCCTTCTGGCGGCCATATCCCTTGGCTTCCAGCACAGTCATACCTTGCACTCCGATGTCCTGGAGCGCCTCTTTCACATCGTCCAGCTTGAAGGGCTTGATGACGGCTTCGATCTTTTTCATCGCATTCCCGAGGCGGCTCTTGATTGGCCGGACGCTCGGGGACCAAAGGGACATCGCATTGCACAATAAGGCAAGCCCCATTTGTACTTTCCGTGTCAGAGGACGGACCGATAGATGACGGAATCCAATACCCCGGCCCTGTGGCGCAATATTCTGCCGTGGCCCGGTCCGGATGCGCATAAACATCAACGGGGGCGTCTGGGCGTGGTCTCCGGCCCCGCCTTCAACACGGGCGCGGCGCGGCTGGCGGCGCGGGCGGGTCTGAGGATCGGCGCCGGCCTGGTGCGCATCCTGTGTCCGCCCGGCGCGGCGCCGGTGATCGCCCCGACGGTGACGGCGATCATGATCGACGAGTTCCTGTCGCCCGAGGCGCTCGGCCGGCTGGCCGACCCGCTGGACGCCGTGGTCATCGGCCCGGCCGCGGGCCTGGAGGAGGAGACCGGCTACAACCTCGCGGCGCTCGGCCGGACCGGGGCGGCCCTGGTGGTCGACGCCGACGCCCTGACCCTGTTCAAGGACCGGCCCAAGGCCCTGTTCGCCTGTCTGGACCGCGACGACGTCCTGACCCCGCATGAGGGGGAGTTCGATCGGGTCTTCCCGAATCTGCTCAAGCACGGGCGCGAGACCGCCGCCTGGGAGGCCGCACGCGTCGCCGGCGCCGTGGTGGTGCTGAAGGGCAGGGAGACGATCATCGCCGCCCCCGACGGCCGGCTGAGGGTCAATCCGAACGGCACGCCCTGGCTGGCCACGGCGGGCAGCGGCGACGTGCTGGCGGGGATGATCGCGGGCCTGATCGCCCAGCGCATGGACAGCTTCGACGCGGCCTGCGCGGCCGTCTGGATGCATTGTGACGCCGCCGCCAGATTCGGCCCGGGCCTGATCGCCGAGGACCTGCCCGAACTGCTTCCGGCGGTGCTGGGGGACCTGGCGCCCAACGCCGCCTGAGGTCGAACGACGGTCGTCGGAGCGATCCACAGGAACAGGAACAGAACAGCAACAACCGGCTTGAGCCGTTCAGGCCGTTTGCCTAGCCTCGCGAGTCGAGGAGGCGCCCCATGCACGACGTCAGGCACGACATCAGGACCGAACGTTACAGCCGGCCCGGCCTGCGGGTTTCGACCGCGTCTGTCGGCGCGACGACGATCCACGTCACCGGCGCCCAGCTGATCGTCGCCTGCGCGGGCGCGAGTTGCAGCCATGAGATTCTGGTCGATCCGCAGCCCCTGTTCGGCGCGCGCCGGTTCTGGCCCGTCAGCGGCCGCTCCGAGCGCTTCCGCTGCCGCTGCGGCTCGCGCGAGACCCGGCTGACCTATACGGCGGGCGTCGTCGCGAACGACGACCCGCTGAACGAGGACGCCATCCGCCTGTGGGCGTGAAGCCGTAGACGGCGACGGCGCTCGCCTGTAGAGCGGCGCTCCTACCGTGCGGATGTGGCGAAACTGGTAGACGCACCAGATTTAGGTTCTGGCATCGCAAGATGTGGAGGTTCGAGTCCTCTCATCCGCACCAACTTCTTTCTTGTTACGCTAACGCTCGCGCCGCGGGCGCTCGCTGCTTGAGCGCGTTTCTTGAAGGGCGCTAACGCTCGCGACGCGGTGGCTCGCTGCCTGAGCGCCTTGAACACCTCTACTGCCCAACAAAAAAGGCCCCGGATCGCTCCGGGGCCTTTCTGTCGTTTCAGACCGATCAGGTCGTCGCCGGCGGCGGCGGGATGTCGGCGTCGTCCTCGTGGACCTCCATCCGACCCTTGGCCATGTGGCTCTTGCGGTAGCCATAGGCGAAGTAGAGCAGCAGGCCGACGCCGCCCCAGATCGGCAGCACCATCTTGGCGTCGTGCGGCAGGTTCCAGAACAGGAAGGCGCAGCCGGCGGCCGAGATCGGCGCGATGATCCACACCAGCGGCATCTTGAACGGACGGACGCGGTTGGGGTCGGTCTTGCGCAGAACCATGACCGCGATCGACACCATGAAGAAGGCGAACAGCGTCCCGGAGTTGGAGATGTCGGCCAGCTTCCCGACCGGGAACAGGGCGGCGGCGATGGCCACGGCGATCCCGGTGAACAGGGTCACGATGTAAGGCGTCTTGAACGTCTTGTGCATCTTGGTCAGGCCTTCCGGCAGCAGACCGTCGCGCGCCATCACGAAGAAGATGCGCGTCTGGCCGTAGATCATCATCAGGATGACCGACGGCAGGGCCAGCATGGCGGCCAGACCCAGGGCGTTGCCGACCTGCGGGTGACCGATCACGCGCAGGACGTGAGCCAGGGCTTCGTTCGAGCAGACCAGTTGCTGGGCGTTGGCGGGCAGGGCGCAGGCCGCGACGAAGGCGGGCGAGCCCGGCTCGACAGCAGCGCCGCCGGCGCCGAGCACCGGCTGGGCGCCGATCGCGCCGGCCGCGCCGAGGGCGACCAGCAGATAGAAGACCGTACAGAAGGCCAGCGAACCGATCAGGCCGATCGGAACGTTCTTCTGCGGGTTCTTGGTTTCCTCGGCGGCCGTGGAAACGGCGTCGAAGCCGACATAGGCGAAGAAGATCGAGGCCGCGGCGCCGACGACGCCCATGCCCGAATAGGCGCCGAACATGCCGTTGGGCGTGAAGGGCGACAGGTTGGCGGTGTCGATGACCGGCAGGGTCAGGGCGATGAAGACCGTCAGGGCGATGACCTTGATGGCCACCAGGATGGCGTTGACGCGCGCCGATTCCGTCGTGCCGAGGATCAGCAGGCCGGTCACGGCCAGAGCCACGATGATGGCCGGCACATTGACGATGCCCGCCGAGAAGTCAGGCACCGGGATGAAGCCCTTCATGGCCCAGGTCGGCCCGGCGGATAGAAGGTCAGGGAAGTCGAAATGTAGCCCGTTCTCTATCAACCCCAGCACATAGCCCGACCAGCCGACCGACACGGCCGAGGCCGCCACGGCGTATTCGAGGATCAGGGCCCAGCCGACACACCAGGCCAGCAGCTCGCCCATGACGGCGTAGGTATAGGTGTAGGCGGAGCCCGAAACCGGGGCCATGGCCGCCAGTTCGGAGTAGCAGAGCGCCGCGACCGCGCAGACCGCGCCGGCGATGACGAAGCTGAGCATCATGCCCGGGCCGGCCTTTTGCGAGGCGGCCGCCGTCAGAACGAAAATGCCGGTGCCGATGATGGCCCCGATACCCAAAAGGGTGAGTTGAACCGGACCTAGCGACCGATGAAGAGACTTCTTCTCGGCCGTGGCTAGAATCGCGTCTAGCGATTTAACGCGCCACATGGATTACCCCTCGACTTGTTGCCCCCGGCTCCTGCCGGTTTGGGCGGGACGCTAGCCACGGAAATCCCGGTACGCAACGTGGTATCAGTCTGGTGAACCCGCGACGACGCTTTCGTGACCGGCTGCGTTGCCGGTAAAGCGCGACTTTTCTTCTTGGGGCTACCGCGCTTTGCGCTACTTGAGCCCGAAATGCTCCCGATTCATGCCGTTCTCGACGACCTGAAGGCCGCGCTCGCCGCGTCGGACGCGGTCGTGCTGGCCGCGCCGCCGGGGGCGGGGAAGACGACGGTCGTGCCCCTGGCCCTGCTGGATCAGGACTGGCTGGGCGACAGCAAGGTGCTGGTGCTGGAGCCGCGCAGGCTGGCCGCCCGCGCCGCCGCCGAGCGGATGGCCGCGACGCTGAACGAGGCCGCAGGTGACACGGTCGGCTATCGGACCCGGTTGCAGAGCCGGATCGGACCGAAGACCCGCATCGAGGTGATCACCGAGGGCGTCTTCACCCGCATGATCCTCGACGACCCGGGCCTCGACGGCGTTGGCGCGGTCCTGTTCGACGAATTCCACGAACGCAGCCTCGACGCCGACCTCGGCCTGGCCCTGGCGCGCGAGAGCCAGTCCCTGCTGCGGCCCGACCTGAAGCTGCTGGTCATGTCGGCGACACTGGATATCGCCGGGGTCTCCGCCTTGCTGGATGGCGCCCCGGTCGTGGAAGCGCAGGGGCGGATGTTCCCGGTCGAGACCCGCTATCTGGGCCGCAACGCCGCCGAACGGTTCGAGGACGCCATGGCCCGCGCCTGCCGTCAGGCCCTGGCCGACGAAACCGGCTCCATCCTCGCCTTCCTGCCGGGACAGGGGGAGATTCACCGCACGCTGCAGAAGCTGAAGGAGCAGGTCCGTGATCCCTCGGTCGATGTGGTCGCCCTGTACGGCGCGCTGGACAAGGCCGAGCAGGACCGGGCGCTGGACCCGTCGCCGCCCGGACGGCGCAAGATCGTGCTGGCCACCTCGGTCGCCGAGACCAGCCTGACCATCGAGGGGGTGAGGGTCGTCATCGACGGCGGCCTGTCGCGTGTGCCCCGCTTCGAGCCGTCCAGCGGCCTGACCCGGCTGGTCACCGTCCGCGTCAGCCGATCCTCCGCCGAGCAGCGCCGGGGCCGGGCGGGGCGGGTCGAGCCCGGCGTCTGCTACCGCCTGTGGGACGAGGAGCAGACGCGCGGACTGGTCCAGCACCAGAGGCCCGAGATTCTCGAAGCCGACCTGACCGCCTTCGCCCTGGATCTGGCCCGCTGGGGCGCGCGGTCGGCGGAGGGACTGGCCCTGCTGGATCCGCCGCCCGTCGGCGCCTTCGCCGAGGCCCGGAATGTCCTGACCCGGCTGGGCGCGCTGGACGCCACCGGCGCCCTGACGGAGCACGGGCAGCGGTTGATCGGCATTCCCCTGACGCCCCGCCTCGGCCATCTGGCCGCCGTCGCCGCCGATGCGGGGGAGGCGATGCTGGGCGCCCGGATGGCGGCGGTGCTGTCCGAGCCCGGGCTGGGCGGCAATGACGTCGATATCCGCGAGCGTTTGCGCGGGCTGGAGCGCGATCGCTCGCCCCGCGCCCGCGACGCCATGAAACTGGCCGAACGCTGGAGCCGGGCCGCGTCAAAGGGCGTGGGCAGGGGTGGGGACGCGGACGTCGGAACCCTGCTGGCCGCCGCCTTCCCCGAACGGATCGCCAAGGCGCGCGGCAAGCCCGGCGAGGTGCTGCTGGCCTCCGGACGCGGCGCCTTCCTCGACCCGACCGACCCTCTGGCCCGCGAGCCGTGGCTGGCGGTGGCGGAAGTCGGGGGCGGCGACGCGCGGGACCGCATCCGTCTGGCCGCCCCCGCCGATCCGGCGGCGCTGGAGGATCTGGTCACCGTCGAGGACCGGCTGACGCGCGAACCCTCGGGCCGGATGGTCATGCGCCGCATCCGGCGGCTGGGCGCCATCGTCGTCGACGAGAAGATCACCGGCGCTCCCGACCACACCGCCGTCACCGCCGCCCTGAAGGCCGAGGTCGAGCGCGACGGTCTGCGCGACCTGAAATGGGGTGAGCGCGCCTCTGACCTGCGCGCCCGGCTGAGCTGGCTCGGCGCGCTCGAAGACGGTTGGCCGGACATGACCGAGGCCGGGCTGCTGGCCGAACGCGAGACCTGGCTCTGGCCGCTGCTGGACGGCGTCCAGTCGCTGGAAGCGATCTCGGACGGGGCGCTGGAGCAGGGGCTCCGGACCCTGATCCCGTGGGATCGACAGCGGGCGCTGGATGATCTGGCGCCCGCGCGTCTGGTCACGCCTCTGGGTTCGGCCGCTATCGACTATGCCGCCGAGGGTGGACCCCGCGTCGACATCCGGGTGCAGGAACTGTTCGGGCTGAAGACCCACCCGACCGTCGGCGGAAAGGCGAGCGTCGCCCTGACCCTGGCCCTGCTGTCGCCCGCGCGCCGCCCGGTGCAGATGACCAAGGACCTGCCCGGCTTCTGGTCCGGCAGTTGGGCCGCTGTGCGCGCCGAGATGCGCGGCCGCTACCCTCGCCACCCCTGGCCCGAAGACCCCGCCAACGCCGAGGCCACCAGCCGGGCCAAGCCGCGCGGGACGTGAACGCCGAAAGGCGCCGTCACCGTTCGTGACACCCGTCGACCCGGCGGGCGGTTGTGCATCGCAGCGCGGAGGCCCAAAGCCTTGGCATGAGCACGCTGCGCCGCTTGATCGACCCCTATCTCTTGATGCTGATCGCGACGGTGGCCGTCGCCGCCATATTGCCGGCGCGGGGAGAGGGGGCGGTCGTGGCGGAGTGGGTGACCGCGGTGGCGGTGGCCCTGCTGTTCTTCCTGTACGGGGCGCGGCTGTCGCCAGCGGCGATCTGGGCCGGGCTGTCGCACTGGCGGCTGCAGTCGATGGTGTTCGCCTCGACCTTCGTCCTGTTCCCGCTGATCGGCCTTGCGGTGAACGCCGTCTTCGGGCGTTTCCTGGCGCCCGAGATCGCAGTGGGCCTGCTGTACCTCAGCCTGCTGCCCTCGACGGTGCAGTCGTCGATCGCCTTCACCTCCATCGCCCGGGGCAATGTTCCCGCCGCCCTGTGCAGCGCCTCCCTGTCCAACCTGCTGGGCGTGGTCATCACCCCCATCCTCGTGACCGTCCTGCTGCCACACGCCAGCGGCGGCATCTCGCTGAAGGCGGTCGAGGACATCTCCCTGCAGATCCTTCTGCCCTTCGTCCTGGGTCAGGCGGCGCGGCCGTTGATCGGGGCCTTCCTGAGCCGACATGCCAAACTGGTCGGCTATGTCGACCGGGGCTCGATCCTGCTGGTCGTCTATGCCGCCTTCAGCGCGGGCATGGTCGCCGGCATCTGGAGCAAGCTGGACGTCCTCGATCTGGGTCTGGTCTTCCTGCTCAACATCTTGGTGCTGGGCGTCGTCATGGTCACCCTGACGATCGCGAGCCGGCGGCTGGGCTTCTCGAAGGAGGACGAGATCGCCATCGTCTTCTGCGGCTCCAAGAAGGGAATGGTTTCGGGCATCCCCATGGCCGCCATCCTGTTCGCCGGTCAGGCGGTCAGCCTGATCGTCCTGCCGTTGATGCTGTTCCATCAGATCCAGCTGTTCGTCTGCGCGGTCCTGGCTCGCCGCTACGCCGAGCGCCCCGAGCCGGAAGCGCGGCCCGAGGCCGCCACGGCAGAGCTTCGCGCTTGACCTGACCGGCGCCCCCGCGCATCCCATGGTCGAAAGAGCCTGAGGAAGCCCCCCGTGACCGACTCCAACCTGCTGTTCGCGCCCAGCCCGGCGTCGACCCGCCGCGTGCTGTTCGCCAGCCTGATCGGCACGACCATCGAGTTCTTCGACTTCTACATCTACGCCACGGCGGCGGTGCTGGTGTTTCCGGCCCTGTTCTTCCCGGGCAGCGATCCGACGGCGGCGCAGATGAGCTCCTTCGTCACCTTCGCCATCGCCTTCTTCGCCCGGCCCGTCGGCGCCGTGGTGTTTGGCCATTTCGGCGACCGGATCGGACGCAAGGCCACGCTTGTGGCCGCCCTGATGACCATGGGCCTGTCGACCATCGCCATCGGCCTGTTGCCGACCTACGCCCAGGTCGGGGTGCTGGCGCCCCTGCTGCTGGCCATCTGCCGCTTCGGTCAGGGCTTCGGCCTCGGTGGCGAGTGGGGCGGGGCGGTGCTGCTGGCGACCGAGAACGCGCCGCCCGGACGCAAGGCCTGGTTCGGCATGTTCCCGCAACTGGGCGCGCCGATCGGCTTCATCCTGTCGACCGGAGCCTTCATCCTGCTGACCAGCTTCATGGCCGAGGCGGACTTCCTGAGCTGGGGCTGGCGGATTCCGTTCATCGCCAGTTCGGCCCTGGTCTTCGTGGGCCTGTGGGTGCGGCTGCGCATCCATGAGACGCCCGAGTTCCGCAAGGTGCTGGCCAAGGCCGAGCGGGTGCGGGCCCCGGTCGTGACCCTCTTCGCCCGCTACAAGGGCGCGCTGGCGCTCGGCGCCCTGGGCGGGGCGACGACCTTCGTGGTCTTCTATCTGCTGACCGTCTGGGGCCTGTCGTGGGCGACGGGAGAGCTGGGTCTGGCCCGCGCCGACATCCTGCCGCTGCAGCTGATCGGGGTGATGTTCTTCGGCGCCTTCATCCCGGTCGCGGCCCTGGCGGCGGACAAGTGGGGGCAGCTGCGCATCCTTATGCTGGCCTCGATCGGGATCGGTCTGTTCGGCTTCCTGATCGCGCCGCTGTTCGGCGCCGGCCTGCCGGGGCTGCTGGTCTATTTCGCGCTCGGCTTCGCCCTGATGGGCTGCACCTACGGGCCGTTGAGCGCGGCCATGGCGCGGCCCTTTCCGGCGGCTGTGCGCTACACCGGAGCCTCGATGGCCTTCAATATCGCGGGCATCCTCGGCGCGTCGCTCGCGCCCTATGTGGCGACCAAGCTGGGCAAGACCTTCGGACTGGGCGCGGTGGGCCTCTATCTGTCCGGCGCGGCCCTGCTGACCACCCTGGCGCTGTGGGCCATGACCCGGCTGAGGAACGAGGAAGGCGAGGGGGCGGCCTGATCACTGGCCTGATCACTGGCCCGATCGGGGTCAGACGCTGTCGGTCACCGCATAGACCATGATCCCCGTCGCGATGGCCAGGTTCAGGCTGTCGGCCCTGCCGCGCATGGGGATCTTGACGTTGACGTCGCAGGCGGCGGCGAGCGCATCCGTCAGTCCCGCCTGCTCATTGCCCATCAGGATCAGGGACGGTTTGGCGAAGTCGGCGTCGCGATAGCCGAAGGTGGCGTCCAGTCGGGTGCCGACCACGCTGCCCGGCCAGGTCTGGCGCCAGGCCAGGAACTCGGCGGGCGTGGCCTTCGAGATGCTGACCGCGAAGACCGAACCCATGGTCGCTCTGACCGCCTCGACCGAGAAGGGATCGACGCAGTCCCCGATCAGGATGACCCCGCCGCAGCCGGCCGCGTCCGCCGTGCGGATGATGGTGCCGAGGTTGCCCGGATCGCGCACCTGCTCCAGCGCGACCCAGCAGGGCGCGCTCTCGGGCTTGAGCGCCGACAGAGGCGTATAGGCCTGTTCGAACACCGCCAGCACCGTCTGCGGGTTCTCGCGGCGGCTGATCTTCTCGAGGATCGGGTGGGTGACAGTGACGACCTCGCCCCCGGCCTTGAGCGTTTCCGCCTTCGCCCGGTCCAGCAGCGGATGCGGCCGCGCCTCCATCCCGACCAGCAGGAGCTTGGGGGTGCGGCCCTGATCCAGGGCCTCGCCGATGAACTTCAGCCCCTCGGCCAGGAAACGGCCCGTGCTCTCGCGCTCCTTGCGCATGTTCAGGGCGCGGACGGCCTTGACCGTGTCGTTGGTCAGGGAGGTGATCAGACGTTCGTCACTCATGCCGACCACCTGGCGAAGAAGCTCAGGCCGATGGCGCGGGCGTCGCCGCCGCCCTTCGGCGGATCCTCCGACAGGGCCAGTTCGCCCCAGTCGATGCGTCCGCCCCGATCGTGGGTCGCCTCGGCCATCAGATGGGCCAGCGACAGGCCCGAGACCCGCGCCGCATAGGCGTTGAGCAGCAGGAAGGAGGCGTCGTCGGCCAGGAGGGCGGCGCAGTCCTTCAGAAGCGCTGGCATGTCCTCGAACAGTCGCCAGACCTCGCCCGTCGGCCCGCGTCCGTATTTGGGCGGGTCGAGGATGATGCCCTGATACCTCGCCCCGCGCCGGACCTCCCGCGCCACATATTTGCGGGCGTCCTCGACGATCCAGCGGATCGGCTTGTCGGACATGCCCGACAGCTCGGCGTTTTCGCGGGCGTAGGCGACCGATTTCTTGGAGGCGTCGACGTGGGTCACTTCCGCGCCGGCCGCGGCGGCGGCCAGAGAGGCCACGCCGGTATATCCGAACAGGTTCAGCACCCGGGGCTTCTCAAGGGTCCGGATGCGCGCGTCCATCCATTCCCAGTTGGCGGCCTGTTCCGGGAAGAAGGCCAGGTGGCGGAAGGGGGTGAAGCGGCCGACGAAGCGCACGTCGCGCCAGGCCAGGGGGAAGGCGTCGATCGGGCCGTGCTTGTCGAAGCGCCAGCGGCCGGAATCCTCCTCCTCCTGCTGCGGATCGAACAGGGCGTTGGCGGCCTCGAAGGCGGCCGGGTCGCGCGGCGACCAGAAACACTGGGGCTCGGGCCGGACGACGGTGTGGCGCCCGTAGCGCTCCAGCTTCTTGCCGTCGCCGCTGTCCAGCAGGGCGTAGTCGGACCAGCCGGTCGTCAGCAGGGTTTCGGGGGTCTTGGAAAGAACGGGAGCCATCGGGCGCTGCTTAGAGGGTCAGGCGGCTTGTCGTCCAGCATCGACCGCGACGAGGACCTCTTCCAGCTCCGGCTCGGCATCGCGGAAATGGGCGGTCTTGTCCCATGCGAAGGGCTCCCGGACCAGCCTCCAGACCGCGTGAAAGAAGGCGAGGCTGAGCAGCGACCAGTAGGCGGGGGCGACCATCATGTCCGTCGCGGAATAGGGCACATGGGCGCGCATCGCCCCGATCTTGCCCTGCAGCCAGGCCGCGGCGGAGCCCAGCACCAGGACGCACAGGCCGAAGACCGGCGTATGCGGGGACAGGCCGGCGGTCGCGGCCACCAGCCCCGCGGCCAGCACCCAGGCCAGGCTCACCGCATGGATCGCCGCCGAGGCCAGGCCGACGCCGAGCGTCAGGATCAGGGCCGCCGCACCCCTGAGGCCCAGCCCGTCCGGGCTGCGGGTATGGACGCCCCAGGTCTGCATATAGCCCTTCAGCCAGCGGGTCCGCTGCGGCAGCCACAGCTCGAGCGCGCCCGGCGGGGTCTCGTATGTGGGCCGCGACAGCACCCCTAGTCGCCAGCCGCCGCGCCACAGCCGAAAACCCAGATCGGCGTCCTCGGTGACGTTCCAGGCGTCCCAGCCGCCCACGGTTCCCAGAACATCGGCGCGGAAATGGTTGCTGGTTCCGCCCAGCGGGAAGGGAAGGCCCAGCCGCGCGAGCGCGGGCAGGGCGACCTCGAACAGCCCCGCGTATTCGACCGCGAACTGCCGGTCCAGAAAGGGGGCGGCGTGATCGCAGCGCCCGCGCCGCCGGATGCGCAACGGCGCCTGAAGGCAGGCGAGGCGGCCCGTAGGCTCCGCGGCGAAGCGGCTGGCGGCTTCGCGCAGCTGGAACGGATCAGGATCGTCCTCCGCGTCATAGATGGTCACCAGCTCGCCCCGAGCCTGGGCGAGACCGAAATTCAGAGCGCGGGGCTTGGTCTGGGGCGAGCCCGGCGGCACGATCACGACACGCATCCAGTGGGGACGGGAAGCCCGCATCGCCGCCGCGATCGTCGCCGCATCATGGGCCTCCAGCAGCAACAGCGCCTCCAGCCTGTCTGCCGGATAGTCGATCATCGACAGACGCGCGATGAGTTGGCCGACTACCTCCGCCTCGTCATGCAGGGCGGCGAGGATCGTGTAACGCGGCCAGCCGCCCTTCGGCTGTATCATCTCCGACGGCTGCAAGAGGGCGGGGTTCCGGCTGATCAGGATGGTTGCGATCCGCCAGACCGCCAGGATCACGAACCCGATCTGCACGCCGAGGATCAGCCAGTCCGTCGTGTCCTTCCAGACCGCCAGGGCGGCGAGGCTGACAACCAGAGCAAGAGCCAGCGACAGGGTCTGAAAGACACTGACGCCTCTCCAGCCCGCGCTTTCGCACGGGGAACAGCCCCCTACGGCCCGTTCTGGTCCGCCCCCCGCCATGGGAAATGGTTAACTTGGGGTTGCGTTCGAATCAAGCCATGCTGGGAGGTGATTGCCGCCTGCCCGCGAATGGGTTTATGCAATCGACCCGTTCGTGGAGTTTGGTCCTTGTCCGACGCACCAACCGCCAGTCTCGCTTCTCCCGAAACCGCCGGCCGTTCCGCGCGAAAGCCCAAGGGCGAGGGCCATGTCCGCCGCGCCGAGATCCTGGCCGCCGCCGAGCGCATCTTCGTCGAGCACGGCTATGAGGGCGCGACGATCCGCAAGATCGCCGACGAGGTCGGACTGTCCTCCACCGCCCTCTACATGCACTTCTCCGAGAAGGGCGAGATCCTGCATGAGATCTGCCGCGAGGCCTTCGAGAAGCTGATCTGCGAGAACCGCGCCATCACCGCGGTGAATGAGCCCGCCGAGGTCAAGCTGCGGCACATGCTGGAGGCCTATGTGCGCTTCGGCTTCACCAATCCGAACGCCTATCGGCTGGTCTATCTGACCCGTCCGGTCGAGGCCCGGCACGGCGCCCAGTCGGCGGCCCAGCAGATGGGCGCCGAACTGTTCCGCACCTTCGAGGATCTGCTGGCCCAGCTGATCGCCGCGGACCGGCTGCGCGTCGACAACGCCAAACTGGCCGGCCAGGTCTTCTGGGCCGGGGCGCACGGCGTGGTGTCCCTGGTGATCACCAAGCCCTATTTCGGCTGGGTCGAGCGCGACCTTCTGACCCGGACCATGATCGACGCCCTGCTGACGGGCCTGATCAAGGACTGACCGACCCTACGGCTGGCCCGAGGGCTGGTAGGGCGTCGCCGTATAGGGCTGCGGCCCCGGAACCACGCCGCGCGAAATGTCCGACGACAGGGTCAGCGGCGCCGAACCGCCGTTCAGCCTGGCCTTGTAGACCGACATATTCTCCATCACCCGCATCATATAGTTGCGCGTCTCGGTGAAGGGCGCGCACTCGATGTAGTCGATGGCGGCGTCCGGGCCGGTGCGCGGGTCGCCGCAACGGGCCACCCACTGCGGCGGGCGGGCGGGGCCGGCGTTATAGCCGACCGTCGTCATCAGCATCGAGCCGCCGTAGTTGTTCATCAGCTCGCCCAGATGATAGCTGCCGAGCGTCATATTGTAGTCCGGCTCCCACAGCCGCTCGGCCGAATAGCCCATGCCCAGGCGCCGGGCGACGCCCGAGGCGGTGGCGGGCAGGAACTGCATCATGCCGCGCGCATCGGCGCCGGAACGGGCGCGCGGGTCGAAGCTGGATTCCTGACGGGTGATGGCCAGGGTGAACTCCAGCGGCGCCGCGCCGCCGACCTGGGGCGGGATGCGGATCGGATACATGCGCTCGGGCATCAGGACGCCGCGCTGGCTGGCCGCGCGGCCGACCATCATGGCCCCGAAGCCGTCGCCATAGGCGCGCGACAGATCCATCAGCTGGGCCAGGTCGGTCGCGCCGGGCACGGTGTCGTCAAGGTGGTAGGCGAAGACCCGGAACAGGCTCATTTCGCCCGTCTCGCCGAGGATGCGCATCGCGCGCACCACCTCGTTGGCCTCGAACCGGGCGACGTCGGCGGCGCTGACGGCAGGATCGGCCGGCAGGGTCAGGGTCGTATAGCCGGCCTTTTCGGCGGCGAGCTGGCCGTAGAAGGTCTGGATATGAGTCGATCCGGCCCGGTACCACTGCTGGGCGCCGTTGCGATCCCCTTGCGCCTCGGCCGCCCGGCCCAGCCAGTAGAGGGCGCGGCCCTGGGTGATCGGAGTCGAGGAGACGGTGCGCAGGGTCTCGAAATGCCGCGCCGCCCGCGCCGGGTCGTTCAGCTTGGTCAGGGCCACCCATCCCGCGAAGAACTCGGCGTCCACCTTGCGGTCGCCGCCGGCGAAGCCGTGGCCGTTCATGGCGTCATAGGCGGCCTGCCAGTTCCGGTCCTGCAGGGCGTCGAGATAGTAGTTGCGGCGCTCGCTCCAGAGGGTGTTCTGACCCTCGGAATGCAGCGGGGCAGGCGGCAGGTAGCGCAGCAGCTCATAGCCTTCGCGCTCGCGGTTCGCGCCGCGCAGGATCCGCACCCGCTCCAGCACCACATTGGGATCCAGCGCCTGGCTGGCGCTCAGCGAGGCGACGATGGCGTCGGGGCTATAGGCGGTCCGCAGGGACAGGACGGCATTGGCGATGGCCGCCCGCTCCGGCGAGACCAGGCTGATCATGGACCGCGTCGCCGGGCCGTGCGGACCCGACAGCAGCATGTTCAGCCGCGCCTCGTGGTCGGCCGGGGTGAGCCAGTTGCTCCACTGGCCCAGGATGCGGCTCTGGTTGGCGTCGTCGAACGACTGGGTGCGCCACCAGTCTGTGATCAGCCGTCGAGCCTCATCGGTGCGGCCCGTCTGCTGCAGGGCCCAGGTCAGGGCGATCGCGCCCTGGACGGTCGTCGGCTTGCTGTCGCCGAAGAAGGCGAGGACGGCGTTGGGCTGCAGCCCCGCGCGGTCCAGGGCGATTTCGCCGGCGGCGCGGCGTCCGTCCGCCCGGGGCCAGCCGGCCAGGGTCCGCTGGTCGCGCGACAGTTCGTCAAAGGCCAGCTGCGGCGCCGAGGTGTCGACCAGGGCCCATTCCACCAGCTTGCGCGCGGTCTGGTCGTTGATGCGGGCGATGGCGTCCTGGGTGGCGATGACGTTGCGGGCGCGGGCCGCCGCCAGGCCTTCGCGGAAGGCGGCGCCGTCCGAGGCGCTCAGCACGCGCGGCTGGTTGGTCGGGTTCGGGGTTCCCACGACCTCTGAATAGGGCTGGGGTCCGGTGTTCAGTTCCGACGTCGTCTGCGGCAATGCGGAAGGGAGCGGCGCGAGGATCGCAAGGGCCGCGGCCAGGCTGGTCGCTATCATCGTTCGAACAAACCCCATTCAACCCGGTTGCAGCGGCCAAGCCGGCAACCTACCCTCTACCGCTTGATCCGGGCGCGCGTCGCCCCTTTCCCACGCAGGTAGAGTAGTTCCTATGTCCGCCCCCTTGTTCAAGGGCGTGATCACCGCCCTGATCACACCACTTCGTGACGGAAACGTGGACGAAGCCGCGCTCGAAGCCCTGGTGGAGCGTCAGGTCGCTGCTGGCGTGCACGGCGTCGTCGCCGTCGGCACGACGGGCGAGGGCGGGGGCCTGACTATCGAGGAACACAAGCGCGTGACCGCCCTGTGCGTTCGTGTCGCGGCCGGCCGGATCAAGGTCATCGCGGGCGCCGGATCGCCCGCCACCTACGAATCGATCGACCTGGCCGCCCACGGCAAGGCGTGCGGCTGCGATGGCTCGCTCGTCGTGACGCCCTATTACAATCGCCCGTCCCAGGCAGGCCTGATCGCCCACTTCGAGGCGGTCGCCGAGGCGGTCCAGCTGCCGCAGATCATCTACAATGTCCCGGGCCGCACCGGCGTCGACCTGTCGAACGAGAGCGTCGCGCGCCTGGCCCGACACCCGAACATCGTCGCCATCAAGGACGCCACCGGAGACATGAGCCGGGCCAGCTGGATGCACGCCAACATCGTCTCGCAGGAGACGCAGTTCGACCTGATCTCGGGCGATGACCCCAGCTTCCTCGGCTATCTGGCCCATGGCGGCGTCGGCCTGATCTCGGTGACCGCCAATGTCGCGCCCGAGGGCATGGTCGCCCTCTACAACGCCGTCATGGCCGGCGACTTCGCCACCGCCCGCGTCTGGCAGGACCGGCTGATCGGCCTGCACAAGGCCCTGTTCCTCGACGCCTCGCCGGCCCCGGCCAAGTATGCGCTGGCGAAGCTGGGCCTGTGCTCGGAAGAGATGCGCCTGCCGCTGGTGCCGACCAGTGACGCGGTCAAGCCGGCCATCGACGCGGCGCTTGTCGCCGCCGGCGTGAGCTGATGGCGCCGAAGAAGGAAAAGGAGCCGATCTCGACGGCCAAGACGATCGCCGAGAACCGCCGGGCGAAGTTCGACTACTTCCTCGAGGACAACGTCGAGGCCGGGATCATGCTGCTTGGCACCGAGATCAAGTCCCTGCGCATGGGTCGGGCCAACATCGCCGAGAGCTATGCGGCGGTGGAGGGTCGCGAGATCGTCCTGATCAACGCCGACATCCCGCCCTACGTCCAGGCCAACCGCTTCAACCACGAGCCGCGCCGGCCGCGGAAGCTGCTGCTGCACCGCAAGCAGATCGACAAGCTGATCGGGGCTGTCCAGAAGGACGGCCAGACCATCATCCCGATCCGCCTGTATCTGAACGACGACGGCAAGGCCAAGCTCGAGATCGCCCTCGCCAAGGGCAAGAAGCTCCACGACAAGCGCGAGACCTCGGCTGAACGCGACTGGCAGAGGGACAAGGCCCGGCTGCTGCGCGACAAGGGCTGAGTTGGGGGAGGGCGGCCGCGACCGCCCTCAGGGCCGCTACTTCTTGCCCGGGATCTGGGTGAAGGGCGAGGTTCCCACACTGACGGCCGGCTTGGGTTTCTCCGCCTTGGGCTTGCGGACTTCCTTGTTGCTGCGCACCTGACCCTTGGCCATGACCGCTCTCCGAAACGCCTGCCGCCGGGAAGGCGGGTCGGGGCGTCGGCGGCCAGCCATACGCGCCGTCCCCCGTTCTGTCCCGGCTTATCGAACGCCTGTTGACGAGAACACAAACAGAACATAGAACATACCCGGAACACACAGTCTGGGGATAAGCCTATGTCGCGGTTGGTCAGGGATATGCTGTCGCTTGCATCGTGCAGCGGCTTTGTCTGGATGGTCTGGCAGGCGGCCCTGCTGGCGTCATGAGTCGCTTCCGGCCTGCCGAAGAGGATCAGGCCATCACCGAAGCTGTCTCCACCACGGGTTTCGTCCATCTGAGGGTCCGCTCGGCCTATTCGCTGCTGGAAGGCGCGATCAAGGCGGGCAAGATCCCCAAGCTGGCGGCCGACGCGGGGATGCCGGCGGTGGGGGTGGCGGACCGCGCCAACCTGTTCGGCGCGCTGGAGTTCTCTGAGGCGGCCAAGGGCGCGGGGGTTCAGCCCCTGATCGCCTGCGCCCTGCCGGTCACCGGCATCGGCGGCCGGGCGGGCGAGCGCTGGGCCAAGGTCCCGACCGTGGTCCTGATCTGTCAGGACGCGACGGGCTGGGGCAATCTCGCGGCCCTGTCGTCCTCCGCCTATCTCGACGCCGGCGACAACGAGCCCGGCGTGCCGTGGGAGAAGATCGTCGCCCATTCGGAGGGGCTGATCCTGCTGTCCGGCGGTCCCGACGGCCCGGTCGATCCCCTCTATGTCCAGAACAAGACCGCCGAGGGCGATGCGGCCCTGGCCGAGATGGCCCGGGTCTTCGGAGACCGCTTCTATGTCGAGCTCCAGCGCCACGGCCTGCCTCACGAAGGGCAGGGGGAGCAGGGGCTGGTCCGCTGGGCCTATGCCAATGACGTGCCCCTGGTCGCCACCAATGACGTCTATTACGCCAAACAGGCCCAGGCGAAGTCGCACGACGCCCTGCTGTGCATCGCCGACGGCGCCTTCACCGGTCAGGAGGACCGGCGCCGGATCACCGACCAGCACTGGTTCAAGTCCGCCGAGGCCATGCGCGAGCTGTTCGCCGACCTGCCCGAGGCCTGCGACAACACCATCGACATCGCCCGCCGCTGCGCCTTCCTGGTCAAGACCCACGCGCCCATCCTGCCGCGGTTCGACACCGGCGCGGGCCGTTCCGAGGCCGATGAACTGGCCCACCAGGCCCGCGAAGGGCTCAAGGTCCGGCTGACCGAAGTCACCGCCGCGGTCCCCGAGGAAGAGTATTGGAGCCGCCTCGAATGGGAGGTCGGGATCATCCAGCAGATGGGCTTCCCGGGCTACTTCCTGATCGTTTCGGACTTCATCAAATGGGCCAAGGACCACTCGATCCCGGTCGGACCGGGGCGGGGCTCCGGGGCCGGGTCACTGGTCGCCTGGGCCCTGACCATCACCGACCTCGACCCCCTGCGGTTCGGTCTGCTGTTCGAGCGCTTCCTGAACCCCGAACGGGTCTCCATGCCCGACTTCGACATCGACTTCTGTCAGGAGCGTCGCGAAGAGGTCATCGACTACGTCCAGGCCCATTACGGCAAGGACCGGGTGGCCCAGATCATCACCTTCGGCACCCTGCAGGCGCGGGCCGTGCTGCGCGACGTCGGCCGGGTGCTGCAGATGCCGCTGGGCCAGGTCGACCGGCTCTGCAAGATGGTGCCCAACAACCCGGCCAATCCGGTGACCTTGGCCCAGGCCATCGATCTGGAGCCGCGCCTGAAGGAGGCGCGCGACGCCGAGCCGGCGGTGCGGAACCTTCTGGAGACGGCGCTGGAGCTCGAGGGCCTCTACCGCAACGCCTCGACCCACGCCGCCGGCATCGTCATCGGCGACCGGCCCCTGGTCGAGCTGGTGCCCCTGTATCAGGACCCGCGCTCCACCATCCCGGCCAGCCAGTTCAACATGAAGTGGGTCGAGCCGGCGGGTCTGGTCAAGTTCGACTTCCTCGGCCTGAAGACCCTGACGACGCTCGACCGCGCCCACGGCTATCTGTCGCGGCGCGGCGCGGCGCCGGTCTGGAACCAGCTGCCGCTGGACGACAAGACCACCTATGAGCTGATGGCCTCGGGCCAGACGGTGGGGGTGTTCCAGCTGGAATCCCAGGGCATGCGCGACACCCTGCGCAAGATGCGCTGCGGCTCCATCGAGGAGATCACCGCCCTGATCTCCCTCTATCGGCCGGGCCCGATGGAGATGATCGACACCTACATCGACCGCAAGTTCGGCCGGGCCGAGGTCGACTATCTGCACCCCTCCCTCAAGGAGGTCCTGACCGAGACCTACGGCGTCATCATCTACCAGGAGCAGGTGATGAAGATCGCCCAGATCCTGGCGGGCTACAGCCTCGGTGAGGCCGACCTTCTTCGCCGCGCCATGGGCAAGAAGAAGAAGGAGGAGATGGACTTCCAGAAGGCGCGCTTCATCAAGGGCGCGTCCGAGAAGTCCGTGCCGGAGCAGCAGTCGGACAGTATCTTCGAGCTGGTGGCCAAGTTCGCGGGCTATGGCTTCAACAAGTCCCACGCCGCCGCCTACGCCCTGATCAGCTATCAGACGGGCTGGCTGAAGGCGAACGCCCCGGTCGAGTTCTTCGCCGCCTCCATGTCGCTCGATCTGTCGAACACCGACAAGCTGGCGGTCTTCTACCAGGACGCCCGCAAGTTCGAGGTGCCGGTCCTGGCGCCCGACGTGAACCGCTCCTCGGCCGACTTCGACGTCAGCTGGGAGGAGGGCAAGGGGTCGGTCCTCTATGCGCTCGGGGCCATCCGCAACGTGGGCCTCGAGGCGATGAAGCATCTGGTCGAGGTGCGCGAGACCGGCGGCCGCTTCACCGACATCTTCGACTTCCTCGAGCGGGTCGATCCGCGCGCGGTCAACAAGCGGGCGCTGGAAGGGCTGGCGCGGGCCGGCGCCTTCGACACCATCCATCCGAACCGTCGCCAGCTGTTCGAACAGGCCGACGTCCTGATGGCCTATTGCCAGAGCGTGGCGGCCGACCGGACCTCGTCGCAGGTCAGCCTGTTCGGCGCCGATCAGGCCGCCGCCGCCCGCCCGCGCCTCAAGAGCGTCGAGCCGTGGATCGGGCCCGAGCAGCTGGATCACGAGCTCTCGGCCGTCGGCTTCTACCTGTCCGGCCACCCGCTGGAGGACATGATCCCGGCCCTGAAGAGAAAGCGCGTGACCTTCGTCGCCGAGGCCACGGCCCTGGCCGAGAGCGGCCATGAGGCCTTCATGATGGCCGGGGTCGTGCGCCGCCGTCAGGAGCGGGCCAGCGCCCGGACCGGCGAGAAGTTCGCCTTCGTCAACTTCTCGGACCCGACCGGCGAGTTCGAATGCCTGTTCCCGCCCGAGCAGCTGAGGAAGTGCCGCGAGGTGCTGGAGGTCGGGGCCTCGGTCCTGGTCCGCATCCGCGCCAAGTCCTCGGACGGGGAGGTGCGCTTCTTCGGCGACGACGCCTCGCGGCTGGACACCCTGATCGACGAGTCGACCGCGGGGATGCGGGTCCACGTCTCGGCGCGGGGCACGGACGCCGAGGCCATCCGCGCGCGGCTGGAACGGTCGCAGCAGGCGTCGAAGGGCGCCAAGGGCGGGGAGATCACCCTGGTCGCCTCGCTGGACGGGCGCCGCGAGGTCGAGCTGCGACTGCCTGGCCGCTACCGCATGGACGCCGCCCTGCGCGGGGCGCTCAAGTCCGCGCCGGGCGTGCTGATGCTGGAGGACGCGTGATGTCCGGACGGGTCGCCGCCGCCCTGCTGATTCTGGCCTCGGCCACCGGAGCCGCCGCGTCCGAACCCCCGACTGGAGCCGTCATGACCGAAGCCGCTCAAGCGCCCGCCGAGACCCGCCACGCCCGCGGGACCTTCGACGTGACCATCACCCCGGTCCAGCCGGGTGCGGACGCCGCGCCCGATGCGCCGGGTCGGATGACCCTGGCCAAGACCTTCCATGGCGGCCTGAGCGGGACCGGCGTGGGCGAGATGCTGGCCACCATGGCCGGCGGGAACTCGGGGGCCTATGTGGCGATGGAGCGGGTGACCGGGACGCTGGACGGGCGCGAAGGGACCTTCGCCCTGGTCCACCGGGGGCTGATGGATCAGGGGGCGCAGGAGCTTCTGATCACCATCGTGCCGGGCTCGGGCACGGGGGCGCTGACGGGGATCGCAGGCGTCTTCCACCTGACGATCGAGGGCGGCGAGCACCGCTACGACCTCGAGTACAGCCTGCCGGCGAACTGATCCCGAGCCGTCCCTGTCCGGTCACGGACATGGGAACGAACGGCGCCCGCAGCGGTTCTCCCCGGCAACCAAGGGAGACCCCATGATCCGAACCTTCGCCAAACCCGTCCTCGCCGCCGCCGCCGTCGCCGCCCTTCTCGCGGCCTGCAGCCAGCAGCAGACGGACAAGACCGCCGACGACGCGAACGCCGCCGTCAACGCGGCCCAGGACGCGACCTCGACCGCGGTCGGCCAGACCTCGGCGGCGACCCTGGGCGCCAACACCGTGGGCGGCTTCGTCAACGGCCTGGCCGTCTCCGACATGTACGAGCTGGAGGCGGCCAAGATCGCCTATTCCAAGTCCGACAACGCCGACGTCAAGGCGCTGGCGGCCATGATCACGACCGACCACACGGCCTCCTCGGCCAAGCTGAAGGCCCTGGCCCCGACGGCGGCGCCGACCGTGGCCCTGCCGACCGCGCTGGACGAGCGCCGTCAGGGGCTGATCGACAACCTCAAGGCGGCGTCTGCGGCCGACTTCGACAAAGTCTTCCTGACCCAGCAGGCGGCGGCCCATGACGAGGCCCTGACCCTGCTGAACGGCTTCGCCGACAACACCGAGGCCCCGACGCTGGCGGCGCTGGCCCGGGAGATCACCCCCAAGGTCACGGCGCACCGCGACCGGGCGAAGGCCCTCCTGGACGCGATGCACTGACCCTCGGGCATCGCTGACAGGTCTCTGGGGAGAGAGCGGAAGGGCGGTCCTGCGGGGCCGCCCTTCCTGCGTCTGGGCCCCTATGGCGCCGGGACGAAGGCCTCGCGGGGCAGGCCGCCGACGGTGTAGAGCCGCTCGGTCGGGAGCTTCAGGACGAGGCCCGAGTGGGGCAGGGTCAGGTCCGAGACGGCGCCGCGCAGGCCCGCCATGGGGCCGCCGGTGACCCGCGCTCCGAGGGCGTCGAAGCCGATGGCGAGGCCCTCGCCCATACTGCCGGTCCAGCGGCTGACGCGGACCGAGACCGGGCCGTCGTGATGCTTGCCGGGGCGGGGCAGGACCTGTTCGACCCACTGGCGGGGGACGCCGGTCTCGCGCTCCTCGGAGGGTAGGTTGTGGACCTGATAACCGGTCGGGGCGCTGACGAACCAGCCCATGACGGCGCGGGCGACGACGGTGTTGCCGCCGCTGGGGGTGTCGGTCAGGTCGATGACGATGGGCTGGCCGGGGCGGGCGGCGGCCATGGCCGCGTCGAAGGCGGCGACGGTCCCGTCCTGACCCAGGCTGTCGTTGAAGCGGATGACCAGGGCGTCTCCCTCGGTCCGGACGTCCAGCGGCGGGCGGTCGACCGCCCCCACGTAGAGGTTGGGCAGGGTGAGGCGGCGGGCTCCGGCGGGGCCGTCGAAGGTCAGCTCGCGGGGCCGATCGCGGCGGCCGGCGGCGAGGACGCGGGCCCCACAGGCGGCGCGCTCGCCCTCTGCGGTCAGGCCCAGAGGGCTCCAGAAGGCGGCGACGGCGGCGGCCGTGGGGGTCTTGCCGACGGCGGTCAGGCGGTCACCGGGCCGGACGCCCGAGGCCTCGGCTGGGGAGCCGGGGCGGACTGCGGTGATGACGTAGTCGGCGCCCCCGTCTCTGGCCTGGGCCTCGATCCAGAGGTCGCCGTAGGTGGGGACGATGGCCCAGTCGTCGCTGAACGACCGGCCGGTGATGGCGTGGTGGTCGGCCAGGGCGGTCAGGGCGTGTTCGGCGTAGCGGAGCAGGGACCGGCTGTCAGAGACGGCCTCAGCCTCGGCCTTGAGCTCCGGCGTCATCGGCATGACCCCGCCTGGGAAGCGGTCGAGGTAGGCGTACTGGCTGTCGATCAGCGGCTGGATCGACAGGGCGTCCTCCCGGAAAGCGGCGGCGTCGGGAGCGGTCTGGGCTGCCGGGGTCTGGGCGGCGGCGGGGAGGGCGGCGATCGGGCCTGAGGCGAGGCAGAGGGCGGCCAGAGCGGCAGCCAGAACCGGGAAGGAAAATCGGGCGGGTGCAGAAAAAGCGGGGTGCAAGGTGCGGCTCCGGAGCGGGACGACCTTTGGGTAACCGGGCTCGGCGGCGACCGGTAGTTACGCTTTCGTCAGGCGGGCCGCGGGCTGTCAGCAGCGGCAGAATGCACTCAAAAAAAGCGGGTGCAAAAAGTGCAATTTTGAAAGTCACAGCGCAGGTTTCGCCTGCAAGACTCTGAATTCAAACGATGCATAGCCGGTGATACTTTTGCACTCGGAGTGCACGCGTGTGCAGGTGTTCGTGGATGTCAAAGACCAGAGACGATAGTTCGGGCACAGTCTAGCACGGTGGGGACGGGTGCCGGACCGATTGCGGCGCGAGCGCCGCAGGCCTTTGATTTACCTGCGGTTGGACCGTTGGTAAGTGGTAGCCCGTTCACGAAATCCAGGCCGGCTTGCCGCCCGCGACCGTCCATGATCCGTCATCGGCTCGGCGCAGGTAGAAGAAGACGCCGGCGCCGCAGGTGCGGACCCCGCAGAGATAATGGGCATAGGCCATGGCCTCGCGGCCTTCGGTGCTGAGGACGGGCAGGGAGAAGGCATAGACCACGGTCCCGTCGGGCGCCTCGACCCGGGCCTTCGTGGCTTCGTCATCGCCGAAGCGGACGCCCAGAGCGCCCAGCCGGGCGGCGAGGTCGGGGCAGGTCGTGACGACGTCGCCGCCGGCCCTCACGAAACCCAGCTGGTCCGGCCACTCTGCGCCTTCCATTGGCCCTCGGCGTCGCGTTTCAACCAGGTCACGAAGCCCGAGCCGCAGAGGGCGCCGCAGACCCCGCTGGAATGCATCAGGGCCGACCGGCCGTCCGCACTGATCACAGGGAGGGAGAAGGAGAAAATGTCGGACGAATAGACCATCAATATGCGGCCCTCGGCGTCGCGTCCGCGTTGGATCATCGCAGTTACCGCTTCGTCGCCGAACTCCACCCCGTCGCGCGCGAGCGTCCGGGTCAGTTCAGGACAGGAGGCCAGAAGATCGACGTTCGGCGTGGCGAGGAAGCGGGCCGCAAGATCGCGTGGCGGCTTCTGGTCCCGGATCCAGCCGAGCAGGAACTGTGTCAGGCTGATCTTGCTGTCCCCAAAGCCGGCGTCGGAAGTGATGATGACCGGCTTCTCTCGCCCCTGAAGCCGTTCCGCGATCACCGACCGGGCCACCTCGCACCGCGCCGCGAGGGCGGGGTCGTGCTGAACGGGTGCGGGCGCGGGCCAGAGGGCGGCGAGGAGGAGGGCGAGGGGCGGCAGAAGCATGTATAGGAGCTCCGATCAGGAAGGGAGCCTATGCGGCTTGCCTTTTGCCTCCAATCCCCCTACATCCGCGCCCACTTCACACGCAGGCGTGGCGTGGGTCGGGGAGACATCCCGGTCCGGGCCGTTCCGAGGGGCCATTCGGCTCTTTCACCGTCTGCGGCGGAATAATCGGAAAAAGGACTTCCAAAGATGGCTCTGCCTGAATTCTCCATGCGCACCCTGCTCGAAGCCGGTGCTCACTTCGGCCACCAGACGCACCGCTGGAACCCGAAGATGGATCGCTACATCTTCGGCGCGCGCTCGAACATCCACATCATCGACCTGTCGCAGACGATGCCCCTGTTCCACCAGGCTCTGGTGGCCGTGCGTGACGTCGCCGCGAAGGGCGGCCGCGTCCTGTTCGTCGGCACCAAGCGCCAGGCCTCGGACCCGGTGGCTGAAGCCGCCAAGCGCTGCGCCCAGTACTATGTGAATCACCGCTGGCTCGGCGGCACCCTGACCAACTGGCGCACCGTGTCGGGCTCGATCGCCCGCCTGCGCGAGCTGGAAGGCATCATGGAGCGCGGCGGCGAAGGCCGGGTCAAGAAGGAACTGGTGACCCTGGGTCGCGAGAAGGACAAGCTGGAACTGTCCCTCGGCGGCATCAAGGACATGGGCTCCATCCCGGATATCATGTTCGTGATCGACACCAACAAGGAAGCGATCGCGATCCTGGAAGCCCGCAAGCTGAACATCCCGGTCATCGCCATCCTGGACACCAACTCGGATCCGGACGGCATCACCTATCCGGTGCCCGGCAACGATGACGCCGCCCGCGCCATCCAGACCTACTGCGACCTGATCGCCGACGCCGTCCTGGACGGCCTGGCCGCCGGCGCCGGCGCTGCCGGTGTCGACCTGGGCGCCTCGGAAAACCCGGTTGAGCCGATGCTGGCCGAAGCCTCGGCTCCGGTTGAAGCCGACGCCGCCCCGGCCGGCACGGAAGGTGTCGCCGCCGAGCTGGAAGCCGCCCAGACCGAAGAAGCCGCGGGCTAAGGCCCTCTACCGCGGCCTTAAACAAAGGCCGTGCGTTGAACTGACACACGGCCGGGCTAACCAAGCCCGGCCGTTACCGCATTACGAATACCCAGGAGCTATACAATGGCTGAGATCACCGCCGCCCTCGTGATGGAACTGCGCGCCAAGTCCGGCGTGGGCATGATGGACTGCAAGAAGGCCCTGCAAGAGACCGACGGCGACATCAACGCCGCGATCGACTGGCTGCGCGCCAAGGGCCTGTCCAAGGCCGCCAAGAAGGCCGACCGCGTCGCCGCTGAAGGCCTGGTCGCCGTCGCCACGCGCGATGAGGGCAAGGGCGAAATCGGCGCCGCCATCGAGTTCAACTCGGAAACCGACTTCGTCGCCCGCAACGAGCTGTTCCAGAACGCCGCCAACCAGTTCGCCGTTCACGGCCTGGAGCACGGTTCGGTCGAGGACCTGCACGGCGCGGTTCTGGAAAACGGCAAGTCCGTCCAGGACGAAGTGACCCAGATGATCGCCACCATCGGCGAGAACATGCAGCTGCGTCGCGCCGCGCGTCTGGCCGTGTCGGAAGGCGTCGTCGCCTCCTACGTCCACAACGCCGTCTCGCCGGGCCTGGGCCGCATCGGCGTTCTGGTCGCCCTGGAAGGCGAAGGCGACAAGGCCGCCCTGCGTGAACTGGGCCGCAAGATCGCCATGCACGTCGCCGCGACCGCCCCGCTGTCGCTGAACACCGACGACCTGGACCCCGCCGCCATCGAGAAGGAACGTCAGGTCCTGACCGAAAAGGCCAAGGAAGAAGGCAAGCCGGAAAACATGATCGCCAAGATCGTGGAAGGCCAGATCAACAAGTTCCAGAAGGACGTGGTGCTGTCCAAGCAACCGTTCGTCATGGACCCCGACGTGACCGTCGAGCAGCTGGTCGCCAACACGGCCAAGGACCTCGGCTCGTCCAACCTGCACCTGGCCGGCTTCGTGCGCCTGGCCCTGGGTGAAGGCGTCGAGAAGGTCGAAGGCCCGGACTTCGCCACCGAAGTCGCCTCGATGATGCAGGGCTAAGCCTTTGGGCTAAGTCCTCGGTTCATCCGAAGACCACGGAAGGGGCCGGCGAGCGATCGCCGGCCCCTTTTGCGTTTCGCGGCGCTGCTGCGGCGAAGGGGCGTTTGCGAACCGTGACGGTTCCGGGCACAGAAGGGCCTCATTTGAGTCTGGATCGAAGTTGGGGCCCCCGCCATGTCACGTCTGCTCGCCGCCGTTTCCGCCGCCGCCTTGTTCATCGCCACGCCGTCGCTGGCCCAGGAGGTGGACCTGAACGCCGTCAACGGCATCGTCGATCAGGGCATGAACCACAGCCAGGTGATGCAGACGGCCCAGCACCTGACCGACGTCATCGGCGGCCGCCTGACCAACTCGCCGGCCATGCGTCAGGCCGAGGGCTGGACCCAGCAGCAGTTCCGCGACTGGGGCCTGTCGAACGTCCATGCCGAGGGCTTCGAGTTCGGCCGCGGCTGGTCGATCGTGCGCTCGAGCGCGCGGATGATCGAGCCCCGTCCGCTGGACCTGCACGCCATCCCGATCGCCTGGACGCCCGGCACCGGCGGGACCATCAGCGGCCCGGTCGTGGTCGCTCCGATCACCTCGGCCGGCCAGTTCGACGCCTGGAAGGGCAAGCTGCAGGGCAAGATCGTGATGATCTCGACCCCGGACACGGGCTCGGAGCCCGACACGGCGCCCTTCCTGCGCTGGACCGACGCCCAGCTGGCCGACCGGATGTCCTTCTCCCAGCCGCGCAACGATCCGGCAGGCGCCGAGCGGGCGCTGCGTGGCCCGCAGGCCGAATTTGCGGGCAAGCTGGACGCCTTCCTGAAGGCCGAGGGCGCCATCGCCATGGTGCGGATGTCGGCGCGTGACGGCGACCTGCTGCACGGCACCGGCTCGGGCTATCGCGTCGGCCAGACCCCGACCGTGCCCGGCATGGAGCTGGCGGCCGAGGACTATCGCCGTCTGGCCCGCCTGGCCCTGAGCGGCACGGCGCCGACGCTGGAGCTGATGAGCGAGGTCCAGTACGACGACTCAGACGTCAACGCCTACAACATCATCGCAGACATCCCGGGTTCGGCCCGGGGCGGCGAATACGTCATGGCCGGCGCCCACCTGGACAGCTGGGTCGCGGGCGACGGGGCCTCGGACAACGCCGCCGGCAGCGCGGTGATCATGGAGGCCGCGCGCATCCTGAAGGCCATGGGCGTCAAGCCCAAGCGCACCATCCGCTTCGCCCTGTGGAGCGGGGAAGAGCAGGGGCTGTGGGGCTCGCTGGCCTATGTCGACCAGCATCTGGCGACGCGGGCGCCGCTGAGCGATCCGGCCTTCGCCAACATGCCCAACAACCGCACCTGGCGCGCCCGCTGGCCGATCCAGCCGCGTTCGACCTATTCGGACCTGGTCGCCTATTTCAACATCGACAACGGCTCGGGCAAGATCCGCGGCATCAACGCCGAGGGCAATATCGCCGCCGCCCCGATCCTGGAGCAGTGGCTGAAGCCGTTCGAGAGCATGGGCGTGACGACGGTGGGCCTGCGCCCGTCGGGCGGCACCGACCACGTCTATATGCAGACCGTGGGCGTCCCGGGCTTCCAGTTCATCCAGGACCCGCTCGACTACAACAGCCGCATCCACCACACCTCGGTCGACACCTACGACCACCTGAAGGCCGAGGACCTGCGTCAGGCGGCCGTGGTGCTGGCCAGCATCCTGCTGAGCGCGGCCAACAGCGACGAGCCCCTGCCGCGCATGCCGCTGCCGACCACGCCGACGCCGAGCGACCCGTTCGCCTATCCGGCCCGCGACTGAGACGATCTGCGAAAAGATCGTATCCATAAGGCTTTGAAGCGAGGGGCGCCCTTCGTCTATAAGGCGCTGTCCCGAATCCGCGCCGCCCCTCGCGAAAGAGCTTTCCCATGTCCGACGTCGAACACGCCCCGAAATATAAACGGGTGCTGCTGAAGGTGTCGGGCGAGGTGCTGATGGGCGACCAGCCCTACGGCATCGACATGAAGACGGTCGCCGAGGTGGCCCGGGCCGTCGGCTCGGTCGCCAGCGAGGGCATCGAGATCTGCCTGGTGATCGGCGGCGGCAACATCTTCCGCGGCCTGTCGAAGGCGGCCGGGGACATGGACCGCGCCACCGCCGACCAGATGGGCATGCTGGCCACGGTCATGAACGCCCTGGCCATGCAGGCGGCGCTGGAGAAGATCGGCGTCCAGACCCGGGTGCAGAGCGCCCTGACCATGCCGGCCGTCGCCGAACCCTACATCCGCCGTCGCGCCCTGCGTCATCTGGAAAAGGGCCGGGTCGTGATCTTCGCCGCCGGCGTTGGCGCACCGTTCTTCACGACCGACTCGGGCGCCGCCCTGCGCGCCGCCGAAATGGGCTGCGACGCCCTGCTGAAGGGCACCAGCGTGGACGGCGTCTATACGGCCGACCCCAAGAAGGACAAGAACGCCACCCGTTACGATACGCTGACCTATCAGCAGGTGCTGGCGCAGGACCTGCGCGTCATGGACGCCTCGGCCGTGGCCCTGATGCGCGACAGCGGCATTCCGATCGTCGTCTTCTCGATCCGGGAGGAGGGGGCCTTCCACCGAGTGCTGCGCGGCGAGGGCGCCTTTACGGTGATCAGCGACAACGCCACCGTCGCCTGACTATAAGAGACTCAAGGAGAACAACATGGCGAAGCCAGACCTGAACACCTATCGCGAGCGCATGGACAAGTCCGTGGCCTCGCTGAAGGAAGAATACTCGGGCCTGCGCACCGGCCGGGCCCACGCCGGCCTGCTGGATCCGGTCTCGGTCGAGGCCTATGGCTCGCGCTCGCCGCTGAACGCCGTCGCCGCGATCAGCGTGCCCGAGCCGCGCATGATCTCGGTCAATGTCTGGGACAAGTCGATGGTCGGTCCGGTCGAGAAGGCCATCCGCTCCGCCGGCCTGGGCCTGAACCCCGTCACCGACGGCCAGACCCTGCGCATCCCCGTGCCGCCCCTGACCGAGGAGCGCCGCAAGGACCTGGCCAAACTGGCCGCCAAATACGCCGAACAGCAGAAGATCGCCGTGCGCAACGTGCGCCGCGACGCCAACGACGACCTGAAGAAGGCCGAGAAGGCGGGCGACATCAGCCAGGACGAACAGAAGAAGATGGAGACCGAGGTCCAGAAGGACACCGACGCCGCCATCAAACGCATCGACGAGACCTTGAAGACCAAGGAAGTTGAGATCATGCAGGTCTGAGGTCCGCCTCAGGTCCTGCCAGGACGCTATGAAATGACGGCACCCACCGCCGGTCTGCCCGAACCTGTCGAAGGTCCGAAGCATGTCGCGCTCATCATGGACGGCAACGGTCGCTGGGCGCAGGCCCGGGGGCTGCCGCGCGCCATGGGCCACCGCGAGGGGGTCCAGGCCCTGAAACGCACCGTCCAGGCCGCGCCCCAGTACGGAATCGAATGCCTGACGGTGTTCGGCTTCTCGACCGAGAACTGGCGCCGCCCGGTGGAGGAAGTGTCGG
This sequence comes from Brevundimonas sp. GW821-FHT12E07, assembly GCF_058807035.1. Lineage (NCBI taxonomy): Bacteria > Pseudomonadati > Pseudomonadota > Alphaproteobacteria > Caulobacterales > Caulobacteraceae > Brevundimonas > Brevundimonas sp. GW821-FHT12E07. Next base: position 219,673 of record NZ_JBXAQH010000002.1, on the reverse strand, counting down.
ACCTGATGGGTCTGGTGCGCTCCTATGTGGCCAGCGATCTGAACCGACTGGCGCGCGAGGGCGTGCGGGTGCGGGTGCTGGGCCGCCGCAAGGGCCTGCCCGCCGACATCGCCGCCATCGTGGACCGGGCCGAGGCCCAGACCGCCCACAACACCCGCTTCCTGCTGCAGGTCGCGTTCAACTACGGCGGTCAGGCCGACATCGTCGACGCCGCCCAGCGCCATATCGACAAGGTCCTGGCCGGTGAGGCCGTCGGCCCGCTGGACGAGGCGGCTCTGAGCGCCGGCCTGTCGACCGCGGGCGGACCGCCGGTCGACCTGATCGTGCGCACCTCGGGCGAGCAGCGGCTGTCGAACTTCCTGCTGTGGGAAGCCGCCTACGCTGAAATGGTGTTCCAGAACGTCCTCTGGCCCGACTATGGCGCCGGACCGCTGGGCGAGGCCGTCGAACAGTATCGCAACAGGGATCGCCGGTTCGGCGGGCTGATGGCGCAACCGGCGCTCGCGACGGGCTGATGGCGCTCAAGGTGGGGGACATCGGCATTCGCGCCGCGTCAGCCGTCGTGCTGGCGCCCGCCGCCGTCCTGGCCACCTGGGCCGGGGGCGTGTGGTTCCTTGCCCTGATCCTGATCGCCTGCGCCCTGCTGGCCGTCGAATGGGCGATGATGAGCGCGCCCGGCGCCTGGCGGATGATGACCGGGGCGGTGGCCCTGGGTCTGTTCGCAGCGGTCGTGACGGCGCATGTCGGGCAACTTTCACTGGCTCTTGTGCTGCTGGTCTTTGGAGCGGGGGCGGCGGGCCTGTTCGCGCGCAGCCGGGGGCAGGAGGCCCTGAACGCGGCCTATGGCGTCCTCTATCTGGGCTGGCCGGCGGTGCTGCTGATCTGGCTGAGGGACGATCATTCGCCGGTCGGGCTGCACTGGACGGTGCTGGTTTTCGCCGTGGCCTGGGCCTCGGACATCCTGGCCTATCTGGTCGGCAGCGCCGTGGGCGGGCCCAAGCTGTGGCCGCGCTTTTCGCCCAACAAGACCTGGTCCGGCTTCATCGGCGGGTTGGCGGCCGGGATGATCGCCGGCGCCGGAATGGCGCACTGGCTGGAGATGGGCCGTCTGAACATGTTCTGGGGCGCCGTCCTGGGTCTGGCCGCCGCGCTGGCGACCATGGCCGGCGATCTGTGGGAATCGGGCCTGAAACGCCGCTTCGGGGTCAAGGACGCGGGCAATCTGATCCCCGGCCACGGCGGACTGATGGACCGGGTCGACGGCCTGATGTTCGCGGTCGTGGTGGTGGCCCTGGGTCGCTGGCTGGTGATCCTGCTGGAGCGAACGGTATGATCCGGCGCCGCGTCAGCGTGCTGGGGTCGACCGGCTCGGTCGGCTGTTCGACGCTGGACCTGATGGATCAGGCCGAGGCGGCCGGGACCGGCGCCTTCGAGGTCGAGGTCCTGACGGGCGGCGGCAATGTCGCCCGGCTGGCCGAACAGGCGCGGCGCTGGAAGCCGAAGCAGGTGGTCGTCGCCGATCCGAAGCGTCTGCAGGACCTGCGCGACGCCCTCGGCGGACTCGATATCGACGTGGCGGCGGGGGATGAGGCGGTCGTCGAGGCCGCGCACCGGCCCGCCGACTGGATCATGGCCTCCATCGTCGGCGCGGCGGGGCTGCGCTCGACCTGGGCGGCGGCGGGGACGGGGGCGACCCTGGCCCTGGCCAACAAGGAAAGCCTGGTCTGCTGCGGCCCGCGCCTGATCGAGCGGATCGCAAACAGCGGCGGGACGCTGATCCCGGTCGATTCGGAGCATTCGGCCATCTTTCAGGTGTTCCCTGCCGAGGCGCCGGAGCGGGTCGAAAAGCTGATCCTGACCGCCTCGGGCGGGCCGTTCCGCAGAACGCCCCTGGCCGAGATGGCGCGGATGACACCCGAACAGGCCGTGGCCCACCCCAATTGGTCGATGGGCGCCAAGATCTCGGTCGACAGCGCGACCATGGCCAACAAGGGTCTGGAGACCATCGAGGCCGCCTATCTGTTCAATATGCCGGCCGAAAAGATCGACGTCGTGGTCCATCCCGAATCGATCATCCATTCGATGGTCGAGTACGTCGACGGCTCGACCCTGGCCCAGATGGGGCCGCCGGACATGAAGACGCCGATCGCCTGCGCCCTGGCGTGGCCGCACCGCCTGGCCTGGCCGGCGCCGAAGCTGGACCTGGCCGCGCTCGGCAAACTGACGTTCGAGGCGCCGGATTACGAGCGATTCCCGGCGCTGAAACTGGCCCGCGAGGCCCTGACGGCGGGCGGTTCGGCCCCCACGGTGTTCAACGCCGCCAATGAGGTCGCCGCATACGCCTTCCTTGACCGTCGGCTGACCTTTCTCAATATTGCCGCAGTCGTCGCCGAAACGCTTGAGCGGGCGATGAGCGCGGGGATGGATTCCGGTTTCAACGATGCCTGCGACGCGGCCCTGGCCGTCGACGCAGAAGCACGGAGAATCGCGGGAGGCATCGTCGCCAGCCTGGCTATCGCCGCCTGAGGCGAAGGAGACGACGTTCGAATGCTGAGCGCCCTGGGTCAGATCCTGATCTACATCGTGCCCTTCCTGCTGGTGCTGACCTTCGTCGTCACCATCCATGAGCTGGGCCACTATCTGATTGCGCGCGCCTTCAACGTGAAGATGGACCGGTTCGCGATCGGTTTCGGCCGGGCCCTGCTGAGCCGCACCGACAAGCGCGGCGTCGAATGGCGGGTCGGCTGGATCCCGCTGGGCGGCTATGTGAAATTCTCGGGCGATCTGGATGCCGCCAGCGTGCCGGACCAGGCGGGTCTGGCCGAGCTGCGCGGGCGCGTCATCGCCGAGCACGGCCCGGGCGCAGAGCGCGACTATTTCCACTTCAAGCCGGTGTGGCAGCGGGCCCTGATCACCGCCGGCGGACCGTTCGCCAATTTCGTCCTGGCCATCACCCTTTTCACCATCCTGTTCTCGCTGGTCGGGGTGGTCCTGCATCCGGCGCGGGTCGCCGAGGTCGCTCCGGGATCGCCCGCCGCGATCGCCGGGTTCCGCGCGGGCGATGTCATCACTGAAATCAGCGGCAAGGCGATCCGGGATTCGTCGGACGTCATGCGCAAGGTCAATCTGAGCAGCGGCGACCCCGTCGACTTCACGGTCGAACGCGCCGGCGCGTCCGTCCACCTCACCGCCACGCCGGAACGGCAGGTCTGGAACGACCCCGTCGCCGGCCGGGTCAGCGCGGGCCGGATCGGCATCAGTCTGGCCTCGACCCGGGCCGAAACCCGCTATGTCCGCTACAATCCCGTTCAGGCGGTGGGCGAGGGAGTGCGTCAGACGGGCGAAATCCTCGGCACGACGATGAAATACATCGGCCGCATCTTCTCGGGCCGCGAGTCCGGCGACCAGCTGAGCGGGCCGCTCGGCATGGCCAAGGCCTCCGGCGCCCTGACCAGCGCCGCCGTCGCGGCCAACCCGGACCCCGTCGCCATCGTGCTGAATCTGCTCCTCACGATGACAAGCTTCGCCGCCATACTTTCGATCGGAATCGGCTTCATCAATCTGATGCCCATCCCGGTTCTGGACGGTGGTCACCTGGTTTTCTACGCCTACGAAGCTGTGGCGCAGAAACCCGTGGCGGCCAGGGTTCAGGAGGCGGGATACCGGGTCGGTCTTGCTTTGCTGGCGGGTTTGATGTTGTTCGCGACCTGGAACGACTTGCAGAAGCTGAACCTGTTCAAATTCCTCGGCGGGCTCGTCAGTTGAGCCGACGCCAGCCCCCGATGGTTTCCCGTATGATGATGACCGACCGACGTGCTCCCGCCGCCATGGCCGCCCGCTTCCGGGCGCCGCTCTGCAGTGCGATGACCCTTGTGATCGCCGCAGGACTGGGCGGGACCGCCATGGCCCAGACCGCGCCGGCGCCCGCCGCCGCCCCCACGCCTGCGCCCGCCGCGCCGCCGACCGTGCAGGTCGCGCCCGCCGCCGCTCCGGCTCCGCGTCCGGCCGAGACGGGGGTGGTCAACCGCATCCTGGTCGAGGGCAACCAGCGCATCGACCAGACCACGGTCCTGTCCTATCTGCCGATCCAGCCGGGCGACACGGTCGATTCCGTGCTGCTGGACGTCGCGGTCCGCACCCTGAACCGCACCCAGCTGTTCGCCAACGTCCAGATCGGCCTGCAGCCGAACGGCGACCTGGTGGTCTCGATCGTCGAAAACCCGATCATCAACCAGGTGACCTTCGAGGGGAACAGCGCCCTCTCGGAGAAGAAGCTGACCGAAGAGGTCACCCTGGCGCCGCGCGGCATCTATACCCGCGCCAAGGTGCAGGAAGACGTCGGCAAGATCATCGAACTGTACCGCCTCTCGGGCCGGATCTCCGCGACCGTAACGCCCAAGCTGGTCCAGCTGGAACAGAACCGCGTCGACGTCGTCTTCGAGATCGACGAAGGCCCGGAGACCGGCCTGCAGGCCATCACCTTCCTGGGCAACACCGCCTATTCGGACGGCGAGCTGCGCGAGGTCATGGTGACCAAGGAATCGGCCTGGTATCGGCTGTTCAGCTCGAACGACAACTACGACCCCAACCGTCTGGACTATGACCGCGAGCAACTGCGGAAATTCTATACGAACCGGGGCTACTACGACTTCCGCATCGTCTCCGCCGTCGCCGAACTGGTCCCCGACGACCACGCCTTCGGCCTGACGATGACGGTCGACGAGGGCGACCGGTACAATTTCGGCAAGATCAACGTCGTCACCGAAAACAGCCGCCTGAACGCCGACTTCCTGAAGCTGCTGATCCCGATCCGGGAAGGCCAGCTGTACGAGAGCGACAAGATCGAGAGCTCGGTCGACGCCCTGACCTTCGCGGCCGGTTCTGCGGGCTACGCCTTCGTCGACATCAAGCCGTCGTACCGGGCCAACCCCGAGACCGACACCGTCGACGTGACCTTCAACATCTCCGAAGGCCAGCGGGTCTACATCGACCGCATCAATGTGGTCGGCAACACCCGCACCATCGACCCGGTCATCCGTCGCGAAATGATGCTGACCGAAGGCGACGCCTTCAACCGCACCCTGATCGAACGCTCGCGCAACAATCTGCGCGCCCTGGGCTTCTTCAAGGACGTGACCATCGACGAAGTCCGCGGCTCGGCCCCGGACCGCACCGTCGTCAACGTCAAGGTCGAGGAACAGCCGACCGGCGAGCTTTCGGTCGGCGCGGGCTTCTCCTCGGTCGACAGCTTCGTCGTCAACCTGGGCATCACGGAGCGGAACTTCCGCGGCCGCGGCCAGAACGTTGTCGCCCGCGCCGAATGGGGCTCGCTGCGTCAGCAGCTGGACTTCCGCTTCACCGAGCCCAAGTTCCTGGGCCGCGACATCGGCGCCGGTTTCGACCTGTTCCACTCGCGCTATGACTTCCAGGACGAGTCGTCGTTCGACTATCGCTCGACCGGGGCCGGTCTGCGTCTGTCGTATCCGATCAACGGCTATACCCGCCTGAGCACCCGCTACTTCATCAAGGACGATGAGATCATCGTCCCGACCGGCTATTGCTCGACCGGCGGCGGCGGCTCGCGGGCCCTGTGCGAACAGGTCGGCGCCTCGCTGAACTCCTCGGTCGGCTATACGCTGGCCATCGACCGCCGCAACGACCCGATCCGCGCCACGCGCGGCTGGAACGGCACGGTCCGTCAGGATCTGGCCGGCGTCGGCGGCGACGTGAACTACATCAAGACCGAGGTCGAGGGTTCGGTCTACTACGGCTTCACCCCGTCCTGGATCGTCAGCGTCGACGGCTCGGTGGGCTATGTCAGCGGCTGGTCCGGCGACGCGGTGCGCATCAACGACCGCTTCTTCCGCGGCGGCAACACCTTCCGCGGCTTCGAGACGGCCGGCATGGGTCCGCGCGACCTGTCGACCAACGACGCCCTGGGCGGCAACTTCTACGCCGTCGGAACCGTTGAACTGACCGTGCCCAACTTCCTGCCCGATACCTACGGCATCAAGACCTCGCTGTTCACGGACGTGGGGACCCTGGGCGTGCTCGACGACCGCTACACCCTGACCTCGACCGGGGTGCAGGACACCAATATCGTCGACGACCTGTCGCTGCGCGCCGCCTCCGGCGTCAGCATCCACTGGAAGTCCCCGATGGGCCCGATCCGCTTCGACATTTCCAAGGTCTGGTCCAAGGAAGACTATGACCGCACGGAATCCTTCCGCTTCTCGACTTCAACCCAGTTCTGACAACCGCAGGTCCAAAAGGACCGCACAAAGGCCTGAAATGAAAACCCTGCTTATCGGCGCTGTCGCGCTGGCTTCGCTCTTCGCCGCCTCGGCCGCCTCGGCCCAGACCGCCGGCCCGGCCAATCCCGGTCCCGTGATCCCGGGCGTGTGCGTGTTCTTCAACCAGCAGATGCTGGCGACCTCGACGGCCGGCCAATCGGTCCAGACCCGCATGGCCGCACTTGCCAACGAAGTACAGGGCGAGCTCCAGCCCTACGCGACCGCCATCCAGACCGAGGCCACGGCCCTGCAACAGGGCGCCGCGACCATCCCGGCCGACCAGATGAACCAGCGCCGCCAGGCCCTGCAGGCCCGCGCCCAGGAAGCCCAGCAGCTGCAACAGACCCGTGAAGACGAGCTGCGCTACACCCTGAGCGAACAGCGCCGCCTGATCTCGGTCGCCGTCGAGCCGATCCTGGTCGCCGTCTACCAGGAAAAGGGCTGCGGCATCATGCTGGACCGCGAGAGCGTCTTCATCATGAACCCCGCCATGGACGTGACGGGCGAGGTCATCACCCGCCTGAACGCCCAACTGCCCACGCTGACCTTCAACCGCCTGCCGGTTCCGGTCCAGCAGGGCCAGTAAGGTCGGGAACGGGCGCATGCCCGATACCAGGTTCTTCGAGACCCTGCCGTCCCTGACGGCGACCGCCCTGGCCGAGCTGATCGGCGGGACGGTCGTCCGGGGCGGCGAGACCGAGATCGCCTCCGTCGCGCCCCTGTCCTCCGCGGACCGGGGCGCGGTGTCGTTTCTGGCCGACCGAAAATTCGCCGCTGCGCTTTCGCAGACGAAGGCCGGCTGCGTGATCGTGCCCGCCTCGGCGGTGGACGCGGTTCCCGAGGGGGTGGCGGTCATCACCTCAAGCGAGGCCCAGGCCGCCTGGGCGCGGGCGTCGCTGCGTCTGCACAGGGCCCGGACGCTCGATACCGCCGCGACGCGCGAAGAGGCCTGTGAGGACGACAGCGTCGTTCTGGAGCCCGGTGTGGTGCTGGGGCAGGGCGTACGCATCGGCCGGGGCACAAGGATCGGGGCCAATACGGTCATCGGTCCGGGCGTCCAGATCGGCCGCGACTGCGCCATCGGCTCCAACGCCAGCCTGTGGTTCGCCCTGATCGGCGACCGGGTGAAGATCTATGCCGGCGCCCGGATCGGCGAGGCGGGCTTCGGCGCCGCCGGATCGAAGGCCGGGGCGGTCGACATCCCCCAGCTGGGTCGGGTGATCATCCAGGACGGGGTGACCGTCGGGGCCAATACCTGCATCGACCGCGGCGCCTATGACGACACGGTCGTCGGCGAGAACTCCAAGATCGATAACCTGTGCATGATCGGCCACAACAGCGTGCTGGGGCGCAACGTCCTGATGGCGGCCCAGAGCGGCCTGTCGGGCTCGGTCACCGTCGGCGACAACGTGATGTTCGGCGGCCAGGCCGGGGTCGGCGACCACCTGACCATCGGTGACGGCGCAGCCGTCGCGGCCGGGGGCGGCATTCTGGCCAATGTGCCGGCGGGCGAGGTCTGGTCCGGCTATCCCGCGAAGCCGCTTCGACAATTCTTGCGCGAAACGGTCTGGGTGTCCAAACAGGTCGCCCCGAAGAAGCGTACGAAGGAATCAGAGGGATGAGCGACGGCTCCGAAACCGCCCCGGACAGCGTGAAGATCGACTACGCCGAAGTCATGCGGCGGCTGCCGCACCGCTATCCCTTCCTGCTGGTCGACAAGGCCGAGGACTTCGTGCCCGCGACCTCGATCACCGGCATCAAGAACGTCACCCACAACGAGCCCTTCTTCCCGGGCCACTTCCCGATCGATCCGGTCATGCCGGGCGTGCTGATCGTCGAGGCCATGGCCCAGACGGGCGCCCTGCTGATGTCCAAGACCATGGACGTCGCCGTGGCGGACAAGGTCATCATGTTCATGTCGATCGACGGGGTGCGGTTCCGCAAGCCCGCGCGGCCGGGCGACCAGCTGAAGATGAAGGTGATCGTGACCCGCGCCCGCGGCGACGCCTACAAATTCCGCGGCGAGACCTTCATCGACGACAAACTGGCCGCCGAGGCCGAGTTCATGGCCATGGTGGTCACGGTCGACCAGCCGGCGACCTGATCATGGCCACCATCCATCCCTCCGCCATCGTCCACCCCGAGGCCCAGCTGGCCGACGGGGTGCAGATCGGACCCTGGTGCACGGTCGGACCGGGCGTCAGCCTGGCCGAGAACGTCACCCTGGTCAGCCATGTGGTGGTCCAGCAGGACACCACGATCGGCGCCCGCACCATCGTCCATCCCTTCGCCGTCATCGGCGGCGACCCGCAGCACAACGGCTACAAGGGCGAGCCGGTGCGGCTGGAGATCGGTTCGGACAACTCGATCCGCGAGCACTCGACCTTCAACCGGGGTACGCCCCAGGGTTCGGGCGTGACGCGCGTCGGCTCCAACAACCTGTTCATGACCGGCGCCCACGTCGGCCACGACGCGGTCGTCGGCAGCAATGTCGTCATGGCCAATAACGCCACCCTGGGCGGTCATGCCCAGATCGGCGACAAGGTCTTCCTGGGTGGGCTGTGCGCCGTGCACCAGAACGGCCGGGTGGGGCAGGGCGCAATCGTCGGCGGTCTGGCCGCCGTAACGCGCGACGTCATCCCCTATGGCTCGGCCTGGGGCAACCACGCGCGGTTGCACGGGCTGAATCTGATCGGGCTGAAGCGCAAGGGCTACGGCAAGGACGCGGTGCGTCGCCTGCTGGCCGCCTTCCGCGACCTGTTCGAAGCCGACGGGGTGTTCGCCGACCGCCTGGACGGGGTCGAGGAGACCTACGCCGACCTGCCCGAGATCATGGAGATCGTCGCCTTCATCCGCGACGGCGGCAAGCGGCCGCTCTGCCTTCCGGGCGAGTGAGGCGGTGAGCGCGCCGCACGCGCCCAAGCTGGGTCTGATCGCCGGCGGCGGGGCCCTGCCTCTGGCCATCGCGGCGCGCTGCGAGGCCGAGGATCGGGACCTGTTCGTGATCCGCCTGACCGGCTTCGCCGATCCGCATCTGGTCCGCTATGCGGGCGCCGAGATCGGCATGGCCGAGCTGGGCAAGGCGCTGGCGGCGTTGAAGGCGGCGGGCTGCAAGGCCGTCTGTTTCGCCGGCACCGTCAACCGGCCAGACTTCAAAAGCCTGAAGCCCGATCTGAAGGGGGCGACCCTGCTGCCCGGCATCATCGCGGCGGCGACCAGGGGCGACGACGCCCTGCTGCGCAAGATCCTGTCGGTGTTCGAGAACGAGGGCTATGCCGTCGAGGGCGCCGACGACATTCTGGGCGGAGAGACGCTGGCGCCGGGCGCTCTGGGCGCGGTCTCGCCGACCGAAGACCAGCTGGCCGACCTCAGGAAGGCGCTGCATGTCGCGGAAAAGGCGGGCGAACTGGACATCGGTCAGGGCGCGGTCGTCTGTGACGGACTGGTGCTGGCCGTCGAGGCCCAGGAGGGAACGGACGCCATGCTGAGCCGCGTCGCCGGACTGCCGGCCGACCTTCGCGGGGCCGCCGGAGCCCTCAAGGGCGCGCTGGGCAAGGCGCCCAAGCCCATTCAGGACCTGCGCGTCGACATGCCGGTGATCGGGACGCGGACGCTGGAGCTGTCCGCCGCGGCCGGGCTGGCGGGCGTCGGCGGGGTGGCGGGCAAGCTGATCCTGATCGACCGCCCGGCCCTGATCGAGACCGCGAACCGTCTGGGCCTGTTCGTCTGGGGCGAGGACAGGTCATGAAGATCATGCTGGTCGCCGCCGAGGCCTCGGGCGACGCCCTGGGCGCGGGCTTGGCCAAGGCGCTGAAGGCGCGCGATCCGGCCGTGACGTTTGTCGGCGTCGGCGGGCCCAAGATGGCGGCAGAAGGCGTCGAGAGCCCGTTCGACATCGCCGAACTGTCCATCCTCGGCTGGCTGGAGGGCTTGCGCGCCTACAAGCGGGTCAAGGCGCGGGTGGCGGACACGGTGGCTCTGGCGGTCAAGGAGCGGCCCGACGCCGTGGTCCTGATCGACAGCTGGGGCTTCACCATCCGGGTGGCCAAGGCCTTGCGCGAGGCCCTGCCGGGCGTGCCCCTGATCAAATACGTCGGGCCGCAGGTCTGGGCGTCGCGGCCGGGACGGGCCAAGACCCTGGCGGCGACGGTGGACCATCTGCTGGCGCTCTACACCTTCGACGCGCCCTGGTTCGAGGCCGAGGGGCTGGCGACGACCGTGGTCGGGTCACAGGCCCTGCATGTGGACATGGACAGCGCCGACGGCGCGCGGTTCCGAGCCTCACGCGGGCTGGCGGCCGATGCGCCCCTGCTGCTGATCCTGCCGGGCAGCCGGCCGTCGGAGATCCGCCATATGACGCCCGTCTATGGCGAGGCGGTCGCCCTGCTGAGGAAGACCCATCCGGGGCTGGAGGTCGCCGTGGTGGTCGCGGGCACCGTCGCCGCCGACGTCACCGCCCGCGTCGCCGCCTGGCCGTTCCGCGTGCATCTGGTGCAGGAGGACGAGAAGTACGACGCCATGCGCGCCGCGACCGTCGCCCTGGCGACCTCGGGCACCGTCTCGACCGAACTGGCGCTGGCGGGGGCGCCGATGGTCATCGGCTACCGGTTCGACGGCCTCAGCTATGCGATCATGAAGCCGTTCTTCACCGGCAAGTTCGCGACCCTGTTCAACACCGCCGCCGACGAGATGATCGCGCCGGAGTTGATCCAGAAGGACGCCACGGCGGAGAAGCTGGCCGGGGCCGTCGGGGCGCTGCTGGACGATCCGGAGGCCCGCGTGGCGCAGGCGGCCCGCCAGAAGACGGCGCTGGACCGGATGGGCCGGGGCGGGCGCGACCCGTCGGAGATCGCCGCCGAGGCGGTCCTCAAGGTGATCGGCGAGCGCGGCTAGTCCTGCGCCACGGGACCGACCTCGATAGCGCCCCTCGGGCTCATGACCGCCATCTGCATCCGGTCGTCGGCCTTACCGGTCAGCATCAGGCCGTGGACGCGACCAGCGTCATGCCACTGCCCGCTCGCGGCCCTGAGGTCGGTGCGGCTGAGCTTTTCGGTCGCGAGGTCGTAGCGAACCACGGTCGGGCCCGAGACCGACGGCGCTTCGAAATAGAGGGCGCCGTCCAGCACCGAGACCTTGGCCAGCTGCGAGCCCATCTCCATCGGCAGGAGAGCGGCCATGTCGCGCACCGCCAGCGTCGCCGGGCCGCGCTCCGCGCCGTTGTCGTCCAGCCGGTAGAGGGCGTTCTTGTCGGGATAGAATTGACGGAGGTAGATCTGGCCGGTCGCCTGGTCGCGGATGATCTCTTCGCCCCGGTTTGAGGTCTGGCACTGGAAGACATGGTCCGCAGGGGTGACGGAGACCGTCACGAAGGTCTCTCCGCTGCGTTCGAGAACGCGCCATTCGCAGGCCCCGGCGGTGCGCGTCAGAACAAGAACCCGGCCCGTCGGCAGAAGGGCGATCTGATCCGGAGACCAGTCGTAGACGTCCGGCAGCGCGATCATGTGCAACAGGTCGCCCGCCGCCGAAAGCGTCATGACCTGCGCGGCCCGGCTCTTGTAGGGGCGGGCGACAACGACATAGCCGCCGTTGGAAGGAGCGGCGTCGTAAACCCGGGAATAGTCGATACGGCCGCCCAGTCGGGTCAGGCGCAGCCGCCCGCCGGGGCCGCGCGAGACGCAGGCAAGACGGCCACGATCGCCGGAGAAATAGCCGCCATGGACGTCCACGAGGCCGCAGCCGAAGGGGGTGGCGGTCGCGGCGCCCGACATGCCGCTGAGCGCGGGCTGGCTCTCGGTCAGCGGGAAGGCGGGCCGGGCAGACGACAGGGTCCAGCTGCCACTGTTGAGCAGGAAGACGGGCTCGGCGCCATTCGCATCCAGCGGCAGAGCCTCGATCCGGGCGACGGGTGCGGCGCAGGCCGTGGCCAGCAGGATCGATGCGATCGCGAGGAGCCTCATGGTCGATCCTTCCCTGTACGCGGTTAGAGCCGCCGCCTTTTGTGGACCAGACCAGGCACGCAATCCAGAGATGTCATCCGGCCCGGCCTCGCCCGATTGACGCAGCCATTGTGCGGAACGCCGAACAGCTCATGCGGATTACACCGGCTTATCGCGCGCCGTTGCGGGGCCTAGATTTCGGGCTCGGAACAAGGAGTTTTCCCATGACCATTTCCCCGACTGTCGGCAGCTACACGATGGGCGACCGGACCGTGAAGCGGCTCGGCTATGGCGCGATGCAGCTGGCCGGGCCGGGCGTGTTCGGCCCGCCCAAGGATCACGAGGGCGCCCTGGCCGTGCTGCGCGAGGCCGTGGCCTCGGGCGTGGACCATATCGACACCTCGGACTTCTACGGCCCGCACGTCACCAACAGGCTGATCCGGGAAGCGCTTCATCCGTATACAGACGACCTGACCATCGTGACCAAGATCGGGGCGCGGCGCGACGAGACCGGCGCCTGGCTGCCGGCCTTCTCGGCTTCGGAGCTGGAGCGGGCGGTGCATGACAACCTGACCAACCTCGGGCTCGAGACGTTGGATGTGGTCAATCTGAGGGTCATGATGGGCGAGGCCCATGGCCCGGCCGAGGGCTCGATCGCGGAGACGCTGTCGGTCGTGGTCGACCTGCAGCGGCAGGGCCTGATCCGCAACATCGGCCTGAGCAATGTCACCGCGAAACAGGTCGAGGAGGGGCGGTCGATGGCGGAGATCGTCTGCGTCCAGAACCTCTACAACCTGGCGCACCGCGAGGACGACGCCCTGATCGACAGCCTGAACGCCGCCGGCATCGCCTATGTGCCCTTCTTCCCGCTGGGCGGGTTCAGCCCGTTGCAGTCGGACGCCCTGAACACGGTGGCGGCGGGTCTGGGCGCGACGCCGATGCAGGTCGCCCTGGCCTGGCTGCTGAAGCGGTCGCCCAACATCCTGCTGATCCCCGGCACCTCGTCGGTCGGACACCTGAAGGAGAATCTGGCGGCCGGCGATCTGGTGCTGGACGAGGCCGCCATGACCGCGCTGGACGCCATCGGCGGCTGACACCGCAGGCCATCGCCCAAAGAAAAACGCCGGAGCTTTCGCTCCGGCGTTTTGCATTTCAGACCGGGGTCCGATCAGCCGCGGGCGCTGATCGGCACGTAGTCGCGCTCGGTCGGGCCGGTGTACAGCTGACGCGGGCGGCCGATCTTCTGGGCCGGATCGCCGATCATTTCCTGCCACTGCGAGATCCAGCCCACGGTGCGGGCCAGAGCGAACAGGACGGTGAACATCGAGGTCGGGAAGCCCATCGCCGACAGGGTGATGCCCGAGTAGAAGTCGACGTTCGGGAACAGCTTGCGCGAGGTGAAGTATTCGTCGTTCAGGGCAACCTTCTCCAGCTCCTTGGCGACCTGGAACAGTGGGTCGTTCTCGCGGCCCGTGGCGGCCAGCACCTCATAGGCGCTTTCCTGCATGACCTTCGCGCGCGGGTCGTAGTTCTTGTACACCCGGTGGCCGAAGCCCATCAGCTTGTACTTGCGGTCCTTCACGCCCTGGATGAACTCCGGAATCTTGTCCGGGGTGCCGATTTCCTGAAGCATGGTCAGGGCTTCTTCGTTGGCGCCGCCGTGCGACGGGCCCCACAGGCAGGCAATGCCGGCGGCGATACAGGCGAACGGGTTGGCGCCCGACGAACCGGCCAGACGGACGGTCGAGGTCGAGGCGTTCTGTTCGTGGTCGGCGTGCAGGGTGAAGATCCGGTCCATGGCGCGGGCCAGGGCGGGGTCGATCACATAGTCCTCGGCCGGGACAGCGAAGCACATGCGCAGGAAGTTCTCGGCGTACGACAGGTCGTTGCGCGGCGAGATGAAGGGCTGGCCCACGTGGTACTTGTACGCGCGCGCGGCGATGGTCGGCATCTTGGCGATCAGGCGGATGGCCGAGATGTTGCGCTGGACCGGATCATGGATGTCCAGGCTGTCGTGATAGAAGGCCGACAGGGCGCCGACGGCGCCGACCATGATCGACATGGGGTGGGCGTCGCGACGGAAGCCTTCGAAGAAGCGGTCGAACTGGGCGTGCAGCATGGTGTGCCGCGTGATGGTGGTCTCGAACTCCGCATACTGGGCGGCGGTCGGCAGCTCTCCGTAGAGGAGCAGGTGGCAGACCTCGAGGAAGTTCGACTGCGAGGCCAGCTGGCCGATCGGATAGCCGCGGTGCAGCAGCACGCCGGCGTCGCCGTCGATGTAGGTGATGGCGCTTTCGCAAGCCGCCGTCGAGGTGAAGCCGGGGTCGAAGGTGAAGGCGTCAGTGGCGCCGTACAGCTTGCGGATGTCGATAACGTCGGGGCCGGTGGAACCGCTCAGGACGGGCAGTTCGACGGTCTTGTCGCCGAGGGTGAGGGTCGCCGATTTGGCAGGTTCAGTCATTGTAGCCCCTTGTGAATCAGGGCCCGCGCCGGGGAGACGCCGGACCCCTTGTTGTTCGTGAACGTCACTTAGTCTGTTGCAGCGCATCATCCAAGCGCCCGAGCGATTCTTCGCGCCCCAAAGCGGCAAGAGTTTTGGCGATGTCGGGCGAAACCCCGTCTCCGGTCAGGGCGGCGCGGACGGCGGGGCCGATCTTGCCGAAGCCGACGGCCTCTTCCTCGGCGAAGGCCTTGAGCTCGGCCTCCAGGGCGAAGACGTCCCAGCTGGCGAACAGCTTCAGCCGGTCGCGCAGACGGCCGATGCGCTCGCCCGACTCGCCGGCCAGCAGCGGCAGGGCTTTTTCGAAGATGACCAGAGGGCGGCGGCGCAGGACGAAGGCGGTCTGGTCGACCAGTTCGTTGAGGGTCTTCGCCCGGTCCTTGAGGAAGGGCATGGCGCGGGTCAGGCGGACCTCGTCGTCCTCGCCCAGGACATGGCCGCGCGCGAGGTGCAGATCGAGGACCTGTTTGGCCAGGCCGTCGTCGTCGGCCAGCCGCATCCAGTGGGCGTTGACGTGGGCCAGTTTGTCGAAGTCCAGCCGGGCCGGGGCCTTGCCGACGCCGGACAGGTCGAACCAGGCCTGCGCCTGTTCGTCGGAGAACAGTTCGTCGTCGCCGTGGGCCCAGCCGAGGCGCGCCAGATAGTTGCGCATGGCCTCGGGCAGATAGCCCATCTCTGCATACTCATGCACGGCTTGCGCGCCGTGGCGCTTGGACAGTTTGGCGCCGTCCGGGCCGTGGATCAGGGGAATGTGGGCGAAGCTCGGACGGGGCCATCCGAGGGCGTCATAGATCAATGATTGACGAGCAGCGTTGTTCAGATGGTCGTCGCCACGGATGACGTGGGTCACGCCCATGTCGTGGTCGTCGACCACCACGGCGAGGTTGTAGGTCGGCGCGCCGTCACTGCGCAGCAGCACCAGGTCGTCGAGGTCGCCGTTGTCCCAGCTGACCGCGCCCTGGACTTCATCATTGACCTCGACCCGGCCGGGCAGGGGGCGGCGGAAGCGGACGACGAAAGGCTGTTCGGCCTCCAGCCCGGCGGCGACACGATCGCGCCAGGGGGATTCGAAGCTGCGGCGCTCGGCCTTGGCCTCGTCGCGCAGACGGCCGGTCTCTTCGGCGGTCGTGTAGTCGCGGTAGGCATGGCCGGTGTCGAGCAGGGTCTGGACGACCTCGCGGTGACGGTCGGCGCGCGAGAACTGGAACACCGGCTCCTCGTCGGCGAACAGCTCCAGCCAGCTCAGGCCGTCGAAGATGGCCTTCACGGCCTCATCGGTCGAACGCTCGCGGTCGGTGTCCTCGACACGGATCAGGAACTTGCCGTTGCGCCCCTTCGCGTAAAGGTAGTTGAATAGCGCCGTTCTCGCACCGCCGATGTGCAGGGAGCCGGTCGGCGAGGGGGCGAAGCGGGTGACGACTGTCGAGGACGCGTCTGGGGAAGAGGCAGGAGAGGTCATGGCAGGGAGGTCCGTACGGGCCGCCCTTATACCGCCCGACGCGGCAAAGCCCAGCCTTCCAGACAGGATCGTCGCCTCCGTGCGCGACGAGGTCGCCGGGCAGGGCCTGCGCTGGCGGCTGTGGGCGCCGGTGGCGTTCGGCGGCGGCTGCGCGATCTATTTCGGCCTGAAGGTCGAGCCGCCGTTGTGGCCGCCGCTGGTCGCGGCGGGCGTGGCGGTGGGGCTGTGGCTGGTGGCTCGGGCGAGGGGGCTGTCGCGGGTCGTGACCCTGCCGCTGATGCTGCTCATGTGTGTGGCGCTGGGGCTGGCGGCGGCGAAGGTTCGGACGGAAAGGGTCGCGGCGCCGATCGAACCGGAGCTCGACGCGCCTACGGTCATCGAGGCCTGGGTGCTGGATGTCGACAGTCCGGGCGCGAACGGGCACCGGGTGGTGGTGGCGCCGGTGTGGATCCGGGGGTTGGAGTCCCAGGCGACGCCGATCCGGCTGAGGGCCACGGTCAAGGGCGATCCGCCGCCGCCGGGGACGCCCGTCCGGCTGTTCGCCATCCTCAATCCGCCGCCGCCCCCGGCCAGCCCGGGCGCCTATGATTTCGGCCGCAACGCCTTCTTCGAGGGGATGGGCGGCACCGCCTTCGCCCTGTCGCCGACCCGGCCCGCGCTCCTGCCCGAGGCGCCGTGGCGGCTGAGACTGGCGATGCAGATCAACGGGGTGCGGTTCGGACTGGCGCAGAAGATCGTCGACCGGCTGGGGCCGCGCACCGGCGGGGTGGCGGCGGCGATGGTGACGGGGCACGAGACCTGGATCGAACGCGAGGACCTGGACGCCATGCGGGATTCGGGGTTGGCGCACATCCTGTCGATCTCGGGCCTGCATATGGCGGTCGTGGGCGGCTTTGTCTTCTTCGCGGTGCGTCTGGGCGTGGCGGCGATCCCGTGGGTGGCGTTGAGGGTGTCGGGCAAGAAGGTCGCGGCCGTCGCGGGCCTGATCGCGGTCGCGACCTATCTGGTCATCTCGGGGGCGCCGCCGCCGGCCGAGCGGGCCGCCATCACCTATTCCATCGCCTTCCTGGCCATCCTGCTGGACCGGCAGGCGATCACCATGCACGCGCTGGCGGTCGCGGCCCTGATCGTGCTGGCGCTCCAGCCCGAGGCCATCGTCACCCCGGGCTTCCAGATGTCGTTCGCGGCGACGGCGGCGCTGGTGGCGCTTGTCGAGAGCTGGCCGGCGCGGGTGCGGGAGATTTCGGCGCCTCTGCCCATCCTGATTGTGCAGAGGATCGGCGGCTGGATCGTCGCGGCGGTGACGGCCAGTCTGGTGGCGGGGCTGGCGACCGGCCCGTTCGCCATGCAGCATTTCAACCGGACGGCGGTCTATGGCCTCGGGGCGAATCTGCTGACCTCGCCGGTGGCGGATTTCGTGATGATGCCGGCCCTGGCGCTGGGAGCCTTGCTGGAGCCCATGGGGCTGGGCGCGCCCTTCCTGTGGGTGGCGGGCAGGGGCATCGACCTGATGCTGGCCATCGGGCACTGGACGGCGGAGCTGCCGGGAGCGGTGCGGACGGTGGCGAGCGCGCCGGACTATGTGCTGCCCATCGCCTTTCTGGGTGTGCTGTTCATCTGTCTGTGGAAGGGGCGGCTGAGGTGGCTGGGCCTGCCGTTGGCGGCGGCGGTGATGCTGTGGCCGAGGGCTCCGACGCCGGACCTCTGGATCGGCGACAGCGGGACCAATGCGGCGTTTCACTCTGGCAAGGATGCCGTGGCGGTGCGGCCGGGGGTGCGGGAGTTCGCGGCCGACCTGTGGTCGCGGCGGCGGGGACTGACATTGACGGACCGGCCGGATGCGGGCTGGGTCTGCGGGCGGTTCGCCTGCGCGCCTCAGGTGCGGGATGCGGCGCCGGTGGCCCTGT
The DNA here is from genome assembly GCF_058807035.1 of Brevundimonas sp. GW821-FHT12E07. NCBI lineage: Bacteria > Pseudomonadati > Pseudomonadota > Alphaproteobacteria > Caulobacterales > Caulobacteraceae > Brevundimonas > Brevundimonas sp. GW821-FHT12E07. Next base: position 201,578 of record NZ_JBXAQH010000002.1, on the reverse strand, counting down.
GGTGGGGGACGAAGCCGCCGACGGCGGAGGTGCTGACATCCCTGTGCGGCGCGGCGCCCGTGGTCAGTGTGCGGGCGGCGGTGGCGAGGGTTCCGGCGGGGTGTGCGCAGACACTGGTGCTGGACGGGGTCGACTTCGGGCGCGGCGGGGCGGTGGAGCTGTGGCGGTCCGGCGCGGGCTGGAAGGCGGTGTGGACAGCGCATGTGCGGGGGGACCGGCCGTGGTCAAAGCAAAACCCTCTCCCATAGGGAGAGGGCTTGAGCGCCCGGGAGCGTAGCGATCGGTTCGCGCGAAAGGGTGAGGGGTTATGCCCTCACCGGCTGACGACAGAACCCCTCACCCTCCCACTCGCTTTGCTCGCGGGTCCCTCCCTCTCCCTGTGGGAGAGGGGCAGTGAGCTAGTGATACTGCCGAATGAGCCCGACCAGCTTGCCCTGGACCTCGACCTGGTCGGGGCCGAAGATGCGGGTCTCGTAGTTGCGGTTGGCGGGTTCGAGCGCGATGGACTGGCCCTTCTTGCGCAGGCGCTTGAGGGTGGCTTCCTCGCCCTCGACCAGGGCCACGACGATCTCGCCCGAGGAGGCGGTGTCGACGCGTTTGATGACGACCAGATCGCCGTTGAGAATGCCGGCCTCGATCATCGAGTCGCCCTCGATCTCGAGCATGTAATGCTCGCCGGCGCCCAGCATGGCCTCGGGCACCTGATAGCGGCCGTTGTCGCCCTGGATGGCGGCGATGGGCACGCCGGCGGCGATCTTGCCGACCAGAACCAGTTCGCGGGTGTCGTTGGCGGCCTCGGAGACCGGCGCCGAACGTCCGCCGCCCTCGATCACCGCCGGGGTGAAGGGCGCGCGGCCGCGAATCGGGCCCGTCGTCGCCTGTTCCGGCAGCTTGGTCACCTCAAGGGCGCGGGCGCGGTGGGCGAGGCGGCGGATGAAGCCGCGCTCCTCCAGGGCCGTGATCAGCCGGTGGATGCCCGACTTGGACGCCAGATCCAGCGCCTCCTTCATCTCGTCGAACGAGGGGGAGACGCCCGTCTCCTTGATGCGTTCGTGGATGAACATCAGGAGTTCGTGCTGCTTGCGCGTGAGCATGGGAGAAGCCTTCAGAACAAGACGTGAACCGTTGTCGATGTTCTGTAAGTGTTCTTCACTAATGTCAACTTAACGGTGACGCCGAGCAGCGGCGGCGCGTCAGGGCGGCCTGCGGAAGGTCCGCGATCTGTTTGGCGTCGCGATTCAAAAGCAGGGTGAAAACGGTGCGCCGCTCCCCGGACGTCATCAGAAGCGTGGCGGAAGAGACGGTCTTCGACCAGAAACTTCCCTTCTCGAAGATGACCTCCTGCACGTCGTCGAAGTAGACGGGGTCCGGCCAGGCGTAGTGCTCAACCCGGTCAGGCAGGATCACCAGCACGGGCTTTTTCAGGAAGGCCAGCCGGTAGCAGGCGTAGATGCAGCCGGGACCGGCAATCAACGACAGCACGGCGGAGACCTGCCACGGGCCGCGAACGTCAAACGCCCGACCGTGAGTCCACAACAGCGCGATACCTGCCAGGACCATGGCGATGCCGGTGAGGAGAATCAGCGCCAGTTTGAGAGCGCTGGTCCTCGGCTGATCCTCGCTCAATCCAGCAAGGCCCGGGTCGCGGCCTCGACGTCCGGCTGACGCATCAGGCTTTCGCCGACGAGGATGGCGCGGGCGCCGGCCATGCAGACGTCGGCGACGTCGTCGGGGGTGAAGACGCCGCTCTCGGCGACCAGAAGGGCGGACTTCGGCGCCAGATGCGACAGGCGGGCCGTCGTGCCAAGGTCGACCTCGAAGGTGCGAAGCGAGCGGTTGTTGACCCCGATCAGGTCGCCGCCCAGCTGGACCGCGCGGGCCATCTCCAGCTCGTCATGGGTCTCGATCAGGGCGTCCATGCCAAATCGACGGGCCTCGGCCAGCAACTCGCCGGCCAGACCGTCGTCGATCATGGCGAGGATGATCAGGATGCAGTCGGCGCCGAGGGCCCGGCTCTCGGCGACCTGCCAGGGATCGACGAGGAAATCCTTGCGCAGGCAGGGCAGGGTGACCGCCGCCCGGGCCTGGACCAGATAGTCGTCGGCGCCCTGGAAGCTGGGGCCGTCGGTCAGGACCGACAGACAGGCCGCGCCGCCCGCCTCATAGGCCTTCGCGAGCGCCGGCGGGTCGAAGTCCTCGCGGATCAGGCCTTTGGACGGGCTGGCCTTCTTGATCTCGGCGATCAGGGCCGGGCGTCCGGGGGCGGCGTGCTTTTCGAGGCTGTGGCGGAAGCCGCGCGGCATGCCGGCGATCATGGCCAGCGACTCGATCTCGGACTGCGACTGGGCGGCCTTGCGGGCGGCGACGTCCTCGCGCTTGTAGGCGGCGATGCGGGCCAGAACGTCTTCGCGGGGGGCGGCAGTCATACGAGGTCTTCGATCGGCAAGGGCGTGGAGGTGATCCGCGCGAGAGAGGCGAGGGCTTCGGCGGCCTTGCCGTCATCGATGGCGGCGGCGGCGAGGGCGACGCCGGATTTCAGGTCATCCGCCTTGTCGGCGACTATCAGGGCGGCGGCAGCGTTCAGAAGGACCACGTCGCGATAAGGGCCGGTCTGGCCGGCCAGCAGGGCGCTCAGGGCCTTGGCGTTGGTTTCGGCGTCGCCGCCGCGCAGGGCGCTGATGTCGGCGCGGGGCAGGCCGGCGTCCTCGGGGGTGACGGTGAAGCGACGCACACGCCCGTCCTTCCATTCCGCGACCTCGCTGGCCCCCGTGATGGTCAGTTCGTCGAGACCCTCACCATGGACGGTCCAGGCACGGGTGGCGCCGAGGCGGCCGAGCACTTCGGCCAGCGGCTCCAGCAGACGGGGGTCATAAACGCCCATGACCTGACGCTTCGCGCCCGCCGGGTTGGACAAAGGGCCGAGCAGGTTGAAGACGGTGCGGAAGCCGATCTCGGCGCGGACCGGGCCGACGTGGCGCATGGCGCCGTGGTAGGCAGGGGCGAAAAGGAAGGCGATGCCCGCCTCGTCCAGCGCCGCCTTCTGCTGGTCCAGCCCGGCGGTCAGATCGACGCCGAGAACGCCGAGGACGTCGGAGGAGCCGGACTTGGAGCTCATGGCCCGGTTGCCATGTTTCGCGACTTTCAGGCCAGCCCCGGCCAGAACCAGCGCCGCCGCGGTCGAGATGTTGAAGGTGTGGGCCCCGTCGCCGCCAGTGCCGCAGGTGTCGATGACGTCGTAGTCGTGATCGAGGGTCAGGGCGGCCTTGCGCATCTCGCCCGCGAAGGCGGCGATTTCGTCGACGGTCTCGCCACGCATGCGCAGGGCGGTGACGGCGGCGGCGACCTGGGCCGGGGTGGGCTCGCCGCGCAGGCAGGCCGCGAAGAAGTCGCCGGCCTCGGCAGAGGTCAGGGGTTTGCCATCGACCAGCTTGGCCAGCAGCGGCTTGAAACCACCCTCAGCCATGACCTCAGACCATGGCCAGACGCTTGACGCCCGCCAGATCGAGGAAGTTCGCCAGCATTTCGTGGCCGTGTTCAGTGGCGATCGACTCGGGGTGGAACTGGACCCCGTGGATCGGCCGCTCGTGGTGCTGGAAGCCCATGATCTCGCCGTCCTCGGTCCAGGCGGTGACCTGAAGCGTATTGGGCAGGGTTTCGCGCTGCACTGCCAGAGAATGGTAGCGGGTGGCGGTGAAGGGCGAGGGCAGGCCGGCGAACATGCCCTTGCCCTCATGGAGGATCGGCGAGGTCTTGCCGTGCATCAGGGCCTTGGCGCGGATGACGTGGCCGCCCATGGCCTGACCGATGGCCTGATGCCCCAGGCAGACGCCGAGGATCGGCATGTCCAGCGGCGCGGTGTCGATCAGCGGCAGGCAGATGCCCGCCTGATCGGGCGCGCAGGGGCCCGGCGACAGCAGGACGGCTTCGGGTTTCAGCGCCCAGGCCTCGGCGGTCGTCAGGTCGTCATTGCGGACGACATGCGTCTCCGCGCCCAGTTCCGCGAGGTAGTGGACGAGGTTGTAGGTAAAGCTGTCGTAGTTATCGACGACGAGGATCATGCGGCGGTTCTAGGACCTGAAATCCTCCGCGCCAAGCCGAAGCTTGCGCGGACACCGGACGTTAACCATCGTGGCCGTCAGATCGGTTCCCTGTCGCAGAGAGTCGCCGCGTGATCGATACCGCCGCCGAGATCGAACAGGCCCGCGCCCTGCTGGTCGAGACGCCCGAGCGTCCGGCCAGCTCGCTGGGCGCGCTCGGGGCCGCCTTTCTGGCCGCCAGCGCAGCTGTGCTGCTGGCGGGCGTCATGGTGCTGGGGCCGGGCTTCGCGATGAAGGACCCGGTCTATCAGGGCCAGTTCGAGAACTAGCCGAACCAGCCGGCCGTAAAGCCGAAGAAGACCAGAAGGATCAGGGCGAACAGGACGGCGACCGCCGCCACCGACACGCCCAGCACCGAGGTCATGCCCTTCACATTCTCGCCCTGACGGGCCTCTTCGGTCGTCTCTTCGACGTGGTTATCCTGGATGGTCGACATAGCGATCTCCGTTCGTTGATTAACAACAACGGCAGCGAAGCTGTTTCGATCCGTGGGCCGGGCCTGAGCCGATCGACGCCGGACAGAAAAACGCCCGGACGCAGCAGCGTCCGGGCGATTTCCGACCGGAGGTCTTCGGGGATCAGAACTTGTAGCGGGCGCCCACGAACACCTGACGGCCGGTGTGGTGGTAGACGTAGGTCGAGTTACGCTCGCCGCCGAGGTCGCCGTGGTACTGGCGGTTCGGCTCGTCGGTCAGGTTGATGCCTTCCAGCGTCACGGTGACGTGGTCGGTCAGCTGATAGGAGGCCGAGCCGTCGATCGACAGGGTCTCGGTCTTGCCGGTGACGGCGATCCCGCGCGTGCCGCCGTTGGCCGCCGGCACCTGCTGGAAGTAGTCGTCGCGGTAGGCCGCCGAGATGCGGGCGTTCAGCTTGCCGTCGTCGTAATAGAGGGTGGCGTTCCAGGCGTTGGGCGACAGGTTGACCAGATCCTCGGTCACGAAGGCGGCGCAGGTCGCGGTCGTGCAGTAGTCGATCTCGGATTCGACGTGGGTGTAGTTCAGCTGGGTTCCGAGGTTGGAGAACAGGCCCGGCAGGAAGTGGAACGGCTGCTGATAGCTGATCTCGAAGCCCTTCAGCGGTCCGCCGGGCGTGTTGGCCTGGGTCGAGAAGACGTGGTTCAGGTTCGGATCCCGCGCACCCGCCGGGAAGGCCACCGGGTCGATGGCCGTCAGCTGGGAGTAGGGCAGGGTCGTCTGGGTGGTCTGAACGAAGGTCGAGATGTCCTTGTAGAAGTAGGCGAAGGACAGCAGGGACTCCGGCGCGAAATACCATTCGACCGACACGTCGTAGGTCTTGGCGCGGTAGGGCTCCAGATCGATGTTGCCGATCGAGGCCGAGGGGTTCGGCGCCGTGGCGGCGCTGAGCGTATAGACCGGCACCAGGTTGGTGATCGGCGGACGGGCCATGACCTTGGCGGCCGCGAAGCGGATCTGCAGGTTCTCGATCGGTTCGAACGCGACGTTCAGGGACGGCAGGGTGTCGTCGTACTCGTTCGTCCCGGAGGTCAGAACCGGCAGATTGTTGATGTTGGAGTAGCCCTGGGCCGCCAGCTCGGTCTTGACCTGACGCACCCCGACGTTACCGCGGAACGGCACGCCGAACAGGGAGGTGTCCCAGTCCGCCTGGATCCAGTAGCCGGTGTCGGTCTCGGTGACCTGGCGGAAGCTGGCGAAGGAGCCCGGGTTGTCGAGCCCCAGAAGGCGGAAGTCGCCGCCCGCAACGCCGGTGTTGCAGTTGCAGTCCCACTTCCAGATGTTCCGGAGCGCATCGAGGTCGGGGATGATCCAGGACGTCGCCGAACCTGCCGGGAGGTCGAGGTTGCGGCCGAAGCCCGTCAGCAGCTGGGTCACCGAAGCCATCGACGTGCCCGCAGGCAGGGCCGGGGCGTCATTGACGTTGTTCAGGCGGCTGTAGCCGGTGCCGACCGAGTCGTACTTCTTGTGGCTGGCCCCGGCCTTGAGGGTCAGGACGTCATTGACGTTCCACTCGAAGCCGCCTTCGGCCGTCTCGTAGATGTTGGTCTGGTAGCTGGTGTTCAGACGCAGCTCGGACTTCAGCAGGCCGGTCGGCCCCGTGACCGTCCACGAATTCGGATCGGTGACGTCGAAGCCGTAGTTGATCAGCGGCAGGTCGTGGTTCTGACGGAAGTCCCAGCTGTAACCGGCGCCGTTGAGATGATCGATGATCGCATCGACCTGCAGCGGGTTGCCGAACTCCGACTTGGACCGACCGATCGCGCCCGAGAAGCGGAAGTTGTCGGTGAACTCCTGCTCCAGCGACAGGGTGCTCTGGGTATAGGTGGTTTCAAGGATGTCGAAGCGGTTCTCGGTCCGCATGTCGACGTCGTTGAACTTGGCATAGACCATCTCGCCGGTGTCCGGATCGACGACGGTGTCGACGATATCGACCTCGGGCTTGCCGCCCTGGGAAGCGTTACGGCTGAAGGACCAGGCCTCGAGGAAGTTTTCGCGGCGGGTCGAGTCCAGCTGCGACCACAACAGGTCGTAGGTCAGCAGGGTCTTGCCGCTGGCCGGACGGAACTGCAGCGACACGGTGGCGCCGGTGCGTTCCTGTTCGTGGGTCAGACGGCCATAGCGCGGGATGCGCGGGTGGAAGAGGCCGCCGGCCGCCGCCGACCCGCCGGGCAGGGCCGCCGGGTTCTGGAAGCCGTTGTCGCCGTTGGCCGGGCCCCAGCGCACCGAGGAGAAGCCTTCCTCGATCGAATCCTTCTTGCTGTAGGCCAGCGAGGCCAGGGCGCCGAGTTGACCGTCGAACCAGGTGTTGGAAGCCAGAACGGCGTAGCGCGGGCTCCAGGTTTTTGACAGGTCGTTATAACCGCCCTGGACCGAGCCGGCGGCGGTGAAGCCCGTGTAGTCGAACGGGCGGCTGGTGCGCAGGTCCACGGTCGCGCCCAGCGACCCTTCCTCGACCTCGGCCGAGGCGGTCTTGCGGACCGTGATGTTGTTGAAGAGCTCGGAGGCGAAGACGTTGAAGTCGAAGCCGCGGCCGCGGTTGGTGCCGCCCGAGGAATCGGTGGCACCGGTCGTGGCCTGGGCCTCAATGCCGTTGATGCGGGTGCGGGTGAAGTCCGGACCGAGGCCGCGGACCGTGATCGTGCGGCCTTCGCCTGCGTCGCGGTCGATGGAGACGCCGGGGATCCGCTGGATCGATTCGGCGAGGTTGGTGTCGGGGAAGTCGGCGATGTCTTCGGCCGAGATGGCGTCGACGACCCCGGCTTCACGGCGTTTGATGCTCAGGGCGGCGGCCAGACTGGCGCGGAAGCCGGTGACCACGACCTCGTCAACGGAGGTGGCGCCGTCATCCTGGGGATCTGCGGGCGCCGGAGCTGTCTGGGCATGGGCCCCGGTCGCCAGCGCCAGGGCGAGGACGCCGAGCGAGACGCCGGTCATGCGGGACAGGCGCGTGAAATTGCGAGTGTTCATCCTGGGGTTCCCTTCCCGTTTCCACCCGTCAGGAGACTCTTGCGGTCCCTGTACGGATCGCCCGCGACTGCGGACGCCACCGGCCCAAAGGACGCTTATCGCCCTTTTGATACCGGTGTCATTCAGACTAGGACCAAATCGGGCTTCATGGCAACAAAGTGTCGGGTATTTTCGCGAAACTGATCATTTTTGAAATGTCGCGAAGCCTTGCGGCTTCGGAAAGCGGAGACCCAGACCGCTTGCAGACGTCCGCGATCACGCGCCGATGACGCGTGAAAGACCGCATTCAGAGAAGCCGGAAGACTAGATCGCGCCCGCGTCGTTGAGCGGTTGGCCCAGTTCGAAGCGCCAGGCGTCGGAGGCGGCGTTGATCGGGGCGCGGGCCTTGGCCTGGGTCTCGGCGTATTCGGCGGCGGGATCGGAGTCGGAGACCACGCCGGCGCCGGCCTGAACGAAGACCTGGCCTTGCGTGAACATGGCGGTGCGCAGGACGATGCAGATGTCGGCCTCGCCGCCTGCCGAGATATAGCCCACGCCGCCGCCGTAGCCGACGCCGCGTTTTGTGGACTCCAGCTCGTCGATGATCTCCATCGCCCGCACCTTGGGCGCGCCCGACAGGGTGCCGGCGGGCAGGGCGGCCAGCAGGGTGTCGACGGCGTCCAGCTTCGGATCAGCCTTGCCGACGACGTTGGAGACGATGTGCATGACCTGGCTGTAGCGCTCGACCACGAAGCTTTCGGTCACCTCGACGGTGCCCGGCGCCGAGACGCGACCGACGTCGTTGCGGCCCAGATCCAGCAGCATCAGATGCTCGGCCCGTTCCTTGGGATCGGCCAGCAGTTCGGCCTCCAGCGCCTTGTCGGCGGCGGGGGTCGCGCCGCGCGGGCGGGTGCCGGCCAGCGGACGGATGGTGACCCCGCCGTCCTTCAGACGCACCAGGATTTCCGGGCTGGACCCGGCCAGCTGGAAGTCGCCGAAGTTCAGATAGAAGAGATAGGGCGAGGGGTTCTGGCGCCGCAGTGAGCGGTAGAAGGCGAAGGGCTCGCCGATCCAGGGGGCGCTGAACCGGTGGCTGAGCACGACCTGGAAGATGTCGCCGGCGCCGATGTAGTCCTTGGCCGCCGCCACCATGCCGTTGAAGGCCTGACCGTCGACCGGGGAGACGAAGGCGGGCGCCTCGGCCGGGACCGGAGCGCTGCGGCCGACGAGCGGACGGCGCAGACGGGCCTCGAAGTCGTCCAGACGGGCGTTGGCGGCGGTCCAGGCCTGTTCGGCGCCGAGACCGGCGTCCGGATAGATGGTCGCGACCATGACGATCTCGCGCCGCACCGAATCGAACATGGCGACCAGCGAGGGGCGGGTCAGGACGGCGTCGGGCAGGTCCAGCGGGTCGGGATTGGCTTCCCCCAGCGGCTCCAGCAACCGGACCATGTCATAGCCGAAGACGCCGAACAGGCCGGCGGCCATGGGCGGCAGCTCGCCCCAGGGCGTCGCCGTCAGGTCGAACTTCGTCGCCGCGATAAGGGCGCGCAGGGACTGGAGTGCGGGCAGGGGCTCCGGCGCGAAGCGGTCGGCGGCGATGTCGGGGCCGCGCGCGATCTCGGCTGCGCCGCCCCGGCAGCGCCAGACCACGTCAGGATCGACCGTAATGATCGAATAGCGGCCGTTCAGGGCGCCGCCCTCGACCGATTCCAGCAGGAAGGCGTGGGTGCGGCCCAGGCCCACCTTCAGATAGGCGGAGACCGGGGTCTCCAGATCGTCGATCAGACGGCGAACCACGACCTGGGGCCGGCCGGCGGCCAGCCCCGTCGCGAAGTCTTCGTACCCGACGTCCGTCACTGGGCGGGCGCGGCCGGAGCGGTGGAGCCGCCGGGGGCAGGCGCCGAGACGCCCAGCGCTTCCAGGGCCAGGGCCGGGTCGTTCTTGGCCTTGGTCGAGCGGGCCGCGGCGGCGATGGCCTGTTCCACGGCGGCCTGGGCCATGTTCTGGCCCATGCGGACGCGAAGCTGTTCGGCGACCGGGGCGGCCAGGGCCGGAACGGCGGGATGGATGTTGTCGACGCGGCCGACCACGAAGCCGGTCTCGGACGCCGGGCCCGAGAAGACCTGACCCTTGCCCTGACCGAACAGGCCCTGAAGCACGCCCTCGCCGATTTCGGTCTGGGTCTGCTGGTTCTGCTGGGCGGAGCTGCGGGTCACGAGGGTCGCGCCGGCCGAGGAGGCGACGGCGGCGATGTCCTGACCGCCGCGCACGCGGGCCGCCAGTTCATCAGCCTTGGCGGCGATGCGACGGGCGCTCTCACGCTGGATCCAGGCCTGGGTCAGCGGGCCGCGGACCTCGTCCAGGGTCGGCAGGGCGGCCGGCTTGATGTCGTCGAGGCGCAGGACGAAATACTGGCCCTGACCGGCATCGATCACGTCGGACTCGCCGCCCTTCGACAGGGTCCAGGCGGTCTGCAGCAGCTGCGGCGGGGCGTTCATCGCCTGGCCGTTCGGCAGTTTGCCGTCCTTGTCGATCGGGGGCAGCTGAACGATGCGGGCGCCGATGGCCGCGACGGCCTGTTCGAGCGTCTTGCCCTCGGAACGGGCCTTTTCGTACTGCTCGACCTTGGAGAAGACCTGGGCCTTGGCGTCCTCGGCGCGCAGTTCCTGGATCAGGGCGGCGCGGCTGTCTTCCAGGGTGGCGGCGTGACCCGGGGTCGCGGAGGTCAGTTTGGCGACGGTGAAGCCGACGCGGCCCTGGATGGCGTCAGAGACCTGACCGGGCTGCATGCCGAAGACGGCGGCGGCGACGGCCGGTTCGCTGACGGCGCTGCGCGGGGTGTTGTTGAAGTCGGCCGGGCGGATGTCGCCATTGGCCTTGCCGGCGTCGGCCGGGCTCTGGCCCGCGCGCAGGGCGGCGGCGATCTTGTCGGCGGCGGCCTTGGTCGGAGCGGTCAGGGTAACGAAGGTCCGGGTTTCCGGCGTCGACAGCGAATCCTTCTTGAAGTTAAAGCGCTCCACGATCCGGGCTTCCGGGATGGCGGCCGTCGAGGCGTCGGCCGACGGCGTGAACAGGACCACCGACGCCATCCGGAACTCGGGGCGGCGCAGACGGGTCGCGTTCTCGGTGATGAAGCTCTGCAGCTGGGCGTCGGTCGGAGCCGGGGTCGCGCCAACCATGGCCGGGGTGACGAGGAACCAGCGACCGTCGCGGGTCTCCAGAGCGCGGCCGGCCAGCAGGGCGCCATAGATGCGCGGCACGCGGTAGCCCGCCATGACGGCCGTGCCGGCGTGCTGGCTGACATACTGGTCGCGCAGCTCACGCTCGATCATGACCGGGGTGTAGTTCTTCTCGGCCAGCACCGACTGGTACTGCTGCTCGTCAAACTGGCCGGTGACCGAGTTGAAGAAGGCGGGAATGGTGCGGATCTGCTTGATCACCAGAGCCTTGCCAGGGCGGATGCCGGTCCGCCAGGCCCAGTCGAGGAAGCCCAGTTCCTGGGTCCGCTGCTCGAGGTAGCGGACGTGGACGTTCTCCTTGACCAGATCCTCGGTCGTCAGGGGGCGACCGGCCCGTTCCTGAAGCTGCTCACGCGCGCGGTCGAAATCGCTGCGGAACTCGGCCGCGTCGATCGTGCGGCTGCCCGCGTCGATGATGTGCTTGGGCATGATGCCCGAGAAGACGTCCAGCTTCGCGCCGCCGACAAGGAGAGCGACACCGACGAGGACCAGGAGGGCGGCGGCCCATTTGGACTTCGCGAAATTGCGGAACACGGAGATCATCGAGCGAACCTGAAGAGGCGACCAGGGACAGGAAGTGAGCGGCGCCGCTCTGGCCTATAGGCAGGGGGCGGCGGCACGGCAAGCGGACCCTTCGGAACTCGGGCCGCGCCGGACGCACGAGCGGCCTTGTGACGCGATTGCGGCAGCAGCTTGGCTTTGCAGGGAATCCTGCTTTAGGAAGGCCGCATGAAACAATCCGTGAAGTTGATCGCCGGCAACTGGAAAATGAACGGCACAGCCGCCAGTCTGGCCGAGGCCGAGGCGCTGAAACAGGCTTTGGCCGCCGAACCCGCCGCCTGCCGCGTCGCCGTCTGTCCGCCCTCGACCCTGATCGACCGGCTGGCCGTGACGGTGAAGGGCGGGGCCGTCGAAGTGGGCGGACAGGACTGCCATGTCGAGGTCTGCGGCGCCTTCACCGGCTGCGTCTCGGCCGGGATGCTGAAGGACGCCGGGGCGGGCCTGGTGATTCTGGGCCATTCGGAGCGCCGCGCGGGCTTCGGCGAGACCGACGCCGAGGTCGCCGCCAAGACCGAGGCCGCCCTGGCCGCCGGTCTGGAGCCCATCATCTGCGTCGGCGAGACCCTGGAGCAACGTAAGGCGGGCGACGCCGTCGCCATCGTCTCGGCCCAGGTGACCGGCTCCCTGCCGGAAAGCCTGTCGGGCAAGGCCTTCGCCGTCGCCTATGAACCCGTCTGGGCCATCGGCACCGGCCTGACCCCGACGCTGGAGCAGATCGAGGAGGTCCACGCCGCCGTCCGCGCCGCCATGGTCGCGCGGCTGGGGGAGGGCGGCCGCACCGCCCCGATCCTGTACGGTGGCTCGGTCAAACCCTCGAACGCCGCCGAGATCCTGAATGTCCCCGAGGTCGGCGGCGCCCTGGTCGGCGGCGCCTCCCTGAAGGCCGCCGACTTCCTCGGGATCATCCGGGCGGTCTAGACAAGGCCCTCGTGAGCCATGGCGGCCCGGACGGCGGGACGAGCGCCGATCCGGTCGCGCAGACGTTCCAGAACCTCGGGAACCTCAACGCCGAAACGCTTCGCCCAGAGCAGCATGACGAACAGGTAGAAGTCCGCGACGCTGGGGCGGTCACCGAACAGATAGTCACCGCGCGGCCTGACGGGCTCCAGCAGTTCCGCCACCGTTTTGGCGGCCGCGGCCTTCTCGTCCGTCGAGCCGCCGTGCCACATCGGCTTGAAAGCGCGGTGAATCTCCGTGGTGACGTAGGTCAGCATCTCCAGCACGCGCGTCCGGCCCAGAGGCAGGTCGACGGTCAGGTCTGGCGTTGTCGTCGCGATCCAGTCGAGAACGGCGACATTCTCGGTGATCAGGCTTCCGTCGTCGAGAATCAGGGCGGGGACATAACCCTTGGGACTGATCGTGCGGAAATCGACGCCGGCTTCGGTGCGATGGGTCTTGAGATCGACGCGCTCCAGGTCGAATGCGTAACCGGCCTCGCGCAGGGCGATGTGGTCGGCGAGGCTGCAGGCGAGGGGGCTGTAGTAGAGTTTCATGACCGGGATCCTCAGTCGGCGGAGATGGTGGCGCGCAGCCAGTCGTCGAGGGTGATCGTTCCCAGTCGCGGTTCGGCGCCCGGCATCAGGGTCCGGTCTTCCAGACGCGCGCCGAAATAGAAGGCTTCAGGGTCGGCGATCACCGCGCGAGGGTCCTCTCGCGCCGCCAGATATTCCCGGGCGAAGACGTCGATGCGGATCAGCTCCGGCCCGGCGATCTCGACGGTGTCGTTCAACGGGGCGGCGAGGGCCAGGTCCACAAGGGCGTCGGCGACGTCATCGGCCGCGACCGGCTGGACCAGCGCGCGGGGCAGGCGGATTTCGTCGCCGGAGCCGCCCGACTGAACGATGCCGGAAATAAAGGGGAAGAATTGGGTCGAGCGCAGCAGGGTCCAGGGCACGGGCGCGTCCTTGATCAGGTCCTCCTGCACGAGCTTGGCGCGGAAATAGCCGCTGGCCTGCAGTCGCTCCGTCCCGACGACGGATAGGGCCAGATGGTGGCCCACGCCCGCGACCTCTTCCGCCGCCAGCAGATTGGCCCCCGCCGTGCGGAAGAAGCTCATCGCGGCCGCGTCCTCGAATGAGGGCGCATTGGCCACGTCAATGACAACAGCAGCGCCGGCCAAGGCCTCGGCGAGGCCTTCGCCGGTCAGCAGGTTCACCCCGGTGTTGGGCGAAGCGGCGAGGGCCGCGTGACCGCGCGCTGTCAGTCGCTCAACGACCTTTGACCCGATCAGGCCGGTTCCACCGATCACCACAATCTTCATTTCCACCTCCATCGCCAGACCCCATGGCCTCGAAAGCGAGGGCGGGCGGCGTTCGAAGCGGTGACGAGTCGACACCTCCGGATGTGACATCGAACGGCGAATATTTGTGCGGGCGACGAGCCGCGTTGCCCATCCCGTCCATCAATGTTAGACGCCGCCGCTTGATCGGCGCGCCGCGCCACACATGTAAGCGACCATGCTCCAGACCATTCTCCTCGTCGTCATGATCCTCATCTCGATCGCCCTGACCGGGGTGGTCCTGCTGCAACGCTCGGAGGGCGGCGCCCTCGGCATGGGCGGCGGCCCCTCGGGCTTCATGACCGCGCGCGGCGCGGGCAATCTTCTGACCACGGTCACCTGGTGGCTGGCCGGCGCCTTCTTCGCCTGCGCCATCGGCCTGACCATCCTGGGCAACGTCCAGCGCGGCGCCGCCTCGGTGATCGACGCCAAGGCCGTCGGCTCCATCGCCGTCGACCAGGCTCCGACCCAGAACGCGCCCGCCCAGCAGGCTCCGGCGACCCAGCCGGCCGCCCCGGCGGCTCCGTCGCTCGACGATCTGGAGGCCAGTCTCCCGACCGCCGGCGTGGCTCCGGCTCCGGCCCAAAGCGCTCCGGCGCCCAAGCAATAAGGTGAGGACGGCGGGACTTCCTCCCCGCCGCTCCCGCCCCCAGTCCCCCCAGCGAGCGCGACCGGAGCCGATCCGGACCGCGCTCGTTCTGTTTTCAACAGCCGTTTCGTTCGCGATCCGGTCGAGCGGCCGCGAATCAGCGGTAAGGTGATCCCCCATGGCCCGTTATGTGTTCATCACCGGCGGCGTGGTTTCCTCTCTCGGAAAAGGCCTCGCATCCGCCGCTCTCGGCGCGCTTCTGCAAGCGCGCGGCTACAAGGTGCGTCTGCGCAAGCTCGACCCCTATCTGAACGTCGATCCGGGCACGATGAGCCCCTATCAGCACGGCGAGGTCTTCGTGACCGACGACGGCGCCGAGACCGACCTGGATCTGGGCCACTATGAGCGGTTCACCGGCGTGTCGGCGGCCAGGTCCGACAACATCACCACCGGCCGCATCTATTCGACCATCCTGGAGAAGGAGCGCCGCGGCGACTATCTGGGCGCGACCGTCCAGGTGATCCCTCACGTCACCGACCAGATCAAATCCTTCTGCCTGACCCCCGCCTTCACCGACGTCGGCGAGGACGTGGACTTCGTGCTGGTCGAGATCGGCGGCACGGTCGGCGACATCGAGGGCCTGCCGTTCTTCGAGGCGATCCGCCAGCTGGGCCAGGACCTGCCGCGCGGCCAGTCGTGCTTCGTGCACCTGACGCTGCTGCCCTTCATCAAGACCGCCGGCGAGATGAAGACCAAGCCGACCCAGCACTCGGTCAAGGAGCTGCGCTCGATCGGCATCCAGCCCGACATCCTGCTGTGCCGCTGCGAACAGCCGATCCCGGCCGAGGAGAAGCGCAAGATCGGCCTGTTCTGCAACGTCCGCGAAAGCGGCGTCATCCAGGCGATGGACTCGGCCGACATCTATGCGGTGCCGCTGGACTATCACCGCGAGGGTCTGGACGCCGAGGTCCTGGCCCACTTCGGGATCACCGACGCCCCGGCGCCCGACCTGACCATGTGGGAAGAGATCGCACGCCGCCGGCTGCAGCCCGACGGCGAGGTCACCGTCGCCGTGGTCGGCAAGTACACGGTGCTCAAGGACGCCTACAAATCCCTGATCGAGGCCCTCCATCACGGCGGGGTGGCCAACAACGTCAAGGTCAACATCGACTGGGTCGAGGCTGACACCTTCGAGGGCGACCGCGACGCCTGCGAGGAGCGGCTGCAGTCGGCTCATGCGGTGCTGGTGCCCGGCGGCTTCGGCGAGCGCGGCTCCGAGGGCAAGATCGAGGCGGCCCGCTTCGCCCGCGAGCGCAACATCCCCTATTTCGGCATCTGCTTCGGCATGCAGATGGCGGTGATCGAGGCGGCCCGGAACCAGGCCGGCTATCCCAAGGCCTCGTCCACCGAGTTCGGCCCGACCGAGGAGCCGGTCGTCGGCCTGATGACCGAATGGACCCAAGGCAACCAGCGGGTCCTGCGCCAGCAGGGCGGCGATCTGGGCGGCACCATGCGTCTGGGCGCCTATGACTCGACCTTGGCGGCGGGGTCCAAGATCGCCGAGATCTACGGCTCGACGGCCATCAGCGAGCGGCACCGCCACCGCTATGAAGTCAACATCAACTACCGCGAGGCCATCGAGGCCAAGGGCCTGGTCTTCGCCGGCCTGTCGCCCGACGGGGTCCTGCCCGAGACCGTCGAGCGCACCGACCACCCGTGGTTCATCGGCGTCCAGTACCACCCCGAACTGAAGAGCCGGCCGTTCAAGCCGCACCCGCTGTTCGCCAGCTTCATCGGGGCTGCGGTGGTGCAGAGCCGTCTGGTCTGATCCCCGCGCGGACCTGCTCGCAAAACGCGAAAACTTGAACACGGTTTTTGAACAGTTTCGTGTTATAAACATGAAGCGTTCGATCGGTCAGGCGGGCGTTGAGGCGTCGGGGAGGCGCTTGCGATGGTCGGTGAGTTCATCACCTTTCTGCACCGGCACGTCCGGATCGTGACGCCTGCCGTGGTGCTGGCGTTCGCGGCGGCGACTTTCGCCGTCTTCCATCTGCTGACCGCGCGCTAGACCTCCGATCCCGCTGGCCAGCCTTCGCGCTTTCGCCGAAGGTGGCGTTATGAATCAGCGCTCCTTCTCCCGCCGTTCCACCCTGGCCCTGATGGCCGCCGCCGCCGCGACCCCGGCTTTCGCAAGGCAGGGCGCGTCCCCGGAAGACTGGTCCGCCCTCGGGGCCGACGTGAAGGCCGAGTTCAAATGGGCCTGGGACCACTATGCCGAAAAGGCCTGGGGCAAGGACGAGATCAATCCGGTCTCGGGCACGTCGCAGTCCTTCTTCATCGAGGGCCATGACCTGGGCCTGTCGCTGGTCGAGGCGCTGGACACCCTGTGGATCATGGAGCTGGACGACGAGTTTCGGGCCGGGGTCGACTGGGTCAAGGCGAACCTCGATTTCGACATCGACGGCGAGGCCCAGGTGTTCGAGACCAATATCCGGCTCGTGGGCGGGCTGCTGTCGGCCCATCTGGCCTGCGGCGATCCGGTGCTGCTGGCCAAGGCGAAGGATCTGGCCGACAGGCTGATGAAGGCCTTCGACGCCTCGCCCCACGGCCTGCCGTACCGCTATGTAAACCTGAAGACCGGCGCGGTCCGCGATCCCGAGACCAACCTCGCCGAGATCGGCACCTATGCCACCGAGTTCGGCCTGCTGGGCCAGCTGACCGGCGACGACCGCTATTACGCCGCCGCCAAGCGGGCGATGAAACATGCGCTCGACATGCGCTCGCCGCTGGGTCTGATGGCCGCCAACATCCACGCCGAGACCGGCAAGTTCACCAGCCGCAACGCCTCGATCGACGTCTATGCCGACAGCTTCTACGAATACCTCTGGGACAGCTGGGAGATGTTCGGCGACCCGGAGATGAAGATGGCCGCCGAGGAATGCATGGCCGCCATGGTCGGGCATCAGGGCCATCGCTACGACGGCAAGCTGTGGTTCCCCATGGTCGACTACGAGACCGGGGCGGTGACCAACACCTCCCAGACGGTGCTGGGCGCCTATCTGGCGGGCTTGCTCGGGCAGGTGGGGCTCAAGGCCGCCGGCGACGACTTCCTGGCCACCTATACGGCCATGCAGGAGAAGTACGTCATCATCCCGGAGAGCACCGACGTCACGACCGGCACGGCACGCACCAAGCGGACGGGGCTAAGGCCCGAGTTCGCCGACGCCTGCCTGAACCTGTGGCTCGGGGATCGCGACGACCGCTATCGCGGTCTGGCGGCCATCCACTATCGCAACATGAAGACCACCTCGAAGGCGGCGTATGGCTACACATCGCTGAAGGACATCACGACCCGCCCGATGGAGCAGAGCGACAACTGCCCCGGCTACTGGTGGTCCGAGCAGATGAAATACTACTACCTGCTGTTCGCCGACGCGAAGCGGGTGGACTACGGCCGGCTCCAGCTGAGCACGGAGGCGAATGTGCTCAGGGGGTTCAAACGGGCGTAGGAGCGTTCACCTCTCCATCGCCGGAGGGCGATGGAGAGGACAGATCGGCGCGCAGCGACGATCAGGAGAGGGCGACTCGACGTCGGCCATTTTGCACTCCATAGTTGCATTACGCCTGACGGGATCAGCTATACGCGAGCCAAGGTCTTCCGGCGTGTGATGACGCCGCCGGAGGCGCGGCTGTGGACACGGCTGCGCGGCAAACGTCTGAACGGGGTCAAGTTCCGCCGCCAGCATCCGGTCGGGCCCTACATCCTCGATTTCTACTGCGCCTGGGTGAAGCTGGCGATCGAGGTGGATGGGGCCTCACATGATGAGCCGGAGCGGATCGCTCATGACCGGCGACGGACGGCGTGGCTGGCGACGCAGGGCATCCGGGTGATCCGGCTACGGGCTTCGGATGTGCGCGACGAAATCGAGGGGGTGATGGATTTCATTCAGCGGAGCGTGCGGGAGAGAGTCCCTAACGGCTACCACGGTGTCGCCCCCTCCTGACCGCTTAGCGGTCTGTCCTCCCCATCGCCCTTCGGCGATGGGGAGGTGAGCGCACTACCGCCCGAACCCGGTCATCGAATACGGCCTTGCCGCCGTTCCCGAACCCCAACCCCGGTTCGGCCTCGCGCTCATGACGAAGCGGAGTTCGCCGCCGGCGCGGATTTCGTCGTCGCCGATCCAGCTGCGGGTGAGGGGGCGGCCGTTCAGGGTGACGGACCCGACGTAGGGGTGGGCGTCCGACAGGCCTTCGGTCACGACGGTGAACTTCCGCCCGTTCGGCAGGTTGAGAACCGCCCGGTCCACGAAGGGCCGCCCGATCACATACTGGTTGCTGCCCGGCGTGACCGGATAGAAGCCCAGGCCCGTGAAGACCAGCCAGGCCGACATCTGGCCGAGGTCGTCGTTGCCGGCGAGGCCGTCGGGGCGGGCGTGGTACTGGCTGTCGACGATCTGCTTCAGCCGCGCCTGGGTGCGCCAGGGCGCGCCCGCGTAGACGTACATATAGGCCGAGTGGTGGCTGGGCTCGTTGCCGTGAATGTATTGGCCGATCAGGCCGGCGATGTCCTCGGCGTGGGAGTAGTCGAGTTTCGAATTGTCGAAGTCGAACATGGCGTCGAGCTTGGCGACGGTCGCCGCATCCCCGCCCATGGCGCCGACGATGCCGCCGAGGTCCTGGGGCGCGAACCAGGAATACTGCCAGGCGTTGCCCTCGGTATAGTCCGATCCGTAGTTGATCGCGGTCGGGTCGAAGGGGGTGCGGTAGGTCCCGTCGACCTTGCGGGCGCGCAGGAAGCCGGTCTCCAGATCGAAGCTGTTCCTCCAGTTCTGCGCCCGTTTCTCGAAGGTGGCGGCGATGTCGGGATGGCCGAGGTCGCGGGCCATGCGGGCGATGGTCCAGTCGTCATAGGCGTATTCGACGGTCTTGGACGCGGCCTCCGGCTCCCGGTCGATGGGGACATAGCCGAGGTCCATATAGTCGCCGAGCCCGCCGTAGGGACGGTAGGTCGCGCTGGCCACCATGGCCTTCAGCGCCGCCTCGCCGTCGAAGCCACGGATGCCCTTCATCCAGGCGTCGGCGATGACCGGAACGGCGTGATAGCCGATCATGGTCCAGGTCTCCTGACCCGCGAACTGCCAGACGGGCAGCAGGCCGTAGGGGCTGTGCTGCTGCGACGCGATCAGGGAGTTGATCATGTCGGCGTTGCGCTGCTCGGGTTGCACCAGGGTCAACAGCGGATGCTCGGCGCGGAAGGTGTCCCACAGCGAAAAGGTCGAGTGGAAGGTGAAGCCCTCGGCCGCGTGCACCGCCTGATCGGGCCCGCGATAGCGACCGTCGACGTCGCCCATGACGCTCGGGGCCATCAGCGAATGATAGAGGGCGGTGTAGAGGGTGGTGCGCATCTCCGCCGGGGCGTCGATCTGGACCGCGCCCAGAGCCTGTTCCCACTGAGCCTTCGTCGAGGCGCGCAAGCCGTTGAAATCGAAGTCCCCACCTTCGGTGTCGAGGTTCCTGATGGCCCCCGCCTCATCGACGCCGGACAGGGCGACCTTGACGGTCAGAGGGCCATCGATCGGACCGAAGTCGAACACCGCCTCCAGCGCGCGACCCTCGACCTGATCGCGGTCCCCGGGGGTGCGGCCGGGCTTGGTGAAGCCGTTGTAGGTGACGTTCTCTTCCCGGTTCTGGATCGAGCGGCTGACCATGGGCTTCGAGAAGCGCATGGCGAAATAGAGCTGGCGGCCGGGCGCCCAGCCGCGCGTCTCGCGATAGCCGGTGACCGTGCCGTCCGGAGCCACCCGGATGCGCGACCACGATACCTTGCCCGGGTAGTCATAGATCGACGGGCGGAAGTCGAGCAGGACCCGGGCCGGGGCGCCGGCCGCGAATTGGTAGCGGTGCATGCCCACGCGCGTGCCCGCCGTCAGCTCGGCATGAACGCCGGAGTCGGTGAGATTGACGGCGTAATAGCCGGGCTCGGCGACCTCGGAGGCCTTGTCGTAGCGGGAGCGGTAGCCCGAGCCGGGCGTCGCCGCATCGCCGGGCTCCAGCTTCACCTCGCCCGCGCCCAGCGGCGTCAGCAGGACGTCGCCGAGGTCGGAGTGGCCCGAGCCCGAGAAATGGGTGTGGGAGAAGCCGAGGATGGTCGGGTCGTCGTAGCGATAGCCCGAGGCCCAGTCATAGCCCTGACGCAGCACCTTGTGCTCGGTGTCCGGGCTCAGCTGCACCATGCCGAAGGGGGCGACGGCGCCGGGGAAGGTGTGGCCCTGACCGGCCGTGCCGATGAAGGGATCGACGGCGTCGTAGGGGGAGGGCGTCGTCGTCTGCGCGCCCGTTCCCGCGAAGGCCAGTCCGCCGGGCCCGACGGCGAGCGCCGCCGAGAGGACCATCGCCACCATCCGACGCACCATGACTCACTCCCTGCTGATCGCGCCGGGACTTCACATGATCGCGGGCTGGACCTCAAGCGGTTCCGGGGTGCGAACGACCACACCGCCCTTCATGACCCAGCGCACGGCCTCGACGGCGGTGATGTCCCGGGTCGGATCGCCCTGGACCGCGACCAGATCGGCCAGCAAGCCCGGCTTCACCGCGCCGAGTCGGTCGTCGATGTGGAAGATGCGGGCGTTGCCGCCGGTCGCGGCGATCAGGGTTGCGGAGGGCGACAGGCCGGCGGAGACCATGAGCACCATCTCACGCGCATTGGTCCCGTGGGCGAAAACCCCGACGTCGCCGCCCATGCACAGGGTCACGTCGGCGGCCATGGCCGCGGCGAAGGCCCGGCGCTTGGCCAGGACGTTCTCCGGCGCCGGCTCCTGACCGTTCCAGCCGCGATACCTACTGATGGCGTCGGTAGCAGCGAGGGTCGGACAAAGGGCCGTTCCGTGATCGTGCATCAGGCGGAAGATCTCGGGCGTGCCCGCGTCGCCGTGCTCGAGGGTGTCGGCGCCGGCCAGGATGGCGCGGCGCATGCCCTCGGCGGTGCCGGCGTGGACCGCGACCAGACGGCCGGCCGAATGCGCCGTCTCCACCGCCAGCCGCAGCTCGGCCTCGGAGAAGGTCGGGCGGCTGGGCTCGCCGGGACCCCAGCGGTAGTCGGCATAGAGTTTGACGATGTCGGCGCCCGCGCCGATCTGGCTGCGCACCACGCGAACCAGCGTATCGCCGTCAGCTTCCTCGGCTCCAAGCGGAACCTCGACGCCGGGCTCGAAGCCCTTGGGGCCATAGGCGCCGGTGGCGACGATGGCGCGGGTGGCGACCAGCATGCGCGGCCCGGGGATGATGCCCTGTTCGATGGCCTTCTTCAGCCCGACGTCGGCATAGCCCGCGCCCTCGGTGCCCAGATCGCGCACCGTGGTGAAACCGGCCATCAGGGTCAGCCGCGCCGAGACGGTCGCCCGTGCGGTGCGCAACGCCAGGGGCTCATGCAGCACCTGATCGTCCCACGAGGTCTCGTTGTAGGGATGCAGGAAGAGGTGCGAATGCCCCTCGATCATCCCGGGCATCAGGGTCATGCCGGGCAGGTCGACCACACGGGCGTCGGCGGGCGCGGTCAGGTTGGGCCCCACCGCCTCGATCCGCTCGCCGCGCACCAGCACCTGCCAGCCGACATGGGGCTCCGGGTTCACGCCGTCGAAGACGCGGTCGGGGCGGAGCAGGGTGGCCTGAGGGGCGGTTTGCGCAAACGCCGGACCCGCGATCAGCGCCAGCAGGAGGATCAGCAGCCCCCGCATCAAGGCTTGCCCGCCGAGATCGCCGTCGCCGGGGCGATGGGGCTGCCGGGGATCCAGTGCGGGGCCTGATCGGCGTCGGCGACGCGGCGGGTCAGGGTCTCGTAGAAGCGGTTGAAGTCGCCCGCCGCCTTCCAGTCGATGGGGGTGGTCAGGTCGTCCTGGGGCATGTGGTAGCGGGTTTGGTACCAGAGGCGGTAACGGGCCTCGGCCTCGGTCCCCGGGTCATAGCCGAAGATGAAGCTGATGCCGGGCACGCCCTTCTGCATGAAGGGCCAGTGGTCCGAGCGGCGCAGCAGGCCGCGTTCCGGCTCGGGATCGGGCCGGACCTCGACGCCCATCTCGCCCGCGATCTCGCGCGTCACGGCGCCGAGAGAGGTGTCGTTGACCGCCAGGGTCGTCAGGATGGTCAGGGGATAGAGGGGCCGCAGCTGGTCGAGGTTGAGCACGGCGACCGGAAGCCCCCTGGCGCCCATGGCCGGGGTCGGGTGGTCGGCCAGCCAGCGCGAACCCAGCAGGCCCTTCTCCTCGCCCGTATAGGCCGCGAAGAAGACCGGACGACGCAAACCCTTGCCGCCGAAATGATCGGCCATCTCGATCAGGGTGGCGACATAGGCGGCGTCGTCGAGCGCACCGTTATAGAGGCCGTCGCCGTCGACCGGCTCGCCATAGCCGTAGCCGTCCAGATGGGCGTTCACCAGCACCGGCTGGTCGGCCAGGGCCGGGTCGGTCCCGGGCAGGACGGCCAGAACGTTTTCAGAGCTGTAGTCGCTTTCCTTCACCGCGAAGGTCAGGCGCATCCGGGCCGGGATGTCGAAGGCGGGCAGGGGGGCGGCGGCGACGGCCCTGGCGAGGATGTCGGCCGCGTCCTGGCCCGAGCCCGCGATGACGGCGGCCAAGGCCTCGGCGCTGAGGCGCATGACGGGGTAGGCGGGGCCGTTTGACGGGGCGGCGTTGGCGAAGGCGACCGAGCGCGCATAGGCCATGGGCCAGCGCGGCGGCTCCACCGTGAAGCCGATGTCGTCGATGTTGATCAGGCCCGCCGCGTCGCCCGCGGTCACGGCGGCCGAACGCTCGGCGGCCGTGGTCATGCCCGTGCGGCGACCGGCGAAACAGACGACGATCTTGCCGCGCACATCGCCGAGTTCCTGCGGAGAACAATAGCCCCGGAAGGCCAGCGGCGCCTCGAGGCTGGCGGGCAGGGCGGTGGCGGGGGTCACCGAAATCTCGCGCAGGAACTGGAGCGGCCGGGTCGAGCGGTCGTCGCCGACGACGGTAAAGCTGGTCCCCTCTTTCAGGACCGCGATCTCATGCAGGGGGATGGACTGGATATAGGTCCCGTTGTCGCCCGCCGGCTGGAGTCCCGCGCGTCGGAAGCGGTCGATGACGTAGGCGGCGGCCTTGCGATAGCCCTCCGAGCCCGTGTCGCGCCCCTGCATGTCGTCGCCGGACAGGGCCGTGGTCGTCTTCCACCAGGCGACGGTGGCCGCATCCGTCCCGGCGGAAGGCGCCTGCACGGGGGTCGTCTCCACGGTCGCGCAGGCCGCCAGCCCCGACACCAGAAGACCCAGCCCCAAGCCCCGGATCACCCCTTTGCCCGACATCACATCACTCCCCCTCGAACACGGAGCGAGATGGAGCCCCACCGGCCCTGGAGTCAACGCGCTTGCACCTGCCGCGCCGGTTTCGCGTGTGCGGGGTATCCGCTTGGCGCAGGCCCTCAAGCGCCCCCAGATGGCAGCGGGCTGTCAGGCCGGAGCGGGGGCTCCGGAGCCTCAGGGGAACAATCGCATGCCGCAGGAAATCATCGCCGGAGCCGTGGGTCTGGGTCTGGTCGCGACCGTGTGGGCCGTGCAACGGTTGATCGTCCTTTCGGTCTCGCGACGGGAACGTCTGCGCTTCTGAGGGTGCAAACCCCTGTTTTCTATGGTTGATGGTAAACGGCTAAGGGGGCACACCTTGGTCAGGCGGCCCGGTGGATTTTCCAGTCACCAAGCCGGGTCGCCTCCACCCTCCCTTCGAGGCGGGGTCGCCGCTTCCTGAAAGTTCAGCCTGTTTTCGCATCGGCGCCGGTGACGCTGCGCGTCGGCGAACAACAGTCTTTCGAAACATCTGAGGTCGCCACCGGGCGGCGCCGTCCTATCTGCGGAGCCCTGTGTCAGGGGCATGGAATCCGCATGGGAGGCCGCCTTGCTCTACAGCGAACTCACCCCCGAAGAAGTCGACGTCTTTCACCTGCTGGCCGAGCACGCCGGTCAGGTGGCGCAACGGTTGCTGGCCGAGCGCGGCATCGAAACCCTGGAACAGGTGACGGCCGAAGCCGGACGGCGCGTCCTGCAGCAGGCCTGGCAGGAGGTGGCCGAGGCCTATTTCGCCAGCGCCGACGGCGTGGACCTTCAGTCGGCGATCCCGGAGTTCGTCGAGGCCATGATCGGCTGCTGCTCCACCGTCGGAACACCGGGTCCCACCCTGCACTGACGAACCACGGCGGCTATTCCGCTTGCCGCAGCATCCTCAGAAACGGAATGGCCACCGCGGCATTGATGACGGCCGCCAGCACGATGGCGGCCGGCGCCAGATGGGCGGCCGGAAAGCTGGTCGCGGCGATGCCGATCGCGACGCCGGGGTGACGCGCGGCCGAGGCCAGCGACAGGACGATCCGCTGATCGCGCACCGGACCCGCCAGAAACCAGCCCGCGGCCAGACCGACGCCGCTCATGGCGATCAGGGCCACGACCGTGCCGTCGCCGAACAGCTTGCCGATCGCGGGGGCCAGCAGGAACAGCAGGGCCAGCACCCCGCCGATGAACAGCAGGGACGCCAGCTTGCCCAGCAGGCTCGACACCATCGCCGCCCGCGCCCCCAGCAGCGGCTGGCCGAGAAGACCGAGCATCAGGGGCAGGGCGATGGTCAGGCCGAGCGTTTTGGCCATGCCCGCGAAGGACACCTGGGTCTCGACGCCGAACAGGGCCCCGGCCAGGGCCAGACCCAGGGGCGCCAGCACCAGCGAACACAGGGCCGCCGCCACCAGAAGGCCGGTGATATAGGCCGCGTCGCCGCCCGCCTTGACCTGCTTGCGCGGCAGCAGCGGCGGCACGGGCGAGAAGGCCAGGGCCACCAGGGCGATCTTCACCGGCGCCTTGAGGTCGAGGATCCCCGCCATCAGCAGGGCCACGGCCGGCACGACCACGAACATGGCGACCATGGCCCGCAGGCCCAGGCGCCAGTTGCGGAACAGGTGGAAGACGTCGCCCGGCCGCGCGTGCAGGGCGAGCGACAGCACGGTGAGCATCACGCTCGCCAGCACGATCAGTTTGACGATCTGAACCGGACCCATGTCGCGGCGCCCTAGTCGCTCGGCGCCTGGTCCTTCATGCCGGCGAGGATCGCCGCCATGCCGATGCCGGTGCCCGTCTGGGACGGCGGGAAGTCGTGCAGGCTCTGGACGAAGTGGGCGATCGGCCCGATCAGCTCGGGCATGACCCAGCTCTTTTCCTTCATCCAGAGGAACTGGCCGCCGGTGTCGGGGCTGCGCTCGAACGGATCGGCCTTGATGTCGATCATCAACCCGCCCGGAAGCTTGGTCGCCGCCTCCAGCCACTTGTCCTTGATGGCGATATGGATCTTCCAGTCGTCGATGCGGACGGCGGTGGGCTCGGTCTCGGCGAAGAAGAAGAACTCGCGGCGTTGCGACCGGCCGTCGGGCGAGGTCAGCATCTCGAGCTGGTTATAGCCGTCCAGATGGACCCTGTAGTCGGTCGCGCCGACGCGCCGCCCGGCGACCAGTTCGTCCTTCACATCCGGCTCTCCGGCGGCCGCCAGCAGGGTCGGCAGCCAGTCCTCGCTGGTCATGAACTCGCCGGTCCAGGTATCGGGCGCGATCTTGCCGGGCCAGCGGACCAGCATGGGCACGCGGAAGCCGCCGTCCCAGGTCGTGCCCTTCTCGCCCCGGAACGAGGCGGTGCCGGCCATCGGCCAGTGCGCCAGATTCACCCCGTTGTCGGAGGTCAGCAGCACGATGGTGTTGTCAGTCAGCCCCTCCGCGTCGAGCGTGTCGAGCAGCCGGCCCACCAGGCCGTCCAGTTGCAGCACGGCGTCGAAATAGGGGGTGTGCCCGCTCTTGCCGAGCCAGTCCGGCGAGACGTGGATCTGCTGGTGCATCCGCGAGGGGCAGTACCAGAGGAAGAAGGGCGTACTCGTCGCCTTCCGGGTCTTGATGTAGTCGATGGCGTCGTCGGTGAACTCGTCGTCGATGACGCCCATCCGCGTGGTGGTCAGGGGGCCGAGGTCCTCGATGCGCTGCTTGCCCACCCGGCCCCAGCGCGGATCCTCGGTCGCGTCGTCGGCCTCGGTCGCCCAGGCGTGGATCATGTTGCGGGGGCGGCCCGCGAAGGAAGGATCCGCAGGAAAATCCGGCTGTTCCGGCATTTCCATCATGTTGAGGTGATAGAGGAAGCCCTTGAACTCGTCGAAGCCGTGGACCGTCGGCAGAAACTCGTTGCGATCGCCCACATGGCTCTTGCCGAACAGGGCGGTGGCGTAGCCCAGGTCCTTGAGCAGGGTGGCGATGGTGATGTCCTGCGGCTGCAGCCCCACCTTGGCGCCCGGCTGGCCGACCGAGGTCAGGCCGGTGCGGATCGGATACTGGCCGGTCAGGAAGGCGGCGCGGCCCGCCGTACAGCTGGGCTGGGCGTAGTAGTCCGAGACCATCAGCCCCTCGCGGGCCAGCCGATCGATATTGGGCGTCGCCACCGCGCCGAGGCCCCGGTGATAGGCCGACAGGTCCATCGGGGCCATGTCGTCGATCATGATGGCGAGGATGTTGGGACGTTGCGTCTGACCGGCCATGGGGGCGCTCCTGTTGCCCGGCCGATGTCGCGCGCCGACGCCTGGGACGACATCGGGTAAAACCCCCCGGACGCTCTCCGGGTGACCGGAACGGAGCGGCGGTCAGCCCTGCGGCAGCTCGCCGAACAGGGCCTCCAGACCGCCCGGCAGGGCCGAGGCCTTGTCCGTGAACACCGCCTTGCGCTTTTCCATGAAGGCGGCGACGCCCTCCTTGCCGTCGGCCTGGCTCATGTCGAACATGGCCAGGCTCTCGATCAGATGCGCCTCCAGCGGGCTGGGCAGGGCGGGATTGCGGCGCAGCATCTGACGGGTCAGGGCGACGGCGGCGGGCGAGCGGTCCCTGATCAGCCGTCGCGCGAAGGCCTCGGCCTCGGCCAGCAGCTGATCCGGAGCGTGGACCGAGCGCACCAGCCCCGCCGCATGGCCGGTCGCCGCATCGAAGATGTCGCCCGTCAGGCACCACTCCAGCGCCTGCTGCTGACCCACCAGGCGCGGCAGGAACCAGGTCGAACAGGCCTCGGGCACGACGCCCAGCCGGGCGAAGACGAAGCCGATCTTCGCCTCGGTCGAGGCCATGCGGAAATCCATGGCCAGGGTCATGGTCGCGCCCACGCCCACGGCCGCGCCGTTGATGGCGGCGATCACGGGCTTGCGACAGTTATGGATCGCCAGCGCCACCCGGCCGCCCTTGTCGCGAATGTTCCTGACCACATAGGGATCGTCGAAGCGCTCGCGCAGCATGGCCAGATCAGGCCGCGCGGTCTCATCGAGGGCGAAGACATTGTCGGACCGGGTCAGGTCGGCGCCGGCGCAGAAGCTGCGGCCGTTTCCGGTGACGATGATTGCGCCGACGGCGTCATCGGCGCTGGCCGAGAGGAAGGCCGCCTCCAGCTCATCGCCCATGGCCTCGTTGAAGGCGTTGAGCTGGTCGGGGCGGTCGAGCCGGATCCACAGGATGCGGTCGTCGAGTTCAAGGTTCAGGGTGCTCATGGCCGCCACCTGTATCGAAGTTCGCCGCAAGGACGAAACGTCGCAGGCGTGATCGCGCGCAGATTCCTGTGCTATCCGGAGCGGATGCTGAAGGCGGCGAGACAGGTTCTCAGGCGGTTCGGGGTGCTCGGCGCCCTGTTGATGGCGCTCGTCGCCATCGTCCCCGCCGGCGAGGCCCTGGCCTGCGCGGCGCCGGACGCGGCCACGGCCGTGGCCCAGACTCCCGAACAAGGATCGGACGGGTGCCGCGACTGCGGTCCCGCCTGTCTGCACGGCTGTTGCCACGCCTCCCATGTCGCCCTGCCCAGCGAGGACCGGCCGATCCTGACGCCGCTGCGCTTCCGCTCGCCCGTGTCCTGGACCCATGTCGCCGGGGTTCCGCTCGGCGCGCCCGAAGGTCTCGATCGCCCTCCACGGGGCTGAGGCGTCCCCCTCATCGCTGTCGCACACCCGGGCTCCGGCCCGCGCGCGACGCATCGTGGACCCTGAGAGTCCGGCCGAAGGCTGAAGCGCGCCTCGCCGGACCGTGCGAGACCTTGAATGACCATCGACAGACACTGGCTGATGACCGGCGCCGCCGTCATCGCCGCCCTCGGCATCGGACTGGGAGGCGGCTTCGGCGCGGCCCGCTGGCTGGAGCCGCGCCCGGCGGACCACACCGAAGGGGAAGACCATGAAGAGACCGCGCCGGAAGGCGTCGTCGCCCTGTCGCCCCAGGCCGCCGCCGCGGCGGGCGTGACCATCGTCGGGGTGGAGCGGGGCGGGGGCTCCGAACTGAGGCTGCCCGGGCGGGTCCAGACCGCGCCCGGAGCCGAGGCCGTGGTGGACGCGCCCCTGCCGGGAACCGTGGTGCGGGTCCACGTCGGGCCGGGCAGCCGGGTCACGGCGGGCGCCGTCCTGATCACCCTGCGCAGTCCCGAAGGCGCCGCCTCGCGCGCCGCCACCGAGGCGACCGCCGCCGCCGCCGAGGTCGCCCAGGCAGCCGTGCGTCGCGACCGCGCCCTGTTCGAGCGCGGCTATATCGCCCGCGCGCGGCTGGACATCACCGAGGCCGAGGCCCGGCGTGCTGACGCGGAACTTCGCGCAGCCCGGGCGAGAGCCGCTGCATACGGCGCGCCGGGCGCTGACGGGCTGGTGCTGGTGCGCAGCCCGATCGCCGGGGTCGTCACCCGCCTGACCACCACCCCGGGTCAGGTCCTGCATGAAGAGGATCAGGAGGTGGCGGCCGTGTCCGACGCCCGCCGCGTCGAGCTGGCCTTCGAAGCCCCGCCTGCCGCGTCCGCCCTGCTCAACGTCGGCGACGCCGTGGAGGGTCGCACGCCGGACGGGCGCACGGTGGCGGGGGTGGTCACCGCCATCGCCCCGGCGACCGGGGCCGGGGTGGTGCTGGTCCGCGCCCGCATCGAGGGGCCGCCGCCGCCCGCGGGGACGGTGGTGTCCGCCCGGGTCTCCGGCGCCGGCGGTCAGGGCCTGACCGTCCCGACCGACGCCGTCCAGACCGTCGAAGGGGCGCCCGCCGTCTTCGTCGTGGAGGGGCAGGTCTTCCGCGCCCGCCCGGTCGGCACCGGCCGCATCGCCGGGGGTCGCACCGAAATCGTCTCGGGCCTGACCGGATCCGAACGCATCGCCGGAACCGGCGCCTTCCTGCTCAAGGCCGAACTGGCCAAGGGCGAAGCCGAGCACGGACACTGACCATGCTGGACCGGATCATCGACGCCTCGGTGCGCTTCCGCTGGTGGGTCGTGGGCATCGCCTGCGTCCTGGCCGTGCTGGGCGCGCGCGAGTTGCTCAAGCTGCCCATCGACGCCGTCCCCGACATCACCAACCGACAGGTGCAGATCACCACCGTCGCCCCCGCCCTGGGGCCGGAGGAGGTGGAGCGGCAGGTGACCTTCCCGCTGGAGACGGCGCTGGCGGGCCTGCCCGGCCTGACCGGAACCCGCTCCCTGTCGCGCCACGGCTTCTCCCAGATCACCGCCGTCTTCACCGACAGCACGGACATCTATTTCGCCCGCAACCTCGTCAATGAGCGCATCCAGTCGGCGCGCGAGGACCTGCCCGGCGGCCTGTCGCCGTCAATGGGGCCGGTCGTGACCGGTCTGGGCGAGGTCTATATCTGGACGCTGGAGCTCAAGGGCCCGGCCGCGCAGACGGGCGTCCCCTATGTCACCCCCGAAGGCGAGCGGCTGGTCACCGACGCCGAGAAGGCGACCTACCTCCGCACCGTTCAGGACTGGATCGTCGCGCCCCAGCTGAAGACCGTTCCGGGCGTCGCCGGGGTCGATGTGCTGGGCGGCTATGTGAAGGAATATGCGGTCCATCCCGACCCGGCGCGGCTGGCGGCCTACGGCGTCGGTCTGGTCCAGCTGGTCGAGGCGCTGGAGCACGCCAACCGCATCGCCGGCGCCGGCTACGTCAACCGCGCGGGCGAAGCCTATATCGTGCGCGCCGACGCCCGGGTGAAGTCCCTGGCCGAACTTGCCGAGACCCCGATCCTGAACCGGGGCGGGCAGGTGATCCGGGTGTCGGACGTGGCCACCGTCGAGACCGGCCGGGCGCCGCGCCTGGGTTCGGCCAGCGCCGACGGGCACGAGACGGTGGTGGGCACGGCCCTGATGCTGCAGGGCGAGAACTCGCGCGAGGTGGCGCACCGCGTCGGAGAGCGGCTGAAATCCATCGCGCCCAGCCTGCCGCCCGGCGTCGCCGTCGTTCCGGCCCTGGATCGGACCGAACTGGTCGAGGCGACCATCCGGACGGTGGAGCACAATCTGGCGCTGGGGGCGTTGCTGGTCATCGCCGTCCTGTTCCTGGCGCTCGGCAATGTGCGGGCGGCGATCATCACGGCGCTCGTCATTCCGCTGGCCTTCCTGTTCGCGGCCTCGGTCATGAACCGGTTCGGGATCAGCGCCAATCTGTTGAGCCTCGGGGCGCTGGACTTCGGCCTGATCGTCGACGGCGCCGTGGTGGTGATCGAGAACACCCTGAGGCGGTTGGGGCTGAAGCGGCATGAGACCGGGCGGGCGCTGACCATGGCTGAACGATTGTCGGTGGCGGCGATGGCGGCGCGGGAGATGGCCCGGCCCGCCGCCTTCGGTCAGGCGATCATCCTGCTGGTCTATGCGCCCCTGCTGATGTTCGAGGGGGTGGAGGGCAAGATGTTCGGCCCCATGGCCGCGACCGTCATGCTGGCGCTGCTGGCCGCCTTCATCCTGAGCTTCACCTTCGTGCCCGCCATGGCCGCCCTGTGGATCAGGGAGCCGAAGGAAGACCACGAGGACACCCGGCTGAGCCGCGCCGCCAAGGCGCGGTATCGCCCCTTGCTGGAGGCCGCCGTCGCGCGGCCGAAGGCGGTGCTGGCCGGAGCGGGCGTCGCCCTGCTGGCCGGGATCGTCGCCTTCCTGATGCTGGGGCGCGAGTTCGTGCCGACGCTGGACGAGGGGGATGTGCTTGTCCAGGCCATGCGCGTGCCCTCCACCTCGCTGGAGCAGAGCCAGGCCATGCAGTTCCGGGTCGAACGGACGCTGAAAGCCATGCCCGAGGTCGAGCGCGTCTTCACCCGCACCGGCACGGCCGAGGTGGCGTCCGACCCCATGCCGCCCTCGATCTCGGACACCTTCGTCATCCTCAAGGACCGCAAGGACTGGCCGAACCCGAACCTGTCCAAGGCCGAACTGGTCGAGCGGATGGAGGGAGACCTCGGGACGCTGCTGGGCAACGCCTATGAGTTCACCCAGCCGATCCAGATGCGCTTCAACGAGCTGATCGCCGGGGTTCGCTCCGATGTGGCCGTAAAGGTCTATGGCGACGACTTCGCGGCCATGAGCCGGACGGCGGATCAGGTCGCGGGCGTGCTGCGCGGCATCGACGGGGCCGCCGATGTGCGGGTCGAGCAGATCAGCGGCCAGCCGACCATCACCGCCGCAGTCGATCGCACCCTCGCGGCGGCGCAGGGCATCCATGCCTCAGACGCCGCCGACGCCCTGGCCATCGCCCTGGCGGGCCGCGAGGCCGGTCAGGTCAACGAGGGCGACCGGCGCTTCGACGTCGTCGTCCGGCTGGCCGACAATCTCCGCAACGATCCGGCGGTCATGGCCCAGCTGCCGGTCATGCCCGAGGACGCCGAATCCGGCGCCCCGACCGTGCCCCTCTCGGCCGTGGCCCGGTTCGACGTCGCCGAGGGGCCGAACCAGATCAGCCGCGAGAACGGCAAGCGGCTGATCGTGGTCCAGGCCAATGTGCGCGGCCGCGATCTGGGCGGCTTCGTCAGGGAGGCGCAGGCGGCGATCGACGGCAAGGTCGCGCCCCCACCGGGCGGCTGGCTGGACTGGGGCGGGCAGTTCGAGAACCTGCAGCGGGCCTCGGCGCGCCTCGGGCTGATCGTGCCGATCGTCTTCCTGACCATCGGCGGGCTGC
Organism: Brevundimonas sp. GW821-FHT12E07; assembly: GCF_058807035.1. Classification (NCBI taxonomy): domain Bacteria; kingdom Pseudomonadati; phylum Pseudomonadota; class Alphaproteobacteria; order Caulobacterales; family Caulobacteraceae; genus Brevundimonas; species Brevundimonas sp. GW821-FHT12E07. Next base: position 169,405 of record NZ_JBXAQH010000002.1, on the reverse strand, counting down.
TGGTGCTGGCGCTCAGGTCATGGAAGGACGCGGCGCTGGTGTTCGCGGGCGTGCCTCTGGCGCTGGTCGGCGGAGCCTTGGCTCTGGCGCTGCGCGGCATGCCCCTGTCGATCTCGGCGGCGGTGGGCTTCATCGCCGTCTCCGGGGTGGCGACGCTGAACGGCCTCGTCCTGATGCAGGGCATTCGCGAGCGGCTGGACGCAGGGCTCACCCCGGCGACGGCGGTGGTCGAGGGGGCGGTCGGACGGCTGCGCGCCGTCCTGACCACGGCCCTGGTGGCGGTGCTCGGCTTCACGCCCATGGCCTTCGCCTCGGGCGCCGGGGCCGAGGTGCAGAAGCCGCTGGCGACCGTCGTCATCGGCGGCCTGATCACGGCGACCCTGCTGACCCTGATTGTCCTGCCGACCCTGAGTGCGTCCCTCACCCGGCGAAGCCCAGGCGGGAATGGCGTCGGCCAGGCGGAGCCTCGCGAGTGAAGGATTGGCGGACAGGGTGGGATTCGAACCCACGGTGGGCTTCCACCCACGGCGGTTTTCAAGACCGCTGCCTTAAACCACTCGGCCACCTGTCCATCCGGACGTCGCACGGTGGGCTGGGCCGTGCGGAGGGGCTCCTTAGCAGTGAAAGCCCCGGTTAACCAAAACGGAAATGTCGTCGTCCACACTGATGGCTCGGGATCGGCCCGAGGCTTCGGTGTGGACCATGCGGGCAGGATCGCTGAAAGGCGTCATACGAGCGGCGGCGGTGGCGGCGGCGACCGCCACACTGGCCGCCTGCGCCAGCGTGCCCGGAATGGGCGGGGCAGGGCGACCGCGCATCCCCGTGGTCACCGATCCGGCCCCGATCGTGCCCGGCACCATGCGGCCCTATCAGGTGCGAGGACGCTGGTATCGGCCGATGAGCGACGCCCGGGGCTATGACGAGACCGGTCTGGCCTCCTGGTACGGCGACCAGTTCAACGGACGGCCGACCTCGACCGGCGAGCGGTTCGACATGCATGGCCTCAGCGCCGCCCACAAGACGCTGCCCCTGCCGGCCCTGGTCGAGGTGACCAATGAGGCCAACGGCCGCTCTGTCGTCGTGCGCGTCAACGACCGGGGCCCCTTCGTCGACAACCGCATCATAGACCTGTCGCGGGGTGCGGCCGAGGAGCTGGACCTGCTCTCGCGCGGCGTGGGCGAGGTCAGGGTCCGCTATCTGGGTCCAGCCCCGCGCGGCGGCGGCACCGGGATGGGCGGGGGGTACCAGATCGCCTCGAACGACCGGCCCCCGCCGCAACTACAGCCACAACCGCAACCGCCCGCGGGCGACCGCTTCTGGGTGCAGGCCGGATCCTTCTCCGACCCGACCCTGGCCCATCTGGCCGCCGAATCGCTGGGCGCCCAGGCCAGTGTGAACACGGCCTCGGTAGACGGTCAGCGCTACTTCCGGGTCCTGGTGGGGCCCTGGGACGACGCCAACGCCGCCGAGCGCGAGCGCCAGTCCATCGTGGCGCGGGGCGTGCGCGACGCCCTGTTGATTTCAGGCCGCTGATCGCCCTCCCGGGGTTGTTGCTGGGGACCCGCGTCGTCATCATGCGCGGGTGACCACCCATCCCCGCGACCGTTTCGACCTGCAGCCGTCTTCCGAAGCCGAAGCCGCCTTCGAGGACGCGCGCCTGCGCGGACGCCTGCACCATGCCTGGCTGCTCTGCGGGCCGGAAGGCGTGGGCAAGGCCACTTTCGCCTATCGCGCCGCTCGCCGTCTGCTGGGCGCCATGCCCGATCCGTCGCGCGGAATCCTGGGCGCGCGTCCGGACGATCCGGTGTCCAAGCTGATCTCGGCCCAGGCCCATCCGGATCTGCTGGTGCTGGAGCGGCTGGTGGAGAACGGCAAGACGAAGAAGTCCATCTCGGTCGATCAGGCCCGAGACCTGCCGGAGTTCTTCTCCAAGAGCCCGTCCCAAGCCCAGGCCCGCGTCGCTATCATCGACGCTGCCGACGACCTGAATGTCAACGCCGCCAATGCCTTGTTGAAGATTCTTGAAGAACCGCCCGAACATGGCGTGCTGCTGATGGTGACCCATGCGCCGGGGCGGCTGCTGGCCACCATCCGGTCGCGCTGCCGTCGCCTGGCCTTTCCGGTCTGGTCGCGGCACGCCCTGGCCGAGCTGGTGCTGGACCGGTCCGGCGTCGATCCCGATGAGGCCGACCGCATCGCCGCCATGGCCGGAGGCTCGCCCGGCCAGGCGCTGGCGCTCAGCGCCGGGGCGACCTCGGAAGCCGACCAGCTGGCGCGGCGCTGGGTGTCGGAGCCGTCGCTCGATCGCGCCGAGGCTCTGGCCATCGCCGACGGCTTCCGGGGCGCGGAGGGTCAGGCGCGGTTCGACATGGTGCTGGACCGGCTGATCGCGGCGGTGAAGGCGCAGGCGCTGCACGCGCCGGCCGGGCAGGGGGCCGCCGCCTGGGCCGAGCTCTGGGGCCGACTCAGCGAGCTGCCGGACCGGACGGCGGGGCTGAACCTCGACCGGGGCGATGCGCTCGCCGGCGCCCTGACCGACGTCGCCCGCACGCGCAGGATCGCTGGATGATTATCGACAGCCACGTCAATCTGCACGCGCCCCAGTTCGACGAAGACCGCGACGCCGTCATCGTCCGCGCCCGCGAGGCCGGGGTCCAGATGATGGTCGAGATCTCCGACAAGCTGTCGACCTTCGAGGCCACCCACGCCCTGGCCCTGGCTCACGACGACATCTGGTGCACCGTCGGGGCCCATCCGCATGAGGCCAAGGATCATACGGCCATGACGGCGGCCGATCTGGTCGAACTGGCCGGACGGCCGCGCGTGGTCGGCATCGGCGAATGCGGTCTGGACTTCCACTACGATCTGAGCCCGCGCGATGTTCAGGCCGAGGTGTTCCGCCGCCATATCGAGGCCGCGCGCGAAACCGGCCTGCCGCTGGTGGTGCACACCCGCGAGGCCGATGCGGTCATGGCGGCGATCCTGAGGGAGGAACAGGGCAGGGGGGCGTTCAAATTCCTCATGCACTGCTATACCAGCGGTCAGGAACTGGCTGATATCGCTCATGAACTTGGCGGATGGTTCTCCGTCTCCGGCATCGCCACCTTCAAGGCCGCAGAAGAGGTCCGGGCCGTGATCCGCACCATGCCGGCGGACCGGATCATCGTCGAAACCGACTGCCCCTACCTGGCGCCCATGCCACACCGGGGTCGCCGCAACGAACCGGCCTATGTCGGTCACGTGCTCGACAAACTGGCCGAGGTGCGCGGCTGGGACCGGGCCGAGGCCGAGGCGCGGACGACCGACGCCTTCTTCGACCTGTTCGACCGTATTCCGAGGCCGAGTTAAACCGATGGATGAGGTTTCGGCGCTGGAGATCACAATCCTCGGGTCCGGCTCGTCCGGCGGCGTGCCGCGCGGAGACGGCGACTGGGGCGTTTGCGATCCGGCCGAGCCGAAGAACCGCCGTACGCGCTGTTCGATGCTGGCGCGTCGAAACGGCCCGGCGGGCGTCACCAGCGTCCTGATCGACACTTCGCCGGACCTGCGCCAGCAGATGCTCGCGGCGAAGGCCACGTCCGTCGATGCGGTTCTCTATACCCACGACCACGCCGACCAGACCCACGGGATCGACGACCTCAGGGTCTTCGCCATCCGCCGCCGTGCCCGGATCCCGGCCTGGATGGACCAGGCCACGGCCGACGCGCTGCAGCCGCGATTTCCCTATATCTTCGAGAGCCAGCTGGGCTATCCGGCGCTGCTGGACCTCAATCTGATCCCGCCGCATGGCCAGCACTGGAGTGTTAACGGCCCCGGCGGCGAAGTTCCGGTCGTGACCTTCGACCAGGCCCACGGACCGATCCGCTCGGTCGGCTATCGGCTTGGAGACGTCAGCTATTCGAGCGACGTCTCGGATCTGGACGACGCGGCTCTGGACGCCGTGCGCGGATCGAAGCTCTGGATCGTCGACGCGCTGCGCTGGACGCCGCATCCGACGCACGCGACCGTCGATCAGGCCCTGGACTGGATCGCGCGCGCCGACGTCGAGCGCGCCGTGCTGACGAACCTGCACATCGACCTCGATTACAATGACTTGACCGCCAGAGTTCCGGCAAACGTTGAGGTCGGATACGACGGCTGGGCCGCGTCCATTCCGCTCTGACCCTATCACTTATTTCGCATAATATATCTTAGGCGCAAAACAGATCCATGGAAAACCGGACCTCCGCGGCGGCTCTCGCGACCCTCCAGCCGCCGTCCTGCCTGTCGGGTTTCGCCCTGACCGCCTTGCCCGCCCCCGCCGATGGCCGGCGCGATATCACCGCGCGTTTCGCCGTAAGCTGCCCGACCTGTGGCGGCGCGGATTTCCGGATCTCGGGCTTTCCCAAGACCGCGCCCGACCCGTCGCCGTATTTCGACGTGGCGCCCGGCGAAACCCTCTGGCGACCGCCGCATGGACTGACCTGCGTAAGCTGCGGTCGCGCGGCCCGGATCCTCGACGTTCGCACGGACGGCTATGACGGCGTCCTCAACGGCGGCGCCTCCTACGAAAGCGGCGTGGATGGCGAGGCCCAGGTCGACGGCGTTTTCCGCGTCACCGTCGTCGTCCTCTACAATATCGAGATCGACGAACTCGAAGAGCTGGCCGCCGAGGCCGGCGTGCGCGTGCCCGACCTGTTCGACTTCATCGAGATCCTGGGCGATCCTGTCGGCGACGGACCGCGCCTGAGTCTGGGCTATGAATGCGCCTGAGGCAGCGAAGGTTCTGACTCAGAATATCCACCCTGCGCTCTGATTTTATTAACAAACGAGACGAACCATGGCCGGCCTCAAGGACAAGCGCGGCTTCATCGACAAGGACCGTCTGGACCTGTCCGAGCGTCAGGCCGTCGAATACTGGATGAAGCGCTGGGGCGTGACCAGGGACCAGATCACCGCCGCCCACCGCAAGGTCGGCCGCATGACCAAGGACATCGCGGCCGAACTGGGCAAGAAGCGCTAGGCCCCTCGCCCGTCGCCTTGCCTCAGGGCTTCTGCTCCACCTTCGCGCCCTCCAGCCGCGGCGGGCTGTTGTAGCTGCGGGCGCTGGCGGCGACGTAGTCGGCGAAGGCCTGCGGGGTCTTCAGGACCTCGCCCTCGCTCCAGCCCGCGGCCAGCATATAGCGATATGTCCCGTCGGCGCGCGCGGGGATGCGATAGACGTGGTTGCCGCCGCGCGTCTCGACGAACTGGTAGCGGCCGTTCTCGTCGTCGGGCACGACCAGGGCGGTGCCAGCATAGAGGATCGGCGCCTGCTGCTGCAGCCCCTCGACGTCGTCGGGATTGCGCAGGGCCTCGGGCGCGGCGGTCACGACCAGATTCCCGTCCTGGACCTCGAAATTCTGGCCCGGCCGACGCCGGATGCCGACGGCGAAGTCGGCGCCTTGAGCGCCCGGCCGCCACGTCAGGAAGCGGGCCTCGGCGGTCGTATAGTTCTGGCCGGCCCAGGCGGCGTAGGTCTGCTCCAGGGCATAGGTCCCCTGCCCCGTGTTCCAGTTCATCGTGCGGATGCGGACCGTGCTGCGGACCGGCCCGTTGGTGATCACCTCGAAAGCGTAGCGGGTGTCGGACTGCTGGCCGGCGTTGAAGCGATGCTCGAGGTCGGCGGTGGGCGAGAAGCGCGGCCGCTGCAGCACATCGCCCTCGAACACCCCGATGCCGCCGCCGCCGAAGCTGTCGTCGACCGACTGGATGTCGGTGCCGTAGTCCGGGTTCTCGGCCGAGACGCCATAGCCGTCGAGGTTGCCCATATAGAGCCGGTTCGACATCAGCAGCGGTTTGCGCTTGGCGTAGATGTCGATGTCGGTCGGGAACCACAGCTTCCAGCCCACATTCTCGCTCTCCCAGAAGGGCACGGTGTGGCGCATGTAGGAGCCGATGGCCGCATGGGTGCGGTGCGGGTTCCAGCCGCGCTGCTGGAAGCCGCGATAGACGTAGAAGCGTTTGTGCTCCCCGGCCTTGAGGTCCGCGACGAAGACCAGCTCGTCCCAGATCCCGTCCTTGTCCAGGTCGTCGAACTGATAGTCCAGCGCCCGGCCGTTCGTCTCGCCGCGCCGCTCATGCGGCCCTTGGCGCGCCAGCTGGGCGGCGGTCGGGTCAGGCCGAGCCTCGCCGTCAGGATCCACCACGGTGGCGGTCAGCTCCTGAATGTCGGCCAGCATCGGCAGCTGGTCGCGGCGCAGGACGATGGGCTGACCCTTTCGATCCTCGTTCAGGTCATTGGCGATGACGATCTCGACCCGTTCGACGGGGATGAAGTCGCCCTGGGTGTACCAGCCGTGGCTCTGGGCGAAGGCCGAGCCCCCTGCCCCGCCGAGCGCCAGCCCCACCGCCGTGACGGTCCAAAGCACTCTTCCCATCGTCGTCCTCCGTCGGTCTGATGCCGATTTGTATGACGAATGTCGAGGAAAGCCGACGGAATGTCCACCGGTGTCAGGAGGTGCGCTGAAAGGAAGCGAAGTCAGCCGGGGACGCGCGCCGTCACGAAATCCCGGAACCCCGCCCGGGCAGTCTCCGAAGCGAAGGCGCGATGGGGAACGATGAAGGCGTTCTGGCCGCGCTCACGGATGACCAGATAGTCGCCGTCGTCCTCGATCCCCGCGATCTTCGCCCATTTCACGAAGTAGTCCGTCTTGCCCCGAGCGCCGCGAACGCCGTCGTCGTCGACAGTTAGCGTCCGCTCTTCGGGGCGATACCGGATCTGCGGATAGACCGCCATGAACACACAGCCGATCAGGCCGATGATCCCGCCCGAAACGAGGGCGTTCATCCAGTCGCCGTCATGACGAAGGGCCAGAAACAAGCCGATGGGCATCACCAGCATCAGGGCGTGGAACGGCCAGAGACGGCGCTTCCACGCCGTCTTGTACCAACGCCAGACCTCGTCACGCCGCAGGGCGTAGACGACGCTCAGGCTCACAGGTGGATCGTCCGCCCATAGGCGTCCAGCGCCGCCTCATGCATGGCTTCCGACATGGTCGGGTGCGGATAGACGATGCCGTGGATGTCTTCCTCGGTCGCTTCCATGGTGATGGCGGTGACATAGCCCTGGATCATCTCGGTGACCTCGTGGCCGATCATATGGGCGCCGATCAGGGCGCCGGTCTTGGCATCGAAGATGACCTTGACGAACCCGTCGACCTCGCCCGCCGCCACGGCCTTGCCGTTCACACGGAAGGGGAAGCGGCCGACCTTGACCTCCCGCTTGGCCTCGCGCGCGCCTTGCTCCGTGACGCCGACCGAGGCGACCTGGGGCTGGGTGTAGGTGCAGCCGGCGATCGGGGAGACGACGTTCGGGGTCTTGTAGCCGGCGATGTATTCGGCGGCGTGGATGCCCTCGTGCGAGGCCTTGTGGGCCAGCCAGGGGGCGCCGGCGCAGTCGCCGATGGCGAACAGCCCCTTCACATTGGTCTGGCAGTGGCTGTCGATGACGATATGGCCGCGGTCCAGGGTCACGCCCAGGGCCTCCAGACCGATGCCGTCGGTGTTGGCGGTGATGCCCACGGCCGAGATGCAGACCTCGGCTTCCAGGCTCTCGGCCTTGCCGCCGATCTCGACGTCGACCTTCACGCCCGAGGCTGTCTTGGTGACCTTGGACACCTTGGCGCCGACGCGGAACTTGATGCCGCGCTTCTCGAACGACTTCTGGGCGGCCTTGGAGACCTCCTCGTCCTCGACGGGCATGATGCGGTCCACGGCCTCGACGACCGTCACCTCGGAACCCAGGGCGCGGTAGAAGCTGGCGAACTCCAGACCGATGGCGCCCGAGCCGATGACCACGAAGGTCTTTGGCAGCTTCTTGGGAGCCAGGGCGTCGCGATAGGCCCAGATCTTGTCGCCGTCGGCCTCCAGACCGATCTGCGGCAGGGCGCGGGCGCGGGCGCCGACGGCCAGCATGACCGCCTTGGCCTCGACCGTGCGCGAACCGCCGGCCTTCAGATCGATGACCACCTTGGGAGCGGCCGGGCCCTTCTCGAGCTTGGCCGAGCCCTCGATGACCTCGATCTTGTTCTTCTTCATCAGGAAGGTGACGCCCTTGTTCATCGTCGACGCCACGCCGCGCGAGCGCTGGATGATGGCGTCGAAGTCGAAGGTCGCGCCGGAGGCGGACAGGCCGTAGTCCTTCAGATGGGACAGACTCTCGAACTTCTCGCCCGACTTGAGCAGGGCCTTGGTCGGGATACAGCCCCAGTTCAGGCAGATGCCGCCCAGGCTCTCGCGCTCGACGATGGCGACCTTCTGGCCCAGCTGCGCGGCGCGAATGGCCGCGACATAGCCGCCGGGGCCCGAACCGATGACGATGAGGTCGAATTCAACAGCCATGATCAGATCAACTTCTCTATGTCGGCCTGGATCGCCGAGGGTTCAGTCTGGGGGGAATAGCGGGCGACCACCCTTCCCTCCCGGTCGGTCAGGAATTTGGTGAAGTTCCACTTGATGGTCTTCGAGCCGAGGAAGCCGCGCTTCTGACTGGTCAGCCAGGCGTAGAGCGGGTGCCGGTGCGGGCCGTTGACCTCGACCTTGTCGAACATCGGGAACGACACGTCGAACTGGGTCGAGCAGAAGGTCGCGATCTCGTCGGCCAGTCCGGGCTCCTGATTGCCGAACTGGTTGCAGGGAAAGCCCAGGACCTCGAACGGCTGATCGGCGAACTGGCGGTGCAGGGTCTCCAGACCGGCGTACTGGCCGGTGAAGCCGCATTTGGACGCCGTGTTCACGATCAGCAGGGCCTGACCGCGAAACCGGTCGAAGGAGACCGGCTCGCCGTCGAGGCTCTGGGCGCTGAAGTCATAGACCGAGGTCATCGCGCTGACCTCAGGCCAGCATCGTCACGGGATCTTCGATCAGGGGCTTGAAGGCCTGCAGGAAGCGGGCGCCGGTGGCGCCGTCGACCACGCGGTGATCGCAGGTGACGGTGACCGTCATCACGGTCGCCACGGTCAGCTGGCCGTTCTTGACGACCGGACGCTGCTCGCCCGCGCCCACGCTCATGATCGCGCCCTGGGGCTCGTTGATGATCGAGGAGAACTGCTTGATCCCGAACATGCCCAGGTTGGACACCGAGAAGGTGCCGCCCTGGAACTCTTCCGGCTTCAGCTTGCGCTCACGCGCCCGCTTGGCCAGATCCTTCGACTCTACAGCGATTTGCGACAGGGTCTTGGTTTCAGCCTTGAAGATGATCGGGGTGATCAGACCGCCGTCGATCGCCACCGCCATCGCCACGTCGGCGTGGTGGTGCATCGCGATGCCCTCGGGGCTGTAGCTGGCGTTGGCTTCCGGCACCGCCTTCAGGGCCATGGCGGCGGCCTTGATGACGAAGTCGTTGACCGAGACCTTGACGCCCGACTTCTCGAGCAGGGCGTTGACCTTGGTCCGCGCGGCCAGCAGGGCGTCGATCTCGACGTCGATGGTCAGCGGGAAGTGCGGAACCTGCTGGATGGATTCGACCATGCGGCGGGCGATGGCCTTGCGCATGCCGTCCAGCGGGACGAGGTCGTAGCTGCCGTCCGGAATGCCCATCTGGGCCAGGGACTGGACCTTACGGAACTCCGGCGAAGGCGCGGAAGCGGCGGCCGGAGCCTTGGCGGCCCCGCCCTTTCCGGCGGCCTCGACGTCGCGCTTGACCACGCGACCGTGCGGACCGGTGCCCGCAATGGACTTCAGGTCCAGACCGGCTTGGGCGGCCAGACGGCGGGCCAGAGGCGAGGAGAAGACGCGTTCGCCCGAAGCGGCCTTCGGCGCGGCCGGAGCCGGCGCGGCGGCAGCGGCCGGAGCCGGAGCAGCAGCGGCAGGCGCGGCGGCCTTCGGAGCCTCAGCCGCAGCAGGCGCGGCCTTGGGCGCGGGAGCGGCGGCGCCGCCCTCGTCCTTCAGGCGGGCGATCGGGGTGTTGACCTTCACGCCCTCGGTGCCTTCGGGCACCAGGATGTCGGTGATCTCGCCCTCGTCGACGGCCTCGACTTCCATCGTGGCCTTGTCGGTCTCGATCTCGGCGATCACGTCGCCGGCCTTGACCACGTCGCCGGCCTTGACGTGCCACTTGGCCAGAACGCCCTCTTCCATGGTGGGCGACAGGGCGGGCATCAGGATGTCGGTCATCAGGCATTGCCTCCCTTCAAAACGGTGGGCTCGGTGACGGTGGCGACATTGTCAGCCTTGATCACCTCGCTGAGCCCCTGAAGAATGCGGTTATAGGCCGCCTTCTCGTCATGGCCGTGCCGCAGGGCGTAGCCATGGGCCATGTGCCGGGCCGCGATGGCCAGCAGCTCGCCGAACTTGGCGGGATCGCTGAAGGCGGGTTTCACCGCCATCACCGGCTCCTTGTTCGACCACCACATGCGGATGACCTCGATCGCGTCCGGATCGGCCGCGACGCTGTCGGGCACCGTCAGCTCGAATTCGGCCGGTCCGCTCACGCCATCACCGCCTTCACGGCCGCGACGATCTTGTCCACGCCCGGCAGGGAGAGGATTTCGAGGTTGGCGGCGTAGGGCAGAGGCACGTCTTCCTGGTGGACCCGCAACGGCGGGGCGTCGAGGTAGTCGAAGGCGTGCTCGATCACCCGGGCCACGACCTCGGCGCCGACGCCCATCGGCCCCCAGCCTTCCTCGGCCGAGACCAGACGGCTGGTCTTCTTGACGCTGGCGACGATGGTTTCGTGGTCCAGCGGACGCAGGGTGCGCAGGTCGATGACCTCGCAGCTGATGCCGTCCTCGGCCAGCTTCTCGGCGGCCTGCAGGGCGAAGCCGACCATGCGGGCGTGGGCCGTGATGGTGACGTCCGTGCCTTCGCGGCGAACCTTGGCCTTGCCGATCGGGACGATGTAGTCCTCGACCTCGGGCACGTCAAACTCGATGCCGTACATCATCTCGTGCTCGAGGAAGACGACGGGGTTCGGGTCGCGGATCGCGGCCTTGAGCAGGCCCTTGGCGTCGGCCGAGTCGTAAGGGGCGACGACCTTCAGGCCCGGCACCTGGGCGTACCAGGCCGAATAGTCCTGGCTGTGCTGGGCGCCGACGCGGCTGGCGGCGCCGTTGGGACCGCGGAACACGATGGGCGCGCGGATCTGGCCGCCCGACATGTAGAGGGTCTTGGCCGCCGAGTTGATGATGTGGTCGATGGCCTGCATGGCGAAGTTGAACGTCATGAACTCGACGATCGGCTTCAGACCCGACATGGCGGCGCCGACGCCCAGGCCGGCGAAGCCGTGCTCGGTGATCGGGGTGTCGACCACGCGGCGGTCGCCGAACTCCTGCAGCAACTCCCGGCTGACCTTGTAGGCGCCCTGGTACTGGGCGACTTCCTCGCCGATCAGGAAGACGGCCTCGTCACGGCGCATTTCCTCGGCCATGGCGTCGCGCAGGGCGTCGCGCACGGTCGTCTTGACCAGCTTGGTCCCTTCCGGGAACTCGGGATCGCGCAGCTCGACCTTCGGAGCGGCGACCGGGGCGGCGGCAGCAGGAGCGGCGGCCTCTTCCTTCGGCGCTTCAGCCGGAGCGGCTTCGGCAGGCGCGGCGGCGGCGGCCGGGGCCTTGGCGCCGGCGTCGTCGCCGGACAGGCGGGCGATCAGGGCGTTGACCTTCACGCCTTCTGTGCCTTCCGGCACCAGGATTTCCAGTACCTCGCCCTCGTCGACGGCCTCGACTTCCATCGTGGCCTTGTCGGTTTCGATCTCGGCGATGACGTCACCGGCCTTGACGGTGTCGCCGGCCTTGATGTGCCATTTCGTCAGCGTGCCCTCTTCCATGGTGGGGGACAGCGCCGGCATCAGAATATCGGTCACGGATCAGGCCTCTACGTAGACGTCGGTATAGAGCTCGGACGGATCCGGCTCCGGGCTCTCTTGAGCGAACTGCACGGCCTCGGCGACGATGGCCTTGATCTCGTTGTCGATCGCCTTCAGCTCGTCCTCGGTGGCCTTGGCCTCCTCCAGTAGCAGCTTGACGTGATCGATCGGGTCGCGGGTCTTCTTGACCTCGTCGACCTCTTCCTTGGACCGGTATTTGGCCGGGTCGGACATGGAGTGACCGCGATAGCGGTAGGTCTTCACCTCGAGGATGAAGGGCCCCTCGCCTGCCCGGGCGCGGGCCACGGCGCGTTCGACCGCATCCTTGACCGCCAGGACGTCCATGCCGTCGACCTGCTCGCCCGGGATGCCGAACGAGGCGCCGCGCATATAGAGTTCGGTCGTGGAGGACGAGCGCTCGATGCTCGTGCCCATGGCGTACTGGTTGTTCTCGATGATGTAGATGGCCGGCAGCTTCCACAGCTGGGCCATGTTGAAGCTCTCGTAGACCTGACCCTGGTTCGAGGCGCCGTCGCCGAAATAGACGAAGGCGACCGAGTCATCGCCGCGGTACTTGCCCGCGAAGGCCAGGCCGGTGCCCAGCGCCACCTGGGCGCCGACGATGCCGTGACCGCCGTAGAAGCCGGTCGGCACGTCGAACATGTGCATCGAGCCGCCCTTGCCCTTGGACGAACCGCCCGAGCGGCCGGTCAGCTCGGCCATCACTTCCTTGGGGTCCATCCCGGCGGCCAGCATGTGGCCGTGGTCGCGATAGCCGGTGATGATCTTGTCGTGGCCCTGTTTGACGCTCTCCTGAACGCCCACGGCGACGGCTTCCTGGCCGATGTACAGGTGGCAGAAGCCCCCGATCAGCCCCATGCCGTACAGTTGGCCCGCGCGCTCCTCGAAGCGGCGGATCAGCACCATCTCGCGATAGTAGCGGAGCAGGTCTTCCTTGGACGCTGTGGGCGTGTTCGGGATCTTGTCGGTCTTTGCCGCGGGTTTCGCGGCGGTCTTAGCGGAGGGGGCTTTCGCCATCCGGCATCTCCCGGCTGGAGCCCCGAAGAACCACACTGGCTTCAGGGCTTCTTATCGTTACGGAAAGCGGCTTTAGCAGCCTTCGATCCTGTAACGCAAAGCGAGCCGGTCCGGCTGTAACAATAGTTCAGGAAGCCATAACTTTTGCGTCCGGGCCGACCGGAGCCGAAACATGCACCACATAGTCGCGAGGGTCGGCGAAGCCGAGCACGACACGGGCCCGCTCCTCGAGCAGATCGCGCGACAGGCTATTGGTTCGCAGATAGCGGGCGCGGACCTCCAGGTCGGCGCGTTTCTGGCTAAGCTCGGTGAGTTGGGCCTCGCGCTCGGCCAGCAGGGCGTCGCGGGCATGGCCGCTGAGCAGGCCCCGTTCGCCCGTCATCGCCTGAACGCCGAGGTAGGCGAACAAAAGCAACAGGAAGGCGGACAGGGAATACGGTTTCATCCGTTCGGGCAAAGCGAACGCTCCTTCTGAGCGTGGGTACAGTTGACCGAACATCACCGAAAATGCCTAACAAACGGTAGCTTGACCATAAGTTCGTAACCTTTGTTTCAACCGTGAAACCGGGATTCGACGAACCGTGGACGCGTGGGGGATGCAGGCAGTCTAATACAGACAGACCCGCCGGTCGGGGCTGCCGACGGGCGGGTCTGTGGAGGAACGGCGTTGGTCGGTGGACAGACCTGAGGCCTGCCCCCTTCCCCTTTTATTTCAGCAGCATGCCGTCGCCGTAATAGGCGCCCTGGTCGCCCAGCATCTCTTCGATGCGGAGCAGCTGGTTGTATTTGGCCGTGCGGTCCGAACGGGCCAGGGAGCCGGTCTTGATCTGTCCGCAGTTGGTGGCGACGGCCAGGTCGGCGATGGTCGAGTCCTCGGTCTCGCCCGAACGGTGGCTCATCACCGAGGTGTAGCCGGCGCGATTGGCCATATCGACCGCATCCAGAGTCTCCGAAAGCGTGCCGATCTGGTTGACCTTGATCAGGATCGAGTTGGCCAGGCCCTCGCCGATGCCGGCGGCCAGACGGGCCGGGTTGGTCACGAACAGATCGTCGCCGACCAGCTGGATGCGGTCGCCCAGGCGCTCGGTCAGCAGCTTCCAGCCGTCGAAGTCGTCCTCGGCGCAGCCGTCCTCGATCGAGACGATCGGGAAGCGCTCGCACAGGTCGGCAAGGTAGCCCACCATGCCGTCGGCGTCGAAGGACTTGCCCTCGCCGGTCAGCTCGTACTTGCCCTTCTTGAAGAACTCGGTCGAGGCGACGTCGAGGCCCAGGTGGAAGTCCTCACCGGCCAGATAGCCGGCCGACTGGCCCGCCTTGGTGATGAAGCTCAGGGCTTCCTCGGCCGAGGCCAGGTTGGGGGCAAAGCCGCCCTCGTCGCCGACGTTGGTGTTGTGACCGGCGTCCTTCAGGGCCTTCTTCAGGGCGTGGAAGATCTCCGAACCCATGCGCAGGGCTTCGGAGAAGCTCTCGGCGCCGGTCGGCAGGATCATGAACTCCTGGATGTCGATCGGATTGTCGGCATGCATGCCGCCGTTGATGATGTTCATCATCGGGGTGGGCAGGACGCGGGCCGAGACGCCGCCGACGTAGCGGTAGAGCGGCAGGCCGGCCGAGATGGCGCTGGCCTTGGCGACGGCGAGCGAGACGCCGAGGATGGCGTTGGCGCCCAGGCGGCCCTTGTTCTCGGTGCCGTCCAGCGCGATCATCGCCTCGTCGATGCGGCGCTGGTCTTCCGCGTCCATGCCTGACAGGGCGTCGAAGATCTCGCCGTTGACGGCGTCGACCGCGTTCTGGACGCCCTTGCCGCCCCACAGACCCTTGTCGCCGTCACGCAGTTCAACGGCCTCGTGGGCGCCGGTCGAGGCGCCCGAGGGCACGGCGGCGCGGCCGAAGGAGCCGTCGTCCAGGGTCACATCGACCTCGACGGTCGGATTGCCACGGCTGTCGAGGATCTGGCGGGCGACGATGTCGGCGATGTCGGTCATTCAGGCGCTGCTCTGGCGGATGATTTCGGGAATGCCTCGGGGTTTAGCCCGCGACCGCCGAAACTTAAACCCGCAAGCGTCCGGTTGCAGATCAGCCGCAGCTTTCGGCCAGCTGGATCGACGGGCCGCCCGCATGGACCGCCGTCACCTTGCCGTCGGTCCCGACCTCGAAGCGGACGCCGCGCGCCTCCGGGTCGGCGACATACTGGGTCGAGCCGCCTTTGGCCCAGACATAGAGGTCCTGGGCCGGAGCCGGTTCGTATTTGGCCGGGTGGACGATCACGCCG
Source organism: Brevundimonas sp. GW821-FHT12E07 (assembly GCF_058807035.1). Lineage (NCBI taxonomy): Bacteria > Pseudomonadati > Pseudomonadota > Alphaproteobacteria > Caulobacterales > Caulobacteraceae > Brevundimonas > Brevundimonas sp. GW821-FHT12E07. Next base: position 154,274 of record NZ_JBXAQH010000002.1, on the reverse strand, counting down.
CCGCCGTAGGCCGCCTTGATCGCAGAGCCTTCCGAGCCGACGCCGAAGCCCTTGGCCGTCTTCACTGTCGCGCCTTCGTGCAGGCTGATCCGGGTGACGTGGCCCAGCTCGGCCATGACCATGACCCCGGCGGGCGCGCGCGAGGGGTGGAAGATGTTGCAGCCGGACGGGTCATTGATGGGGGTGTCGGACATGCCGGACAGGGCCTGAACCTCGCCGATGCTCTGACCGATGCGAATCGCTCCGATGCCGTCGGGGGTCAGCAGATTCGGGTCGATGGAGGCGGTCTCGACCGGGGCAGTGGCGGCGGGCGCCTCGGCCTTCTCTGCGGGCTTTGACCGGTCACAGGCCGCCAGGACCAGAACGGGCGCGAGGACGGCGACGGTCGTCAGGGCGAGGGCGCGGCGAATCATGGGCAGGGCTCCGAAGGTCGAAGCCCGACTGTAACGCACGAAAACGGCGCGCGAGGCTATCGCGCGCCGTTCAATTCCCGGTCAGCCGCATCAGCGGCCAAACACCTGAAAGAACTAGTCTTCCTTGGGCGTCAGAACCTGACGGCCGCGGTAGGTGCCGGTCTTCAGGTCGATGTGGTGCGAGCGGCGCAGCTCGCCCGTGTCCTTGTCCTCGGTGTAGGCGTTCGAGGTCAGGGCGTCGTGGGCGCGGCGCATGTTGCGACGCGAGGGGGATACTTTGCGCTTCGGAACAGCCATGTCCGTCTCAATCTCAGGGCTCGGCGCTTCCGGGGAGGAAACGCGAAAAACAGAAGCGGCGGCCCATCGGTGAGCCGCCTGCGAGCGGGGGCTTATGCCGGAACACGCCCGAAGTTTCAAGGGGCAGTTTCGCCTCTCAGGAACCCGGGTCGATCAGCCGCTCCGCGACTGCCTCGCCGATGGCCAGGGAGCTGGTCAGGCCGGGGCTTTCGATGCCGAACAGGGCCATCAGCCCCTCGATGCCGTGATCCTCGGCGCCACGCAGCTGGAAGTCGGGCTGGGGCTCGCCGGGGCCGTGCAGCTTGGGCCGGATGCCGGCGTAGTCGGGCGTCAGGGCGCCGTCGGGCAGGCCGGGCCAGAAGCGGCGGATATAGCGGGCGAACTCTTCCGCCTTCGCCGGATCGACCGAATAGTCCTCGGTCTCGACATAGACGAGGTCCGGCCCGAACACGGCCTGACCGCCCAGATCCTTGCGGTAGTGGGTGCCCAGCGCCCCCGCGATGGGCGGCGGATAGATCAGCCGGTCGAACGGGGCCTTGCCGGTCAGGCGGAAATAGATGCCCTTGCCGAAATGGCCTGCCGGGATGCGGTCGGCGGGATAGCCCTCGATCAGGCCGGCGACGTGCTGGGACTGCAGTCCCGGGGCGGTGACCAGGAAGCGGGTGGTGAGCGTGGCTCCACCCTCCCCGCCCGCCGTGATCGTGAAGCCCCCGCCCGGCAGGGGCTCGGCGCGTTCGAAGGGGGTCGACAGGACCACCGAGCCGCCCGCGTCCTCGATCTCGCCCTGCAGGGCCAGCATATAGTCGTGGCTGGCGAACAGGCCGCTCTCGGGCGACAGGATGGCCGCATGGGCGTTCAGCGCCGGCTCCATGGCCCGCGCCTGGGCCCCGGTCAGATGCTCCAGCCCCTCGACGCCGTTGGTCGTGGCCTGTTTGAAGATGTCCTCGATATGGGCGACCTCGCCCTCTTCCGTCGCCACGACCAGCTTGCCGCATTTGCGGTAGTCGATCTTGTGGCTTTCGAGGAAGGCATACAGCGCCCGACGCCCCTCGACGCAGAAGCGCGCCTTCAGCGACCCGGTCGGATAGTAGAGGCCGCCGTGGATGACCTCGGAGTTCCGCGAGGAGACGCCCTGGCCGATATGGCCTTCCTTCTCCAGCACCAGAACGGTCAGGCCGCGCTTCGCCAGCGCCCGTCCACAGGCCAGACCCACGGCCCCTGCCCCTACCACGGTCGCGTCGAAGTCGAAGGCCATGGTCATCCGTACCTGCGTTTGGCCTCGGCCTCGAAGCTGGAGATCAGCTTGGACACGGCCAGATCGAAGTTGGCGTTCAGCATGGCGTTCAGGATCGGGCTCCTGAAGGCGAAGTCGATCATGAACTCCAGCCGGGTCCCGGCCGGGTCCTCATGGAAGTCCCAACGGTTCTTCAGATGCTTGAACGGCCCGCGGATCAGGCCGACCTCGACGCGCGGCAGATTGGTGTCATGGCGCACCCAGGTCGAGAACCGCTCCTTCAGGAAGGAAAAGCCCACCTGGGCCTCGGCGTCGAGCAGGGTCACGCCCGGCGCCTCCTCGCGCGCGTTCCAGACGCGCATCGAGGTGACCCACTTCACGAAGTCCGGATAGGCGCGCACGTCCGCCACCAGCGCGGCGAGCTGGGCGGGTTCATAGGGCAGGATGCGGGTGACGCGGTGGAGAGCCAAACTCAGTCTGTCGGTCGGGGAGCGGCGACGCTCGGCGGATTGAGAGAAAGCCGTTCCAGAACGTCGATCCCGTTGGTCATGCCGATAAACAGCACGCACCAGAATGCCAATGGCAGAAGCTCGGCCGCAATGACGATGGCCGCCAGCTGAAGCCGACCGGTCCTGCGCAGCACCAGGGCGACGACGGCGATCCCGACCACGATGGCGACATAGGCCAGCCAGACCGGGTTTGCGCTCAAGGGCAGAGGCCCGGCCGCCAGGGTCGTCAGAAGGGCGACATCGGCGAAGGCCGCGAAGAGCCCGATCCGGAACAGAAGGCTCCAGACCGGGGCGGTGTCAGCCCTCAACGCCTGTTCTGACCTTCACGCGCCGCCTTCAGCCGGGCGAAGTCGTCGCCGGCGTGGTGCGAGGAGCGCGTCAGGGGCGACGAGGACACCATCAGGAAACCCTTGGCCCGGGCGATGGCCTCATAGGCCTTGAACTCTTCCGGCGTGACGAAGCGCTCGATGGCCGCGTGCTTGCGGGTCGGCGCCAGGTACTGGCCGATGGTGATGAAGTCGACGCCGGCGGAGCGCATGTCGTCCATGACCTGCATGACCTCCTCCTTGGTCTCGCCCAGACCGACCATGATGCCGGACTTGGTGAACTGGTTGGGGTCGCGCTCCTTGACCATCTGCAACAGGCGCAGGGAGTGGAAGTAGCGGGCGCCGGGCCGGATCTTCAGATAGAGGCGCGGCACGGTTTCGAGGTTGTGGTTGAAGACGTCGGGCTTCGCATCGATCATCACCTCGGCCGCCCCGTCCTTGCGCAGGAAGTCGGGGGTCAGGATCTCGATGGTCGTCTGGGGCGCCTGCAGGCGGATCTGGCGCACGACCTCGGCGAAGTGGGCGGCGCCGCCGTCGGCGACGTCATCGCGGTCCACCGAGGTGATCACCACGTGGTTCAGGCCCATCTGCTGAACGGCCAGGCCGACCTTGCCCGGCTCTTCCGGATCCAGCGGCTGGGGCAGGCCCGTCTTGACGTTGCAGAAGGCGCAGGCCCGCGTGCAGGTGTCGCCCATGATCATCAGGGTGGCGTGCTTCTGGCTCCAGCACTCGCCGATGTTCGGGCAGGCGGCCTCTTCGCAGACCGTCACCAGCCCCTTGGAGCGGACGATGTCCTTTGTGGCGTTGTACTGGCCCGAGCCGGGCGCCTTGACCCGCAGCCAGTCCGGCTTCTTGAGCACCGCCGATTCCGGGCGGTTCTGCTTCTCGGGGTGACGCAGGGCGGACGGCGACGTCTTCAGGGTGTCGATCAGGGTGACCATGGCCGGTATTTCGTCTTTCCGGGCCCGGAAGGCAAGGCAGGCGGCCAGCACGACTGGTTTCAGCGTTCGCAGGCGGGAACGGCTTCACGCGACGTAACTTATCTTTTCAAGCCGCGCCGAGGGCACTAGGTTCCGCCGCCTGATGCGAGGAAGCCGTGGAGCTTCCCGGAGGAGATTACCGCTTGCCGTTCGCCCCGAACTCCAGCGCCCTTAAGCCGGCCGCCTATGAAGAGACCCTGTTCGACGCCCTGATCGCGGCGCGGGCGCGGTTCGGCGACAAGGAGATCCTGGAGGACCAGGACCGCAAGCCCATCACCTACACCGGCCTGATCCGCGCCGCCTTCGTGCTGGGCCGCAAGATCGCCGCCATGACCGAACCGGGCGAGCGGGTCGGCGTCCTGCTGCCGTCGTCGATGGGGGTGGTCGTCACCTTCTTCGGCCTGCACGCCTTCGGCCGGGTGCCGGTGATGCTTAACTTCACCGCAGGCGAGGCCAATCTGAAGGCGGCGCTGGCGACCTCGGGCGTCAAACGCATCCTCTCGGCCAAGCGCTTCATCCAGCAGGCCAAGCTGGAGGAGCTGACCGACGCGCTCGGCAAGGTCGCCGAGATCACCTGGTTGGACGACGTCCGCGCCACCATCGGCCTGCCGGACAAGCTCTTCGGCCTGGCCGCGGGCATCGCGCCCAGGCGTTTCCGCACGAAGACCGACCCGAACGGGCCGGGCGTGGTCCTGTTCACCTCCGGCAGCTTCGGCGCGCCCAAGGGCGTGGTCCTCAGCCAGACCAATCTGGTCGCCAACGCCCGTCAGGTGGCGCTGCACATCGACCTGAAGCCCGAGTGGGTGATGTTCAACCCGCTGCCGACATTCCACTCCTTCGGCCTGACGGGCGGGGTCATCCTCCCGCTGCTGCAGGGGATGAAGGCGTTCGAATACCCCTCCCCGCTGCACGCCAAACAGATCACCGACCTGCTCCCGCAGGTGAAGGCCTCGATCCTGTTCGCGACCGACACCTTCCTGAACCAGTACGCCCGCGTCGCCGAGCCGGACGACTTCGCCACGCTTCAGTTCGCCGTGGCCGGGGCCGAGAAGGTCCGCGACGAGACCCGGCACATCTTCAACACCAAGTTCGGCGGCGTGGCCCTGCTGGAAGGCTATGGGGCGACCGAGGCCGCGCCCGTGGTCGCCGTGAACCACCCGGACCGCAACCGGCCGGGCTCGGTCGGCCAGATCCTGCCGGGCATCGAATACCGCATCGACGAGGTGCCGGGCATCACCGGCGGCGGCCGCCTGTACCTGCGCGGCCCGAACGTCATGGAAGGCTATATCTCGCCGGAGGACCCTGAGGCGCTGGATCCGCTGGCCGACGGCTGGCACGACACCGGCGACATCGTCGACATCGACGAGGAAGGCTATGTCACCATCCTCGGCCGGGTGAAGCGCTTCGCCAAGATCGGCGGCGAGATGGTCTCCCTGACCGCCGTCGAGGGTCTGGCCTCGGCCGTCTGGCCCGACAACCGTCATGCCGTTGTCTCAGTGCCTGATAGCCGCAAGGGCGAGAAGCTGGTGCTGGTCACCGACAATGCGGCCGCGACCTCGGCCCGCCTGTCGGAATGGGCCCGCGACCACGGCGCCCCCGAACTGGCCATCCCCAAGAAGATCATCACCGTCGCCGAGGTCCCGGTTCTGGGCACCGGCAAGACGGACTATGTGGCGATCCAGAAGATGGTCGAGGCGGCGTAGGGCCGCCTAACCGATCCGCACGCCCGTCATCGAGATGGAGCCGCCGACGATCTCGTCGTTGAAGAAGGCGACGGGCTCGCCGGGCTTATGCTGGGCCGCGATATAGAGCAGCGGCAGATAGTGTTCGTCGGTGGGGACGCTGAGCTGGGCGTCCTCGGCCAGATGGACCCAGTCGATCAGGGCGTCGTGATCGCCGCTGACGAAGGCCGCCTTGACCGCCTCGTTGAAGCTGGCGGCCCAGGGATAGGGGCCGTCGTCCTCCGTCCGCTTCCAGGTGCGCAGGTTGTGGACGAAATCGCCGGAGCCGGCGATGACGATCCCCTCCTCCCGCAGCGGCCTGAGCGCCTTGGCCAGCTCATAGTGCTGACGCGCGGTCAGGTCGCGATTGAGGGACAGCTGGACGACGGGCACATCGGCCTCGGGCCAGACATGGACCAGCACCGACCAGGTCCCGTGATCCAGACCCCACTGCTCGACCGGCAGGGCGCCGGCCAGTTCGGCGACGCGCGCCGCCAGTTCCGGCGATCCCGGCGCGGGGTACTGGACCGCATGCAGCGCCGGCGGGAAGCCGCCGAAGTCATGGATGGTCTCAGGCCGCGCCTGTGCGGTCACGCCCAGCCCACGGGTCTCCCAGTGGGCCGAGATCATGACCACGCCCTTCGGCTTGCCCACCGCCTGCCCCAGCTCGCGCCAGGCCGCCGTATAGGGGCCGCCGAGCGCATTCATGGGAGAGCCGTGGCCGAAGAAGATCGCCGGTTGGGTGGTCATCGCCTTAGCCGTGCAGCTTCTTCGCGATCTCGGCGATATGCTTGCCCTGATGGCGGGCGCCGCCGAGGTCGATGTCCGAAGGCTGACGCGAGCCGTCGCCGCCGGTGATGGTGGTGGCGCCGTAGGGGCTGCCGCCGTGGATGGCTTCCAGCGTCATCTGCTCCTGATAGTTATAGGGCAGACCGACGACGACCAGACCGTGGTGCAGCAGGGTCGGGATGAAGCCGAGGATGGTCGATTCCTGACCGCCGTGCTGGGTCGCGGTCGAGGTGAAGACGCCGCCGACCTTGCCGATCAGGCCGCCCGAGAACCACAGACCGCCGGTCTGGTCCCAGAAGGCGCGCATCTGCGAGGCGACGGTGCCGAAGCGGGTGCCGGCGCCGACGATGATGGCGTCATAGTTCTTGAGGTCGTCGACGGTGGCGATCGGGGCCGCCTGGTCCAGCTTGTAGTGCGAGGCCTTGGCCAGCTCTTCCGGCACGGTCTCGGGGACGCGCTTGATGTCGACGGTCACGCCCTCGACCGAGCCCGCGCCTTCGGCGACGGCTTGCGCCATCGTCTCGAGATGGCCGTAGGTGGAATGATAGAGAACCAGAACCTTCGCCATGGGGCGCTCCTTGAGAATGAGGGACGCCAATTCAGTAACAGCGTCGGTAGCGGATTTAGCTCATCCCGCGCGCGGTTCAAGCCTCAAGGTCGAAACGCTCGGTTTCGGAAACGGACATAGCCGGTCATAAAAATCAGCGTGCACAGGCATTTTTTGGCCGCGCGACAGGCGGAAACGATGCTCCACGGCCGTCGCCTGCTGCTCGATATTCAGATGGTCCCAGCCGCAGGCCGGATCAAGGGGATAGGTGTAGGCGGCGGCACTGTCGCCCGCCTTCAGCTTGGCCAGCAGCAGGTTGACGCCGTTCAGGGCCTGCCAGACGTGGACCAGTTCGTGGATCAGGGTGGCCTGCAGAGACAGGGGCGACAGGGCGATGTCGGCGGGCAGGCTGCGTCCCGGCCAGACGATCCAGCCCCTGCCCCACCAGACGCCGGGCACGAAGGCGCGGTCGAACGGGCTGGCCAGCAGCCGCACGCTCTCCAGCGGGATGGCGTCGGCGAAGACGGAGCGGGCCAGGGCCTGTTCGCCGGGCGTCAGGGGCCGCACCTTCACCCGCGGGGCGTCCCGACATACTCCCAGTGCCAGGGCTCGTAGAGGTAGGGGACGAAGCCGAAGCGGGCGGCGTTGGCGACGAGCCAGCGGTAGGTGGGGCCGCGCGTCATGTAGAGGCGGCTGGCGGGGTCGGTCGAGTCGACGCCCATCCCCTCCATATGGCCGACATAGAGGTCGACGGCGGCGCCCGTGCGGTGGGGCGAGCAGGCGGCGCGGCGGACGCCGTCGCAGTTGGCCTCGGCGGCGCAACGGGCGGCGTCGGCCTCCGGATCGCGGAAGCCCGAGAAGATCTGCAGCAGTTCCGGATCGGCGGCGATGGCCGGGACCTCGCGCCGGGCGGCGGCGGCCATGGCGCGGTAGGCGTCCAGGGTGTCGCGGCGCAGGAGGCGGGTCAGGCGGTCGGCGTGCTCCTCCTCCGGCGAGAGATAGCCCAGCTGGTTCAGCGGCGGCGGGTCGGGGCATTCGTCGCGGGTCCGGGCCATGACGAAGGGCCGGCGCTCCTGCAGCACGCCCTTGAGGACTGTGAAGGTCGCCTGGTCGAAGACGCCGGTCGGGGTCAGGGCGTAGCGACCCTGAAAGGCGGCGAGCGCCGCGGCGAAGTCGGCCGTGCCGGGAGCGCAGTCGGTGCGCAGTTCACGCTGCAAGAGGGGCAGATAGGTCTCCCAGCCCATCTCCGGCCGACCGAACGGCGACCACTCCAGCGAATAGACGGAGATGGCGTTGGAGAAGGCCTGCCCCGACCACTGGGCCCCTGCCCGGTCGCAGGATTGGGCGTTCGCCGCGCCCGCGAAGGCCAGCAGCAGGAAGGCGGCGAATGCGGCGAAGGCGGCGCGTATACCCATGCGGCGAGGAAGCCTGAGGACGGCCCGGGCCGCAAGCGGAATTGGCCTTCTGCGCCCGGCGTCATTGCTGCGATAACGGGACGGGCCGAATCCTCCGGCCGGCCGCACGGATCGCCGCATGTCCTCGACCGACGTCTCCGCTTCCCCTGCCCCCCCGGCCGCCGGAGCGCCCCGGCGGTCCAATGCGGTGCTGGCGGCCTTCTCGACCGTCTGCTTGCCGCTGGCGGCGTTCGGGGTGGCCCTGCCGGTCACCCTGCCGGAGTACTATGCGACCCACGTCGGGCTGGACATCGCCATGGTCGGCTTCGTCTTCATGGCCGTGCGGGCCTTCGACATCGCCGCGGACCCGCTGATCGGGGCGGCGATGGACCGGACGCGGACCCGCTTCGGCCGCTATCGCCCGTGGATGGCGGCCTCGACCCCGGTGCTGATGCTGGCGGCCCTGATGGTCTTCGTCATGGTCAAGCCGGGCGCCGGGCCCTTCTATCTCTTCGCCTGGCTGCTGGTGCTCTATATCGGCTTCTCGATCGGGACCCTGAGCCAGCTGGGCTGGGCGGCGGTGCTCGCGCCCCAGTACGACCAGCGAAGCCGGGTCTATGCCTGGTGGCAGGCGTTCAACATCATCGGCGTCATCGCCATCCTGATCCTGCCCGCGGCCGTGGTGCAGCTGGGGCTCGGAGACTATGTCGCCGGGGTCCATGTCATGGGCTGGGCCATCGTCGCCGCCCTGCCGATCACTATCGGCCTGGCCCTGTTCGCCGTGCCCGAGCCGGTCAATGCGGGGGCGCCCGCCCACGGCGGCCTCAAGGCCTATTGGGACATCGTCAAACGCCCGACAGTGGCGCGACTGCTGGCCTCGGACGTGGTGCTGGGTGTCGCGCCGGGCATCACCGGGGCCCTGCTGTTCTTCTTCTTCGATCAGGTGAAGGGCTACAACAAGGCGGCGGCCTCGATCTTCATGCTGCTCTACTTCGTCGGCGGCCTGTGTGGCGCCCCGATCTGGGCGAAGCTGGCCACGCGGATCGGCAAGCACCGGGCCCTGGCCGTGGCCAGCACCATCTTCGCGGCCCTGTACGTCGTCGCGACCCTGCTGCCCGGCGGCAGCTTCGCCCTGACGGCGGTCGCCATGTTCATCGCCGGCCTGCCCTATGCGGCCGGCCTGTTCCTGCTGCGGGCCATGATGGCCGATGCGGGCGACGAGGTGCGGCTGGAGACCGGGGTGGACCGGACGGCCCTGATGTTCTCCATCCTCAGCGCCACGACCAAGCTGGGCCACGTCTTCGCCCTGATCCCCTATGTCGTTCTGGGCTGGGTGGGCTTCCAGGCCGAGCCGCCGGTCGGGGGCAACAGCCCGACCTCGCTGCTGGTGCTACAGGTCCTGTTCATCGCGGTTCCGGCACTGCTGATCGCCTCGGCGGCGGTGATCCTGAGGCGCTATCCCCTGACGCCCGAGCGGCATGACGAGATCCGTCGGGCGCTGGAAGCCCGCGACGCCGAGGCGCCTTCCGCATGACCCCGATCGAACGCCTGCTGGGCATCATGGCGAAGCTCCGGGACCCTGACGGCGGCTGTCCGTGGGACCTGGAGCAGACCTTCGCCACCATCGCCGCCTATACGATCGAGGAGGCCTATGAGGTCGCCGACGCCATCGAGCGGGGCGACATGACCGAGCTGAAGTCCGAGCTGGGCGACCTGCTGTTCCAGACGGTCTTCCACGCCCGCATGGCCGAGGAAGCCGGGCTGTTCGCCTTCGACGATATCGCAAATGCGATGTCAGACAAGCTGGTACGCCGACATCCTCATGTGTTTGCTGATGAAGCGGCCAAGAGCGATGCGGCCGGGCAGAAGGCGCGCTGGGAGGACATCAAGGCGGCCGAGCGCGCCGCCAAGGCCCAGCACGGGGTGCTGGACGATGTGCCCGTGGGCCTGCCCGCCCTAGCCCGCGCGGCCAAGCTGACCAAACGGGCGGCGCGGGTCGGCTTCGACTGGCCCTCCACCGACGAGGTCTTCGACAAGCTGGACGAGGAGGTCGGCGAGCTGAAGGCCGAGATCGCCGCCGGCGACCTGGACAAGGCGCGCGAGGAGATGGGCGACCTGCTGTTCGTCGTCGCCAACCTGGCCCGCAAGCTGGGGGTCGAGCCCGAGGATGCGCTGCGTGGCGCCAACGCCAAGTTCGTGCGCCGCTTCGGCTTCATCGAGGCCGAGCTGGCGAAGGACGGCCGCACGCCCGACCAGTCCGACCTCGCCGAGATGGACGGTCTGTGGGACGCGGCCAAGGTCGTGGAGCGGGCGGCCAAGGCGTAGGCGCGGGGTATTCGAACACCGTTTTGCACTCAAAAGAGGTGGGTGCAAAAAGTGCAATTCGTAAGTGATGCCTCAGAAGACGACGACAACTGCTTGAATTTACGCACCCGAAAAGCCCACCCCAATCCGTCGGCGAAAAGACGGTGTGCAAAGAGCTTGCGGGTTCGCCGCGAATGTCAAAGACCAGACCTGAAGTCTAACACAGCGGGAATCGGCGCCAGTCCGATTGCCTGGAGCCAGCACAATGACCGCTGAACATTCCAGTCCAGAGCGGCACGACCCCGGCGGCAAGGTGCGGCTGGCCCTGATGCCGGGGGTGAAGGGGGATGCGGCGTTCAGCGCCGACGGGCGGTATCGCCAGCTGATGCGGCGCTGGCTGGGGGAGACCTTCCCCGAGCGCTACGTCCTGTTTATCGGCATGAACCCCTCGACCGCGGACGCCATGGTCAACGACCCGACCTGCGCGCGCGAATGGACCTTCACCCAGCGCGAGGGCTTCGACGCCATGGTCAAGGCCAATGTCGGCGACTATCGCGCCACCGATCCGAAGATGCTGCTGGCGCCCGGCGTCGAGGCGGTGTCGCCCGAGAACCTGCCGGTGATCCGGGCCCAGGCGGCGAAGGCCGGCAAGGTCGTGGTCTGCCACGGCAAGCTCAACAAGGCGCTGGCCCCCGCCGGAAAGGCCCTGATCGAGGCCCTGAGGGCCGACGGGGTCGAGCTGTGGTGTTTCGGCCAGAACGGCGACGGCAGTCCCAAACATCCCCTGTATTTACGGGGGGATACGCCGCTGATCCCCTACGTCGTCTGAGGTTCAGTCGTCGGTAGAGACGCCGTCGACGGCGCTCGAGACCAGCTTGCGCCAGGTCGGGTCGGTGTCGTCGACGATGTCGATGTCTTCCAACAGGGCGATGGCCGCCTCCCCGTCCGGCAGGATCAGGCCGACGACCTCCATCTCCACGCCCTCGGCATTGGTGTGGCACTCGGCCTGGACGGCGATGGCCGCCTGTTCGCCGTCCTCCTCCCACCAGATCACCGGCTGGGGCAGGTCGAGATCCAGCGGGAACGGCCGCTCGGTGTCGTCGAGGGCGAAGACCGCCTGTTTGGCCTGAACATCGTCCAGGGTCGCCACCCGGCCGGTGAAGGCCGTCAGCCGCGACCAGTCGTCGATGTCGTAACCGCCGGAATCGAAGTCGGGATCGGTGTCAGGATTGGTCACGGGCGGGGCCTCCGGTTTCAGGACCGCTCCCTAGACCCGTCCGCCCCCGGAAGGCTACCCCTCAACCGACGGCGCGAGGCCGGCTTCGAGCCGGGTCCAATAGGTGCGGCCGACGCCGAGACGCTCCCCGCCCTCCATCTCGACCGTGCGCGCGAACCGGCCCGCGCGATGGACGACGGCGATGCGGCGCGGATTGACGGCGTGGCTGCGGTGGATGCGCAGGAACCGGCCGGGGGCCAACGCCATCAGGGCCGAGAGATTGGCCGTCGACAGCAGCTCGCGCCCATCCGCCAGCCGGACCAGACAATAGTCGTCGGCGGCGCGGATGTGGAGGATGTCCCCGGCGCGGACCCGGTGACGCGAGCCGCCGTTGGGGATCGACAGGAGGCTGTCGTCGGGCGTTGGCGTGGCCACGGCCGGGGCGGAGGCCTCGCGGCGCAGCGACCGGACGGCGTGGACGCCCCACCACCCGAACAGGGCCAGAAAGCCCCAGTAATAGCCGGTGTCGAGGAAGTTCCGGGTCCAGGACAGGCCGAGGGCGGCGACGCAGGCCAGACCAGCCCAGACGACGCCGCGCTGGTCCTTGAGCAGGCCTGACAGCGTTCCGGCCAGCAGGACGGCGAGGCCGCAGCGGAAGGCCCACAGCGCCTTGGCGTCCCACCAGGGCGGGCCGAAGACGGCGGTCGCCAGTCCGACGGCCAGAGCCGCGTTCAGGGCAAGGCGCGCGCGCCGGTCGGCGGTGAAGCGTGACGTGAGGCTGCCCAAGGCGGCGGCGGCGAGCGCGGCGCAGGCGACGATCCCCATCAGCCGCCCAAGCTGCCAGGGATAGCCATAGGTCTGGACCAGTTTGCCGGCCTCGATGACGGCCTGACAGAGCACCGCCCCGGCCATGACGGCGAAGGCGGCCGAGCCGGGCGGACGGCGCGTCGCCCACAACAGGACGTTGAACAACAGGGCCAACGCCAGCAGTCCGACCGCCAGCAGGGTCGGCAGATAGTGGACCAGCGCCCCCCTCAGCGGGTCGTCATAGGCGCCGATGGCGATCAGATGGATGGGCCGGGCGACCGGCGCCCAGAGGTGATGGGCCGACAGCCGGACCTCGACAGTATTGGCGCCGTCGCGCACCCGATCCGGAGGCACGAACAGGACGGCGCTGAACCGGCCCGGGGTCTCGGCGGCGCGGTCGGGACCGACGCGGCCGTTGCGCCCGATCAGCTGTCCGTTCCACCAGACCTCGCCGCTTGCCATGGCGACGAGGTGGACCGAGAGCGGCGCCGGGGTCTGGCCCTGACGGGCGACGAAGGCGGTGCGGAGGATGGTGACCGGTCTGTCGAGACGCAGGCCGTCGATCCGGACCGGACGGCAGGTCGAGGGCGCGTCGCACAGGCTCCAGCTCAGGGCCGGGCGCGGCGGAGCAGTCGGCGTCATCAGCGGCTGGAGCGCCGGCCCGATCAGGACCGCCAGCCCCGCGAGCAGGAGCAGAAGCGCCGTCGCCCGGGCGCGCAGACGCTCACCGACGCCCACGGTCGTTCACCGAAATCCGGTTGGAAGGACAGTCGGCGAGACCAATGAAACAGGCTCCGGCGGCGGATCAGGGTATCAGGACGACCCTGGCGCGACCGGACAGTCCCCGACCAGAGTGAGGAGCGTTCTAGCGTGACCGAGACCAGACCCCAAGGCTTCAACCGCCGTTCCCTGCTGACCGCGGCCGGCGCCGCCATGGCCGCCCTGCCCGGCTGCGCGTCGATGGCCGCCGGCGCTTCCCCGGGACTGGAGGCGGCCGTGACGCCGATCCTCGAAGGCATGGTGCGCGACAGCGGGTTTCAGGGCGTCGTGATGCTCGGGCGCGGCGGTCGGGTGCGGCTGGCGCGGGCGACGGGTCAGGCGGACATCGCCAAGGCGCTTCCGATGCAGGTCGGCACGACCCTGGGCATCGCCTCGATCTCCAAGCGGCTGACCTCGGTGGCGGTGATGCGGCTGTTCGATCAGGGAAAGCTGGATCTGGACGCCCCGATCACGACCTGGCTGAAGGCCTACCGGGCCGACACCGGCGCTCGGATCACCCTGCGTCGGCTGCTGTCGAACAGCAGCGGCGTGCCCAACCTGTTCACGCCCCTGACCCGGGCCGACGCGACCCTGATCGACCGGCCGATGACGACGGATGAGGCCGTGCGGACCTTCGCCATGGGCGACCTGGCCTTCGAGCCCGGGGCCCGGTTCGACTACAACCTGACCAACTGGATCATCGTGGTGGCGGTGGTCGAGGCCGTGACCGGCCTGCCCTTCCCGGAGGCGATACGGACGCTGGTTCTGGCCCCGCTGGCGATGAGCCACACGACCCTGTCGGTTCCGACGGATGCGACCTCCTACCGCACCGTCAACCCGCCGGTGGAGTGGATCAGTCCGCGCCCGGCCTATCTGGCGGCGGCGGGCGGCTATTTCAGCACCGCAGAGGACCTGCTGCGCTTCGCCCACGGGGTCTATGACACCCGCTTGCTGACCCCTGCCTCGCGCCGGGCCCTGTGCACGGTCGAGGTCGCCTCGGACCACTATGCGCTGGGCGGCCGGATCCGCGAGGTGCAGATCGGCGGCGAAAGCGTCAGCGCAGCCTGGGAGACCGGCAACACCATGGGCTATCGCTCGGTGCTGGGGCACCGGCTGGACGGGCGCGGCGCGGTGGTGGTGCTCAACAACACCGCCATGTCGCAGAGGACCATGGACGAGTTCGCCGAAGCCCTGCTGCGGGTGTTCGTCTGACAGGATTCAGCCTCAGCAGCCGACTGGAGGGCGGCGCCCGGCGGATTGGGTTAGTGTCGCAGCACGGCCCTGCCGCGAGGAGATTCCCTGATGCCCCTGCCCCTCTCTCGATCCGTCCTGAAGGTCGCCGTCGTCGCCGGCCTCGCGGTGGCGGTGCTCGCAGCCTGCGGTTCGCTCCCGAGTCTGGGCGGGCCGGCGCCGGCGCCTGGACCCGTGGCGGGGATCCGCGACGGCGAGACCGTGCTGCGGCCGGGCCAGACCCTGTCCATCGCCCTGCCGGGGAACAGCGGGACCGGCTATGCATGGCGGCTGGAAAGCTTCGACGAGACGGTTCTGGCGCGCGGAGAGCCATTCGGCGCCGTGGTCGCGACGGCGGCCAACAGGCCCGGGGGGGCCGCCGAGACCCGATGGGCGTTCACGGCGGCCCGGCGGGGCCAGACCACCCTGACCTTCGCCTACGCCCGCCCCTGGGAGGCGGGAACACGCCCGGCCGAGACCGCGCGCTATCGCATCACGGTCCGCTGAAGGCATGAAAAGGGGCGCTCCCCGAAGGAAGCGCCCCCTGATCGGTTGGCGTGAAGGCCGGCTTACGCCGCGCCGTCGGCCGCCTTCTTCTTCTCGGCATAGATCAGCAGGGGCTGGGCCTTGCCGTCGATGACCTCGGCGTTGACGACCACTTCCTCGACGCCCTCGAAGGTCGGCAGTTCGAACATGGTCTCGAGCAGGATGCCTTCCAGGATCGAGCGCAGGCCGCGCGCGCCGGTCTTGCGGGTGATGGCCTTCTTGGCGACGGCGTTGAGCGCGTCGTCGGTGAAGGTCAGGTTGACGTTCTCCATCTCGAACAGGCGCTTGTACTGCTTGATCAGAGCGTTCTTGGGCTCGGTCAGGATGGTGACCAAGGCGGCTTCGTCCAGATCTTCCAGGGTCGCCAGAACCGGCAGACGGCCGATGAACTCGGGGATCAGGCCGAAGCGCATCAGGTCGTCAGGCTCGACGCCCTTGAGGATGTCGCCGGTGCGGCGCTCGTCGATTTCCTTGACCTTGGCGCCGAAGCCGATCGAGGCGCCCGCGCCGCGCGCCGAGATCACCTTCTCCAGGCCGGCGAAGGCACCGCCGACGATGAAGAGGATGTTGGCGGTGTCGACCTGCAGGAACTCCTGCTGCGGATGCTTGCGGCCGCCCTGCGGGGGCACGGAGGCGACGGTGCCTTCCATGATCTTCAGCAGGGCCTGCTGCACGCCCTCGCCCGAGACGTCGCGGGTGATCGAGGGGTTGTCCGACTTGCGGCTGATCTTGTCGATCTCATCGATGTAGACGATGCCGCGCTGGGCGCGTTCGACGTTGTAGTCCGAGGCCTGGAGCAGCTTCAGGATGATGTTCTCGACGTCCTCACCCACATAACCGGCTTCGGTCAGGGTGGTGGCGTCGGCCATGGTGAAGGGCACGTCGATGATGCGCGCCAGGGTCTGGGCCAGCAGCGTCTTGCCCGAGCCGGTCGGCCCGATCAGCATGATGTTGGACTTGGCCAGCTCGACGTCGTTGTTCTTCGTCGCGTGGTTCAGGCGCTTGTAGTGGTTGTGCACCGCGACCGAGAGGACCTTCTTGGCGTGGCCCTGACCGATGACGTAGTCGTCGAGGACCTCGCGGATCTCCTTCGGGGTCGGGACGCCGTCCTTGGACTTCACGAAGCCGATCTTGTGCTCTTCGCGGATGATATCCATGCAGAGTTCGACGCATTCATCGCAGATGAACACGGTCGGCCCGGCGATGAGCTTGCGCACTTCGTGCTGGCTCTTGCCGCAGAAGGAGCAATACAGCGTGCTCTTGGCGTCAGTTCCGGCGGCTTTGGTCATGGACCCTTCTCACTCTCGCGGCGTCTTTCCCCTCAGGTGAGGATGGGACTCTCGCGCTTCCTTCGCGTTGATTCCATCACTATGGACGCGAAGATATTCAAAAAATGACAATCACCCATCCAAACGCCACTCACAACCCCGCTCAAGGTGAGCAGTTCGTGATGGACGTGGATTGGTCTGTATCGATGGGGATCACGGCGGATGAGTGACATGGGGAGCGCAGACACGGTTCGCCAGAGGGGCGAGCGCGTGCAGGTCGAGCCCGGCCGGCCGGTCGTGGCCTTCGATTTCGACGGCACCCTGACGATCCGCGACAGTTTCACCGAATTCCTGCGCTGGCGGGCCGGTCCGGCGGGCTGGGCCATGGGGCTGCTGAAGCTGGCGCCGGCGGTGGCCCACTATGCGCGCGATCGCGACCGGGGACGGATCAAGGCGGCCTCGGTGCGGGAGTTTCTGGGCGGAATGGAGCGTCAGACGCTGGAATCAGAGGCCGACCGGTTCGCCGACGCCGTCTGGGACCGGTTCATGCGACCGGACGCCCTCGCCTGCTGGAACGCCTGGGGCGACAAAGGGGCGCACCGGGTGATCGTCACCGCCTCGCCGGTGACCACGGTCGCGCCCTTCGCGAAACGGCTGGGGGCCGAGAACCTGCTGGGCACGCCCCTGTTCTTCGACGCCGACGACCGGGTGTCCGGCGCTTTCGCCGGGCCGAACTGCCGGGGGCCGGAGAAGGTGCGGCGTCTGCAGGCGGTCTATGGGCCCGATATCCGGCTGGCCGCCGCCTATGGCGACACCTCGGGCGACACGGAAATGCTGCAGATCGCCGGGGAAAAGGGCTTCCGGGTGTTCAAGGAGCGGCCCTGACGGCCGTTAGCGCCCCTGGGCGTCGACGTCGAACTCGACAGCCTTGCCGCGCGAGGTGGGCTCCCAGCCGGCCTCGATGGCGGCGGTGATCGCGTTCTTGACGTAGTCGACGTTGACCTTCTGCTTCTCGAGGTCCGGATGGCCGTTGGCGCGCATCGGCATGGGAAACTGGATGATGGCCTCGCGCTTGTAGCCCTGCATCCAGAGGCTGACGGCGATGCCTTCCCAGTTGTTGCCGGTGGTGCGCCGGGGCTGGCGGCGCAGCTCCCAGTCGTAGAGCTCGCCGTCGACCTCGACGGTCCCCTTCTGATCGCGTGTGTGCTGCATGGGCGGGGCCATAGCACAGAGTCGCCGAATTAGTCCCCGAAGCCGGCGGCTTTCAGGGCCTCGGCGATCTGGTCGATCAGGCCGGGCGTCTCCTGGATGCGCGAATGGTCGGCGGCCGGGACGGCGATCATGCGGGTCGCCACCCCCTCGCGGCGCAGGGTCTGCTCCAGCCGGGCGGTGGCGAGGAAGGGCACGGTGTCGTCATTGCGGGCCCCGACCACGACGGCCGTACCCTGATAGCCCTCAAGCGCCACGCCCAGATCGAAGCGGGGCACGTCGTCCGAGAGGACGGGCCGGACGAGGCCGCCGAGCGGGCCGGCCTTCTGGGCGGCGCCCGCGCGAATGACCTGTTCGAAGCTCTGGAAGGTGGAGATCAGCACCAGATCGGAGGCGTGGTCGGTGCGACCTGCCAGATCGCCGCAGACCGTGCCGCCCAGCGAATGGCCCCAGAAGGCGAGGTCGCCGGTGCGGCCAGTGGCGAAGGCGTGGTCGACGCGGGCGGAGATCGTCTGGTTCATCGCCTCGAACTGGTCGGGCGTCCCCTGCCCCGCTGAGTCGCCATAGCCGGGGTAGTCGAAGATCCAGACGTCGCCGAGCGGGGCCAGCAGGGCCACGACCTTCTGCCCACCCAGCTCACGCCGGAACATGTTGCCGCCGCAGAAGACGATGAGTGGCCGGGGCGTCGCATGCTCGAACCGGGTCAGGGCCACGGGGCCGAAGGCCGCCGGCAGGGTTTCCTCGGTCACCGTCAGGCCCAGCCGGGCGCCGACCTCGGCCAGGGGCAGGCCGGGCGTGATCCGCATCCCCGCCGCCGTCAGCCGCGCATCGGTCGGGACCACGTCGTCGCCGGTCAGGCGATAGGGGTAGCAGCCGGACAGGGTCGCGGCGGCCATGGCGGCGATCACGAGGGTGCGCAGAGTCGGAGCGAGGGTCATGGAACGACGCTAGCACAAAGAAAAAGGGGCGCGCCGTGTCCGGCGCGCCCCTCTTCGATCGGAAATGATCGTCTGGATCAGACGGTCTTGATGCCGTCGGCCTCGGCTTCGGTGCGCTTGTCGTAGACGTGGTCGACGATGCCCCAGGCCTTGGCGGCCTCGGCGTCCATGAAGTGGTCGCGGTCGAGGGTGGATTCGACCTCCTCATAGGTCCGGCCGGTGTGCTGGACGTAGATCTCGTTGAGGCGGCGCTTGGTGTAGCGGATGTCGGCGGCGTGCAGCTCGATGTCCGAAGCCTGGCCGCGGAAACCGCCCGAGGGCTGGTGGACCATGATGCGGGCGTTCGGCAGGGCGATGCGCTGGCCCGCCTCACCGGCCGTCAGGATCAGGGAGCCGGCCGAGGCGGCCATGCCCATGACCACGGTCGAGACCGGCGACTTGATGTACTGCATGGTGTCGTAGATCGCGAGCGCCGAGGTCACCTGACCGCCGGGGCTGTTGATGTACATGGAGATTTCCTTCTTGGGGTTCTCCGATTCCAGGAACAGCAGCTGGGCGCAGATCAGCGAGGCCATGGTGTCCTCGAACGGACCCGTCAGGAAGATGATCCGCTCGCGCAGCAGGCGGGAGAAGATGTCGAAGGACCGCTCGCCCCGGCTGGATTGCTCCACGACCATGGGCACGAGGTTGTTGGAGATGTAGTCGATCGGATCGCGCATATGGCCTTCTCGGATGCTTGTGGGCGGCGACTCGGGAGTTCGCCGCCTCGTTCAACAGCATATCGCGTTGCGGAAGCGTTCACGCAAGGTGGGCGGGATCGGGGCGGGTCAGTCCCCGGGCGTTTCGGCGGAACGCAGGGCGGCCGTCATCGCCTCCGCCTGACGGGACGGGACGATGCGTTCGTTGCCGTAGCCGTAGAGCGTCGTCAGATAGGCCCGGTCCCAGTCGGTGAGCCCGTCCACCCTTTCCTGCCCGGAGGTGTCGAACAGGTTGAGCACCGTCCGGTATCCCGAGATGTCCGCCTCGGGGTCGATCTGTGCGAAGGCGACCATGGCGATGTAGTCGCCCAGCTGGTTGAAGGTCATCCCGTCAGCCCGGTTGAAATCGACGATGACGATGACCCGCTTCAGGTCATCGCGGATGCGGCGACGCATCTCGGACTTGGACGAGATGGCGATCGTGGGCGGCGGATGGCCGCGGAAACGAATAGTGGGCTGGCCGGTATAGGAATCCGTCGGCGCGCTGATCTGCCACCAGCGCACGGGAGCGTCAGATGTCCGGAAACGCGCGAAGGCGGCGCTGCCCTGATCCGCCTGGAGGGAGCCGATACGGAAGGCGTGAGGCCGCGCGGCCGCCATGCCGTCGGCCATGGCCGCACCGTCGTCGGCGCCGATGACCAGAACATTCGGCTGGCACCCCGGATCGCGCGGCTCGAGGCCGAAGTCGGCCGCCACGCTCGAAATGTGATCGACCAGGGTATGGGCGGCGGCGCTGCGCATGTTCACGGCGCCCACACAGACCTTCAGGCCATTCCACCGCGCGCTGCCGCGTTGCCGGATCGGAACAGTGATCTGGTCCACGAAGTCGCGGACCGCCGCGGGCAACGGGTCCGCACGGACCTCGATGTCATCGACCGGGGTAGCGGGAGTTTGAGCCTGGTCCTGCTGCTGCGGCGCCGCCTGTCCCTGCTCGGGAACCGGGGCCGTCTGCAGGATCACACCTGTCAGGCCGATCGCCGCCCAGGCAGAAAAGCCAACCATCCGCACACCCCTTGATCGAACCCCGGTTTTCGGCGCTCACGCTAGGGCTGAATGCGGCTGTCGGCAATCGCCTGAATGCGCCGCCCGGCGCCTACTCCCGGGGCGGGGTCGTCATGCGGTTGGCCAGGCTGCCTTCCTGTTGCGAGACCTGACGCTCGTTCAGCTGGGCCGAATAGAGGGCGCGCAGATAGCTGAGGTCCCAGTCCGACATCTCGCGCTGACCCGTCGGATCGGCGAACAGGTTCAGGATGGTGGTGTAGCCCGAGACGTCGGCGTCCGCGTCGATCTGCGCCAGCGAAACCATGGCGAGGTAGTCGCCCAGCGCGTTGATATCGACGCCCGCGCTCTTGCTGACGTCCAGAATGACGAAGGTCCGCGCAAAGATGTTGCGGTCCTGGGTGCGGATGCGCGAGGGCCCGCGGATGGCGCGCATGGCCGGATCCTGGCCCGGCAGGCGCACCGTCACGTCGCCGGTGTCCTCATCGACCGGCAGGGTCAGGCGCCACCAGCGCACCGCCGCGTCGGAATCCTGAAAGGCCTGCAGCGCGCGGCTGCTGAGATTGACGCCGCTGACGCCGACGTCGAAGGCCTTGGGACGCGACTGGACCATGGCGCGCGCGGCGGCGGCGCCGTCGTCGGCGGCCACGATCAGGATATTGGGCTCGCAGCCCGGCGCGCCGAAGTCGAGGCCGACCTCCGCGATCCGGTCGGAAATGCGGTCGATCAAGGGCTGGGCCACATCACGGCGCATGTTCATGACGCCGACGCAGACACGGCCGTCCCACCGCGCCAGGCCCCGGCCGGGAGGCGTCTCGACCACGGCGTCCACGAACCGCCGCGCGGCTTCATAGGCGGACTCGCGCCGGGCGGTGACCTCGACATCGGGAACGACGGTCGTCGGCGTCTGGGCGTCCTGGGGCGCTGTCTGCACAGGCGGTGTCTGGCCCATCAGGGCGGCGGCGCTGAGCAGGGCGGCGAACAGGGACATCGGGTCTCTCGCGGACGAACGGTGGGAGGCGGAGTGGCTACCACGGTTTGGGGCAAATGAAAGGGCCGGCCCGCGAACGGACCGGCCCTTCAAAGGTCAGTCAGGATCCGGAGCGGCGTCCGGAAAGAAGCGGCCTCAGCCCTCTTCTTCTTCCTTGAGCAGCTCTTCCTTGGTGATCGGCGTATCGGTCGTCTCGGCCTGACCGAAGATCAGGTCGACGACCTTCTCCTCATAGATCGGGGCGCGCATCTGGGCGGCGGCGTTGGGGTTCTGGCGGTAGAAGTCCAGGACCATACGCTCCTGACCCGGGTAGTTGCGGGCCTCGGCCATGATGGCGTTGTTCAGTTCCTGATCGGTGACGCCGACGTTGTTGGCGCGGCCGATCTCGGCCAGGACCAGACCCAGGCGCACGCGGCGCTCGGCGATCTTGCGGTACTCGGCCTTGAGCTCGTCTTCCGACTTCTTGGCGTCTTCTTCCGGCAGGTCGCCCTTGGCCTTGTCGGCCTGGACCTGTTGCCAGATGCCGTCGAACTCGGCGTCGACCATCTTGGGCGGCAGGTCGAAGCTGTGGGCGCTGTCCAGCTGGTCCAGCAGGGCGCGCTTCTGCTTGAAGCGGGCGGCGCCGGCGTATTGCTGGTTCAGATTGTCGCGCAGCAGCTCCTTGAGCTTGTCCAGCGATTCCAGACCGATGCGGGTGGCGAAGGCGTCGTCGACGACCGCGGGGGCTTCAGCCTTGATGGCCTTCACCTTGATGTCGAACGTCGCCAGCTTGCCGGCCAGGTTGGCGGCCTGATAGTCGGCCGGGAAGGTGACTTCGATGGTCTTCTCTTCACCGACCTTGGCGCCCGTCAGCTGCTCTTCGAAGCCGGGGATGAAGCGGCCCGAGCCGATCACCAGATCCGCGTCCTCGGCGGCGCCGCCGTCGAACGGCACGCCGTCCAGCTTGCCCAGGAAGTCGATGGTCAGTTGGTCGCCTTCAGCGGCCTTCACGGTCTTGCCCTTCTTGTCCTCGTAGGACTTGGCCTGACCGGCCAGCTCGGTGAGGGCCTCGTCCAGATCGGCGTCGGTCGCCTCATAGGTCGGACGGGTCAGCTTGAGGGTCTTGGGATCGACGGGCGTGAAGTCGGGCATGACTTCCAGCTCCATCTCATAGGCCAGGTCTTCCTGGCCCAGGATGACCTTGTCCATGTCGGAGATCAGTTTCATCTCGGCCGGGGCGGCGGGGCGCACCTTGGCTTCGTCGAGGGCCTTCTGGCTCGTCTCGTTCAGCTCGGCGTTGATGATCTCGCCCATGAACTCACGGCCGAAGGTCTTCTTGACGTGGGCGGCGGGCACCTTGCCGGGACGGAAGCCCTTGAGCTTCATCTGCGGCGCGACTTCCTTCAGCTTGGCGTCCAGCTTGGCGTTCAGCTCGGCGGCGGGGATGGTCACGGCGATGACGCGGCTGAGACCTTCGGTGGATTTTTCGACGACTTGCATGGTCGGTATCTGACGTTCTGGGGCGCAACCGGCCGACGGGGCCATACGCGAAATGGATAAAGCAGAAGAGCCGCCCCGATCAGGGGGCGGCCTCGAAGCCCGCCCTTATGTCGAGACAGGCCCCAAAGGTCAACGCGAACGTGGCGATCTAGAGGCCGAGCCCATCCATGGCGGGCTTCTCCCAGGGACCGTCCTCGCCGGGAGAGCGCAGCCGGGCCTCGAATCGGCCGTCGGCCTTCGCCAGTTGCCAGATCAGGCTGTTGGCGGCGGGGGCGATGTCGGGCTTCGACTGGAAGACCGGATCGGCGAAGGCGGTTTCCGCATCGACCAAGGTCCAGCCCGCGTCACGAAAGCCCTGCAGCACCTTCGGCAGGAACAGGGCGGTCGCGAGAGTGTGATGGATCAGGAGCGTATGCGGCGGGCTGCGGCCCAGCACGTCGCGGGCCAGACCGTCGTAGAAGGCGGCGCGGTCCAGCAGGTGGCGCACGAGGAAGTCGCCGTAAGGGCCGACGTCGGCGCCGGGCTCCTTGTCCAGCCGCTCGCGCAGGCGCTGATCGACGTACCAGTCCGAGGCGTCGATGGTGACATGGGCGTTGTGCAGCCCCCGGTCGACGAGGACGGCGCGCATCCGGTCGCGGGTCTCGACGGTCCGCCCCTCGGCGAGGAACGGAAAGCGGAACAGGGGCCGGGTCGTGGCGTAGGGCGCGATCAGGGGCGCGCAGCGGTCGATGTCGGCGCCGAGGTCGCCGGGGTTGGCGCCGCCGTAATAGCTGTGGGCGAAGGTGTGGTTGCCGATCAGATGCCCCGCCTCGGCCCAGGCGGCCAGATGCGCGGCGCCGGCGGGGTTGTCGACGTACTTGCCTGCGACCAGACCGGCGGCCTTGATGCCTGCGCCGTCAAGGGCGTCCAGCACGGCGCGATGGCGGGCGGCGCCGTTCAGCAGGGCGCCGTCGGCGATGTTGAAGTCGTCGATGGTGATGGCGAGGCGGGGGCCGTCTGCGGCGCGGGCGGCTCCGGTGGCCGTCAGGGCGGAGGCGGCGGCGAGGCCGGACAGGAGGTGGCGGCGGTTCAGCATGGTGGTGTTCTAGCAGGCCGCCGAGACCCGGCGCGACGCCTTTCGCCCGCGGGCGCGGACCGCTATCTGTCGGGGATGAGCCAATCGCCCTCCCCTCAACCGCCCGTCGGCGTCTTCATTACCCCGGTCACGCCGCTGCAGCAGAACTGCACGACCGTCTGGTGCACGAAGACCAACAAGGCCGCCGTGATCGATCCGGGCGGCTCGGCGGACGCCATCCTGGGCGAGATCGCGCGGCGGGGCCTGACGCTGGACCAGATCTGGATCACCCACGGCCACCTCGACCACGCCGGCGGCGCCGCCGAGATGCAGGAGAAGTCGGGCGTCGAGATCATCGGCCCGCACATCGAGGACCTGTTCTGGATCGAGGGCATTCCGATGCAGGGCCAGCGCTATGGCCTGCCCGAGGCGCGGACCTTCACCCCCAACCGCTGGCTGAACGACGGCGACGTCCTGACGCTGGGCGAGACGACCTGGGAGGTGGTGCACTGCCCGGGCCATACGCCGGGCCACGTCGTCTTCTTCAACCGCGCCATCGGCTTCGCCCAGGTCGGCGACGTCCTGTTCCAGGGCTCGGTCGGCCGCACGGACTTCCCGAAGAGCGATCCCGAAGCCCTGATCCAGTCGATCACGCAAAAGCTCTGGCCGCTGGGGAACGGCGTCACCTTCGTTCCCGGCCACGGCCCGCACTCGACCTTCGGCCAGGAGCGGCAGACGAACCCGTTCGTTTCCGACCGGGCGTTGCTGGGGCCGAGGCTGTTCCGGGAGCCTACGGGGCCGTCGTAGATCGGCGGCGGGTCCACATCCACGCAGCGAACAGGGCCAGAACCACGGCCAAGGCAGCCCAGCCGGTCCATCCGGGGGCGCCGGATCGCAGGAACCAGATGTGTCCGAAGCCGACAATAGCGCCGGCCATGAGGACCGCGACCGCGCTCACAAACCGTCGAGGCCAAGACACCTTGGAAAAGGCGAGAACAGTCACGGCCAGGATCAGCGGCAGAGCCAGCGCGCGATAGAGTTCACCCTCGGTCACGATCGAACCTTCCGGTTGCAGCAGGCCGCTCGGTCCATACAACCTTTAAGCACGCCGTCCGGCTTGTACAAGGACGAGGCGGGCGGATCCTGCAGGACCGCGCCCGCTGTCGCCCCCCCGTTCCCGTCCTAGCGTCGCAGCAGAAGCCCCAGCAGGACGCCCGCGCCGAGAGCGTAGAGGGCGGTCTTGGTCGGGTTGTCGCGGATGAGCTCGCGGGTCTGTTTGGCGTGATCACGCGCCCAGAGGCGGCCCTGGTGCAGGTCCGAGCGGACGGCCTTGCGGATGCCTTCGGAGCGGGCGAAGGCGCGGCCCTCGGCGTCGGCGATCAGGGTGTCGGCCTTCCGGCCCAGACGCTGGGCGGGGCCTTCCTCACGCAGGTCGTCGGAGAGGATGTCGTCTGCGGTCGGCGTATAGGATTCGGTCATCGGAAAGCTCCCTGAAGTTCGGCGGAAGAACCGCCGCCCATCGCCTTGGGTTCCCCGGCGTCTGAACATCGCGAACGTTTGAACGTTCTCCTTTCGACAGGAGACCGACATGACCCATATCGACCCGGGCGCCCCGCCCGAATTCCCCGATGAGCCCACGGAAACGCCGGATATCGATCCCGGCGGCGCGCCCGATGAGTTGCCGCAGATTGATCCCGGCATTGGGGATGAACCCGATTCCCGAACGTTTGATCAGAATGCAAGTTGATTGTTCTGGCGACTGAATGATCTCCGCCCGGAACCTTGGCCGACCGTCCGGGTTCTTCATCGCGAGCCACAACACTACTCAGGAAGGAACAGCCGAATGGCCGAAGGTCAGACCAACCGCCCCTCGGGTGTCTCCAAGCGGGGCTTCGCCTCGATGGACCCGGAACGTCAGCGCGAAATCGCCCGCAAGGGCGGGGCCAGCGTCCCGTCGGAGAAGAGAAGCTTCTCCCAGGACCGTGGTCTGGCCGCCCAGGCCGGCCGCAAGGGCGGCGAGGCCTCGCACGGCTCGCGGCGTCCCGGTGACGTCGAGACCCAGGCGGAGTAGCCTCCCCCGAAGAGCACAAGGATCAGGCGGCGAGACCGAAAGGTTTCGCCGCCTTTTTCTTATGCGCCTCAGCCGACCCCTCTTCAGCTTGCGCTGAGCAGGGCCAGGGCGACGGAGGGCGCGGGGCTGGTCTCGAACAGGGTGACGGTCCAGCCTGCCGCCTCGGCCATCTTGATCACCGAGGCGCGGGTGTATTTGCGCGAGCTTTCGGTGTGGATGGTCTCGCCCTTCGTGAAGCGGATCGTGGTGTCGCCGATGTGGACGCTCTGATCCCGCGTCGAGCGCAAGTGCATCTCCATGCGGGATTCGGCCGCGTTCCAGACCGCCAGATGCTCGAAGGCGTCCAGATCGAAATCGGCGCCCAGTTCGGCGTTGGCGCGGACCAGCAGGTTCCTGTTGAACGCCGCCGTCACCCCTTGCGCGTCGTCATAGGCGGCGACCAGAAGCTCGGGCGCCTTGACCAGATCGACGCCGAGAATGAACAGGGAGCCGTCGTCCAGCCGGGCGCGCGCGACCTTCAGGAAGGCGATGGCGTCCTCGCGGTCCAGATTGCCGATGGTCGAGCCGGGGAAGAAACCGATGCGACGACCGCGGCCCAGCTCCGGCAGCGGCGGCAGGTTCAGGAAGTCCCCGACCACCGGCACGACATCGATCGACGGATAGGCCGCCGTGATCCGCCCGGCCGCCTCGTTCAGGGCGTCGGGGCTGATGTCGATGGGGATATAGGTCGACAGATTGGGCGCCGCGTCGAGGATGATGCGGGTCTTCTCGCTGGCGCCCGAGCCGAACTCGACCAGGACGGCGTTGTCGCCGAAGTCCCGGGTCAGGCGCGGCGCCAGATCCTTGAGCAGGGCCGCCTCCTGCCGCGTCGGATAATATTCCGGCAGGCGGGTGATGTCCTCGAAGAGGCGCGAACCCTCGGCGTCGTAGAACCATTTCGGCGAGACGGCCTTCTGGGGCTTCGACAGGCCTTCGATCAGTTCGGCGCGGAACTCCGCGCTCTCATCGGTGTCGGCGGTCGCGCGGTCGGGCGCGAGGTCTTCGGCCAGTCTGAGGCCCATGAACGCCCACCTTTGATGCGGATAGAAGAAGTTGCGGTAAGTCGCCCGCGCGTGGCCCGGAGGCGTGGCGAAGCAGGAGCCGCGCAGGACCATCTGATTGGCCATGAACTTGCCGTTGTACTCGGACGCCGTGCCGTCGGTCGGTTTGAATCCGGGATAGGGGGAATAAGCGCTGGCCGTGTGCTGCCAGACCTCTCCGAACAGGTTCGCGAAGGCGGACGGCTTGGTTACGGCCGCATGTTCCCATTCCACCTCGGTCGGCAGGCGCTTGCCGGCCCAGCGGGCGTAGGCGTCGGCTTCGTAGAAGGAGATGTGGCGCACCCGAGCGGTCGGATCGACGGGGGCGAGGCCGGAGAGGCCGAACACAGACCAGTTCCCCTCCTCCGCATGCCAGTACAGCGGCGCGGTCCAGCCCTCGCCCTTCACCATCGCCCAGCCGTCTGACAGCCAGAGCTCGGGCCGGTCATAGCCGCCGTCGGCGATGAAGCGCAGCCAGTCGCCGTTGGTCACCAGATCATTGGCCAGGGCGAAGGGCTGGAGGAATGTCTGGTGCGCCGGACCTTCATTATCGAAGGCGAAGCCCGAACCGTCATGGCCGATCGTGACCAGACCGCCGTCGAAACGGGTGACGCCGCCGACCGCGGACTGAACCGCCGCCTCGCGCGGTTCGGCGGCATAGGCGACCGGATCCAGAGGCGAGCGGGACATCAGATAGAGGAGGTCCATCAGGAACAGCTCCTGATGCTGCTGGTCGTGATGCAGGCCCAGGGCGAACAGATAGCGTTCGGCGCCGGACGTCAGGCCGCGCGACAGGCGGTCGACCATGCGCCGGTCGATCTCGCGGCGATAGGCCAGAACCTCGTCCAGCGAGGGCCGGGTCATCAGACCGCGCTCGCGCCGGGCGACGCGTTGGCCCAGCGCTTCGTAGTAGGAGTTGAACAGCTGCCGCCAGCGCGGATCGACCGGCTTGTAGCCCGGCTCGGCGGCCAGGATCATCTCCTCGAAGAACCAGCTGGTGTGGGCCAGATGCCATTTGCCCGGGCTGGCGTCTGCCATGGGCTGGGCGGCCAGATCCTCAGGCGAAAGGCCCTGCGCCAGCTCCGGCATGCGGGCGCGCACGGCCCGATACAGGTCGATGTCGTCCGAGGCGGACGACGGAATACGTGCGAGATCGTTCATAGCGACAGCCTCCGCCCGGGTTGCCCACGGCGGTTCCCCACCCGGCCCTGAAATGTCACCGGCGCGGTTTGGTTCCTGTGTCGGAAACCGCAAGCGTCGATGGCGGGGAAATGGGGATGACCGTCAGCTTCGCCATGGATCAACCGCCGTTCGCCGGAAGAAAAGCCCCTTCGGCGAACGGCTGCTGACAAAAACGGGCGAGCGCCGTTCTACCGAACCGGCTTGCCGCCGTGCTTGGCGTATTCGAGCCGCGCGATGGTGCGGTTGTGGACCTCGTCCGGACCGTCGGCGAGGCGCAGGGTCCGCACCCCGGCGTAGAGTTCGGCCAGGGGCGTGTCGCCTGAGACGCCGGCGCCGCCGAAGGCCTGGATGGCGTCGTCGATGATCTTGAGCGCCATGCGCGGGGCCGCGACCTTGATCTGGGCGATCTCGGACTTGGCGTTCTTGGCGCCGGCCTGATCGATCATCCAGGCGGCCTTGAGCACCATCAGGCGGCACATCTCGATATTGGTGCGGGCTTCGCCGACGCGCTGCTCCCAAACCGAATGTTCGGCCAGTTGCTTGCGGAAGGCGGTGCGGTTGAGCAGGCGCTCGCACATCAGGTCCAGGGCCCGCTCCGCCGCGCCGATGGTGCGCATGCAGTGGTGGATGCGGCCCGGCCCGAGGCGACCTTGGGCGATCTCGAAGCCCCGGCCCTCGCCGGCGATCAGGTTGGTGACCGGCACCCGGACGTTGTCGAGCACGACCTCGGCGTGACCGATCGGGCGCTCGTCATAGCCGAAGACGGTCAGCATGCGCTCGACGCGGAAGCCGGGGGTGTCGGTGGGCACCAGGATCTGCGACTGTTGCTGGTGCGTCGCCGCCGAGGTGTCGGTCTTGCCCATGACGATGGCGATCCTGACGTTCGGGTGACCCATGTTGGTCGACCACCATTTGCGGCCGTTGATCACATACTCGTCGCCGTCGCGGACGATGGAGGTCTGGATATTGGTGGCGTCGGACGAGGCCACGGCCGGTTCGGTCATCAGGAAGGCCGAGCGGATGGTCCCGGCCATCAGGGGCTCCAGCCACTGCTTCTGCTGGGCTTCGTTGCCGTACATATGGAGGACTTCCATATTTCCGGTGTCGGGGGCGTTGCAGTTGAACACCTCGGCCGACCACAGCGACCGGCCCATGATCTCGGCCAGGGGCGCGTATTCGAGGTTGGTCAGCCCCGCGCCGTGCTCGCCCGGCAGGAACATGTTCCACAGACCCGCCTCGCGCGCCTCGGCCTTCATGGTCTCCATGATCGGCGGCTGGACGGTGTGGTCGGCGTGGACCTGGGCCCAGTATTCCTCGGCGCGCGGATAGACCTTGTCGTCCATGAAGCGCTGCACCCGCTCCTGCCAGTGCAGGCCGCGTTCGCTGTGCTGAAAGTCCATGTG
The DNA here is from genome assembly GCF_058807035.1 of Brevundimonas sp. GW821-FHT12E07. Lineage (NCBI taxonomy): Bacteria > Pseudomonadati > Pseudomonadota > Alphaproteobacteria > Caulobacterales > Caulobacteraceae > Brevundimonas > Brevundimonas sp. GW821-FHT12E07. The sequence continues at coordinate 124,771 of NZ_JBXAQH010000002.1, read as the reverse complement.
CGTATCCTCTTTTGTTTCCCGGTCGTGCGCCGGGCTTGGGGAGTCGAAACGAAAACGGCGCGGCCCCCGAGGAGCCGCGCCGTCCGTCAGTCGTGTTGTGCGCCGCGCATCAGCGCTTCAGCAGCGCCGGCAGCTTCTGGGCGATCATCATGTCGCCCGCGATCTTCAGCTTGCCCTGCATGAAGGCCATCATGCCGTCCAGCTTGCCTTCCGACAGGGCGATGAAATCGTCCCAGCTGATGGTGACGGTGGCGTCGGCGGGCTTGTCCTCGTTGGTGACCGTGTTCGGGGTCGAGGCGCCGTCGATGTAGATCTTGCCGGCGTCGCCCAGGTCGATCTTCACGGTCTTGCCCAGACCGGAGTTGTCGCCGACGGCGTTGCGGATGTGATCGGTGACTTGAGCCAGATCGGCCATGGGTCGTCTCCCTAGGATTTTGTCGCCCGGATTTCGGTGACCAGAGCCCTAGACCGCCGCGCGAGGCCTCACAAGATCACGTCGGGTCAAGTTCTCTCTATCTCTGTTCCTGACGCCGCTCGGTCCAGAGATCGAGGTCCGCCTCACGTCCGATCAGGGCCAGCCCGGAGGCGATGGATTCGAATTCGCCGCCGGTCTCGATGCGGTCGGCGCCGAAGCGGCGCGCGAAGATGTCGCGAACGGCGGGGACGAAGGAGGTGCCGCCGGTGAGGAAGACGCGGTCCACCCCCGTCGCCTCGAGCCCGGCCTCGGCCAGGGCCTGATCGACGGCGGCTTCCATGGCCTGGAGCTCGGGGCTGATCCAGCCTTCGAAGGTGGCGCGGCTGACGGTCTGTTCGATGGAAACGGAACCGGCATTGAAGGCGAAGTCCGCCTCCTCCGCGCCCGACAGGGCCATCTTGAGTGCGGACACGGCCTGATAGAGGGCATATCCGTGGTTGTCGTCCAGCACCTCGACCAGCCGCTCCAGCTTCCCGGGCTCGACGGCGTTGCGGGCCAGGTCGCGGATGTCCTTCATGTCGCGCGAGGCGCGCAGCAGGGCCAGCTGGTCCCAGCGGGCGAAGGCGGCGTAGTAACGCTGGGGGATCGGCAGGGTCTTGTCGAAGGTCCGGTACTGACCGCCCTTGCCCAGCGCCGGCGAGACCAGATGGTCGATGATCCGGTAGTCGAAGGCGTCGCCGGCCACGCCGACCCCGGACCGGGCCAGGGCGTGGGAGCGCAGGCCGTCGGGCGTCTGTTCGAAGCGGACGATGGAGAAGTCGCTGGTGCCACCGCCGAAGTCGGCGACCAGAACGGTGGCGTCGGCCTTGAGCGTGCGGGCGAAGAAGAAGGCCGCGCCGACCGGCTCATAGGCATAGCGGATGTCGGTGAAGCCCAGCCGCTCGAACCCCGCCTGATAGCGCTCCAGCGCCAGGGCCGCATCGGGCGAACCGCCGGCGAAGGTCACGGGCCGTCCCACCACGATCCGGGTCGGCAGCTCGGCCATCCCCTCCCCGCCATGGCTGCGCAGCTGCAGCAGGAAGGCGCCGAGCAGGTCCTCGAATTTGTAGCGGCGGTTGTCGATGACCGTCTCGGTGAAGGCGGCGCTGGCGGCGAAACTCTTGAACGACTGGATGAAGCGGGTGTCGAGCGGGTCCTCGACATAGGCGTCGATGGCCCAGGGCCCGGCCGTCACCACCCGCTCCGGCGCCTGTCCCGGCGTCTGATGCATCTGGAAGCCGAGGGTCGAGCGGAAGGCGGTCAGGTCGCCGGTCGGGGCCTCGAACCGCAGCACCTCGGCCTGGCCGTCCGCGCGCGTCACCGCGACCACCGTATTGGTGGTGCCGAAGTCGATGCCGATGGTCAGGACGGGGTCGGACATGGATGGCTTTCGGAACGCAGCGAGACCCACCGCTGGCGAGAGCGCATGGGCCGGACGGGAAATGAAGGTCAGTGGACAGAGGCCCCGCCTCGACACGATCGGTGCGAGGGGGCTTGTCGGACGTCCCGGAGCGGTCGGGACGATGGTCCTGCGTAGCGCTTCGGCGCGAAGCAGGACTGGCGGAGACGGAGGGATTCGAACCCTCGATACCCCTTACAGGGTATGACGATTTAGCAAACCGTTGCCTTCAGCCACTCGGCCACGTCTCCGGCAGGAGGCGTCGATAGCGAAGGTCGTCGCCGGGCGCAATCGGCAAGACGTCAGTTGAGGCCAGAAGTTTGATCGAACAGCAAAACGCCGGGCGTTAACGCGACATCCACGGCGGCTGTGCAGGATGTGACGGAGTTCCCCAGCCGACGGACGACGATGTCGAACACCCTGAACGCGACCCGCCTTCTCACGGGCGAGCCCGAGGCCGCCGCGCGCACCGCCGATGCGGGCGTGTTGCAGGCGCTGGCCCCCAAGGCGGAGGGCGCCTCCCGGCGCGGCCCGTTCCGGCCCGAGGTGTGGTTGAACGCGCGCCAGAAGCACGGTTCGCGCCTGTCGGTGCACTATTTCCGCACGGTCGACGTACTGTCGGTCATCGCCGTGACCCTGGCCTGCGGCTGGGCGGTGTCGCCCGATAATCTGATGGCGCTGGAGATCGCGCGCGCCGCGCCCATGATCCTCGGCGCGGTCGTGGTTCTGGGCCTGATGCGGTCGCTAGGCCTTTATCAGTTCGACCGTCAGTCTTCGCTCACCCTGCATCTGACCGCCCTGACCGGGGTGGTCGCGACGGCCGGCGGTCTGGGACTGGGTCTCGGCTGGCTGTTGCGCGGCCCGGCGGTGGAGCTGGAGACGATCGGCGTCTGGGCCGGCGCTACCCTTCTGACCGTCATCATCCTGCACAGCGTCTGGAGCGGCCTTGTGGCCCACTGGCGCGACACCGGCGCCTTGACGCCCAATATCGTGGTGGTGGGCGCGACCCGCCATGCCGAGCGGCTGATCAAGGACGCGCTCAAGCGTCGCGACATCAATGTGCTGGGCGTGTTCGACGACCGTCTGGCCCGCAACCCCGACAGCGTCGAGGGCGTGCCGGTTCTGGGCGCCGCCGATGCCCTGCTGAACCACAAGATCACCCCCTACGTCGACCGCATCGTCCTGGCCATCGATCCCGAGGCCCAGGCCCGGGTGCGCGAGCTGACGGCGCGGCTGCAGACCCTGCCCAATGAAGTCACCCTGCTGGTGGATCCGCAGGGCGAGGAGGAGCGCACCGCCGCCCTGACCAAGCTGGCCCGCGCGCCGCTGGCCTCGCTGAACGCCGCAGACGCGGACCGCCGCGCCTTTCACAAGCGACTGCAGGACATCGTCATCGGCGGTCTGGGCCTGATCGCGGTCTCGCCGATCATCGGCCTGTGCGCCCTGGCCGTGAAGCTGGACAGCCCCGGCCCGATCTTCTTCCGCCAGCGCCGCCACGGCTTCAATCAGGAAGCCATCGTGGTGTGGAAATTCCGCTCCATGCGTCAGGAGGCCTCCGACGCCACCGCCTCGCGTCAGGTCACGGCCGACGACGACCGGATCACCAGGGTCGGAAAGTTCCTGCGCAAGACCAGCCTCGACGAACTGCCGCAGCTTCTGAACGTCCTGACCGGCGAGATGTCGCTGGTCGGTCCGCGGCCCCACGCCATCGGCATGAAGACCGGTCAGGTCGAATCCGCCCTGCTGGTCGCCGAATACGCCCATCGCCACCGCATCAAGCCCGGCATGACCGGCTGGGCCGCCATCAACGGCTCGCGCGGGCCGCTGGACAGCGCCCATGACGTGCGCCGCCGGGTGCAGCTGGACGTCGACTATATCGAGCGGCAGTCCTTCTGGCTGGATCTGTGGATCATGGCCGTGACCCTGCCCGTCCTGCTGGGCGACCGGTCGGCGGTCCGGTGATCGTCTGATGTTCTGGCGTGGCGTCTGGGGCTATCTGCCCGCGAATATCGTGCAGGGGGTGGTCGGGTTTCTGGCCATCTTCATCTTCACGCGCCTGCTGACGCCCGAGGATTTCGGCCGCTACGCCCTGGCCTTCTCCATCGTGACCCTGTGCCACGTCGCCGTCTTCAGCTGGCTGGAGGCGGCGATGGCGCGTTTCTGGGCGGCGCAACAGGCGGGCGCCGACATGGCCGCCCATTTCGCCAGCATCTATCGCACCGCCTTCATCCTGATCGCAGGGTTCATCCCCGTGGCGGTCATCGTCCTGTGGTTCGCGCCCATCGACCCGCTGTTCAAGGCGGCCATCGGCGCGGGCCTGATCGGAAGCCCGGCGCGGTGTCTGGCCAAGCTGGCGCAGGAGAGGTTCCGCGCGGCGGGCGAGGTCTCGCGCTCGGCCATGCTGGACATGGCGACGACCATCGGCGGGCTGTGCATCGGCGTGGCATTCGCCCTGTGCGGCGCGGGCGGGGCTGCGCCTCTGGCAGGACTGGGTCTGGCCCCTCTGGCCGCCCTGCCCTTCATCCTGCCGGGCGAGCTGAAACAGGCGAAGTCGGGCGTGGTCGATCCGGCCCGGCTGAAGTCCTACGCCGCCTATGGCTATCCGATCGCGGCGTCGCTGACGCTGGCTCTGGTGCTGGCCTCTACCGACCGCTTCCTGCTGGCCCTGTTCATGGATGAGGCGGCGGTCGGCGCCTATCACGCGGGATACTCCATCGCGAACCGGACGCTGGACGTGCTGTTCCTGTGGCTGGGCGCGGCGGGTCAGCCGGCCCTGGTCATGGCGTTGGAGCGCGGCGGGCTTGAAAAGCTGAAGATCGCCGCGCGCGAACAGGCCTCGACCTTCTTCCTGATCGGCTTCCCGGCCGCGGCGGGCGTGGCGCTGGTGGCCAAGCCGCTGGGCGAGGTGATGATCGGCGAGAGCCTGAGGGTCGCCGCGGCGCAGGTGACGCCCTGGGTCGCCCTTTCAGCCCTGCTGTACGGCCTCACCGCCTATTATTTCGGACAGGCCTTCACCCTCGGGCGCAGGACGAAGCTGCTGCTGGTGGCCATGAGCGTGCCGGCGCTGGGCAATGTCGTGCTGAACTTCATCCTCATTCCACGCTTCGGCGTCATCGGGGCGGCCTGGTCGACGGCGATCAGCTTCGGCCTCGGCATGCTGGCGACCATGTTGCTGGGTCGCAAGGTCGTGCCCCTGCCCGTGCCGTGGGAGCCGCTGATCCGTTGCGGCGTCGCGACGGGGATCATGGCCGTGGCGGTGGCCCTGCTGCCGGCCATCGGCGGCCTGCCCGAGCTGATCCTCGACGCCTCCGTGGGCGGCATCGTCTATGCGGCCGTGGCCCTGACCATCAACGCCGCTGGCGTGCGCGACATCGCGCTGGGCCTGCTCCAGAAGTTCCGCGCCCGACAGGTCACGGCATGACCGCCCGCCTCACCGAAAACGCCGCCTGGACGGGGGCCGAGCCGATTCTGTCGGTGCTGATGCCCTTCCTGCGCGACGATCCGCGCGAGCTGCTCAAGCTGCTGGACCGCGAGGCCGCCTCGGTGGGCCGCTCGGTCGAGATCGTGGTGCTGGACGACGGCACCGGCGACAAGGCCCTGACCGGCGGGCTGATCGACGTCATCACCCATATGAGCCTGCCCGTGCGGCTGATCACCCTGGCGAAGAACGAGGGACGCTCGGTCGGGCGCAACCGTCTGGCTGCGGCGGCGCGGGGCGGCAGCCTGCTGTTCCTCGACAGCGACATGCGGCCGGACCAGTTCCACTTCCTCGGCGCCTGGGCCGATCTGGTGAAGGCGCAGGACCCGGCCGTGGCCTTCGGCGGCTTCTCCTTGCTGCAGGCGCCGAACGACGGGAAATTCTCGGTCCATCGGGCCATGGCGACCAAGTCGGAATGCCTGCCGCACGATGTGCGCGCCCTGACGCCAGAGAAATACGTCTTCACCTCCAACCTTCTGGTCCGCCGTGACGTGTTCGAGGCCGAGGCCTTCGATTCCGCCTTCACCGGCTGGGGCTGGGAGGATGTGGAATGGGCCATGCGCGTCTCGCGCCGCTGGGCGGTGATCCACGTCGACAATCCCGCGACCCATATGGGCCTCGACACCACGGCGTCGCTGGCGGGCAAGTATGAACAGTCGGCCGCCAACTTCGCCCGCGTCGTCGCCAAGCATCCGGACATCGTCTCCGGCTATCCCAGCTTCCGCGTGGCGAAAAAGCTCAAGCACCTGCCGATGCTGAAAGCCGTGCGGCCGATGATGAAACAGGCGGCGATGACCGGCTGGCTGCCGGTCAAGGCGCGCGCCTTCTCGCTCAGGCTCTACCGCGCCGCCCTATATGCCGAGGCCGTATGAAGGGGCCGCCGATCAAGGATGTCGCCGTCATCATCCCGACGATGCGTCGCCCGGAGTTCCTCGAACGCGCCCTGAAGTCTGTCTTCGCGCAAAAGGGCGTGGAGCACCGGCTGGCCAGTGTCGTGGTCGTGGACAACGATCCCGAGGGCAGCGCGGCGGTCGTGGTTGGACGGCTGACGGAGAAATGCCCGGTCCCGCTGGTCTATCGGCACGAGCCCCGCCCGGGCGTGTCGACGGCGAGGAACGCCGGGCTGGCCGCGACCCTCTCGCCCCTGATCGCCTTTCTCGACGACGACGAACGCGCCACGCCGACCTGGCTGGCGAAGCTGATCAAGGCGCGCGAGACGCTGAAGTGCGATGTGGTCTTCGGTCCCATCCACGGCCGGGTGCCGCCGGGCACGGGCTGGACCACCCGCTATCTGGAGACCTTCTTCGGGCGGCAGGGGCCGGAGAAGACGGGTCTGATCGACCACGCCTACGGCTGTGGCAACTCGCTGATGCTGAGGGCGACCGCCCTGCCCGGCGACGCGCCGTTCGATCCGAAGACCGACCAGAGCGGCGGCGAGGACGACGCCCTGTTCTCGGCCCTGTCGATGCGCGGCGGGACCTTCGGCTGGGCCGCCGACGCCTGGGTCGACGAGTTCGCCCCTGCCCATCGCGCCACCCTGAATTACGCCCTCACCCGCGCCTTCGCCTATGGCCAGAGCCCGCCCCAGCTGGCCTGGCGCGAGGGCAAGCCGGTGCGGATGCTGCTGTGGATGGCCATCGGGGCAGCTCAGGCGGGCGTCTGGGGTCTGGCCGCGCTGGCCCTCACCATCGTCGGCAATGACAAGCGCGCCGAGGCGCTCGACAAGGCCGCGCGCGGTCTGGGCAAGGTCTTCTGGACGAAGGGCTTCGAGCCGCATTTCTACGGCGTGCGCGAGCTTGAGCGGCTGGAGAAGGCGAAGGCCTAGCCCACCAGCCGCCGCAGGAACGACGGCGGCTTGTAGGTCGAGCGGTTGACGACGACGCCGGCGATGCGGCCGCCGACGGCTTCGATCTCATCGCGCAGGATGACGGGCTCGTTGGGCGCGGTGCTCTCGGCGGCGACCACCAGGATGGTGGCGTCGACATAGGGGGCCAGGGTGATGGCGACGTCGTTGCGATCGGCCGCCGGGCTGTCGATGACGACCGTGTCGGCGTGTTTGCGCATGGCGTCCCAGTAGCGCGGATCCGGCAGGGGTTCGGCGCGCTGGCCCGAGCGCAGGGTCTCGGCGCGGAACCGGGTCACCCACAGACGCCCGCCGAGGCAAGGGCGTGCGGTCATCAGCCGGGCCGGATCGACGGGGCGGCCGTCCCGGCCCAGGATCGGGGGCGTCACCGCATAGAAGACCGAGCCGTCGGGCGAGGCGGCGGCGGGCGAACCCAGGCGACCGAAACGCTCGACCTCGGCGGCGACCGTCTCCTGCTGCCCCTGCTGGGCCAGGTCGGCGTCGACCAGCCAGACGGGCTTTCTGGCGCGCACGGCGGCCAGACGGGCGAACTCCCGGGCGACGGTCGAGGTCCCCTCGCCGGTCCCGGCGCAGGCGAACTGGATCACCCGCCCGCGGTGGGCGGGGCCGGAGCCCAGGGCGGCCCAGAGGCCGGCCATTTCGGTTGTGAGATCGACCATCGAATCGGTTACGCGTTCTCCGCCGCTCTCAGGCTATCACGCCCTTGAAAAAGCGGGGACATCCGGCGTCAGGCCTTCACCGGGGCGACCGCGAGGACCGGCATCTGCAGGGTGCGTCCCGCCGAGGCCGGGGTGGCGAAGCCGCGCCGGGTGAACACCCGCAGAAGGCCGACGCACAGGGCGGTGAAGCCGGCGAACAGGAAGACCAGGATCAGCAGCGGCGCCTTCAGACTGGAGCCCTTGGTCGGGGCGGCCGGGTGGGACAGGATTTTCACATTGTCGGCGCCCGAGGCGACGAGGCCGTTGTCGGCCCGGCTCTGGCTGCCGCGCTGCTGGAATTCCTTGATGTTGGCGGTCAGGACATCGCGATTGCCGGAGAAGATGGCGTTCTTCGATTCCAGTTGGGTCAGGCGGGCCTGACGCTCGCGCAGGGCGGCCAGTTGGCCGTCCAGCACCGCCAGACGGGCGGCCAGGGCGTCGCGGTCGGCTTCCGCCGTGGTGCGGGCCGTATCCAGCGCGACCCAGCTCGGGTTCGGCCCGGTGCGGACCTCCTTGGCCCCGACGGTGTCGCCGCCGGCGACATAGGCCTGAAGCTGGGCGATCTGGGCGTCGATGTCGCGGATCGGCTGGGAATCGGGGCGATAGCGCGACAGCAGGTTCTCGCGCTCGGTGCGCTTCTGCAGAATCTGGTCCTGGGCGGCGATGTTCAGGTCCTGCTGCAGGACGATCTCGGCCGGGACGGTGGCCAGCTGGGCCATGATGGTCTCGACGCGGCGCGCGGCCTGGCTGAGCTGGGCCTGGGTCGAGAGCCGGTCGGTGAAGGTGGTCTGGTATGTCGCGGTCGCCGCGGCCTTGGCGGTGGCGAAATCGCCGATGTCGTTCGAGGCGAGGAACTGCTCATAGGCGTCATCGACGTTGGCCAGTTCGTCCTCGAAGGTCTGGCGCTGGGCGTCGATGGCCTGGGTCGAGTTGTCCTGGAAGACCTCGCGGCGATAGTTCTTGTAGGCCTCCAGCACGGCGGCCAGGACGCGGGCCGACTTCTCGGCGTTGTCGCTCTCATAGCTGAGGGAGATGATCGAGCTGGTCGGGCTGGTGCCGACGACCAGACCTTCGGTGATGGCGCGGATCGCGTCGCCTTCCTGTTTCGCCAGCGATCCGGCGGCCGGCTTGCCGCCCGGCTTCTGGAAGGTCTGGACGCCCAGGGCACGGACGGCGCGCAGCTTCACGTCGCGGCTGGTCAGGATATTGGCTTCGGTCTGGGCGATCTCGCCCGACGGCGGCGGGCTGGCGCGCTCGGTGACCGTGCCGACGCGCGGCTCATAGACATATTCCTGGCCGGCCCCGGCATAGACCTCGGCGGTGGCGGTATAGGTCTTCTTCAGGGTCATGACCGCCGCGGCGCCGAGCACGAACACCACCAGGAAGATGAGGATCATCAGCCCCAGCTCGCGGAACATCAGGCCGACGATGTCCGCGAGGCCGTAACGTGGGCGGGCGGTCACATAGGCCGTGCGCATAGGGCGAGCGAATCCATCGGATGAGGTACTGATGCGATCCTTCGCCGAGCGGCGTTAACCATCAGTTACCCATAACCGGTAAAGGTCCGGTCCAGGGCCCCTGCCCCGAGTCCCTTTTCTCGAGTCGTCCCGTCTCATGACCGCTGACCGCCGCCAGATCCTGCTCGCCCTCGGCGCCCTGTCGGCGTCATCCGCCCTCGCGGGCTGCGGCGGGGGACCGCACGTGCCCCTGGTCAATCCGGCGCCGCGCACCGGCAACCGGGTGCAGAGCGGCGGCTTCCAGGAGATCGGCTTCTCGGACTGGACGGATCAGGAGCCCGAATATCTGTTCTATCCCGGCGACGAGCTGGAAGTGGCGACGCCCACGGCGACCGAGCTGACCCGTACGGTCAAGGTGGGACCCGACGGCCGGATCGCCCTGCCCCTGATTGGCCAGGTGATGGCGGCCGACCGCTCCATCTATGATCTGCAACAAACGATTTCGGCCGCCTACGCGACCCAGCTGGTGCGGCCGGTGGTCGAGATCACGCTGAAGACGGCGGGACCGATGAAGGTCTGGGTCGACGGCGAGGTGAAGAACCCCGGCGTCTACGACATGCCCGGCGACATCGACGCCTATCAGGCGGTGGTCATGGCCGGCGGCTATCTGCCCAGCGGCAAGCCCGAACAGGCCGCCCTGATCCGGCGCGGGCCGGGCGGACGGCGGATGATGCGGGTGCTGGACCTGAGGCCCCGTCGCGGCGAGGTCGTGGCGCTTCGCCGCGGCGACCTGATCTATGTGCCGCGCTCGACGCTCGGCGAACTGGCGGTCTTCTTCACCCAGGTGAAGGCGGCTCTGCCGATCGGCTTCACCTATACGATCAACGGCCAGTATCAGCAGTTTTAAGGGCGCTATCGCTTGCGACACGGTCGCTCGCTGCTTGAGCGCGAGATCACTCCTGCCCTCTCGACGGACGGCGGCCCGATTGAGCGCGCCGTCTGCGTCTTGATCAGGCGGCCAGGGTGACCACGCCGGCGTCGATGTAGCGACGGGCGGCCTTCTGGGCTTCGGCGATCTCTTCGCGTTCCATTTCCTGCGACATCTCGCGGCGATAGACGCGCGCCTCGATGGAGCCCTTCATGGCGGCCAGGTTGAAGATCATGTGGGCCGAGACCCGGTCCATCGGGCAGCCGCCCGAACCGGACGAATACTGCATGCCCAGGCGGAACAGCATGTCGCCGTCCATGTCGGGGGTCGGCAGTGGCATCATCGCCTCATCGGCGGCGGCCTCAACAAACTCGGGCGCGGTTTCTTGCGCGGTCATCGTCGTCTTCCTCTAGTGGCTGCCATTCTGGAGCCGTCCTTCGAGGTCACATCAAATACCCGCGGTTTGAAGTTAGAGTTAACAGCAACGGGGTCGAAAAAGCCTTTTGTGTAAAGACTTTACCAAAGTTCCGCGACACGTTCAGACATCATGAACTCGCCGGTAACCCTGCGTTTATTCGGGTATTCTCAAGGTTAACAAACGACCCCGGCAAAGCCCCTACGCCCCTGTTCAACGCGCCCTCTGACCGAACAGAACCTTGCGCGCCTCTTCGGCCGCCTTGCCCGAGGCGGCGAGGTTCTTGCGCAGATCCTCGCCCAGCGCCCTGCCCGCCTGGACCGCCGGCCGTTCGCCGACCCGCTCGACCCAGGCCTTCAGATGCGGGAAGTCGTCGAGGTTCTGGCCCTGCAGCGTCGGCAGGATCCACGGCCAGGACGCCATGTCGGCGATCGAATAGTCATTGCCGGCCAGATAGGGCCGGTCGGCCAGTCGCTTGTCCATGACGCCGTACAGGCGGTTGGTCTCGTTCGTATAGCGCCGCACCCCATAGGCGATCTGGCGCTGGTCCTTGATCATGCTGGGGGCGTACTGCCGGAAATGGTGGGTCTGACCGGCCATGGGCCCCAGGCCGCCGACCTGCCAGAACAGCCACTGATCGATCTCGGCCTTGTGGCGAAGATCCGAGGCGTAGAACTTGCCCGTCTTGGCGGCGAGGTACTGCAGGATCGCCCCCGACTCGAAGATCGACAACGGCAGGCCATCGGGGCCGTCCGGATCGATGATGGCGGGCATCCGGCCATTGGGGCTGATGGCCTGGAACTGGGGCGTGAACTGCTCGCCCGCCCCGATGTTCACGTACTTGACCTCATAGGGCAGACCCATCTCCTCAAGCGCGATGGAGATCTTCCAGCCGTTGGGCGTGGGCCAGTACCAAAGCTCGATCGGACGGGTCATGCAGTGGCCTCCAGCGGGCCGGATCGCCCCCGAACCGATCTGGGGCCTGCCGTCGCGAGGCGCAACGGTGTCGCTTCCGAAACCTGACACTCGCGTTCAGGGCGAGTTCATGCGCGGAGCGCGACCGTTAGCCATCTTCAACGGGGCAAGACGGAATGTCCGTCGCGCACCAGAGCAAGGAGCATGAAGATGAACCGACTGATGAAGGCGGCCGTCATGGCCCTGGCCGTCGCGACCACCGCCGCCCCCCTCGCCGCCCAGGCCCAGAGCTATGGCCGTCCGGACTATCGCCAGGACCGCCGCGATGACCGTCGCGATGACCGTCGCGACAACCGCTATGACCGCCGCGACGACCGCCGGGACTGGCGTCAGGACAACCGCTACGACCGTCGTGACGACCGCCGCGACTGGCGTCAGGACCAGCGCTGGGACCGCAACAATCGCGACTGGTATCGCGGCCGTCAGGACTTCTACGACTACCGCGGCTACCGCAGCGGCTACTGGTACGCGCCGAGCTACGGCTACTACCGCGTCGATCCGCGCTACGCCGGCTATCGCTGGCAGCGGGGCGGCTACCTGCCCTCGGCCTACCGCGGCTATTACGTGCGTGACCCGTATGTCTACGGCCTGCGTCCGGCCCCGCGCGGCTATGCCTATGTCCACGCCGGCAGCGACATCGTGATGATCGCCGTCGCCACCGGCCTGATCGCCAGCGTCCTGTCGGGCGTCTACTAGACCTGGCGCCCGATCGAAGAAGAGCCCCGCAGGTCTATGGCCGGCGGGGCTTTTTCGTGTCCGGGGACCGGCGATACATTACGCAGACTTCACTTTCGGGTCCGTTTTCATTCAGACAGGGTTCATGGACGAAATCGGAAATTGACCACGAGCCGCCCATCAGGGGCGTGCGGGGAATAACGACCATGAAACGCACATTGATGGTGTTCGCCGCCATCTCCGCCTTCGCCGTCCCGGCGATGGCGCCTGTCGCCACCCTGGCCCAGGACCGCGGTGATCGCGGCCAGGAAGCCACCGCCAGGGCGCCGCAGCGTGACACCAACCGCCGCAACAACAACAACGGCGACCGCGGCGGCGACCGCGGCGGCGCCCAGCAGCAATCCGCGCCCCAACGTGACGATAGCGCCGGGCGTCCCTCGTCCGGCGACCGTCCGAACTGGGACGGCGACCGTGGTGGCGATCGGGGCGATCGCGGTGGTGGCCGCAGCGATGGCGGACAGCGCCCTGACCGGCCGTCGCAGCCCTCCCAACAACAGCCCCAGCAGCAACCGTCGCGTCCGGACCGTCCTTCGGGCGGCCAAAACGGCGGCTGGAACGGTGGCCAGAACGGCGGGTGGAACGGCGGGCAGAACCGTCCCGACCGCCCCAATCAGGGCCGTCCTGACCAGGGCCGTCCTGACCAGGGCCGTCCTGACCAGGGCCGTCCGGGCAACGGAAACGGCGGCTGGAACCCCAACGGCGGTCGCCCGGATCAAGGCAGGCCCGATCAGGGACGCCCGGATCAGGGACGCCCGGATCAGGGACGCCCGGATCAGGGACGCCCGGATCAGGGCCGTCCCGGCAACGGGAACAACAACGGCGGCTGGAACGGAAACCAGGGTCGCCCCGGCAACAATGGCGGCTGGAACGGCAACCAGGGCCGGCCCGGGAACAACGGCGGCTGGAACGGCAATCAGGGCCGTCCGGACAACCGTGACCGCGATCGGCAGCGTCAGGAGTACCGCAACCGCTTCGACTCCAACCGCTGGCAACAGAACTGGAGCCGCAGCCACCGCGACGACTGGTGGCGCAACGACAGCCGTTTCCGCGGCTGGAACGGCGTCCGCTTCGGCTTCTATTTCGCCCCGGGCTACGGCTATTACAGCGTGCCGCGCAGCTATTACGGCGTGCAATACTATGTCGGCCAGTACCTGCCGTCGATCTTCTGGCGCTACAGCATCAACGACTACCGGACCTATGGCCTCGGCTATCCGCCCGAGGGCACCCGCTGGGTCTATGTCGACAACTCGATCTATCTGATCGACGAGTACGACGGCTATATCATCGACGTGATCCGCAGCGCCTGGCGTTGGTAGCGTCTGCAGGTCTCACAACCTGAGAATGACCGCGGCCCCTCCTTCCGGAGGGGCCGTTTGTCTATCCGGTAAAACCCTGAACCCTGACAGGCCCGTTCAGGCGCGGTTCAGGCTGGAAAGCCTAATCCTTCACCATGTCGGGTTTTCACGCCGCCCCCGCGGCAGTCTCAAAGGAGAGACACGTCATGACGAAGATCATCAAGCTGGCCGCCCTGGGCGCCGCCGCCCTCGCCGTCGTCGCCACCCCCATGGCCGCTTCCGCCCAGTCGTGGCGCGGCGGCGACCGCGACCACGACGGCCGTTACGAGCGCAACGAGCGCCGCGCCGACCGCAACCGCTACGACGGCGGCCGCTACACCAACCGCGAGCGCTACAACGACGACCGCCGCTACTACGCCGACCAGCGCCGGGACTACCGTCAGGACCAACGTCGCTACTACCGCGGCGGGACCCTGCCGTATCAGTACCGTTCGAACTGGTACATCCGCGACTACAACCGCTACGGCTACGCCCCTCCGCCGCGCGGCTACGGCTACTACCGGACCGACACGGGCGACATCGTCCTGGCGGCCCTGGCGACCGGCGTGATCATCTCGCTGCTAAGCAACTAAAGGCCTCACACGCCGCATAAGAAAGAGCCCGCCCGGAGCGATCCGGGCGGGCTTTTTATTGTGTCATCAGACGCCGAACGCGCTCAAGCAGCGAGCGACCGCGTCGCGAGCGGTAGCGCCCTAAAGACCGAGCTTCGCCTTCAGGATTTCGTTGACCGAGGCCGGGTTGGCCTTGCCGCCGGTGGCCTTCATGACCTGGCCCACGAACCAGCCGAGGGCCTGGGGCTTCTCGGCGACGGCGGCGGCCTTGTCGGGGTTGGCGGCGATCAGCTCGTCGACGGCCTTTTCGATGGCGCCGGTGTCATTGACCTGGACCAGACCACGCGCCTCGACGACGGCGCGGGGCGAACCCTCGCCGTTCCAGACGTGCTCGAAGACTTCCTTGGCGATCTTGGAGGAGATGACCCCCTCCTCGATCAGGGCCACCAGCTCGGCGACATGGGCCGCGGGCAGCGGGCTGGCGTCGAACTCGAGGTTATCGGCCGACAGGCGGGCCGACAGTTCGTTGGTGACCCAGTTGGCAACCAGCTTGGCGTCGCGGCCCTTCGCGGCCTCCTCGAAATAGTCGGCCTTGGCCTGATCCGAGATCAGGACAACGGCGTCGTACTGCGACAGGCCGTACTGGCTCATCAGCCGGCGGCGCTTGTCGTCGGGCAGCTCCGGCAGGGCCGATTTGATCTCGTCGATCCAGGCCTGTTCGATCTCCAGCGGCAGCAGGTCGGGATCGGGGAAGTAGCGATAGTCGTTCGCCTCCTCCTTGGACCGCATCGAGCGGGTCTCGTTCTTGTTCGGATCGTAGAGACGGGTCTCCTGATCGATCTTGCCGCCGTCCTCGAGGATCTCGATCTGACGGCGCGCCTCGATCCCGATGGCCTGGGAGATGAAGCGGAAGGAGTTGACGTTCTTGATCTCGCAGCGCGTGCCGAGGTGCGAGAAGTCGCCCGTCGCCTTGAACTTCTCGTACTGGCCGGGACGGCAGACCGAGACGTTGACGTCGGCGCGCAGATTGCCCTTCTCCATGTCGCCGTCGCAGGTGCCCAGATAGATCAGGATGGTCCGGATCTTCTTGACGTAGGCGACCGCCTCTTCCGCCGAACGGATGTCCGGACGCGACACGATCTCCATCAGGGCCGTGCCGGCGCGGTTCAGGTCGACGAAGCTCTCGGTCGGCGACAGGTCGTGGATCAGCTTGCCCGCGTCCTGTTCCAGGTGCAGGCGCTCAATGCCGACGTTGAAGAAGCTGCCGTCCTCGGCCTCGACCTCGACCACGCCCTCGCCCACGATGGGGAAATAGAGCTGGGAGATCTGATAGCCGGTCGGCAGGTCGGGATAGAAGTAGTTCTTGCGGTCGAACTGGCTCTTCAGATTGATCTTCGCGCGCAGGCCCAGGCCCGACTTCACCGCCTGTTCGACGCAGTGTTTGTTCAGGGTCGGCAGCATGCCGGGGAAGCCGGCGTCGACCAGCGACACCTGCTCGTTCGGACCCGCGCCGAAGCCCACGGCGGCGCCGGAGAAGAGCTTGGCCTTCGAGGCCACCTGGGCGTGGATCTCCAGCCCCATGACGAGTTCCCAAGGGCCGGTCCGGCCCTGAATGGTTTTGGCGGTGGAAGTGGTCGTGTCGGTCATCCGGTCGTCCTAGCGCCGTCGGGCGCGGGGAGAAAGAGGCTGTCTTGAGGTTGTCGCCAAACCACGCTCATCTGGCGCGCATTCCACGGAGAAGAAGATGCAAAAGACCCTGTTCGCCGCCGCCGCGGCCTCCCTGCTGATCGCCGGCGCCGCCTCGGCCCAGACGGCCCCTGCCCCGGCTCCGGCGCCCGCCCCAGCGGCCCACGCCGCCCATCCGACCATCGAAAGCTCCATCGAGGCCCTGATGGCCGATGCTGAGACCAAGGCCGTCGTGCTCAAGCACCTTCCCGGCCTCGACCAGCACCCCGCCTATGGCCAGTTCAAGGGCATGACCCTGCGCGCCGTCGCCCCCTATTCCCAGGGCCACATCACCGACGAGCTGATCGCCGCCATCGACACCGATCTGAAGGCCCTGGCGGCTCACTAACCCCCTTCCCCGAACGGTCCGGAGCCGCGACGTTTCGCGCTCCGGGCCGGCTTCCGGATCACTTTACTGACTCTTTGACCAGGATTATCGTCTTCCCCTGAGCCGCCCGAACAGAGGCCGCCGGGAGGACGACATGGACCACAACACCGGTATCGGGCGTCGCCGCCTGCTCACGACCGGAGGCGCGGGCCTCGTCGCCGCGAGCGCCGCTCCCGCAGCCGCCCAGCCCCCGCAGAAGCGCCGCAAGCCCGCTCCGCCCGGCTTCCTCTGGGGTACGGCCATCTCGGCCTATCAGAGCGAGGGCAACAACACGAACGCCGACGCCTGGCTGATGGAGAACCTCCAGCCCAGCATGTTCCGCGAACGCTCGGGCGACGCCTGCGACAGCTATCACCGCTTCGACGAGGACTTCGCCCTGGCCCAGGCCCTGGGCTTCAACTGCCATCGCTTCGGCGTGGAATGGGCGCGGATCGAGCCGAGCGAGGGCGTCTTCTCCAACGCCGAACTGGACCACTATTCCCGGATGCTGGACGCCTGCGTGGCGCGGGGGCTGAAGCCGGTCATCACCCTGAACCACTTCACCACGCCCCTGTGGTTCGCGAAGCGCGGCGGGTTCGAGGCGCCGGATTCGCCCGATCTCTTCGCCCGCTATTGCGCGAAGGTGGTCGAGCGGCTGGGCGACCGGATGCACATCGTCACAACCTTCAACGAGGCCAATATCCGCCTGCTGGTCGATATGATGCCCTCGACAGTGGCGGCGAAGGCGACGGTGGCGGCGGCCATCGCGGCGGCGGCGAAAGCGACCGATTCCCCGCGCTTTTCCCGCCTGGCCTTCGCCGACGCGGCGGTCGCGGGCCCGCTGATGCAGGAGGCCCACCGCAAGGCCTTTGACGCCATCAAGGCGATCCGCCCCGAGCTGCCGGTCGGCATCACCCTGACCACCCAGGACATCCAGTCGCCCGGCCGGCCCGATCTGGTCGAACGGTATCGTCAGAAGCTCTACGGCGACTGGATCGCCGTGGCGCGCAGCCATGCCGACGTCTTCGGGGTCCAGACCTACACCCGCTTCACGGTCGGCGAGGACGGCGTCCTGCCGCCGCCGCCGGGCGCCGAACTGACGATGTCAGGCTATGAATTCTATCCGCAGGCGCTGGCGAACACTATCCGCTGGGCCCACGCCGCCGTCGGCAAGCCCGTCTATGTCACCGAAAGCGGCACGGCCGTCGCCGACGACGCCCGCCGCATCGCCTTCATCGACGCCGCGCTGGACGGGGTGCGGGAATGCCTCGACGAGGGCATCCCGGTGCACAGCTACCTCTACTGGTCGCTGCTCGACAATTTCGAATGGACCTCGGGCTATTCGATGCCGTTCGGCCTGGCGGCGGTGGATCGGGTGACGTTCGAGAGGAAACCCCGGCCGAGCGCGCTGCATCTCGGCCGGATCGCGAAGGCGAATGTGATCTAGCCTACCACCACTTCTCCGCCTTGCCGGTGAAGCCGGCGGCCTTTTCAAGCGCGGCGCCCACCTGGAAGACCGTGGCCTCGTCCAGCGCCTTGCCGATGACCTGAAGACCGAGCGGCAGGCCGTTCGAGTCGATGCCCGCGGGCACCGACAGGCCCGGCAGGCCGGCCAGGTTGGTGGTCACGGTGAAGACGTCGTTCAGGTACATCCGCACCGGATCGACCTCCTTGTCGCCGATGGCGAAGGCGGCGGACGGCGTGGACGGCGTCACGATGGCGTCGACCTGGCCCCAGACCTTGTCGAAGTCCTCGGCGATGCGGCGACGGACCTTCAGGGCGCGGACGTAATACGCGTCGTAGAATCCGGCCGACAGCACATAGGCACCGATGGTCAGGCGACGTTGGACCTCCTTGCCGAAGCCCTCGGCGCGCGAGGTCTCATAGAGGTCGGTCAGGCTGGTCGTGTTTTCGGCGCGATGGCCGAAGCGCATGCCGTCATAGCGGGCCAGGTTGGACGAGGCCTCGGCCGGGGCGACGATGTAATAGGCCGGCAGGGCGTACTTGGTGTGCGGCAGGCTGATCGGCACGATCTCGCAGCCGGCGTCCTTCAGCCAGGCGATGCCCTGGTCCCACAGGGCCTGGATCTCGGCGGGCATGCCGTCGACGACATATTCCTTGGGCACGCCGATGCGCAGGCCCTTGACCGACTTGCCGACCGATTGGGTCCAGTCCGGCGTCGGGACGTCGAGGCTGGTCGAATCCTTGAGGTCGAACGAGCACATGGAGTTGAGCAGCAGGGCCGCGTCTTCCACGTTTTTGGCGATCGGTCCGGCCTGATCCAGCGAGCTGGCGAAGGCCACCATGCCGAAGCGACTGGCGCGGCCATAGGTCGGCTTGATCCCGACCGTGCCGGTGAAGGCGGCGGGCTGGCGGATCGAGCCGCCGGTGTCGGACGCCGTGGCGGCCAGGCACAGGTCGGCGGCGACGGCCGAGGCCGAACCGCCCGAAGAGCCGCCCGGGGTCAGGTCGGCGTTGGAGCCCTTCGACTTCCACGGATTGACCACCGGACCGAAGGCCGAGGTCTCGTTCGACGAGCCCATGGCGAACTCGTCCATGTTCAGCTTGCCCAGCATGACCGCCCCGTCGCGCCACAGATTGGCGGTCACGGTCGATTCATACGGCGGCACGAAGCCGCGCAGCATGTTGGAGCCGGCGGTCGTCTGGACGCCGTCGGTGCAGAACAGGTCCTTGATGCCCAGCGGCGCGCCTTCCAGCACCCCGCCCTCGCCGGCCGCCAGCTTCGCGTCGGAGGCCCTGGCCATGCCGATGGCCTTCTCGCCCGTCACTTCGACATAGGCGTTCAGGGTCGGGTTGGCGGCCTCGATATTGGACAGGAAGGCGCGGGTGATTTCCTCGGAGGTGAAGTCTTTCGCCTTCAGGCCGTCGACGGCGCCCTTGAGGGTCAATTTGGTCAGGTCGCTCATGACTATTCGACCACCTTGGGCACGACATAGAAGCCGTCCGCCGACTTCGGGGCGTTCGACAGGACGGCGTCGACCTTGGCGCCGTCGGTGACGACGTCTTCGCGCAGACGCAGGGGCTGGGCCACGTTCGAGGTCATGGGCTCGACGCCCTCGACGTCGACCTCGTTCAGCTGGTCGATCCAGGCCATGATGCCGTTCAACTGCTGGGCCAGCGGCTCCAGGCGGTCTTCAGGGGTCTTGATGCGGGCGAGGTGGGCGACCTTGCGCACCGTCGCGGCGTCGATGGCCATGCGGCCCTCCGATAGTCAAAGTGCAAGGGGCGGTGACTAGCGGGCCACGGCCGGATGCACAAGGATTCAGCGGCGTGTTCGAGGCCGCACGGGCGCCGCAATCGCAAGCTTAGCCTTGGCCGTCCTCATCGGAGCTTCGCGCATGCTGACCGCCCTCGCCTTCGCCGCCGCCCTCCAGACCATGTCCGCGCCCCCGCCCGAACTCACGATGGCCCCCGCCTGCGCCTACGACCGCGAGGCGATGATGGCCCTGTCGCCCGACGCCTTCGATCAGGACCTGTCCGGCGGCTGGCGGGCGCTGGAGCAGAAGCCGGGTTGCACCGCGGCCGCCGCCGATCTTCTGGCCGACTGGCGCGAGGCGCACCGGGCCGAGCTCAAGGCCGGCGATCTGCACATCAACTACTGGCACGAAGGCCAGCTGCGCGCGGGTCTGGGCCAGACCGAGCGGGCCGTGCGCCTGCTGATGGCCGGGGTGAACCCGACATCGACCGGCGACGGCTTCCAGGAGTACGCCATCGGCACCGTGGCCTTCCTGAACGGCGACCGCGCGGCGCTGGAAGCCGCCCGCGCCCGGCTGGCCGCGACGCCGCCCCCGCCGACCTGGGACGAGACCGTCGCCGACTTCCGTTCCCGGTTCGGCGTCGAGGTCAAATGGCCGATGAACCTCGAGGTCCTCGACGGCCTGATCGCCTGTTTCGGCAAACCCTATGACGAGGCCTACAGCCGGGCGTGCCGGCCCCAGGCCGCCGCCCACTAGGTCGCGGGCGTGATCTCCAGCATGACCGGCTGGTCGTCCGCGGGCCGGACGTCGAAGCCGATGATCATGCGGCGGGTGCGGGTTCCGATGGTCCCGGTCGCCTGATCCATGGTGCTTTCCTCGACCTCCAGATCGACCCGTCCGGACGACTGGCCCAGGACCTTGAACGAGAGGAAATCGCCGATCTGATAGACCCACCAGCCCTCGGCCGGGCTGCGGTAGAAGGCGATATAGGTCTGTTCTCCGTTCATGGCCGGGTCGCCGCCCGCCACCCCGAAGATCTTGCCGTCCATGCCCGTGGCTTCGGCCAGCGCATGCACCTCCACGACCGAGGCGTAGGACTGGAGATTGGCGTCCGGCAACGCCTTGACCGGCAGGCCATGCCCGCTCGCGGTCAATGCGGCGGCGGCCGGTTCGGCAGGTACCGCAGGCACAGCAGCAGGCGCGGCGGGCGCTTTCGGAGCCTGGAACGCGGTCCAGGCGGCGCCGAGGCGGTCGCAACCCGACAGAGACACGGCGACCGCGGCGATGATGAGTATCGAGGCAGTGGATTTCATTTTTTGAGCCCTCCCGTAGCGACATTGAGCGCAACACGCAGTTGGCACAACACCGTTCGCCTCTGGAGCCGCCTAGTGCTGGAACAGCTGGAGCAGCAGCGAGGGCGTCCGGTTGGCGATGCCGAGGGCCTGTATCGCCAGCTGCTGCTTGACCTGAAGCGACTGAAGCCGCGCGCTTTCGACGGCCAGATCGGCGTCGACCAGCCGGCCGACCGAGGTGTCGATGGCGTCCTGCACCTTGCGGACGAAGGTCAGATGGGTGTCCAGGGCCTTCGCGCCTGTCCCCAGCCGTCCGAGCGCGGCGTTCACCTTGTCCATGGCCGAGCTCAGGATCGGCAGATCGGTCGTGGCGTTCAACGCGGTCAGGTCAGCCGGAAGGCCCCCCAGCAAGGATCCGGTCGTCGACAGGTCGATCGCATCGACGTTGATCGTCGAAACGCCCCGCGTGTCGGCCAGGGCCTTGACCCCATTGGCCACGGCGGCGGCCCCGACCAGATTGAGCCCGTTGAAGCCGGCATTGCCCACCGTTTGGTCGATCTGGTCGCGCAGCAGCCGGTAGTCCTGATCCAGCGCTTTGCGCGACGCCGTGGTCAGCGACGGATCCGACGCCGCCAGCATCTTCTCCTTCATCTGCATCAGCAGATCGGAGACCGTCTCACCGGCGGCCAAGCCGACGTCGACGGCGGACTGCCCGCGCTGCAGGGAGGCGATGACCGCGTCATAGGCCTTGGACTCGGCCCGCTGGCCCTGGGCGATGGCCCAGATGGCGCCGTCGTCCTTGGCGCTGGCGATCTTGAGCCCGGTCGAAATACGATTCTGTGCGACCGACAGCTCGCGGTTGATCGCCGCGAGGCTCTGCAGGGCGATCATCGCGCCCACGTTCGTATTGACGCTGAACAGCGACATCGAACTCGTCCAGATTTCCGGAGCGACGCCGCACGGCAACCGCAGGATGTTTTATCCCGACGTCGGTTGTGCCGCCTTCGGGTTACCAAGGGCTGAACGGCGGCTTGCCTCGCCCCGCCGCTGCGCCTATCGCCTCCCCGTGCCCGTCCTCGACCTTCTCGACCTGCCAGCCGCCTGCCCGCCCGGAACGCCCTGGCTGGGGCTGGACCTCGGCGAGAACACCATCGGGGTCGCCGCCTCCGACACCTCGCGCATGATCGCCAGCCCGCTGGAGCTGATCCGCAAGGTCAAGTTCACCCAGGACGCCGAGCGGCTGATCAAGCTGATGAACGGCAGGAACGTCTCGGCCTTGGTCATCGGCCTGCCGATGAACATGGACGGCACCGAGGGACCGCGCGCCCAGTCGTGCCGCGCCTTCGCCCGCAACCTCGACCGCATCAAGCCGATCAATGTGGCCTTCTGGGACGAGCGGCTGTCGACCTCGGCCGTCGAGCGTTTCCTGATCGAGGACCTCGACCTCAGCCGCAAGCGCCGCGCCGGGGTCGTGGACCGCACCGCCGCCGCCTGGATCCTCCAGGGCGCGCTGGACCGCGTCAGGGACCAGGCGACATGGGTCTGATCCCCATGGTGGCCGGGGTGATGCCGGTCTTCGTCCTGATCGCCCTCGGCTATGGCCTGCGCAAGTCGGACTTCCTTCCCGATGCGACCTGGCGGCCGATCGAGAAGCTGTCGATCAACTTCATGTACCCGGGCTTCCTGATCCCCTCGATCTGGGGCGCCGACATGTCGGGCGGCGGCGCCGGAGCGGCGGCGGGCGCGGCGGTGACGGCGGTGATCATCGTGGCCCTCGGCACCTTCGCGGCCAAGCCCTTCATGACCATCGACGGGCCGGGCTACACCAGCGTCTTCCAGGGCACGATCCGCTGGAACAGCTTCGTCTTCCTGCCGGTCATCCAGGCGGCCTTCGGCGAGAAGGGTCTGGCCCTCGCCGCCGTCATGATCGCCAGCATCATTCCGGTGACCAACATCCTGTGCGTCGGCGTCCTGGCCCGCTGGGGGGCGGATCAGCGCGGCATGCGGCCCCTCGCGCTGCTCAAGGCCATGCTGGCCAATCCGATCCTGCTGGCCTGCCTGATCGGCCTGGCGCTCAACTTGGCCCGCGTGCCCTTCATCCCGGGCGTGACAGAGACTCTGAAACTGCTCGGCTCGGCCGCCCTGCCGACGGGCCTGATCATCGCCGGCGCGGGCCTGAGCTTCGCCGAGGTGGCGCGGCGCAAGGTCACCATCGCGGGCGTCTCCTTCGTCAAGCTGATCATCATGCCGCCCCTGATGTGGGGTCTGTGCATCCTGTTCGGCGGCGACCACCTGGCCCAGGGCGTGGCCATGCTGTGCGGCGCGGCCCCCGGCGCGGCGGCGGCCTATCTGCTGGCGCGGCAGATGGGCGGCGACGCCCCCCTGATGGCCGGGATCATCGCCCTGACCATGGTCATCAGCGCCCTGATGATCCCACTTCTGCTGTTCATCTATCATCTGACCTGAAGGGCGGTTATAGGCGGGCCTCGATGACCGATTCAGCCACCGTCACCGACCTGATCTCCGAACGCCTGATCCCGTTCCCGTCCCCCCATTTCCTGTCCGCCGGCGATCTCAACCCGCCCGCCGCTCTGGGATTGCTGGACCTCGCCGACGCCTTCGTCGACTTCAATCGCCAGTCCGCCAAGTCGCTCGACCTGATGCACGGCCGCACGGTCGTGAACATCTTCTTCGAGAACTCGACCCGGACCTCATCCTCGTTCGAGATCGCGGCCAAGCGGCTGGGCGCCGACGTCGTCACCATGCCGGTCTCGGCCTCCTCCGTGGCCAAGGGCGAGACCCTGATCGACACGGCGGTGACCCTGAACGCCATGAAGCCGGACATTCTGGTGATCCGCCATGCCTCGTCCGGCGCCGCGGCGTTGCTTTCCCAGAAGGTCGGCTGCGCGGTGGTCAACGCCGGCGACGGCCGCCACGAACACCCGACCCAGGCCCTGCTGGACCTGCTCAGCCTGCGCCGCGCCTTCGGCGACGTCGGCGGGCTGACCATTGCGATCTGTGGGGACATCGCCCACAGCCGCGTGGCCCGCTCCAACGTCATCCTGCTGTCGATGATGGGCGCGCGCGTCCGCCTGATAGGCCCGCCGACCCTTGTGCCCGGCGACGCCGACCGCTGGGGCTGCGAGGTCTTCCACGACATGCGCGAGGGCCTTGCCGGCTGCGACGTCGTCATGATGCTGCGCCTGCAGCTGGAGCGGATGGAGGGGGCGCTGGTCCCCTCGACGCGCGAATACTTCCGCTTCTGGGGTCTGGACCGCGAGAAGCTGGCCTGGGCCGCGCCCAACGCCAAGGTCATGCACCCGGGCCCGATGAACCGGGGTGTGGAGATCGATTCCGACGTCGCCGACGACCTCTCGGTCTCCCTCATTCAGGATCAGGTCGAGATGGGCGTCGCCGCCCGGATGGCCATCCTCGCCTCCCTCGCCAATCTGCGGGGAGCCGCCCGATGACCGCCCTCGCTCTGCTCAACGCCCGTCTGCTCGACCCCGCCACCGACTATGACGGCCCCGGCGCCCTGCTGATCGAGGACGGCAAGATCCTCGAGGTCGTGCGCGGCGGCGCGACCCAGGTCCCGGCCGGGATCGAAGTCGTGGACGCGGGCGGCAAATGCCTCGCCCCCGGCCTGATCGACATCCGGGTCAAGACCGGCGAGCCCGGCGCCGAGCCCAAGGAGACGCTGAAGTCGGCCAGTCTGTCGGCGGCGGCGGGCGGGGTCTCGACCATTGTCATCCAGCCCGACACCGACCCGGCCGTCGACGACCCGGCCATGGTCGACTTCATCCAGCGTCGCGGCGCGGCCCTGAACCTCGTCAACGTCTTCGCGGCGGGCGCGGCGACCAAGAACCGCGACGGCCAGCGCATGGCCGAGATCGGCCTGATGGACGAGGCCGGCGCCCTGTATTTCACCGACGGCGACAAGGTCATCGCCAACAGCCGCACCCTGCAGCGGGTGATGAGCTACGCCGCCGCCTTCAACGCCCTGATCGCCTGCCGTCCGGCCGACCCCTGGCTGACCGAAGGCGCGGTGGCGACCTCGGGCGAGCTGGCGACGCGTCTGGGCCTGTCAGGCGCGCCCGCCATCGCCGAACGCATCCAGCTGGAGCGCGACCTGGCCCTGGTCGAACAGACCGGCGCGCGCTTCCTGGTGGACCAGATCTCGACCGCCGGCGCGCTGGATACCCTCGCCCGGGCCCGCGCAAAGGGACTGGAGGTCGCGGCCTCGGTCTCAATCAACCACCTGTGCTTCAACGAGATCGACATCGGCGACTACCGGACCTTCTACCGGCTGGATCCGCCGCTGCGGCCCGAGAGCGACCGTCAGGCCCTGATCGAAGCGGTCCGCGACGGCCTGATCGACGTCATCACCTCGGCCCACGCCCCGGCCCCTGCCGAGGACAAGCGCCGTCCGTTCGGCGAGGCCGCGCCCGGCGCCGTGGGTCTGGAGACCCTGCTGTCGGCCGCCCTGATGCTGCACCACGAGGACGGGCTGGAACTGCTCGACATCCTGCGCCCCCTGACCCACGGCCCGGCGAGCCTGCTGGGTCTGGACTCAGGCGTGCTCGCCGCCGGCGCCCCGGCCGACCTCGTCCTGTTCGACCTCAACGCCCCGGTCGTAGTCGACGCCGCGAAGCTGAAGTCCAAGTCCAAGAACTCGCCGTTCGACGGGCGGATGCTTCAGGGCAAGGTGCTTGGGACGTGGGTGGCGGGCCGGAAGATCTACTGATCTGATCCTTCTCCCCTTGCGGGAGAAGGTGCCCCGAAGGGGCGGATGAGGGGTCTCGCCGACGTCTGAAGTCTGCGCACGCGAACCCTCAGCGGACACACCGCACAACCCCTCATCCGTCAGCCTTCGGCTGCCACCTTCTCCCGCAGGGGGAGAAGGAAGTTCAGCGCTTACACGTCTCCGCCTTGGCCACTTCCGCGCCCAGCACCGACTTCACGGCCAGCGGCGTGTCCGTGGCGATGACCGTCACGCCCTGATCGAACAGGCTGCGGTATTCGCTGACGTCGCCGTCCGCCGCATAGACGCGGTCCAGCGCCCTGTCGGAGCCGCCCAGCGTCCCGAACTGCGCCTCGACGCCCACGGCCTTCATGGCGCTCCACAGCTCGGGATTGGGGCGGCCGGCGCCGGTCCAGGCGAGGATCTGCGGGCGACGCAGGCCATCCAGCTCCGCGACCGACTTGACCCCGGCCGAGATCATCATCTCCGGCGCCATGTCGGCGACGGCGCGGGCGGTCTCAGGGCTGTAGGTGATCAGGATCACCCGGTCGGCGGCGCCGACGCGGCGCACCTCGTCGATGACCGCGCGGGCCAGTGTCAGCGTCGCCTCTTCCGAGGCGGGCTTCAGGTCGATGCTGGCGATGGCGTGGACCTGGCCGGCGGCGGCAAGGGCCTCGGCCAGGGTCGGCGGCGCCTCGTCGGTCAGATGGCCGTCGGGCGCGCGCAAGCGAGCCGTCTTGAACTCCGCCAGGGTCAGATCGGCGACCTTGCCGTGACCGGTCGTGGTCCGATCCATGGTGTCGTCGTGCATCAGACCCAGCTGACCGTCGCTCGTCAGGACGGCGTCGATCTCGACGATCGCATTCGGAATGGCCCGGCCCGTGGCGCGGATGGCGGCCAGCGAGTTTTCCGGCTGGTCGTCCGCCGACTGGCCCCGGTGCGCCGAGATGACGATGCCGCCGTCGCGCACACAGTCGAACCAGGCGGCCAGATGCGGCTCGGACGATCCGGCGCGCGGCGTGGCGGCGCATCCCCCCAGCTGGGCGCCCAGAAGCGCGGCGACAGCGGCGGCGGCGAAAAGGGAACGGATCATGCGCGAACTCCAGAAGGAGGCGGACCAAATCCGCAACACCCGGCCAGGTCAAGACAAGGTTTGACGACCGGGATGGATCAGACGCTTGCCGTCACGTTAGTCGCGACGCATCGTGCCGCGAAACACGACTTCGGGAGCGAATCACCTTGCAGGATCTTGTAGCGCCGGCTCTGGGCTCGCTCGCCCTCGTAGCGATCGGCGGCTATCTGCTGGGCTCCATTCCGTTCGGCGTCGTCATCACCCGCGCCGCCGGCGCGGGCGACGTGCGCAACATCGGCTCCGGCAATATCGGCGCGACCAACGTCCTGCGCACCGGCCGCAAGGACCTGGCCCTGGCCACCCTGCTGCTCGACGCGGGCAAGGGCGCCGTGGCCCTGCTGATCGCCCGCTGGCTGTTCAACTCCGAGCTGGCGGGCGCCATCGCCGGGGGCGCGGCCTTCATCGGCCACCTGTTTCCGGTCTGGCTCAGGTTCAAGGGCGGCAAGGGGGTCGCGACCTTCTTCGGCCTGCTGATCGCCGCCCACTGGCCTCTGGGGCTGATGGCCGGGGCGACCTGGCTGCTGGTGGCCTTCCTGCTGCGCTACTCCTCGCTGGCGGCGCTCGTCGCGGCCTTCATGGCGCCGATCTATGCCGTCCTGCCGGTCCCTCCGCTGGGCTTGCCGGTCGGGGAGCCGATCCTGATCCTCGCCTTCGTGACGGCGTTGCTGATCTGGATCCGCCACCACGAGAACATCGCCCGCCTGTTGAAAGGCGCGGAACCCCGCATCGGGGCCAAGAAGGCGTGAGCCTCTCCGACGCAGAACGGTTCGCCCGCCTGCGTCTCGCCCGCGCCGACCGCGTCGGTCCGGTTTCCTTTCGTCAGCTGCTGGAGCGCTTCGGCAGCGCCGAACGCGCGCTGGACGCCCTGCCCGATCTGGTGCGCAAGGGCGGTTCGAGCGGATACGCCCTGCCCCCGCTTGATCGTATCGAAGCCGAACTCGCCGCCGGTGAGCGTAAGGGCGCGCGGCTGCTGGTCTTCGGCGACACGGACTATCCGCCCATGCTGGCGGCCGTCGATCCGCCCCCGCCCCTGCTCTGGACGCTCGGCGACGTCGCCCTGTTGTCGAAGGAGGCCGTCGGGGTCGTCGGCGCCCGCATCGCCTCGGCGGGTGGTCAGAGGATCGCGCGCGGCCTGTCGCAGTCGCTGGGTCAGGCGGGCTTCGTCGTCGTCTCGGGTCTGGCGCGCGGCATCGACGCGGCCGCCCATGCGGGTTCGCTGGAGACCGGGACGGTGGCGGTGCTGGGCGGCGGGGTCGACGACGTCTATCCGCCCGACAACGCCGGCCTCTATGACCAGATCGTCGAACAGGGCTGCGTCGTCTCCGAAAGCCCCATGGGCGCCCGGGCCCAGGCGCGGGACTTTCCGCGCCGCAACCGCATCATCTCGGGGCTGTCGCGCGGGATCATCGTGGTCGAGGCCGAACTCAAGTCCGGCTCCCTGATCACCGCCCGGCTGGCGGCGGAACAGGGCCGCGACGTCTTCGCCGTGCCGGGCTCGCCGCTCGACCCGCGCTCGAAGGGCCCCAACGAACTGCTGCGTCAGGGCGCCATCCTGTGCGAGGGGATCGACGACGTCCGCCGCGCCTTCGAGACCCTGCGCACCCTGTCCGAACCGCCCGCCGACGCCTTCGACGGCATGCCGGACGAGGTCGATCAGGGATTGTTGGAGCGCGTCGCCGCCCTGCTCTCCCCCACCCCCACGCCCCGCGACGAACTGGCCCGCGCCTGCGGAGCCCCCGTCAGCCATGTGGCGGCGGCCCTGCTGGAGCTCAGTCTGGCCGGTCGTGCGACCCTGCTGCCGGGCGGACTGGCGAGCCAGTAGGTCCTCGATTTGCGTCGCGAGATAAGTTGGAACTTAAGAAATGCCGCACAATCTCAGGTACGACCCAGACGGCAACCTCTGATGAACCGGACGGCCAGACATGCAGGATGATCGCTTTCGGGGCCTGATTGCGCTGCAGGCCGGCGTCAAGGACGCAGGCGCGGACCTGACGGCCATCATGCAGGCCATCGTATCGGAATACTCCGTCATGCCGCAGGCGAACGGCATCGTGGTCGAGCTGAGAGATACCGATCAGGTCTATTACGCCGCCGCCAGCGGCACGTCTGAGGACCTCGTCGGCCTGCGCCTGCCCGTGAACGGCAGTCTTTCCGGCCTGTGCATCCTGACTGGCCGCCCCCTCTCCTGCGAGGACAGCGAAACCGATCCCCGGGTCAACCGCGCCGCCTGCCGACGGGTGAACCTCAGGTCCATGATCGTGGTGCCGATCCCGCACGCCGGGGAGACGGTCGGCGTGCTGAAATACTATTCGGCTGACCCGGCCGCCTTCACCGATGAAGACATGATGCTGGCCCACCTTCTGGTGGGGCCGATCGCCGTCGGGTTCAGCAGTGTCGCCGAGTCCGACGCCCACAGGATCACCGACGAACTGCGTCGGCTGATCGAGATGAAGCAGGATTTCGTGGCCCGAGTGACGCACGAACTGCGCACACCCCTGACGGCCATCACCGGAGCACTGGGTCTGGTCGCCGCCGGGGCCGGCGGCGCCCTGCCGCCGAAGGCCGAGAACATCGTCGGCATCGCGGCCCGCAACGCCGGCCGGATGAAGAGGCTGGTCGACGATCTCCTCACCTTCGAGAGGGTCAGCGCCGGTCCGCTGGAGTTCGACTTCCAGCCCGTCGATGTGGCCTCGGCCCTGAGGGAGATGGTCGAGGACAATCAGGCCTATGCGTCACAGCACGCCGTCGACATCCGGCTGGAAACTCCGGACGATCACCGGCTCTGGGTCGTCGCCGACGCCCATCGACTGACCCAGTGCGTGACCAATCTGCTGTCGAACGCCATCAAATTCTCGCCGCAGAACGCCGAGGTGCGGGTCAATGTCGCCGAGGTCGGCGATCAGGTCCGGATCGCGATCAGCGATCAGGGACCGGGCGTCTCCCCGTCCTTCCGTGATCGACTTTTCCAGCCCTTCGCCCAGGACAATTCGGTCGCCCCTGCCATCAGCACGCCCAGCACGGGATTGGGGCTGGCCATCACCAGGACCATGATCGACCAGATGGGCGGCAGCGTCTCTCTGGGAGATACCTCGGACAGGGGCGCCACATTCGTTATCACCCTCCCCCGTAAGGATCCGGTGTTTGATCTGGACCGGGCGACGGCGTGATCTGACGTAGTCTTTCGCCCGACAGCTGCGTGGCGATCGCTTTGCAGGAGGCAGGTCTCTCTGCCCCGTCACTTATCCGCTGTATCGACGGGCCTGCTTGCGGAGAATGCGATGAACGTGATCAGGTCAGAGGCGACCTGATACTCGCAGGCGACCTCCTTTCTCCATTTGCCGTTCAGCAGGACAATCTCCCCGGTCACTCTGCCTGTGCCATCGTTGGTCAGAACAGCCCCGGATATGGCGAAGTCCCAAGCTTGGGTGATGTGTCTGTAGAGGTTTGCGACCTCCCATTTCCAATCCTCAACGCCCTCTAGGGTCAGGATCGCATCGGCCGCCATCGATGCATCCAGCGCAGCCCAATCGAAACGGGTGACCGCTTCAATCTGGTTTCGGACGAGTTCGACGGCGTCAGACATGGGGTATGTTAGGAGCCGAAGTTCATAGCTGCCAAGGGCAGGCTGTGATCCATTTCCGCCCCCTCAGTCCGGCCGCGCCAGCGCCCCCCGCGCCGCCGGCCTGACCGGCGAGCCCGTCCTCGGGAACTCCCGGCCCAGCGCCTCGGCCATGGCCTGTTCGGCGATCAGGAAGACCTGGTCCCGCTGGTGATAGTTGTTGGACAGGACGATCACCGTGACGTCGGCGTCGGGCTGGTAGGTGATCAGGTTGCGGAAGCCCGACCAGCTGCCGGTGTGATAGACCTGCAGGTCCTCGAACGACGGCGACACCATCTCGCCCAGCCGCTTGGTGAAGATGCCATAGCCCCAGGTGCGGCGCGTGCGTCCGCGTTCGTCGGGCGTATCGACGGGGGCGTGGTCGGCCAGCATCTGGCCATAGCTGAAGGGCGTCAGGACGTGGCCGCGGTGCAGGGCGCGTTCCCAGGCCAGCATGTCGTCGAGCGTCGAATAGATGGCGCCCGCGCCGATCACGATACTCACGTTCGGAATGGTCTGGGCGGCAAGGCCCGACGGATAGTTGGCGTATCCCATGGCCACGTCGGGCGCGTCGCCGAGGCCGGTGCGGTCCATGCCGAGCGGCGCGAAGACCGCCGTCTGCATATAGGTCTCGTACGGCATGCCGCTGGCCTTCTCGACGATGGCGGCGGCCAGGTTGAAGCCGGCGTTGTCGTAGGAGACCTTGGTCCCCGGCTGGAACCGCAGGGGGAAGCGTTTCGAGTCCTCGGTCAGCTCCGCAAGCGTCGCCGGCGTCACCCGCCGCATGCCCCAGTAGGGCCGGGCCATCAGGTCGGGAATGCCCGAGGTGTGCGACAAGAGGTGGTGGATCTTGATCTGCGCCCAGGCGGCCGGGCACGGCTGGATCCATTTGCAGACGGCGTCATTGATGGTCAGCTTGCCCTGGTCCTGAAGCTTCAGGATGGCGGCGGCGGTGAACTGTTTGCTGATCGAGGCCAGGCGATAACGGGTCTCGATGGTCGAACGTTCGCCCTTGGACACCTCCGCGGGGCCATAGGCCTGACGGAACAGGACGGTGTCGCCCTTCGCCACCAGCACGGCGCCCATGAAGCGCGGCTGGGCGTCCAGCGCGGCCTTCAGCTTCGGCAGGTCCTCGACCACCACGACGGGCGGGCGCAGCGGCAGCTGGGCGATCTTCTGATGGACGGTCTCCGGCTTGCCCTGGCCCCGGGCCAGCACCACGCCCCCGGTCACGAGCAGCGCCAGGAGGAGGACGGCCAGAATGCCGATCAGCAGCCGGGGCGGACCACCGGCGGTCTTTGGGACGATAAACAAACGCGAACCTTGAAAACCGGACGTCGGATCAGACGTCGTACTCCAGACCGAACTGGGCATAGAGGGCCCGGCTGTCCTGCCACTTGGGATCGACCTTGACCGTGACGAAAAGATGGACGGGACGGTCCAGCAGCTCGGTCAGTTCCTCGCGCGACTTCTGGCCGATCCATTTCAGGGTCTGGCCGCCCTTGCCCAGGATGATCGGGCGCTGGCTCTCGCGCTCGACATAGATGGTCTGTTCGATCCGGGCCGAGCCGTCGGCCTTTTCGTCGAAGGCCGTGGTCTCCACCGCCGCGGAATAGGGCAGTTCCTCGTGGACGCGCAGATAGACCTTCTCGCGCGTGATCTCGGCGGCCAGCACCCGGATCGGCACATCGGCGCTCTGGTCCTCGGGATAGAGCCACGGACCGGCCGGCATCGACATGGCCAGACGCGACTTCAGATCGTCGACGCCGTCGCCGGTCTCGGCGGAGATCATATAGACCTCGGAATAGACGCCGGTTTCGAACAGCTGATGCGACAGGGCCAGCAGGGTGTCGCGGCGCATGCCGTCGATCTTGTTGAGCCCGAGGATGACCTTGGTCCCGGAGGATTTCAGGTTCTCGATGATGGTCTCGGTGTCCTCGGCCGACTTGCGGTCGGCGGGCGTGCCGTCCTTGCCTTCCGAGGCGATGTGCGACGGGGCGTCGATCAGATGGACCACCACGTCGGCGTCCGAGGCCCCGCCCCAGGCCGAGGCGACCATGGCCCGGTCCAGACGGCGGCGCGGGGTGAAGATTCCGGGGGTGTCGACCAGCACGATCTGGGCGTCGCCCTGGATGGCGATGCCGCGCACGGGAAAACGCGTCGTCTGCACCTTCTGGGTGACGATCGAGACCTTTGACCCCGTCAGCCGGTTGACCAGCGTCGACTTGCCCGCATTGGGCGCGCCGATGATGGCCGCGAATCCGGCCTTCGAATTGGGGTTCAGTTCAGGGATATCGGTCAAATGACGCCTTCTCGTTGCAGCATGGCCGTCGCGGCGGCCTTTTCCGCATCCTGACGCGAACGTCCGGGGGCGGATATGGGTTCTAACCCCTCCACCGACACCTGGACGGTGAAGGTGGGGGCATGGTCCGAGCCGGAGCGGCCCGTAATGGCATAGGTCGGCAGCGGCAGGCCCCGGCCTTGCGACCATTCCTGCAGCGCGGACTTCGGGTTCGCCGTGGCGCGTTCGGGCGGGCGGGCCAGTTCCTCGGCCCAGGCCCGTTCGAACACCTTGCGGGCCGCATCCAGACCGCCGTCCAGATAGACGGCCGCCAGAACGGCCTCCATGGCGTCGGCGATGACGCCCTCCTTGCGGCGGCCGCCCGACTTGGTCTCTCCCGGCGACAGACGCACGGCGTCGCCGATGCCCAGCGCCACGCCGACGCGGCCGCAGGCATGCTTGTCCACCAGCGTATGCAGGCGCGAGGACAGCTGACCCTCGTCGGCCTCGGGGAAGTCGCGGTGCAGCCGGTCGGCGACCAGCAGGCCCAGCACCCGGTCGCCCAGGAACTCCATCCGCTCGTTGTCGCGCGGCGCCTTCGAGGTCTGCGGCGCGACGCCCTCGCCCACGCTGGCGTGGGTCAGGGCCCGGTCGAGCAGACGCGGGTCGCGAAAATCGTGACCGAGCCGGCGGACCAGTTCGGCCACCGCCTCTGTCCTTGAATTCGCCATCAGTCGAGGAGGTGGAAGAAGCGGCTCGGCCGGATCTTCGAGAACCAGCTGATCGGGTTCCACAGGCTGGCGCCGGGCTTCCACGAGAACATGATGATCTGCGCCTTGCCGACCAGGTTCTCGGCCGGGACGAAGCCCACGCCGGAGGACTGTTCGACACGGCTGTCGATCGAGTTGTCGCGGTTGTCGCCCATCATGAAGTAGTAGCCGGTCGGCACCTCATAGACCGGGGTGTCGTCCAGGTCGTTCCCGGGGCCGAAGTCCTGGGTCATGAAGCTCTTGCCGTTGGGCAGGGTCTCGCGGGCCTCGGTGGCGGCGCGGGCGCCCCAGGCGTCGGCGACCTCGGTGCTCGACACCACGGCGTCCTGAACCGGCGCGCCGTTGATGTAGAGCTTGTTGGCGATCATCTGGATCTTGTCGCCGGGCAGGCCGATTACCCGTTTGATGTAGTCGGTCTTGTTGTCGCGCGGCAGCTTGAACACGACGATGTCGCCGCGGTTCGGCGCGCGGCCGAAGACCCGGCCCTCGCCGATCGGCAGGTTGATCGGCAGGCCGCTGGAATATTTGGAATAGCCGTACGACCACTTGGACACGACGATGTAGTCGCCCTCGTAGAGGTTGGGCTCCATCGAGGCCGACGGAATGGTGAAGGGCTGGAACAGCAGCACCCGCAGCACGAAGGCGATCAGCAGGGCGAAGACGACCGTCTTGACGATCTCCACGCCTTCGCTGCCGGCGGAGCGTTCTTCAGGGTCGTCGACACGGGCGGCCTTGGGCATCTTTTCCTTCTTGGCGGCGATGGGATCGTCCTCGAACGGGGCGTCCCCGTGGTCGCTCCAGATCGGGCGCTTTTCGGCGGTGGTGGCGGCGGCCGGAACGGCGGCGGGGACAGCAGGGTCAGGCTCGTCCGAAGCCGGTTCGGGAATCACCGGCTCGTCGGCGACACGCGCTTCGACGGGAGCTTCGGTGGAGACGATTTCGTGTTCGGGCGCGGCGGCTTCGACGACGGCGTCGCCTTCCGCCTCGACGGGAGTTTCAACAGGAGCCTGCACAGTCGGCGTCGCTTCGGCGTCCACGCCCGTTTCCGGCGTTTCAGGCGCGTGCGGCTTGTGTTCTTCGCTCATCGTTGAGTAGGCCCGGTCCCCGACCGCTTCGCGCGGCGCATGAAGGCCGCACTATAGCGTGATTACGACAGCGGCAAGGCCTCGATCACCACGAAGGCGAGTGCATAGGGGTGTTCGTCGCTGAGCGTGAGATGGATTCTGGCGGTGTGGCCCGGCGGCGTCAGCCGGGTCAGGTGATCGGCGGCCGGACCGGTCAGCTGCAGGGTCGGCTGGCCGCTGCGCTGGTTCACGACGCCCATGTCCTTCCAGTAGACGTCGCGGCGCATGCCGGTGCCCAGGGCCTTGGCGCAGGCCTCCTTGGCCGCGAACCGCTTGGCGTAGCTCCAGGCGGCGTCCGGCTTGCGGTCCGAGCGAGTGCGTTCGATCTCGGTGAAGCACCTGTTCCTGAAGCGATCCCCGAAGCGGTCGAGCGATTCCTGGATCCGGCGGATGTCGCACAGATCGGCGCCGACCCCGATGATCACGCCGCGACCTCGGCTCTGGCCTCGTCCATCAGGGCACGCATCCGGGCGATGGCGGGACCCAGACCCACGAAGATCGCCTCCCCGATCAGGAAGTGACCGATGTTCAGCTCCATGATCTGCGGAATGGCCGCGACCGGCTTGACCGTCTCATAGTCGATGCCGTGGCCCGCATGGACCTCCAGCCCCAGATCGGCGGCCAGGGCCGCACCGGTCGTCAGGGCCGCCAGATGCTCGGCCGCTTCCTCATCATGACCGTCGCGGAAGGCGTCGCAGAAGGCGCCGGTGTGCAGCTCGACCACCTGGGCGCCCGTGCGGTGCGCGGCCTCGATCTGCAGCGGATCAGCGCCGATGAACAGGGACACGCGCGAGCCCGCCGCCTTCAGCTGGCCGACGAAGGGGGCGATCCAGTTGTGGCCGCCGACCACGTCCAGCCCGCCCTCGGTCGTGCGCTCCTCGCGCTTCTCGGGCACCAGACAGACGGCGTGGGGCCGGTGATGCAGGGCGATGTCGAGCATCTCCTGCGTCACGGCCATCTCGAGGTTCAGCGGCCGGGCCTCATCACGCAGCACGACGGCCAGGGCGTCGATGTCGGCGTCCGAGATATGGCGCCGGTCTTCGCGCAGGTGGGCGGTGATGCCGTCGGCGCCGGCCGCCAGGGCCTCGCGCGCCGCCCGCACCGGGTCGGGATACAGACCGCCGCGCGCGTTCCGCACGGTCGCGACGTGATCGATATTGACGCCGAGCCTGAGCAACTGCGGTCCGTTCCTTACTTCGACAGCCGCCGGCTGCCCGGGTCCTGCACCGGAATGGCGGCGAGTTCGGCGGGCAGTTCGTCGGCGTGATAGGCGGGCACGTCCAGGGTCGCCAGGGCGATCAGGGGCACGCCGACGTCGGCGCGGCCGCCCGAGCGGTCGACGATACAGGCCGCCGCGACCACGTCGCCGCCGGCTTCCTTGATGGCCGCGATGCATTCGCGCGAGGAGAGCCCCGTGGTGACGATATCCTCGACCATCACAACCTTCTGGCCCGGCTCGATCTGGAAGCCGCGACGCAGTTTGAAGGCGCCGCCTTCGCGCTCGACGTAGAGCGAGGCCACCTTCAGGTGCCTCGCCGTCTCATAGCCGGGAATGATGCCGCCCACGGCGGGCGAGATGGCCACATCGACCGGGCCGACGGTGGCCACGATCTTCTCGGCCAGGGCCTTGCACAGCCGCTCGCAGCGGTCGGCGTGCATGAAGACCAGGTTCTTCTGCAGGAAGACCGGGCTGTGCAGGCCGGAGGACAGGACGAAATGCCCCTCGCGCAGGGCGCCGGCGGCTCGGAACTCGTTGAGGACGTCTTCGGTGTTCATGGCGCAGCGATTAATCCCTGCCCCCTGACGGTGCAACTCACCACTTGCCAAACGACGTTACATGGAGCCCAATTGATCCAAACGAGGAGACCCGTCATGCGCGTGCCCAGATGGCTGCTGATCGTCGTCGGCGTCTATCTCGTCGGATTGACCGTCTGGTCCTTCCTGCTGGCGACGGGGCGCAATCCCCTGCCCTTTCCCGATCCGGGCTCGCGCATCTTCGCGGCGTCGTCCGTCGAGGGGCGCGACGCGGTTGTCGCCCTGCTGGAGCAACACGGGCTCAAGGAACGGCTTCAGGCCAATACGCCCGGCGTCAGCCGCACGATCCTGATGGACGGCACCATCATCAACCATTCGTCGCCCGAGGTGGTGGGCAAGGTCGGCGGGGCGACAGGCTGCATCGGTCTGGTCGCCGACGACCCGGCGGCGGCGGCGCGAAAGGCGGCGGCCTTCCTGAAGTCGCGAGGCTTCACCGCCGATGTGGTGCTGGACGTCGAGCCCGGGATGCCGATCGCCTTCGTCCTGACCAACGCCCTGAGCGGCAACTGCATCAACTTCCGACGGCACGTGATCCACATGCCCCGACCGGAGAGCTGACCGGAAAGCTGACCGGGGCCTAGCCCCTCACCCGCTCCACCGTATCGACGGAGGGATTGGTGCGCAGCGCCGCCATGATCATGGTGGCGTGTTTGGCGTCTTCGACCTCGACGTCAAAGTTGAGGTCGAAGAAGTCCTGCTGGCGATGGGTCAGGGACAGGTTGCGGATATTGCCGCCCGCCTCGCCGATCAGGGTGGTGACCTGGCCCAGGACGCCGACGCCGTTGCGCACCGTCGCGCGCAGGCGGGCGACGCCGACCGCGCTCTGCTCGGCCTGGGGCGTCCACTGCAGGTCCTGCCAGACGCTGTCGTCATCGGCGAACTCGGCCAGCTTCTGACAGTCGATGGTGTGGACGGTCAGCCCCTTGTCCTTCTCCAGAATGCCGACGATGCGGTCGCCGGGCAGAGGGGTGCAGCACTGGCCGAAATGGACGCTGACGCCGGGCGTCAGGCCGCCGCCGCGCACGAACAGCCGGGCGCGGGCGTCCTGGATGGGCTTGCGCTGCTGGGCCGGCTTGATCTTGCCCATCAGGGCCGGGAACAGGGTCTCGGCGACCTTGACCGGCGAGATGCGGCCCCGGCCGATGGCCTCGAACAGATCGGCCTCATTGGCCACCGCCAGGACTTCCAGCACCGGCTTCAGCGAGACGTCGTCGATCGACTTGCCGGCCTTGGCGATGGTCTGTTCCAGGGTCACGCGGCCCAGACGCAGGAATTCCTCGCGCTCGGCCCCGCGGATGTGGCGACGGATCGCCGACCGGGCCCGGCCGGTGACGGTCAGGCTGCGCCAGTCGGCGGGCGCCTCGCGCTTGGCGCCGCGAATGATCTCGACCACGTCGCCGTTCTGCAGCGGGGTCCGCATCGGCTTCAGCTCGCCGTTGATCTTCACCCCGGCGGCCGTATCGCCGACCTCGGTGTGGACGGCATAGGCGAAGTCCAGGGCCATGCCGCCGCGCGGCAGGGTGATCAGCCGGCCCTTGGGCGTGAAGACGAAGACCTGATCCAGGTACATCTCCAGCTTGGCGTGCTCGACCCAGTCCTCGCCGCCCTCGCCGTGCTCGATGACCTGAACCAGGTGACGCAGGTTCTGCAGCGGGTCGCGCCCGCCCTCGGCCTGCATGCCTTCCTTGTCGAAGCCGTAGGACTTGTTCTTGTAGGCCCAGTGGGCGGCGACGCCGTCCTCGGCGACCCGGTCCATGGCCTCGGTGCGGATCTGCATCTCGATGCGCAGACCGCCCGGCCCGACCACCGTGGTGTGCAGCGAGCGGTAGTTGTTCGACTTGGGCGTCGAGATGAAGTCCTTGAACCGCTCGGGCACCATCGGCCAGGCGCGGTGAATGACGCCGAGCGCGCGGTAGCAGTCGTCCTCGAACGGCACGATCACCCTGAAGCCGTAGATGTCGGACAGGGACGAGAAGCCGACCGTCTTCCGCTGCAGCTTGCGCCAGATCGAATAGGGCGTCTTCTGCCGGCCGAAGACGTGGGCGCCCGCGATACCGGCCTCGGACAGGACCCGCTCGACCTCGACCGAAACGCCCTCGATAGCGCGGCCGTGTTCCAGCTTGAGGGCTTCCAGACGGCGCTCGATGGCCGTGCGCGCGGTCGGATTGATGTGTTCGAACGCCAGCTCTTCCAGCTCGGAGGCGATCGAGTGGATGCCGATCGACCGGCCCAGCGGGGCATAGACTTCCAGCGTCTCGCGGCTGATCCGCTCGCGCTTCTCGGGCTTCACATACTGAAGCGTCCGCATGTTGTGCAGACGGTCGGCCAGCTTGACCAGAAGCACGCGCACGTCGCGGCTGATGGCGAGGATGAATTTCCGCAGGTTCTCGGCCTGGCGGGTGTGCTCGGCCTGCAGCTCCAGCCGCGACAGCTTGGTCACACCCTCGACCAGGACGGCGATCTCCTCGCCGAACATGGCCGCGATGTCGTCGCGCGTCGCCGAGGTGTCCTCGACCACGTCGTGCAGCAGGGCGGTGACGATGGTGGCCGTGTCCAGCCGGTAGTCGGTCAGGATGCCCGCGACCTGGATCGGATGGCCGAAATAGGGGTCGCCCGAGGCCCGCAGCTGCGAGCCGTGCATCTTCATCGCATAGACATAGGCCTTGTTGAGCATCGCCTCGTCGGCGGTGGGGTCATAGGCCTTGACCGCCTCGATCAGCTCGAACTGACGCAGGATCGGAACGCGTTTCGCCGCCGGAGGCGTCTCCGACGGCGAAACAGGGTCGTTGTTATTGGCGACATTCGGCTGCGGCGGGGACTTGCCGGCCCGCGCCGGGAGGATCGTGATACCGTTGGCGGGTTCCGCCGTCAGTACCGTTCCTCCTGCCCGCCGTCCCGGTCGCTCTGCAGGGCGCGGATCAGCTCCTGCTCGGCCATGTTCATGTGCTGCGGCTCAGCCAGCAGGCCGACGATTTCCGCTTCGTCCTCGGCTTCCGTGCGCTCGTCGACGCGCTGCAGGGCGACCACGACGGTCTCCATCAGCTCGGCCGGCAGGACGGTTTCGTCCGCGATCTCGCGCAGGGCGACGACCGGGTTCTTGTCGTTGTCGCGATCCAGGGTCAGGGCGGCGCCGTTGGCGATCGCGCGGGCGCGGTTGCCGGCCAGCAGAACCAGACCAAAGCGGTTCGGCACCTTTTGGATGCAGTCTTCGACAGTGACGCGAGCCATCAAGAATCCTCGTGCGGCGGGAGAACCGCGCCCAATACAGGTATGCACGGATTTGTGCAACGCCAGAGGGGCGATTGTGAGGCGGCGGCGCGCGGGGATCAACCCGCGCGACGATTGTCACCCTGATCCTGCCGCGCGCGAGGTCTCAGGCGGTGGGCGCTGGCCCCGAGGCAGGCGCTGCCGGAACCCCGGCCGTGGCGGCTCCGGTCCCGCCGCCCGTCGACGGGTTCATCATCACGAGAACCGCCAGCACGATGCCCAGCACCGGCGCGACATAGGCCCAGTAGCGGGTCGGGATGAAGAACAGAGACCCGGCGCTCTTGCGCACCACGATGCGCTCCTGGGTCTTTTCGTCGATGAAGGCGCGCGATTCGCCGCTCTCGATCTTGCGGGCCAGGAAGAAGCTCCCCAGCCCGGCCAGCAGGCCGCTGGTGATGAAGGCCACCCCCATGCCGATGTTCTGGTCGGGAGAGATCAGCCCGCCCAGAGGAATGCCGACAAAGAAGCCGACGACGACAAACACGGCGACAAGCGCGCCCCAGCCCGACCAGACGATAATCATGTGAAGTCCCCCCGTCGCCTCGTTTTCCCCCGGGCGACAAGCTTGACGTTATTCAGCGCGAACGGGCGTTGTCAAAGCCGATTTCCCGTCAGGCGAGTTGGCCTCAACTCAACGGTCGCGCATCCGTCCCCACGGTCGCCGTCAGGGCCAGAGCCTTGGCGAAGCCGCCGCCCGGGTGTCGCCAGTCCGGCGCGATCTCGGCCAGGGGCCCCATGACGAACAGCCGGTCGGCCGCACGCGGGTGCGGCACAATCAGACCCTCGCAGTCGCCGCGCTCGCGGCCATAGGCGATCAGGTCGAGGTCCAGGGTCCGCGGCGCATTGGGCACGCTGCGCTGGCGGCCGAAGCATTCCTCGATCCGTCCCAGCGCCGCCATCAGGGCGTGGGGGTCCAGATCGGTGCGCACCAGCACCACCCCGTTCAGGAACGGCGGATCGCTCGGATCGGGCCAGGCCTGCGAGCTCCACCACGACGACTTCGCCACCACATCAATGCCCTCGGAGCGGAACCGGGTCAGGGCGGCCTCGAGCGCATCGCGGCACGACGGCCAGACCCCCTTGTCATTGCACCCCAGGGCGACGATGACAGCTCCGTCCAGGTCGAGATCGGCGTCCATATTGACGCTGACGCCCACGCGGCCTGAGGTCGATATTGCGCTGGAGCCTTCCATGTACCCGTCCGATCGCATCGCCCTGTTCATCGACGGGGCCAATCTCTACTCGGCAGCCAGGGCGCTGAACGTCGATCTGGATTTCCGAAAACTTCTCGGGTCGTTCCGCGAAAAGGCCGTCCTTGTTCGGGCCTATTATTACACGGCCGTGGTCGAGGGCGAAGAGTTCTCTCCGATCCGCCCCCTGGTCGACTGGCTGGGCTACAACGGCTTCTCGGTCGTGACCAAGCCGGTCAAGCGGTTCACCGACGCCCAAGGGCACACCAGAACCAAGGGCAATATGGACGTCGAGATCGCCGTCGACATGCTGGAAATGGCCCCGCATCTGGATCACAGGGTGTTGTTCTCGGGTGACGGCGACTTCCGCCGGCTGGTCCAGGCGGTGCAGGCGAAGGGGGTGCGCGTCACCGTCGTCTCCACGACAAAAAGCCAGCCGCCGATGATCGCCGACGAGCTGCGGCGTCAGGCGGACGACTATATCGATCTGGCCGACCGGCTGGACGACTGGACCCGGCCGAAGAGCGCCTCGCCCTCCCCGTCCGTCCGCAATTTCAG
Source organism: Brevundimonas sp. GW821-FHT12E07 (assembly GCF_058807035.1). Lineage (NCBI taxonomy): Bacteria > Pseudomonadati > Pseudomonadota > Alphaproteobacteria > Caulobacterales > Caulobacteraceae > Brevundimonas > Brevundimonas sp. GW821-FHT12E07. The sequence goes on along the minus strand of NZ_JBXAQH010000002.1, from coordinate 83,384 downwards.
CGACGAAACCTGATCGCGAGAAATCTTCCGCGCGACTCCACTTCCGATTGTCAGTCTTCCCTATCCGCGATAGCGTCGGTTGCTAAATGCTTTTGGGAGACCCGCCGATGCTCGCCCCTCTCCTCGCTGCCCTGATGCTTTCGAGCGCGCCGGACGCCGTTTCAGTCCAGACCCCGGCCCCGCAGACGGCCCCCGCCATTCCTTCAGTCGAAGCTCCGACCGATCTGGACGACATCGTGGTCGAGGGACGCCGTCTTCAGGACATGACCGAGGACTTCGTGCGCGAGGTGGGCCAGCCTGCACGGGGGCGCGGCCTGGCGCGCTGGCGTGACGGCGTCTGTGTCGGCGTGGTGAACCTGCGGGCGGAAACAGCGCAATATATCGCGGACCGGGTTTCGACCGTGGCTCAGGATATCGGCCTTCGCGCCGGCGGCCCCGGCTGCAGCCCCAGCGTCATCGTGATCGCCACCGTTGATTCCTCCGCCTTCACCCAACAGTTCGTGGAGGAGCGTCCCGGCCTCTTCATTGTCGGCGGAGCCGGCATGGATCTTGGCCGGAACAGCCTTGAACGCTTCAAGACCATCGATCGGCCCATCCGCTGGTGGAACGTCAGCATTCCGGTCGACAGGGACACCGGCGACCGCGCCGTGCGCCTGCCCGGCGACGGCAACCTTGCCTACGGGGAAGGCAGCACATTGGCGGCGGCGCCCATCATCAACGTCCGCACGGCGTCCCGCCTGACCACCCAGATCGTCGACGATTCCAAGCGGATCTTCGTCATCGTCGACGTCGACAAGATCGATACGGTGTCGCTCGCACAACTCGCCGACTATATCGCCATGGTCTCCCTGGCGCAGATCAATCCGGACGCAGACACCAGCGGCTATGCGACCGTGCTCAACCTGTTCGACGACCCTGCCCAGACCTCGGGCCTGACCAACTGGGACATGGCCTATCTGGAAGGCCTCTATCAGACCCAGCGGACCCTCAGGAATCGCAACGGGGCCCGCACGGAGGTCGCCAACTCGATCATCCGCGCCCACCGCACGCTCATCGCCGCCGAAGAAGCCCAGTAGCCGGTCCCAAGGGAGCCATACGCCATGCTCGCCACTCTCCTCGCCGCCCTGGTGCTTTCGAGCACGCCGGACGCCGCTTCCGCCCAGACGCTGCCGCAAACCGCGCCCGCCATCCCGTCCGCCGACGCCCCGACCGATCTGGAAGACGTCGTCGTCGAAGGGCGTCGTCTGGATGAGCAGGTCCAGAATTTCGTGCGCGAGGTCGGCGCTCCGGCCCGGAACCGCGGGCTGGCGCGCTGGCGCGACGGCGTCTGCGTCGGCGTCGCCAATCTGAGGGGTGAAGCCGCCCGGTATCTGGTCGACCGCGTGTCCGACGTCGCCCGTGAGGTCGGTCTGACTCCGGGTCAACCGGGCTGCAGGCCCAATCTCACGATCATCGCCACGGTCGACGCCCAGAGCTTCACCCCGGCCTTCGTCGCCGGCCGCGAGCGCGTCTTCCGTGTCGGGGGCGCCGGAATGGACCGGGGCCGCAGCGCCCTGGAAGCCTTCGAAACTACCGATCGCCCCGTTCGCTGGTGGCACGTCAGCGTCCCGACGAACGACGAAGGCGAGGTCGCTGTGCGTCTTCCGGGCACGTGCGCGGACAGCGGCTGCACGGGACACGCGAGCGATTTCGCCCCGTCGGTCAGAACCAGCGCCTCGCGCGTGTTGAGCTCCACCGAAGACGACATCAAACAGGTCTTCGTCATCGTCGACGTGGACCAGGTGTCGAACGTTGGACTGGCGCAACTGGCCGACTATGTCGCGATGGTTGGTCTGGCGCAGATCGACCCGGACGCCGACACCAGCGGCTACTCCACCATCCTGAACGTGTTCGCCGATCCTGCCGACACGCCCGGCCTGACCAACTGGGACAAGACCTATCTCCAGGGGCTGTACCACAGCGTCATGACCCGCCGGAACCAGAACACCGCCCGCAACGAGGTCGCCAGCGCCATCGTGCGAGCGCATCACCGTCTGACGACGCAGGACGATGCCTCACAGGGCGAATAAGCCGGACCGTCTCTGGTCCCGGGGTCAGCGCCCCGGGATCAGCTCGTTCTGCACCCGGCGGCCCAGGGGATCACGCGACGCCCAGCGGTCGCCGACCCTGCCCTCGATCATCGGCGAGCAGAACCGCGAGATCATCATGAAGGAGGGCCGGATGCCGTTCAGGCAGACCCTGTCGCCCTCGACCCGCCAGGTCGCGGTGATCCGCCGCCCGTCCGAGAACTCGGCCGAATAGCTGCCGTCGCGGTTGAACCAGTGTTTGACCCAGCCGCCGTCCGGATAGTGGGATACGACCGTATTGCCGAAAGCCGCGCTGACGTCGGCCGAAGCCGGTGACGCGCAGACCCATGCCGCTGCTATTGCAGCGCACAAAAAGCGCTTCATTTCAAAGCCCTCGTACCTTCCCCGCGTTAACTATCGTCTATCGAACGGGTTTTGCAACCTTCGTCCAGAGAACGCCCGCAGAGGCCCTGAGATCCCCGGAATACTTGACTCTGGCGAGGGGGCTTCTATATGCGGCCCACGTTCGGGACAGGTCTGGCGAATCCGCGCCGCCCGCTCGCCCACCGAGGGGCGGTTCCGCGCATCGCACGCACGCCCACGCTGGGCGTTCCCCTGACTTCCCAAGGACCCATGACTGAATTCGCAAACCTGGGCCTCTCGCCCACGACCCTGCAGGCGGTCGCCGATACCGGCTATACGACCGCGACCCCGATCCAGGCCCAGGCCATTCCCGTGGCCCTCGCCGGCCGCGACGTGCTGGGCATCGCCCAGACGGGCACCGGCAAGACCGCCGCCTTCACCCTCCCCCTCATCGACAAGCTGTCCAAGGGCCGCGCCCGGGCCCGCATGCCCCGCGCCCTCGTCCTGGCCCCGACCCGCGAGCTGGCCGACCAGGTCGCGATGAGCTTCGAGAAATACGCCAAGGGCACCAAGCTGAGCTGGGTGCTGCTGATCGGCGGCGTCTCCATGGGCGACCAGGTCGCGGCGCTGAACAAGGGCGTGGACGTCCTGATCGCGACCCCCGGCCGCCTGCTGGACCTGTTCGAGCGCGGCAAGATGCTGCTGACCGGCGTCGAGCTGATGGTCGTCGACGAAGCCGACCGCATGCTGGACATGGGCTTCATCCCGGACATCGAACGCATCTTCAAACTGACGCCGCCCAAGCGCCAGACCCTGTTCTTCTCGGCGACCATGCCGCCTGAGATCACCCGCCTGACCCAGGCCTTCCTGAAGGACCCGACCCGGATCGAGGCCTCGCGCCCGGCCCAGACCGCGGAGACCATCACCCAGTATCTGGTCCGCATCCCGACCTCGGACCCCAAGGCCAAGCGCGCCGCCCTGCGCGAGCTGGTCGGTCGTGAGGACGTCCGCAACGGCATCGTCTTCTGCAACCGCAAATCCGAAGTCGACGTCGTCGCCAAGTCGCTGAAGTCGCACGGCTTCGACGCCGCCCCGATCCACGGCGACCTCGACCAGTCGCTGCGCATGAAGACCCTGGCGGACTTCCGCTCGGGCGCGCTCAAGATCCTGGTGGCCTCCGACGTCGCCGCGCGCGGCCTGGACATCCCGGACGTCAGCCACGTCTTCAACTACGACGTCTCGCACCACGCCGACGACTACGTGCACCGCATCGGCCGCACCGGTCGCGCGGGCAAGAAGGGTCAGGCCTTCATGATCGTGACCCCGGCCGACGACAAGGGCCTGGATAAGGTCCTGAAGCTGATCAAGATGGCCCCCGAAGAGCTGAAGCTGGACATCGACTGGTCTGCACTCGGCGGCCGCCGCGATTCCGGCCGTGACAAGCCCGAGGGCCGTCCGGAAGGCCGGGGCTCCAGCCGTGGCCGCGCCCCCCGTGGCGAGAAGACCGCCGAGGCCGAGGTCGTCGAGACCGTCGCCGCCCCCGCCGCCGAAGCCGTCGCCTCAACCGACGAGGCCCCGGCCCGCCGCACCCGCAGCCGCCGTGGCCGCGGCGCCGACAAGGCCGCCCCGGTTGAAGCCGTCGCCGAAGCCGTCGCTCCGGTCGCCGCTGAAGCCGCATCGGACGCCCGCCCGGCCCGCGAACCCAAGCTGCGTCAGGCCGACCGCCCGGGCGCCTCGAAGGACCGCGAACTGCCGCCCGCCAAGGAAGGCTCCGGCTTCGGCACCGACATCCCGGCCTTCCTGCGCCGTCCGGTTCCGGTTCGCGCCTGAGGGGCCGCGCCCGATTAATGGACGAACATCGGCGTTTTCCTGCTCCGCTTAACTCGCCGTTACGGAACCGCCGCTAACCTCTCTCCCGTCGGCGTCAGAAGACGTATCGGGGGATATCGATGGCCAGTCAGGTCGAAACAGCGCTTCGGGGCCCGGAGGCCTTCCAACTCGCCAGGCGCGCCCTGTCCGAGATGGAAACCGCCGGCGTCTGGCCGACGCCGCTGAATTTCGAGCTGTGGCTGCACTATGTCGGCGATCCCGAAGGCCCGCTCGGCCGTGAGATCACCCGCCTGCTGAGCGCCAAGGACGCCTTCACCGAAGGCACGGCCGAGATGCTGGCCGCCGAATATCTGCCGCGCGGCCGCCTGTCGGAAGAGATCCGCGACGCCGGCGCCGTGCTGAACCGCGAACTGTCCAGCGTTTCCGACGCCATCGCCAAAGCCCGTGAGTCCCAGGCGGCCTATGGCGAAACCCTGGCCGAGACCGGAGCCAAGATCGACAGCGTCGGCGCCGCCCCGGCCGACCTCAAGCAACTGGTCACCGGCCTGACCGACGCCACCACCCGCGTCCAGCGCGAGAACGCCACCCTGGAACGCCGCCTGGAAACCTCGACGAAGGAAGTGGCCCGCCTGCGCGAACACCTGGAACAGGTGCGCCGCGACGCCATGACCGACGCCCTGACCAACCTCGCCAACCGCAAGGCCTTCGACGAAGAGCTGCTGCGCGCCTGCGACCAGGCCGAGGCCGACAACTCGGTCGTGACCCTGGCCGTCCTCGATATCGACCACTTCAAGCGGTTCAACGACACCTGGGGCCACCAGACCGGCGACCAAGTCCTGCGCTACGTCGCCAGCGTCATCGGCCGCATCTCCAAAAACCCGCGCGTCGCGGCCCGCTACGGCGGTGAGGAGTTCGCCATCATCTTCCCAGGCGAAGGCGCCCTGCAGGTCGAGGCCGCGCTCAACGCCATCCGCGAGGAAATCGGCTCGCGCGCCCTGCGTCGCCGCTCGACCAATGACGAGCTCGGCGCCGTAACCATCTCTGCAGGTCTGGCCCAGCGCCGCCCCGGCGAGACCGGCACCCTGCTGCTCGACCGCGCCGACGAGGCCCTCTACGCCTCCAAGCGTGGCGGCCGGAACATGGTCACCAACGGCGAACGGCTGCCCGCCGCCGCCTGATCAGGCGAGACGTCGCCGCGAACCGTGCCATAGTCCTGCGCTCAAGCAGTGAGCGGCCGCGCCGCGAACGCTAGCGCCCAAGGATGTCTATGCGAAGCTTTGCTTTCAACGTCGCCTACTGGGCTCTGTCGATCTTCTACGGCCTGACGGCGGCCTTCGCGGCCCTGACGCCCGGACGTGAGGCCACGACCTGGGTCATCCGCCGCTATGTGAAGCGGATGGTGCAGGCCATGCGCGTCTTCGCCGGGATCTCGATCCAGGTGCGCGGGCGCGAGCGGCTGCCGACGGGCGCCTTCATCATCGCCTCCAAACACCAGTCCTGGGGCGACGGCTTCGCCACCTACGACCAGTTCGACGACCTGGCCTTCGTCACCGGCGACCATCTGGAGAAGTTTCCGCTGCTGGGCGCGGTGCTCAACAAGCTGGGCGCCATCGTGGTCAACAGCTGCGGCGGCCGCGAGGCCCGCGATTCCCTCAAGCAGCGCGGCGCCGACGCCCATGCAGAGGGACGGAAGATCCTGATCTTCCCCGAGGGCCATCTGGCGAAGATCGGGACCAAATACCGCTACCGCTCCGGCGTCTGGCACATGTACCGCGACTTCGACATGCAGGTGGTCCCTCTGGCCACCAACCTCGGCCTGTTCTGGCCCGAGGAAAAGTATGAGAAGCATCCTGGCGTGGCGACGCTGGAGTTCCTCGACCCCATCCCCACCGGCCTCGGCAAGGAGGAATTCCTCGCCCGCCTCGAAGGGGTGATCGAGGGCAAGACCGACGAGTTGATCGCCGAGGCCACGGGCAAGCCGGTATCGCACGCCGTGCGCGTGCTGTCCGAGGATGAGGCGGCGCGGGTGAAGACCAGTTCCTGACCCTTCTCCCCCTGCGGGAGAAGGTGGCAGCCGAAGGCTGACGGATGAGGGGTCACGCAGGCCTGTCCGGTGAGCCGCTTTCCAGCGTCAGACGACGGCACAACCCCTCATCCGACCTCGCTGCGCTCGGCCACCTTCTCCCGCAGGGGGAGAAGGATCACTTCTTCCGAGCCGGCTTCGCCGCGGCCTTCCTGAGCGCCACCTCGAACGCCCCGCGGCCCCACTCCGCCGCCTCGTCGGGATCATCCGTCGCGCTGTCCGGCAGGCTCCAGTAGCCGAGCTTCATCTCGACCTCGTCCTTGCCCGGATAGGTGAACTGGCGCGAGCCCGCCGCTTCCAGCGCCGGGATATTGGTCTCGTCGCCCTTCAGCCAGACCACGCCGTCGTCCAGAAGGGCGAAGATGACGCCCTGGCGATAGACTCCGGCCCCGCCGAACATCCGCTTGATCTCGAGAGGCCCCAGCGCCGCAAAATGCTCGCGCACCCATTCCTCGAAATCCGGATCGCGCGCGCCCAACCTAGGCTTCCAGCGCCTTGGCCGGGATGATGGTCACGCTCTCGCCGCAGCCGCAGGCGTCGGTCTGGTTCGGATTGCGGAACACGAATTTCGACGACAGCTTCGTCGTCTCATAGTCGATCTCGGACCCGATCAGGAACAGGATCGCCTTGGGATCGATCAGAATTGTGACGCCCTTGTCCTCGACCACCTCGTCCAGCGGCTCGATCTGTTCGGCATAGGCGAAGGTGTATTCCTGACCCGCGCAGCCGCCGTTCTTCACCCCGACGCGCAGGGCGATGTACGGCTTGTCCGCATTGGTCATGATCTCCTGCACCCGCCCGGCGGCGGCGTCGGTCAGGGTCACGGCCTTGGGGCGCGGACGGCGGGGACGGGTGGTGGTCTGAAGCTCGGTCATCTGCGCTCTCAGAACATGTTCAGGGCCAGCTTGGCCTCGTCGCTCATCTTGGAGGAATCCCACGGCGGGTCGAACACCAGATTGGCCTTGGCCGACTTCACACCGTCCACCTTGGTCACCGCATCCTCGACCCAGCCCGGCATCTCGCCGGCCACCGGACAGCCCGGCGCCGTCAGGGTCATGTCGATGATCACGTCGCGGTCGTCGTTGACGTCGACCTTGTAGATCAGACCCAGCTCATAGATGTCGACCGGGATTTCCGGGTCATAAACGGTCTTCAGCGCCTCGATCAGGTCGTCGGTCAGCTTGTTCAGCTCGGCCTGCGACAGGGCGCTCTTCTGGGGCTCGTCCCAGGCGGCGGCGAAGGCGTCGGTGTCGGTCTGGTCGGTCATCACACAAAGAACTCGCGCGCCTTGATCAGCGCATCCACGAAGGCGTCTGTATCCTCCATGGTGTTATATAGGGCGAAGCTGGCGCGGGTGCTCGACGTTACGCCCATTCTTTTCGCCAGCGGCTCGGCGCAGTGCAGGCCCGCGCGCACGGCGACACCATAGCGATCCATGATCTGGGCGATGTCGTGGGCGTGGGCGTCGTCCACGGTGAAGGCGAGGATCGCCCCCTTCCCTTCGGCCTGCCCCAGAATCCGGAGCCAGTTCAGCCCCTCCAGACGCGCGACCGCGTGCTGGTAGAGGGCGTGCTCATGGGCCGCGATCGCCGCCCGGTCGAAGCCCGACAGCCATTCCAGCGCCGCGCCCAGGCCGATGGCCTCGATGATCGGCGGGGTGCCCGCCTCGAACCGATGCGGCGGCTTCGCATAGGTGATCCGGTCGCGCTCGACCGTCTCGATCATCTCGCCCCCGCCCTGATAGGGCGGCAGGCTCTCCAGCGCCTCGGCGGTCCCGTACAGGGCCCCGATGCCGGTGGGCGCATAAAGCTTGTGGCCCGTGACCACATAGAAGTCGCAGCCGATGGCCTGCACATCCGGCGCGGCGTGCACCGCCCCCTGACAGCCGTCGATCAGGACGCGGGCTCCGGCCGCATGGGCCAGTCGGGTGATCTCGGCGACCGGATTGATGGTCCCCAGCACGTTCGACATATGGGTGACCGCGACCATCCGCGTCTTCGGCCCCAGCAGTTCGGCATAGGCCGCCATGTCCAGCGAGCCGTCCGGCAGCACCGGGATCCACTTCAGCACCGCCCCGCGCCGCTCACGCAGCAGATGCCAGGGCACGATGTTGGAGTGGTGCTCCATCTCCGAGATGATGATCTCGTCGCCCGGCTGGATGGACAGGCCGATGCCATTGGCCACCAGATTGATCGCCTCGGTCCCGCCCTTGGTCCAGACGATGGTCTCAGGGCTGGGGGCGTTCAGATACCGCGCCACGGTCTCGCGCGCCGCCTCGAAGGCGTCGGTCGCCTCGTTCGACAGGGTGTGCAGGCCGCGATGGACGTTGGCGTAGCTGCCCTCCATCTGGGCGACCAGATTGTCGATCACCGCCCGCGGCTTCTGGGCCGAGGCGGCATTGTCCAGATAGACCAGCGGCTTGCCGTTCACCGTCCGCGACAGGATCGGGAACTGGGCGCGCGCGGCGTAGGGATCAAAAGCCGTCATGATCAGAGGCGTTCCGTCAGCCATGACCGGACCACCTCCCGCGCCTGTTCGTGTTCGATCCGGTCCACGACCTCGATCAGGAAGGCCTGGGTCAAAAGCGCGCGCGCCTCGTCGGCCGGAATGCCGCGCTGCTGCATGTAGAACAGGGCGCTCTCATCCAGATTGCCGACCGTATTGCCGTGGGCGCACTGGACGTCGTCGGCATAGATGATCAGTTCGGGCTTGGCGTCGATCTCGGCCCGCTCACCGAGAATGAGCGCATGGTGGCCCATCCGCGCATCGGTGCCGTCCGCGCCGCGCTCGACGACGATCTTGCCCTGGAAGACGCCGCGCGCCGTGTCGCGCACCACGCCCTTGGTCAGCTGCGAGGTCTGACCGTCGGCGGCCAGATGGTCGACGACACTGGTCAGGTCCGTGTGCCGCGCCCCGGTCAGGGCGTAGAGGCCGTCCAGACGCACATCGGCGCCCTCGGCCCCGTGGGCGACGTGGGTCTCCAGCCGCTGCAGCTTCGCGCCCGTGGCGACGATGGTCTGGCGATAGAGGCCGCCCGGCGCAACCTTGACCTGGGCCTCGGTCACCGAGATGGCGTCGGCCGGCTCCTCGACCAGGACGATGCGGGTCACCTCGGCGCCCGGCGCCACGTCGATGGTCAGGCGGTTGTGAGCCACATAGGCGCCGCCGCGACCCTCATGGGTCTCCAGCAGCAGCAGCTTCGCCCCGGCCCGGGCCGCGACCTGAACGGCGGTCGAATGGCCTGTCCCGACCTGCGCCGCGTCGGTCGCGTCGGAGATGAAGCGCAGGCGCAGGGTCTGTTCGCCCGAGGCCACGAAGGCGTCCACGCCCACCGCTACCCCGTTGACGAAGACGATGGCGTCGCCGTTCAGGGCGTCGAAGGCGCCGGGGCCGTTCAGGACGCCGCTCGGCGACGGCTGAGGCGCGTCCTTCAGAACCCGGCGCAGATCACTGTATTTCCACGCCTCCGTCCGCCGCGAGGGGAAGGTGGAGGCGTCGGTGATGTCGAGCGCGGTCACGCGGCAATCTCGGGGACGGGCGGCAGGTACTGGTCGTAGCCCTCCGCCTCCAGCTTGAGCGCCAGCTCCGGCCCGCCCGAGGCGACGATGCGGCCCGCGGCCAGGACATGCACCCGGTCGGGTTTGATGTAGTCGAGCAGCCGCTGATAGTGGGTGATGACCAGCATGGAGCGGTCGGGCGAACGCAGGGCGTTCACCCCCTCCGACACGATGCGCAGGGCGTCGATGTCCAGGCCGGAATCGGTTTCGTCGAGGATCAGCAGCGACGGCTCCAGCAGGGCCATCTGCAGAATCTCCATCCGCTTCTTCTCGCCGCCCGAGAAGCCGACGTTCAGCGGCCGCTTGAGCATGTCGAAATTCATCTTCAGCCTGGCCGAGGCCGCCTTGACCAGCTTCAGGAACTCCGGCGCCGAGACCTCGGCTTCGCCGCGCGCGCGCTTCTGGGCGTTCAGGGCCGTGCGCACGAAGGTCATGGCCGGCACGCCCGGGATCTCGACCGGATACTGGAAGGACAGGAAGACGCCTTTCGCGGCGCGCTCGGCCGGATCCAGCGCCAGCATGTCGTCGCCGTTCCATTCGACCGAGCCTTCGGTCGCCTCATAGCCCGGCCGGCCCGACAGGGCGTAGCCCAGCGTCGACTTGCCCGCCCCGTTCGGCCCCATGATGGCGTGCACCTCCCCGGCGGGCACATCGAGCGTGAGCCCCTTGAGGATCGGCTTGTCGCCGACGGAGACGTGGAGGTTGGAGATGGAGAGCATGGTCACTTCATATTCTTGCGGACATAGCCCGCCATGGCTTCAAGTTGACTGGCCATGCCTTCGGCATCGACCAGACCGATATTCACAGCGCGATAAGCGAACTCGCTCACGCCTTTGAGGGCAGCCCGTCGCTGCAGGTCACTTCGGCCCTCAAACAGCGCCTGAAGACGATCGACTGCCTCCCACGCGAGAACGACCGGAACGTCTTCGGGGCTCGCGGCGACCTGTTCCCAAGCCGCACTCACCCCACGCTCCCTTCCAGCGAGATCGCCACCAGCTTCTGGGCCTCGACGGCGAACTCCATCGGCAGCTTCTGCATGACGTCGCGGACGAAGCCGTTGACCAGCAGGGCCACGGCCTCTTCCTGCGACAGGCCGCGCTGCTGGGCGTAGAAGAGCTGGTCGTCCGACAGGCGCGTCGTCGTCGCCTCATGCTCCAGCTGGGCCGAGCCGTTGCGCGCCTCGATATAGGGCACGGTGTGCGAGCCGCAGTCCTTGCCGATGAGCAGGCTGTCGCACTGGGTGAAGTTGCGCACCCCGGTGGCCTTCGGATGCACCGAGACCAGACCGCGATAGGTCGAGTCCGACTTGCCCGCCGACACCGCCTTGGCGATGATCCGCGACTTCGAGTTCTTGCCCAGATGGATCATCTTGGTGCCGGTGTCGGCCTGCTGATGTCCGTTGGTGATGGCGATCGAATAGAACTCGCCCGAGCTCTCCTCGCCCTTGAGGATGCAGGAAGGGTATTTCCAGGTCACGGCCGAGCCGGTCTCGACCTGGGTCCAGCTGACCTTCGACCGGTCGCCGCGGCAGTCGGCGCGCTTGGTCACGAAGTTGTAGATGCCGCCCTTGCCCTCGGCGTCGCCCGGATACCAGTTCTGGACGGTCGAGTATTTCACCTCGGCGTCGTCCAGGGCCACGATCTCGACCACGGCCGCGTGCAGCTGGTTCTCGTCGCGCATCGGCGCCGTGCAGCCTTCGAGGTACGAAACGTAGCTGCCCTTGTCGGCGATGATCAGGGTGCGTTCGAACTGCCCGGTCTGGCTCGCATTGATTCGGAAATAGGTCGACAGCTCCATCGGGCAGCGCACGCCCGGCGGGATGTAGACGAATGACCCGTCCGAAAAGACCGCCGAGTTCAGGGCCGCGAAATAGTTGTCAGAGACCGGCACGACCGATCCCAGATACTGACGCACCAGATCAGGATATTCGCGCAAGGCCTCGGAAATCGGCATGAAAATCACCCCGACCTTGGCCAGCTCGGCCTTGAAGGTGGTGACCACGCTGACGCTGTCGAAGACGGCGTCCACCGCATACTTCGGCGCGCCTTCGACGCCCGCCAGCACCGCCTGTTCGTTCAGCGGAATGCCCAGCTTGGCATAGACGGCCAGCAGTTCGGGATCGACCTCGTCGAGGCTTTTGGGCCCGTCCTTCTTCTTCGGCGCGGCGTAGTAGAACAGCGACTGATAGTCGACCGGCTCGTATTTCACCGAGGCCCAGGTCGGCTCCTCCATGGCCTGCCAGCGCTCATAGGCCGCCAGACGCCATTCAAGCATCCACTCAGGTTCGCCCTTCTTCTCACTGATAAAGCGGACGATATCGGCATTCAGCCCGCGCGGCGCGAACTCCTGTTCGATGTCGGAGGTGAAGCCGTGCTCGTACTTCTCCAGCGCGGCGACGGCGTCGATGGTTTCCTGAACGGCGGCCATTACGCGACCTCCCTCTTGCTACGCTCGGCGATCCGTTCGCGCTGGGCGGCATAGGCCTTGGCCCAGGTCGTCGCGAAACGGATCCAGTCATCTTCGGTGGTGGTCCAGCCGCCCGAGGCGCGCACGCCTCCGGTCGACAGGTCGGCGCGGCCCGTGGCCAGGATGGCGCGCGAGGGCCTGGTCTTGCCCGAGGAACAGGCCGATCCGCCCGAGGCCATGATCCCGGCCAGGTCCAGGGTGATCACCTGCTGCGGGCTGTCCCAGTCGGCGACAGCCATGAACAGGGTGTTGGGCAGGCGTTCGACCGCCCCGCCGATGATCACGGCGCCGGCGGCGGTGACCGTCTTCTCGGCCGCGTCGCGCCAGGGCTTGTGCGCCTCGACATAGGGCAGGTCGCGCAACGAACATTCCGCAGCCACGCCGAAGCCGGCGACGCCCGCGACATTCTCCGTGCCGCCGCGCATGCCGCGCTCCTGACCGGCTCCATGGACCACGGCGACCGCCGACCGGCCCTCGCCCATCACCAGCGCGCCGACGCCCTGCGGTCCGCCCAGCTTGTGCGCCGAGAGGGTCAGGCTGTCGGCGCCGAGGCTGCGCATCTCGACCGGGATCTTGCCCGCCGACTGTACCGCATCGACGTGCAGCCAGCCGCCGGCCTCGCGCACGATCCGGGCGGCCGCGGCGATGGGCTGGACGACGCCGCTCTCATTGTTCGCATGGTGGATGGCCACCACCGCCTTGCCCGGCAGGCGCAGCAGTTCGGACAGCTTGCCCAGCTGGATCACGCCATTGGTGTCGACCGGCAGCATCTTCACCGGCTTGCCCGAGGCGACAGCCGCTTCGAGGATGCAGGGGTGTTCGGTCGCGCTGACGATCAGCCGCTCGCAGCCGGCCGCGAGCGCGCTGGCCAGACCCTGACCGTTGGATTCCGTGCCGCCGGACGAGAAGATCACCGCCGTCGGATCGGCGCCGACCAGGGCCGCCACCTGGGCCCGCGCCGTCTCGATCCGCGCCCGCGCCTTGCGGCCCAGGGCGTGCACCGCCGAGGCGTTGCCGCCCTCGGCCAGGATCGCCGTCATGACCTCCAGCACTTCCGGCCGGATCAACCCCGAGGCGTTGTAGTCGAGGTAGACGCTCATGCGGCCTCCTCCACGACGATCACCGCTTCCGCTTCCCGGCGCCGCGCGCCCGTGCGGTTCATCACCACGTCTTCCAGCGAGACGCCGGCCAGATAGCGGTGGATTTCGTCGCCGAGGTCTTCCCAGAGATTGTGGGTGATGCAGCGTTCCCCGGCCATCATACAGCCCTTGGGCGAGGAATGGCCGACGCAGCGGGTCGCGCGGATCGGCTCGTCGACCGCCAGAACGATGTCGGCGACCACCGTCTCATGCGCGCCTTTGGCCAGCCGGTAGCCGCCGCCGGGACCGCGTACGCTCTGGACCAGGCCACCCTTCCTCAGTCGAGCGAACAGCTGTTCCAGATAACTCAGCGAAATCTCTTGCCTTTGTGCGATTTCGGCGAGCGAAACCGCACGCGCGGCGCCGTCATCCGCCCGGCTGTTCTTCGCCAGATCGGCCATCGCCATCACGGCGTATCGTCCCTTGGTCGACAGACGCATCCCGCACCTTCAAAATTCTCGCGCTTTTCGGGGGTCCTGTGCTAAGACCCGCGCCTTCTGCAAGGCGGCGGCGCGCACGGGGGACTTAGAAAGTCCTACTGCAGCGGTCAAGTATTCATGCCGCTGAAACGACATATGTGAACGGATTCCAGAGCCTCATGCCTGAAGTCATCCTGCCCGGCGCCTCCGGTCGTATCGAAGGTCGCTATTCCCCGGGCAAGCGCGCCAACGCCCCGATCGCCCTGATCCTGCACCCGCACCCCAAGGCGGGCGGTCACATGAACAACCCGGTGGCGGTGACCCTGTACCAGCTGTTCGTGAAGCGCGGCTTCGCGACCCTGCGCTACAATTCGCGCGGCGTGGGCAAGTCCCAGGGCGAGTTCGATTCGGGCATCGGCGAGCTGGCCGACGCCGCCACCGCCCTGGACTGGCTCCAGGCCAACAACCCCGCCGCCACCCAGACCTGGGTCGCCGGCTATCAGTTCGGCGCCTATATCGGCATGCAGCTGCTGATGCGCCGGCCCGAGACCGACGGCTTCATCTCGGTGTCGCCGCCGTCGAACATGTACGACTTCTCCTTCCTCGCCCCCTGCCCGGCCTCGGGCCTGTTCCTGCACGGGACGGCCGACAGCATCGTGCCGCCGGTCGAGGTCGAGCGCGTGGTCAACAAGCTGCGCACCCAGAAGGGTATCGTCATCGACTATGAGCTGGAGGACGGCGCCAGCCACTTCTGGCAAAACCACATGGACGCCGTCGACCGCCGCGTCGGCGCCTACCTCGACAAGCGCCTGGAAGAAAAGCCGGCCTGATAACCATCACCCTCTCCCGTCGGGAGAGGGCTTGAGGCTCAGAAAGCCGCAGGCGATCCGCCAGCCGAAAGGGTGAGGGGTTATCCCCTCACCGGTGAGCGACAGAACCCCTCACCCTCCCACTCACTCCGTTCGCGGGCCCCTCCCTCTCCCTCCGGGAGAGGGGTCGAATGCGCATACCCTCGACATCCAACCGGCTGATCCGCCGCGCCTTCTTCGCGCCACCAGCCAATCGGCCCAGCATGCCCCAAATCCGGGTTAGACTCCTTCTCCCCGGTCTTTGACATCCCGCCACGCCTCGCACCCTGAGTGCAAGCCGAGTGCAAATCCCTATCGCGATACCGATCCTTCAGATTCAGATATTTACAACCGATACCTGACCCGCCACCTTCGCAATTGCACCTTTTGCACCCACTCTTTTCCGAGTGCAAAACCTACCGCTCCGCCTCCACCTCCGGACCATGGGCCCGGACGCTGAGCAGGACGCTGGCGACCATCAGGACCACGGCCAACCCCTCCAGCAGGGTCGGTCCGCGCCGGGCCAGAAGGAAGCCGTAGGCCAGGGCGAACAGGGTCTCGAAGACGATCATCTGGCCCATCAGGGTCATGGGCAGCAGGCGGCTGGCGCGGTTCCAGAAGGCGTTGCCGACGATGGAGGCGCCGAAGGCCACCGCCGCCGAGACGCCGGCGAACAGGCCCCAGTCGGCTCCTCCCCAAGCCGGCGGATCGAACAGGACCAGCACCGCCAGCCCCAGCGACAGCCCGCCCGTCACCACCCCGGTCAGCAGCGACCAGTCGTGGGCCGAGACCTGCGGCAGCCCGTCCAGCCAGCGGCTGTTGAACACCGCATAGGCCGACCAGGACAGCAGGGCGGCGATGGCGCAAGCGAGGCCGAGCAGGCTGCTCCACAGGGATCGCGCGCCCTCCCCGGCTCCGCCATGCGAGGCTTCGTGCCCGATCAGGACCACGGCGATGACCGCCAGCGCCAAAGCCGGGGCGATCCGCTTCAACGGCGCCGCGCCGGGCTCGCGCAGACCCCACAGGGCCACCACCACCGGCACCATCCCGACGATCAGGGCGCTGGCCGAGACCCCGGCCCAGTGCACGGCGACCACCAGCAGGGCGTAGTAGAGCAGGTTCCCGAGCACGCTCAGCAGCACCAGCGCCCGCCAGGCCTCACCTGTCAGCAGGGCCGTCAGCCGCCGCCAGCGCGGGGCCACCAGCACCGCCGCGATCAGGCCATAGGCGAGGTAGCGCCCGGCCGCCATCAGGGCCGGAGAGGCGTCCGGCGTGGCCTTGGGCGCCAGGAAGACCATGCCCCACATGGCCCCGGCCCCGACACCGCAGGCGACGCCCATCCAGCGTCCTTGGGGCCACCGGTTCGAGGGAGCGTTCAATAGAGCAGGAAGGGCTTCCGCGCCTCTTCCCAGGCCGCCTCGTCCGGCAGGGTCAGGGCGTCGAGATCGGCGGCCGTGGCCGACCGGTCGTCCACCCACTCGCGCAGGGCCGGACCGCCGTTGATCGTGTCGATCGGCAGCTTGCCGAAGGCGTACTCATAGGGGAAGTCGCGCCACAGGTCGTAGTCGGGATAGAGGTTGCGAACCGCCTTGAAGGCTAGGGCCTGGACCCGCCACGGCTTGAAGGCGGCGTGGTCATAGTGGGGGTCGTCCACGTGGATCTGGACCCCGTTGCAGAGCTGGCCGACATGCTTGTGGAAGGTCGGCTGGAACCAGCAGTCCCTGAGGACGCAGCCCTGAAGCCACTCGGGCGCGAGGCGCCGCATCTCGGCGATGACGTCGCGGGCGACGATGTCGGGAGCCCCGAACAGCTCCAGCGGACGGGTCGTGCCGCGTCCCTCGGACAGGGTCGCCCCCTCCAGCATGACGGTGCCGGCATAGGCCCGGACCATGGAGACATTGGGGGCGTTGGGGCTGGGGTTGATCCAGCTGCGCTCGCTCAGCGGCCAGCCGTAGCCGGGGCCCTCTTCCGGCTCCCAGCCCTCCATCTCGATGACGCGATAGTCGACCTTCAGCCCGAAGTGGTCGATGAACCACAGGCCCATCTCGCCGAGCGTCATGCCGTGCCGCATCGGCATGGGCCCGGCCCCGACGAAGCTCTCCCAACCCGGCCTCAGCGTCAGCCCCTCGACGGGCCGCCCCGCCGGGTTGGGCCGGTCCAGCACCCAGACCGTCTTGCCGTGCTCGGCTGCGGCCTCCAGCACGTACAGCAGGGTCGTCACGAAGGTGTAGATGCGGCAGCCCACGTCCTGCAGGTCGATCAGGATGACGTCGAAGGTGGTCATCGACTGGCCCGACGGGCGGCGCACCTCGCCGTACAGGCTGAACACGGGGATGCCGTGGACCGGATCGGTCTCGTCCGGCGTCTCCATCATATTGTCCTGCAGGTCGCCCTTCATCCCGTGCTGGGGCCCGAAGGCGGCGGTCAGCGTGATGTCCGGCAGGGCCGCGAGCGCGTCGATGGAGTGGGTCAGGTCCGCCGTCACCGAGGCCGGATGGGCCAGCAGCGCCACGCGCCGCCCCTTCAGCTCGGCCTGAAGGGCGGGGTCGGACAGCAGGCGGTCGATGCCGAACTTCATGGGCGGGCGTCTCTACTCGGTGTCGGACGCCGGCAGGACCAGCGTGAACGAACGGGCGTTGTGGAAGTCGGGCTTAGCCGACGGATGGGCCAGAGCCCAGTAGGACAGACCGCCGTCGATGTCCTCGATCACGGCCGACAGGGCCAGCCGGTCGGCCGAGGCCGGCAGGTCGACGACGAAGCCGAGGTCGAGGTAGTCGCCCCGCCCTTCGAGGCTGGTCAGCACCGCCTCCTCGGGCGCCGCGGCCATGTCCTGACGATAGCCGCTGAAGCTGTAGGAGGCCCACTGGCCCGTGGTCGCGAAGTTGAACTCGCGGTAGCCGTCGTCGGTGCTGATGAAGGCCTCGAAGCAGGTGCGCCGCCACAGCTCGTCGGTCCGCACCGCCTCCCCGGGCGCGGCCGGCCGGATCCGGGCCGTGTCGCCACTCACCCGATAGGTCAGTTCCAGCCGGTCACCCTTGCGCCGGATGTCCACCGCGATGGACTCGGCCGGAGAGCCGGTTGTGCCGGGATAGGGGATCAGGGAGGCGCGCATCCTCCCTCGATAGCGCGACCTTGACGCGGGTCAACGTCAGAAGCTACGCAGGGACCATGTTCGCACGCCTCGCCCGCACCGGCCTCTATTACCGCTCGCTGAGCTAGCGAGCGGCCGCGAACCCACGCGCCGCCCCCGCTGGCGGCGCGCCCCCTCCGGAAACGGATGACGCCCGTCGGCCTCCCTGCTAACGGAACCGCCATGACCGAGACCCCTGCCCCCACCGACTTCAAGTCCGCTTTCCTCACCACCCTGCGTGACCGCGGCTACATCCATCAGGTGACCCATCCGGCCGAGCTGGACGCGGCGGCCGCCGCCGGGATCGTGGTCGGCTATGTCGGCTTCGACGCGACGGCCAAGAGCCTCCACGTCGGCAACCTGATCTCGGTCATGATGCTGCGCCGGCTGCAGCAGGCGGGCGGCAAGCCCGTGGTCATCATCGGCGGCGGCACGACCAAGGTCGGCGACCCGACCGGCCGCGACGCCTCGCGCCCCCAGCTGACCGACGCCGACATCGCCGCCAACATCGCCTCCATCAAGTCGGTGTTCGAGGTCTTCCTGACCTTCGGCGACGGCCCGACGGACGCCATCCTGATCAACAACGACGACTGGCTGTCGCAGTACGGCTACATCCAGTTCCTGCGCGACTACGGGACCCACTTCACGGTCAACCGCATGCTGGCCTTCGACTCGGTCAAGCTGCGGCTCGAGCGCGAGCAGCCGATGAGCTTCCTCGAGTTCAACTACATGCTGATGCAGTCGGTGGACTTCCTGGAGCTGAACCGCCGCCACAACGTCACGCTTCAGATGGGCGGGTCGGACCAGTGGGGCAACATCGTCTCGGGCGTCGACCTGGTGCGCCGCGTGGACCAGAAATCGGCCTTCGGCCTGACCACGCCGCTGCTGACCACGGCCTCGGGTGGCAAGATGGGCAAGACGGCTCAAGGGGCGGTCTGGCTGAACGCCGAACAGCTGAGCCCCTACGACTACTGGCAGTTCTGGCGCAACGCCGAGGACGGCGACGTGGGCAAGTTCATGCGCCTGTTCACCGACCTGCCGCTGGACGAGATCGCCCGTCTGGAGGCGCTGGAAGGCGCCGCCATCAACGACGCCAAGAAGGCGCTGGCCGACGCCGCCACGACCCTGCTTCACGGGGCCGAGGCGGCGGCGACCGCCCGCGCGGCCGCCGAAAGCGCCTTCGAGAAGGGCCAGCTGTCGGCCGACCTGCCGACCGTCGAACTGCCGTCCGCCGAAGTCATCGGGGCCATGGTCGCGGCCGTCGTGACCAAGGCCGGCCTGACCGCGTCCAACGGCGAGGCGCGTCGCCTGGCCCAGGGCGGCGGCCTGCGTCTGAACGACGAGGCCATCGCCGACGGCGCCCGTCTGATCGAGGCCTCCGACGTCAATGCCGACGGGGTGATCAAGCTGGCCGCCGGCAAGAAGAAGATCGTCCTGGTCAAACCCGTCTGAGCCCGGAGCCGCCGCCGATGACCGACATCACCGAAGGCCAAAAGGCCCCCGCGTTCGACCTGACTGTCGACGGCGGCGGCTCCGTCTCGCTCGAAGGGCTGAAGGGGAAGACCGTGGTCCTCTACTTCTACCCCAAGGCCGACACCCCCGGCTGCACGACCGAGGGCCAGGACTTCACCGCCCTCGGCGATGAGTTCGCCGCCGCCAACGCCGTCGTCATCGGCGTCTCCCGCGACCCGGTGAAGAAGCTGGACCGGTTCAAGACCAAGGCGGCGCTGGGCGTCATCCTCGGCTCGGACGAGACGGGCTCGGTCACCGAAGCCTGGGGCGTCTGGGGCGAGAAGACCCTCTACGGCCGGGTCTATATGGGCATCGAGCGCGCCACCTTCCTGATCGACGGTGAAGGCGTTGTGCGCCGCACATGGCGCAAGGTGTCGGTCAAGGGCCACGCGGCGGCGGTGCTCGCGGCCGCCCAGGAACTGTCCGCCTCCTGATCTAACCCGCGCAAGCAGAGTGCGCCCCTGCAACAATACCCCAATGGCGCGAATCTGGCCCTGCCCTAGATTCGTTTCAGGCGTTGCGGCGCACAATGATGGTTAACAACGCGTGAACGCTGTTGCCGTCCTGCCTCTGTTCCCGGATAAGTGTCCCCGTAAGCGTGGGGGCGTGATTACAATGCAGGAAGATACAGGAGTGGTCAGGCGCTCCTTGATCGAACGCCTATTCCCCGAGCGTTGTCTCTATCTGCGTGAGAGCAACGGCGAGGTTCGTGGCTATGTGCTGACGACGGGACGCCAGATGATCATGGCCGGCGTCGCGGCGCTGGCGGTCGGCTGGACCCTGGTCGCCTCGGGCGGCTTCCTCTTCGACGTCGTGGCCCAGACCCAGGCGGACAGCCAGGTCGTGCGCGCCCGGGCCGCCTCCGAACGCGCCAACGCCGACCTTCAGGCCCGCCTCGAGACCGCCGTGGTGCGAATGTCGGCGACCAACGGCTCGCTGGACGAGATGGCCCAGATGGTCGAGCACCGCCACGCGGCCCTGACCGGCGTCATGTCCATGTTCCACGGCGTCCCGGGCGCCTCGGCGGCCCTGAAGCCCGCCGAGGGTCTGAACCCCGCCAACCACAGCCCGGTCCAGCGCGTCATGGCCGTGCGGCTGGATCAGGACCGCCTGATCGCCCGCGCCGAGACCGTCGCCCAGAGCCGCGCCGAGCGGCTGCGCCTCGCCTTCCGCCTCGCCGGCCTGAACCCGGCCGCCTATGTCGTCCACGGCGCCGGCCTCGGCGGTCCGCTGGTCGAGGCCAAGGACCCGCGCGCCCTGGCCGCCATCCTGGACGTCGATGAAGGCTTCGCCGTCCGCATCCGCAACGCCGCCGACAATCTGAACGACATGCGCCGGCTGGCCGACGTCGCCGATGGCCTGCCGTTCGCCCGCCCGACCCAGGCCCGCACCACCTCGGGCTTCGGTGTCCGCTTCGACCCCTTCAACGGCCGTCCCGCCCTGCATCAGGGCCAGGACTTCGCCGCCCCGCTGAACACCCCCATCTATGCGACGGCGCCCGGCGTCATCTCTTTTACGGGCGTTCGTTCAGGGTATGGCAACACCGTTGAGATAGACCATGGGCACGGTTTCAAGACCCGGTTCGCCCATCTGAACTCCATCGCCGTCAAGTCCGGCCAGGCGATCGCGCTTGGCCAGAGGATCGGCGCGATGGGAACCACCGGCCGCTCCACGGGCGTTCATCTGCACTACGAGGTGTGGGTCAACGGCCGAGCCCAGAATCCAGCCCGCTTCCTCAGAGCAGGAGACCAACTTGTTCAACAAGACTAAGCCCGCCACGCCCGCTCCCGGCCAAGCCCGGCCGACACCCGCGCCGATCCCGCCCCTGCCGGATCTGCCCTCGCCAGGACGTCCCATGACCAGCGCCCCCACCCCGGCTCCCGCCCCGTCGATCTCGTCGCGCGGCCTGTCGACCCTGTCGTCGGACCTCCAGTTCGAGGGCACGGTCACCGGCGGCGGCGACCTGCAGGTCGACGGCTCGGTAAAGGGCGACATCCGCGTCGGCCGCCTGATCGTCGGCGAGACCGGCGCCGTCGAGGGCAATGTCAGCGCCGACTACCTCGAAGTGCGCGGCCGCATCGTCGGCGGCGTCACGGGCAAGCAGGTCAAGCTGGTCTCGACCGCCTATGTCGACGGCGACATCACCGCCGAACAGCTGTCGATCGACATCGGCGCCTACTTCCAGGGCCGCGTCCTGCAGAGCCGCCCGCAGGCTCCGGTGGTGGCTCCGGTGGCCCCGGCTCCGACGCCTGTCCCGACGCCCGCCCCGGCCGCCGACGCCTTCAGCGCCCCGCCGCTGCCGGCCGAAGACAAGCCCCAGATCCCCAGCTTCTGAGGACTGGCCACAGGCTGAACCATAGAAGGGCCCGGAGCGATCCGGGCCCTTTCTGTTTGGGCGACGCGGCGCCTCAAGCCAGAGCGGCCCAACCCGCGAGCGCGGCCACAAGAACGACGACTGGCGCGCTGAACCGGCTCTTCCACCTGACCGTCACCGCCATGGCGCCAAGGAAGATGAGAACGGCCGGAATGACGTCGGCCAGCGCGACCCTTTGCGCCGTCGTCCACGCCAGCTGCAGACTGGTGGCGGCAATGATCCCGACCGCCGAGGCGGCGACCCCGGCCAGAATCTGATGAAGCCGCGGGTTTTCGGCGAACTCCTCCAGACGTTCATAGAAGAGCATCGAGAAGGCGAAGGCGGGAAGGAAGACCCCTGCCGTGATCGCGACCGCCCCGCCCCATCCGGCGACCACATAGCCCGCGAAGGTGCAGAAGATGACGAGAGGCGCCGGCAGCATCCCGGCGAAGGCCACGCCGTCCAGGAATGTCGCGTCCGACAGCCAGCCCCGGCCGACCGTATCCGTGCGGACGTAGGGGATTGCGGTATAGGCTCCCCCGAACGTCAGCAGACCGGCCTTCAGTCCTGTCCAGAACATCAGCAAGGCGCCGGGCGCCGCCGCCCCCGCCACGGCCAGACCATCCAGCGAGACCGATCGCCCGGAGAGATGAGACAGCCCGAAGGCCGCCAGGATGGCGAGACCTGTGACGCCAGCTGCCCAGCCCCAACGCCGTGACTGAACGAGCGGGTAGAGCGCTCCGCTCGCCCCGAGGATAATCCAGAAGCTGACGCCAATCAGTGATCCGGCCAGGCTGGCGAAGGCGAGCCCCCACAGCACACGGTCCTCCAGAACGTGTTTGCCGATGCGCTGAACGGCCCGCACGATGATGGCGATGACGGCGATCTGGACACCCAGAAAGGCGCCCGCCAATAGGTCCCTCGATGGGGCCAGCGCGACATAGGCGGCGGCGACGCCCAGCATCAGCACGAAACCGGGCAGCATGAACGCAAACCCGGCCAGAAGCCCGCCCCACCGCCCCTTCGCCCGAATGCCGAGGTGGACACAGAGTTCGTGGGCCTCGGGTCCGGGAAGCACCTGCATCACGGCCAGCAACCGGTTGAACCCGGCGCTCGATATCCAGCGCCCCTCCTCGACCAGTTCGCGTCGGATCATCGCGATCTGCGCCACCGGCCCTCCGAACGCGAGCAGGCCAAAGCGGAGAAACCGCAGAAACAGCTGGCTGTAGGACAGGGCGGGCGGACGTGCGTCTTCGAGGGCGGTCGTCATAGCCAGTCTCCTCCGCGACGGGCGCGGTTCAAGGAGCGGCGCTTGGACGGGTTCCGTCTGACCGGGCGTCCGCATGAGCCCGATATGATCACGCTAGTGGGTCGGATGAGGCTTTGTCAAAGGGGGGGCCTGAGCGCGCCCGAAAGCAAAAGGGCCCGGATCGCTCCGGGCCCCTTGTCTTTAGTCCACCGACGATCCGCGGGTCTCGCCGACCCGTTGGGCCAGGGCGGCGCCCATGAAGGCGTCGAGGTCGCCGTCGAGGACCCCGGCAGTGTCCGAGGTCTCGACCTCGGTGCGCAGGTCCTTGACCATCTGATAGGGCTGCAGGACGTAGGAGCGGATCTGGTGACCCCAGCCGATGTCGGTCTTGGCGTCAGCCAGGGCCTGGGCCGCGGCCTCGCGCTTCTGCAGCTCCAGCTCGTACAGACGGCCGCGCAGCATCTTCCACGCCATCTCGCGGTTCTGGTGCTGGGAGCGGCCGGCCTGACAGGCGACCACGGTGTTGGTCGGGATGTGGGTCAGGCGCACGGCCGAGTCGGTCTTGTTGATGTGCTGACCGCCCGCGCCGGACGCGCGATAGGTGTCGGTGCGAACGTCGGACGGGTTGATGTCGATCTCGATCGCATCGTCCACGACCGGCGACACCCCGATGGAGGCGAAGGAGGTGTGGCGCTTGGCGGCGGCGTCATAGGGGCTGATGCGGACCAGGCGGTGGACGCCCGATTCCGACTTCAGCCAGCCATAGGCGTTGGGGCCGGTGATCAGGACGGTCGCCGACTTGACCCCCGCCTGTTCGCCGTCTTCCATGGCCTCGATCTCGACCTCATAGCCGTGGGCCTTGGCCCAGCGGGTGTACATGCGCAGCAGCATGCCGGCCCAGTCGTTGGACTCGGTGCCGCCGGCGCCGGAGTTCACTTCCAGATAGGCGTCGTTGCCGTCGGCCTCGCCGGACAGCAGGGCCTCCAGCTCGGCGCGGGCGGCGCGGTCCTTGATAGCCTTGAGCTGGGCGCGGGCCTCCTCGAGGGTGGCTTCGTCGCCCTCCTCGTCGGCCATTTCGGACAGCATGACGCCGTCCTCCAGGTCGCGCACCATCTCCTTGACGGTGTTGATCTTGCCTTCGAGCTGGGCGCGTTCGCGACTGACGGCCTGGGCCTCGTCGGGCTTGTCCCACAGGGTCGGGTCCTCGACCCGGGCGTTCAGCTCATCGAGCTTTCTGACGGCGACATCCCAGTCAAAGACGCCTCCTGAGCAGAGCGACGCTCTGCTCGATGTCGGCCTTCATGGCCTCGACATCCGGTCTCATCGCAATCTCCGGCGATACATAAGTGAGGCGCGGACATAGAGCGCGCCGGGGGGAATAGGAAGGGTGAATGGTAACCCGTGAGTCGTGATTGGCGGTTCAACCAGCTGAGACCGCGGCGGACCGGCGCGGAACCAGCCACACTCACCCCTCACGACTCACCAATCACGCCTCACGGCCTCAGTACAGTCCGCTCAGGTCCTCGGCCGGCGGCTTCTGCGGCGGCGGCGGGGCCGAGGGCGGCGGCAGGTTGGGGATCGTCGGGCCGACGCCCTGCTGCTCCTGACGGATGACGTCATTGTAGTTCATCGGGCCGACGGGGGCGTTCGGATCCGGCGCCTGGTCGTTGCGCGCGCGCTCGGTGCCGGGGCGGAAGGCCTCCTCGATGCCGTTGACCGTACGGAAGACGGCGTTGCGCGGACGCACGAACGGCCGGGCCGGACGCTCGCGCAGGGCGCGCTGCATGAAGTCGGTGAAGATCGGCACCGGGGTCGCGGCGCCGGTCTCGCCGGAACCCAGCGAGCGGTTGTCGTCGAAGCCGATGAAGACCCCGACCACGATGTCGGACGAGAAGCCGACGAACCAGGCCGAGCGATAGTCGTTGGTCGTGCCCGTCTTGCCGCCGATCCAGCGGCCCAGGCCACGGGCGCTGGCCGCGGTGCCGCGCTGGACCACGCCTTCCAGCATGGAGGAGATCTGATAGGCGGTGATCGGGTCGATGACCTGGGTCCCGCGCGGCTCCAGACGCGGCGAGGGCTGGCCGCTGAAGCCGCGATCGCACTCGCGGCACTGGCGGCGGTCGGCGCGATAGACGGTCTCGCCGTTCCGGTCCTGGACCATCTCGATCAGATAGGGATCGACCCGGCGGCCGCCGTTGACGAAGGCGGCGTAGGCGGCGGTCAGGCGATAGGGGGTCGTCTCCCCTGCCCCCAGCGACACCGACAGATTGGGCTGCAGGGTGTTCGAGACGCCCATCTTCTTGGCCAGATCGATGATGCGCGGCATGCCGATGGTCGAGGCCAGACGCACGGTCATGACGTTGCGCGACAGCTCCAGACCGCGACGCAGGGTCGAGGGGCCGTAATACTCTTTCGAATAGTTCTCAGGCGTCCAGCGGCCGCCGTTGGCGCCGCCCGCGAAGCTGATCGGGGCGTCCAGCACGACCGAGGCCGGGGTGAAGTCGCCAGTCTCCAGCGCCGTGGCGTAGACGATGGGCTTGAAAGCCGAACCCGGCTGGCGCTCGGCCTGGGTGGCGCGGTTGAAGCTCGACAGGGCGTAGGAATAGCCGCCGACCATGGCCAGGACCCGGCCCGACTGGGGCTCGATGGCCACCAGGGCGCCGTTGACGGCGGGGATCTGCTTGAGGGCGTACTGGCCGCCCTTCTTCTCGACGAAGATCAGGTCGCCGCGACGCAGTTGGCGGTTGGCGTTGGCCCAGGCAGCGTCGGCGACGATCAGGCTGCCGGTGTCTCCGTCCCGCGCGGTGATGATCGAGACGCTGTTGCCCGAGACCGAGGTCACGGCGGCGGCCTGCCAGGCGCGGCGTTCGGGCGGCGCGGTCTTCTTCAGGGCCTGGGCCTGCCAGCCGTCGGCGAAGTCGGTCGAACCCCAGGCGCCGCGCCAGCCGTGGCGGCGGTCGTAGTTCTCGAGCCCGGTCATCAGGGCGTCGCGGGCCGCCGTCTGCAGCGTCGGATCCAGCGTCGTGCGCATATAGAAGCCGCCGGCGTTCAGCTGGTCGCCGATGTCGGTGTTGGCCAGGGCCTGACGGCGGGCTTCCTCGACGAAGAAGTCGGCGTCGGCGTACTGGGCGCGCTTGGGGGCGTCCTGGGTGATCAGGGGCCGGGCGCGGCCGTCGATCATCTGCTGTTCGGTGATCCAGCCGTTCTGCTCCATCTCGCCCAGCACCCAGTCGCGCCGGCCCTTGGCCGCGCCGGGGTGGCGTTTGGGATGGTAGTTGTTCGGGCCCTTGGGCAGGGAGGCGAGGAAGGCCGCCTCGTCCGGCGTCAGCTGCTGCAGCGACTTGCCGAAGTAGTTGTAGGCGGCCGAGGCCACGCCATAGGACCGGTAGCCGAGGAAGATCTCGTTCAGATAGAGCTCGAGGATCTGCTCCTTGGTCAGGGTCGCTTCCAGGCGGCTGGAGAGGATGGCCTCCTTCAGCTTGCGGCCCACGGTCGATTCATTGGTCAGCAGAACGTTCTTCGCCACCTGCTGGGTGATGGTCGAGCCGCCTTCCAGACGCCGTCCGGAGACGAAGTTGAAGACGTTCTTGAACATGGCCCGGCCCAGACCGGAGACGTCGATGCCGCCGTGCTGGAAGAAATTCTTGTCCTCGGCCGCCATGAAGGCGTGCACGACCTGCTGCGGGATCTGCTCATAGGGCACATAGATGCGCCGCTCGTCCGAGAACTCGCCGATCAGGGTGCCGTCGCCGGCATAGACGCGCGTCGCGGTCGGCGGGCGATAGTCGGCCAGTTCGGAGGCGTCCGGCAGGTCATGGAACAGCCAGGCCGCATAGACGGCGACCACCAGTCCGGCCAGCGCAATAGCGCCCAGCAGGCCGATGCCCGCCCACACGAACCAGCGTTCCGCAACCTTCACCGCAAACTCCGACGGGAACTCCCCAGAGGTGGGTTTAGCCCGCGTCGCCGTCTGCGCAAACAGTCATCGACGAAACCGGGCCGTTAAAAGCCTCAGGCGGCTCGCGAATATCCCCGCCCTGTGGCGTGGGCGCTGTTCCGGGCGGGCTGGGCGCGATGATCCAGCTCGAAGCGGGCGACGAGATCGGCCAGCTCGCGCGACTGCTGGGCCAGCATGTGGCTGGCGGCGGTGGATTCCTCGACCATCGCCGCGTTCTGCTGGGTCACGCGGTCCATCTGGTTGATGGCGGTGTTGACCTCCTGCAGGCCGCTGGCCTGTTCGCGGGCCGAGGCGGCGATCTCGGCGGCCAGGACGCGGACCTGATCGACCTCTTCGGCGATGGCGCTCAGGGCCGAGCCGGTCTGGTCGACAAGCTTCACCCCGGCCTCGACCTGACGGCTGGATTCGGTGATCAGCGCCTTGATCTCGCGGGCGGCGTCAGCCGAGCGCTGGGCCAGGGCCCGGACTTCCTGCGCGACCACGGCGAATCCGCGACCGCTGTCACCCGCCCGCGCCGCCTCGACGCCCGCGTTCAGGGCCAGAAGATTGGTCTGGAAGGCGATCTCGTCGATGACGCCGAGGATCTGGCTGATCTGCTGCGAGCTGGCGGCGATGGCCGTCATCGCGGTGTTGGCGTCGTGCGCCACCTCTCCGCCCGCGCGGGCGGCGTCCATAGCGGTATTGGACACGCCCGCGACCTTGCCGGCGCTTTCGGCCGTGGAGCGGACGGTGGCGGTGATCTGGTCGAGGGCGGCGGCGGTCTCTTCCAGAGCCGCAGCCTGTTGTTCGGTGCGGCGCGACAGGTCGTCGGCGGCGGTGGTGATCTCGCCGGCGCCGTTCTGCATCTCGTCCACGGCGCCCGCGACGGCGCCGAGCGCCTCGCCCAGGGTCGCGGCGGCGGCGTTGAAGTCCTCCTTCAGCCGCTCGGCCTTGGGGGCGACGGGGGTCGAGATCCGATACGTCAGATTGCCGTCGGCCAGGGCGGCCAGCCCCTCGGCCAGAACCTCGATCAGATGTTGGTCGTCGGCCGCCTCGCGGGCCTTGTCGGCGCTGACGGCGGCGCGCTCGGCTTCGGTCGCGGCGCGGGTCTCCTGGGCCTCGGCGGCGAGGCGCTCGCGGTCCAGAGCGGCGACACGGAAGCGTTCGACGGCCTGGGCCATCTGGCCGATGTCGTCGCGACGGTTCGCCCAGGGCGTCTCGACGTCCATCGCGCCGCCGGCCAGCCGGTGCATGAAGGCGCCCAGCCCTTCCAGCGGCTTGAGCAGCCGACGCGTGGCCAGAAGGCAGATCAGGGTGGCCAGAAGGGTGAAGACGCCGCCGATGATCATCAGGGCGTTGCGGGTGTCGGTGACCGACTTCATGAACTCGGCCTCGGGGATGCCGACATAGAGAACGCCGATCACATCACCCCGGACGTTCTTGATCGGGTCGTAGGCGACGAAGAAGGGCTTGCCGAGGATGTCCGCCCGACCGCGATAGGTCTCGCCCCGGGTCAGGACGGCGTCATAGACCGGCCCCTTGGCCAGAGGCGTACCGACCGCCCGGCTGCCGTCGGGCTTCTTCACATTGGTGGTGATGCGGGTGTCGCCCATGAAGACGGTTGCGGTGCCCCCGACCAGGGTCTTGATCTTGTCCACGGGGGCGAAGAAGTCGTTCAGGGCGGTCGAGCCGATGGTCATCCGGCCGCCCGAGACGTCGAAGTCGGTGCCGTACTGGCCCAGCACGTCCCAGGCGACGCGCATGTTGGATTCCTGACGCTCGGCGGCGCGCGCCATGGCGTCCTCGGTCATCAGCCAGGAGGTCGTCAGGGTCAGCAGAATGCCCAGCGCGGCCAGACCCGCCACGATCATCAGGGCGATCCGGCCCGACAGAGATCCCATTGCCTTGTGCATTGAACGCCCGACTCACTTGTTCGCTAGTGCAGCAAAGCTAGAGCCTGCCGCTGAAGCCAGACCTAAGCGGAGTCTAGGTAATATTCCTTAACGCAGGGCCGTCAGGCCGCTTTTCTGCGGTCGATCTCCGCTTTCGCAGCTGCAACAGCGTCGACGTCCATGTCGGTCTGGGACGCCATCCAGCGCAGATAGTCGTCGGGCACCTCGGACCAGGGCTTCTTGCGGTGCTTGCCGAAGGGGACGGTGGCGATGTCGCGCGGGGCGTTGGACCACTCCAGCAGCTGTTCGACGCTGTGGTCCTTGAGCAGGTCCATCAGGATGTGGGCGGTGACCCAGGCGTCGGGGCCGGCCCGGTGCGCGGGATCGGCCAGGGCCGGATCGAGCCGAAAGCCGCGCCAATAGCGCAGCACCTGGTTGGAATGGCCGGGCGCCTCGGGCCAGGCCTGTTTCGACGACCGCACGGTGCAGATCCACGGCAGGCCGCCGGTCGCCGTGTCGGCGATGAAGGCGCGCTCGAACCGCATGGAATGGGCGACCATGACGTCCGCCGACCCTTCTCCGGAAAGCGGGGCGAACATCTCGCGCAGCCTGTACTCGTCGCAGTGCGGGTCGTCGGCGCAGAAATGCTCGGGCGTCAGATGGTGCACAGCCATGGCGTGGAAGGAGATTTCGCCGCGCGGCCGGAACAGCTTCGACACCGGCGGCAGGGCCTTCCACCCCTCCCCTTCATCGACCACGTCGACGAAACCGACCTCGATGATCTCGGAGGTACGGTCCCCGCCGGTGGTTTCCAGATCGACGACTCTCAGACGCATGGCGGCAATATAGGCCGTCGAACGGCCTTGCCCACGTCAGGAGCGGACGTCTGCTGTCAGGGTTGACCGGCGGCCATGCTGGCCGAGGCCATCTGCAGCGGGGCCGAGGGCTCGCGGAAGTAGCGGTCGATGCCTTCGGCGACGGCGTGCATCAGGCGGCGGCGGCTCGACGCGTCGCCGAGGGCGCGTTCGTCGTCGGGATTGGTGATGAAGCCCATCTCCAGCAGGACGGCGGGAACGTCGGGAGCCAGCAGGACGGCCAGGCCGGCGTCACGGTGGCTGCGGCGCAGCAGCGGCTGGTCGGCGGCCTCCATATGGGTCAGCAGGACGCGGGCGAACTGGGCGGACCGGTTCTGGGTGGCGCGCTGGGTCATGTCCAGCAGGATGCGGTCGACCGAGGGGTCGCGGCCCGGCAGGTGCAGGTCGCGGTGCCAGTTGTCGCTGCGGGTGACCTCGCGCACGGCCCGGCTCGCCCCCTGTTCGGACAGGGTATAGACCGAGGCGCCGCGCGTGGCCGGGTCGGCCCCGGCGTCGGCGTGCAGGGAAATAAAGAGATCGGCGTCGGCCCGGCGCGCGATACGGACGCGCTGATAGAGGTCGACATAGGTGTCGTTGGTGCGGGTCAGGAGCACGCGATAGCGGCCGGTGGATTCCAGTTCCGACTTCAGGGCCAGGGCGGCGGCCAGCGTCAGTTCGCTCTCGTGGCGGTTGGCGCCCGAGGCGCCCGGGTCGTGTCCGCCGTGACCGGCGTCGATGACCACCAGCGGCTTTTCGGCGCGGCGGGTCTCGGGGCGAGAGGTTCCGTAACGGGGGGCCTGACGCTCGACGCCCGGACGCGGGCCGTTGGCGACAGCGGCGCCCGCGCGGGTCGCGGCAGCCGGGCCGGTGGCGCGCAGATCGATGACATAGCGGTAGTTCGAGACCCCGTCGCCGGGCGGCAGCAGGAAGCGACGTTCGATCTGGGCGGCGCGCGCCAGGGTCAGCTCTACGCGCGAGGCGGTTCCGACCGGATTGACGGTGAAGGCGTTGACGAGGCCCGAACCGTCCCCATTTAGATTGGAGCGCGGGGCCACGCCGCTGAGGGTCAGGACCATCTGGCCGCTGGAGCCGGTCTCGACGACACGGCCCTGGGCCGAGGCGCCCAGGTCGATGACCACGCGGGTCCGCTCGCCGTCGCCGCCGAAGCGCACGCCCAGCACATCGCCGACCGATCCGGCCGCCAGACCACGCCCGCCGGCGAACAGCACAGCGCAGATGACGACGAAGGCCATCGCCGTCATCGCCCACTCACGCGCGCCCCACCGGGCCATTTGAGACATCCACCGACCGTGCATTCTGACGGGAAACCCACCTTCTTTGTTAAGCACACGATGCCAGAAGCGGGTTTGGAATGGGTTAAGCGCCCGGACGGGATCGGCTGAATGTTGAATCGCTTCGCGGTTCCGCTGGAAACGATCGGGCGCCAAGCCTTTTCATTCCCGTTCGGGATGCCTATGCTTTGTCTGCTCGCGGAGTGTTCGCACCGGCCGATTTGATCGACCCCGGCGCGTCGACCTCGCCTGCAGTGACTTTCAACCTATCCGAGGATCCAGGGCGACGAGCCGTGGATTCGAAGACCGGGGTCCCTCGCAGCCTTTCTTCTGGCGCGTACGACCCCAGGACCGACTGAACCCCATGGGCCTTTCCGCCTGCGCTCCCATCCGGCCCTCGATGGCCGTCGTCGAGTTTCTCGACGGGAAGACGCTCGCCCTGGCCTCCAATCCCATTCGGCGAGCCGCCCAAGACCTGAAGGCCAAGGCCACAGGTTCCGGCAGAGCGCGCCAGAGAGACCCCTTCAATGTCAAAGACCATGCTTATCGATGCGGCGCACGCGGAAGAAACCCGCGTCGCCATCGTGGACGGACGCCAGGTTGAGGAATTCGACTTCGAGTCGAAAACCAAGCGCCAGCTCCGCGGCAACATCTATCTCGCCAAGGTTACGCGCGTAGAGCCCAGCCTGCAGGCCGCCTTCGTCGAGTACGGCGGCAATCGCCACGGCTTCCTGGCCTTCAACGAAATCCACCCCGACTACTACCAGATCCCCACCGCCGACCGCGAAGCCATCATGGCCGAGGCGAACTCGGACGAGGACGACGCCGACGACCACGCCCGTGAGTCCGACGACGAGTCCGAAGGCGGCATGGCCGAGGAAGAGCGCCTGAAGCGTCGCCTGATGCGCCGCTACAAGATCCAGGACGTCATCCGCCGCCGTCAGATCCTGCTGGTGCAGGTCGTCAAGGACGAGCGCGGCGCCAAGGGCGCGGCCCTGACCACCTGGCTGTCGCTGGCCGGCCGCTACTGCGTGCTGATGCCCAACACCGGCAAGGGCGGCGGCATCTCGCGCAAGATCACCCAGGCCTCGGACCGCAAGCGCCTGAAGGCCGCGGCCGCAGCCCTGGACGTGCCGCGCGGCATGGGGCTGATCATCCGCACGGCCGGCGCCAAGCGCACCAAGGCCGAGATCAAGCGCGACTACGAATATCTGCTGCGCCTGTGGGAGACGATCCGCGAGACGACGCTCGCCTCCAACGCCCCCTCGCTGATCTATGAGGAAGAGAACCTCGTCCGCCGCGCCGTGCGCGACATGTTCGACAAGGATTTCGACGGCATCCAGGTCGAGGGCGTCGAGGGCTTCAAGGAAGCGCGCGACTTCATGCGGGTGCTGATGCCCTCGCAGGCGAAGAAGGTGCACCTGTACCAGGGGTCCAGGCCCCTGTTCGCCGCCAACGGCATCGAGGAGGTCCTGACGGGCATCCACCAGCCGGTGGTGACGCTGAAGTCCGGCGGCTATCTGGTGATCAACCAGACCGAGGCCCTGGTGGCCATCGACGTCAACTCGGGCCGCGCGACCAAGGAACGCAACGTCGAACAGACCGCGTTCAAGACCAACTGCGAAGCCGCCGTCGAGGCCGCCCGCCAGCTGCGCCTGCGCGACCTCGCCGGCCTGGTCGTCATCGACTTCATCGACATGGATGAATCGAAGAACAACCGCACGGTCGAGCGCATCCTGAAGGACGCCCTGTCGGAAGACCGCGCCCGCATCCAGATGGGCAAGATCTCCAGCTTCGGCCTGATGGAAATCAGCCGCCAGCGCCGCCGACTGGGCGTGCTGGAAGGCGCCACCGAGGTCTGCCCGCACTGCCAGGGCGCCGGCCGCGTCCGCTCGGCGGAATCGGCCGCCCTGATGGTGCTGCGCGCCGTCGACATCGAGGCGGGCAAGAACGGCGCGGGGTCGATCAACCTGCGCGTCTCGACCGCCGTCGCCCTCTACATCCTGAACCACAAGCGCGACTATCTGCAGCATCTGCAGGCCACGCGCGGCCTGGCCGTGATCATCCAGATCGATGACAGCCTGGGTCAGGGCGAGAGCGCCATCGAGCGCACCGAGACCAATGAGGACTTCGTCGCCGCCGAGCCGACCATCGCCCTGGCCGACCTGCTCAATGACGGCTTCGACGACAACGCCTTCGACGACGAAGACGAGGACGACGACGAAATCATCGACGACGAGGACGAAGACGACCTCGAGCGCGAGGACACCGACGACGACGAGCCGCGCACGCGTCTGGAAGTCGAGAACCGTGGCGGTCGCGGCCGCAAGCGCCGTCGTGGCGGCCGTCGCGACGACGAAACCTCCGGCAACTACGCCGATGGGGCCCCTGCCCCGTCGGCGGACGACGATGATGACGACAGCGAGGCCGGCCGTCGCCGTCGTCGCGGTCGCCGTGGCGGTCGCCGCGTGCGTGAGGACGGCGACGCCTCGGGCGGCGGTTCCTTCTTCTGGGTCCGTGGCCGCACCCCGTCGCTGGACGACCCCTATGTCTGGTTCGACCCGATCAACCCCGAGCCCCGCGCCCCGCGCGCGCCGGTCGCCGTGTCCGAAGGCGTCGCGTCTGACGTCGAGGAACGCGTCGGCGAACGCCCCGAAGGCGAAGCCAGCGGTGAGCGCGAAGGCGGCCGTTCGCGCCGTCGTCGTCGCGGTCGCGGCCGTGGCGACCGGGGTGATCGCGGCCTGACTCACGAGGTCAAGGTCGAGGCCCGCGCCACCAACGAAGGCATGCCCGCCGACGGCTCGCCTGACACCCCGATGGCCGTGATGGTCGAGGGTGAAGCGGTCGAAGCCGACGCTCCGGCCATCCCCGCCGAGCCGCAACGCCGCCGCGTGCGCCGCAAGCCGGCCAGCGCTTCGGCCGCGACCACCGATGTCGATCTCGACACCGGTGTGGAGCCCAATGAGGCCGAGCCGATCGGTGAAGCCGTCGAGCTGGACGTCACCCCTGTGGAGGCCGTCGAGGAGCGCGCCGCCGTCGAGGCCCTGATCGCCGAGCCCGAGCCGGAGACCACCCCGGTCCCGACCCCGGCCGTGATCGCCGAACCCGTCGCCGCGCCCAAGCCCGAGGCCGATCTGTCGTCGATCATCGCCGCCGATCCGAACCAGATCGCCGCCCCGCCCGAGAAGCCCAAGCGCGGATGGTGGCGCCGCTGAGCCGCAGGGCCTAGATGACAAGGACTGGAGCGCGTCAGCCGCAAAACGGACACCGATCCCGGCGACCGTCGCGCTCCAGTCCAGCCATCCGGCCCGCCCATGCGGCCACGGGGGAGCTCATCTTGAACGGCCTTGCTCGCGTCGCCTCTCTGTTCCGGCCTTCTCCCAAGGCTGTTTCGCGTCTGATCGCGGCGGCGACGGCGGCCGTGTTCGCCTTCGGCGTCGCCGGTCCGGCCTCGGCCCAGAGCGCCATCCGCGACACCGAGATCGAGGGCATCATCCGCGGTTGGGCCGATCCGGTCTTCGTCGCCATGGGTCTGAACCCGGACGAGGTCGAGGTCCTGCTGATCAACGACCCGAGCCTGAACGCCTTCGCCCTCAAGGG
Source organism: Brevundimonas sp. GW821-FHT12E07 (assembly GCF_058807035.1). Classification (NCBI taxonomy): domain Bacteria; kingdom Pseudomonadati; phylum Pseudomonadota; class Alphaproteobacteria; order Caulobacterales; family Caulobacteraceae; genus Brevundimonas; species Brevundimonas sp. GW821-FHT12E07. The sequence goes on along the minus strand of NZ_JBXAQH010000002.1, from coordinate 48,794 downwards.
GCGGATCATGGGCATCAATACCGGCCTGATCGAACAGACCACCACGCCCAACGAGCTGCTGGGCGTGATGGCGCACGAGGCGGGTCACATCAAGAACCGTCACCTGCTGCGCGACGGCGTCCAGAACGCGGGCATGCAGCCCTTCCTCATGAGCATGGCCCTGGGCGCCCTGGCCGTGGCGGTGGGCCAGCCTGGCGCCGGCGCCGCGCTGATGGCCAACAGCCAGTATTTCGGCACCCTCGGCGCCCTGCGCTACATGCAGAGCCAGGAGGGCGAGGCCGATATCTCGGGCGCCCGTGCGCTGGAGGCCGCGGGCGAAAGCGGCAAGGGTCTGGTCGACTTCTTCGAGAATTTCCGCTCGCAGGAGGTCTTCTCCGACGCGCGCCGCTATCCCTATTTCCGCAGCCACCCCCTGTCGGGCCAGCGGATCGAGGCCCTGCGCCGGCCGGTCGAGGCCGCCCCCCACTACGGCCATGTCGACAGCCCCGAGCGGATGGCCGATCACGCCCTGATCGTGGCCAAGATCCACGCCTTCATGGATCCGCCCAGCCAGACCCTGCGCGACTATCCGGCCTCGGCGACCGACTTCCCCAGCCGCTACGCCCGGGCCATCGGCTATTACCGCGACGGCCAGACCGACAAGGCGATCCAGGGCGTCGACGCCCTGCTGGCCGAGAAGCCGAACGATCCGTATCTGTGGGAGCTGAAGGGCCAGATCCTGTTCGAGGACGGACGCCCGGCCGATTCCCTGTCTGCGCACCAGCGCTCGGTCGAGCTCAAGCCCGACGCCCCCCTGCTGCGCATCAACCTGGCCCACGCCCTGATCGAGACCAACGACCCGACCAATCTGGACCCGGCCATCGACCAGCTGAAACGCGCCGTGGCGCGCGAGCCGGACAACACCATGGCCTGGCGCCTGCTGTCCCAGGCCTACTCCAGCCAGGGCAAGGAGGGTCAGGCGCGTCTGGCCTCGGCCGAATACTGGTTCGCCGCCGGCGACACCGACCAGGCCACCCAGTTCGCCCTGCGCGCCCGGCCGCTGCTGGACCGCAACTCGGTCGAATGGCGCCGCGCCGTCGACATCGTCCTCGCCTCGGGCGCGACCGATCAGGACATCCAGGACCTGGACCGGCGCCAGCAGCGCCGTCAGGGTCCGATCATCGAGCCGCCGTCCTCGACGGCGACCCTGCCCGGCGGCGCCCGGCCGACCACCTGACTTTCAAAGACGAGACTGCATGACCGACGACGCCCCCGAGCCCGCCGTGGCGCCTGAAACGGCGCCTGCGCCCACGCTGAAGCAACGCTGGCTGACCGGCCGCAGCATGCTGGCGCTCGGCGTCTCGGTTGTCGCGCTGGGCTTCGCGGCCGCGCCCTACGTCGTCCCCGGCCTGTTCGGCTCCCAGGTGCGCGCCTATCTGCTGAACCACCCCGAGGTGCTGGCCGAGGCCCAGGTCGCCTGGCAGGTCCAGCAGCAGAACGACCAGCAGGCCCGGGTCAACGCCGCCGCCGCCGCCCATCCGGGCGCCCTGCGCGCCGCGCCCGGCGAACCGGCCTTCGGTCCCGCCGACGCCAAGGTCACGGTGGTCCAGTTCTTCGACTACCAGTGCCCCTACTGCAAGGCCGTGGCGCCGGACTTCCTGCGCCTGATGCAGGCCAATCCGGACGTGCGCTTCATCTTCAAGGAATGGCCGATCCTCGACCACGGCGAGGGCATCACCTCGCGCTACGCCGCCCAGGCGGCGTTGGCCGCCCAGGCCCAGGGCAAGTATCTGGCCGTGCATCAGGCCCTGATGGACGAACGCGCCCTGACGCCCCAGGCCGTGGACCGCATCCTCGCCGCCAACGGCGTGACCGGCCCCATCGGCAGCCCCGAGGCCGCCCGCATCGTGACCAATGTCCGGATCGACGCGACCAACCTGACCATCGAAGGCACCCCGACCTTCTTCATCAACGGCAAGGCCGCCCCCACCCACGACCCGGCGGGGCTGGCCCAGATCATCAACGCCGAAAAGGCGAAGTAGGGTCAGTAGATCGGGTCGAGCGACCAGCCGGACAGGCCCAGCATGAACAGGCCGGCCTCCCGCATCTGCTGGTAGTTGGCGGGCGCGTCTTCGCTCGGCGACCAACGGTTGATGTAGCGGTACTCGCCCGGAGAAGACCCCTCAATGATCCAGCGGCTGCCGTCGAGGCCGCCATAGCTGTCATCGACCGGCGGCTGGTCGAGGATCGCAGTGGACGACAGAGTGGCTTCCAGAGCGCGCTGCTCTGCGGAAGTCAGCAGCCGAACAATCCGCGCTGACGGAGGCTCGGCGCTATAGCCACCTGCCCCTTTCAGCTTCGTCGCGGTCATCAGAAGGCGCCCGTCGGAAACGGTGTCTATCCGCACGATAACAGGAGCGTGGAAACTGCGCAGCCAGGTGAAGCGGATGCTGTGCGCATAAGGCGAGCCTGCATGTCTGCTCGCCAGATAGAGCGACGGCTCTTCGGCCGCGCGCCAGTAGCCTGTGTACCAGCCCTTCTCAAAGTCATCGACGACGGGCCGTTTGCGCCTTTCCCAAGCCGAGGACGCGTTCACCCACACCGGAACCTGAAACGACCCCGGGAAATACTGGAGGCGGGTCGAGCCGAGGTAGGCCACCCAGACCGCGATGGCGATCGCCAAAGCGATCATGAACGCCGCCGCCCAGCCGAACGTCGCCCCATTGCTCACGCCCAGCCGCAACCCGAACTTCTGGCTGATAAAGGGCGGCTCGGCCGGACCGGGCCGCGGGCGACGGGCCGGCCCCATCATCACGCCAGCGCCAGATACATCCGGCCGCCGATCCACTGGGCCCGCGACTGACTCAGGGCCGCGTCCATGGCGGCGGTGTTCCCCAGCGCCTTCTCGGCCTCGGCGAGGACGAAGTAGCTGTAGGGGTCGGCGGGCCAGTCCTTGAGCAGGTCCTCGATCTTCGCCTTGGCCCCGGCGGCGTCGCCGTTGGCCAGCATGGCGGCGGCGAGGCTGCGGCGGGTCGGATACCAGATGGCCGGCGGATCGCCGCCCTCGTCGTCCTGGGCCTGGATGGCGGCGGCGCGGGTGAAGGCGGCGACGGCGGCCGCGTGGTCGCCGGTGATCATGGCCGCGCGGCCTTCCAGCACGCGCTGGAACAGTTCGACGAAGCCCTTGACCTGCTTCGCCTGCGGCGCGGTGTCGGGGATGGCGGCGTTGATCTCGGCGATGGCCGCGGCCTCGACGGAGACGGCCTCGGCGTCTCCGCGGCGCGCGGCGGCCTCGCCCCGGGCATAGCGCCAGCTCATCCGCAGCAGAGGGTTCGAGGCCGGCGGCTCCTTCAGGGCCGCGACCATCTCCTGAGAGCCGAAACGGCCGTAGAGGGCATAGGCGTCATTGGCCATGATCTGGCGCCAGGCGTTGGTCGCCGGAATGTCCGGATAGGTGGCCAGGAAACCGTCGGCGAGGGCCAGCCCCTCCTCCGCCCCGCCCGACATCAGGGCGCCGCCCATGCCGAAATGCAGGTTGTGGCCGTGCAGGGGCATGCCGCCCGCGATCCCGCCGGGACGCGGCGCGATCTCCTCATAGCGCTTGTCCAGCGCCACGGCGTTCACATTGGCCCGCATGGCGTCGATGTAGCGGCCGACGCGGTAGTAGGTGTGCGACGGCATATGGACGAGGTGGCTGGCGTGCGGCGCCAGCAGGGCCAGTTTCTCGCCATAGGGAATGGCCTTGTGCGGGTCCGCCGACCATTCGGTCATGTGGATGTAGAGGTGGATATTGCCCGGATCATCCGGCTTGACCGACAGGGCGTGCTCCAGGATTTCCATGGTCCGGGTCGTGGCCGGATAGGCCGCCGTGCCGTCCTTCTTCCACGGATCGTCGTCGATGCTCAGCATCCAGGCGTCGGCGGTGATGGCGGCGATGGAGATGTCGTCGGGATGGGCGCGGGCGATGCGGTCCATGCCGCGTGCGAACCGCGTCGCCCGCGTGGCCTTGCGGCCTGAATAGCGCTGGATCAGGGCGTCGATCATCTGTTTCTGCATCGGCGAGGCGTCGCGGGCCAGCCGCCGGGCGTCGCGAGCCGCCGTCAGGGCCGCGCCGATCGAGGCGTCGTCATTGCCGCCGCCGTTGAGGTTCGGCCCCAGGGCCCAGGCCTCGCCCCAGGCGCACATGCCGCATTCGGGGTCCAGCATCCGGGCCTTGCGGAAGGCGCGGACAGCTTCGGTGTGTTCGAAGGCCCAGCGCAGGCGGACGCCCTGGTTGAACCAGACCTGGGCCTCGGGCGTCGCGTCGACGGCGTAACCCTCGTCCCCGAAGCCGTCGACCAGCACCATGTCGGCGACCGGCGCCGTGGTCATGGCCGAGCCGACCTTGCCGCACTGGGGCGCATTGTCGATGGCGTCCAGCATGGCCTTGTCGGCGGTCGCGTCGGCGACGGCGGCCGGCCCGATCAGGGCCAGGGTCGCCACGGTGAAAGCCAGAAGTTTCAAACGCATCGTCATCTCCCCCGAAGCCGAGGGGGCACCCTGACGGAAAAACGCCGTCAGGCCAATGCGGCGGATGAGGTCTCTAGATCAGACCGGCCAGCGGCGACGACGGGTCGGCGTACATCCGGCGCGGCATGCGGCCGGCCAGATAGCCCTGACGCCCGGCGATGACGGCGTGCTTCATGGCGCTGGCCATCAGGATCGGATCCTTGGCCCCGGCGATGGCGGTGTTCATCAGGACGGCGTCGCAGCCCAGCTCCATCGCCAGAACGGCGTCAGAGGGCGTGCCCACGCCCGCGTCGACCAGCACCGGCACCTTGGCCTGTTCGACGATCAGGCGGACGTTGACGGCGTTCTGAAGCCCCAGACCCGAGCCGATCGGGGCGGCGGCCGGCATGATGGCGGCGGCGCCGGCCTCCTCCAGCCGCTGGGCCATGACCACGTCGTCGGTGCAGTAGACCATGACGTCGAAGCCGTCCTTGACCAGCATATCGAGCGCCCGCAGCGTCTCGACCATGTCGGGATAGAGGTGGGCGGTGTTGGACAGCACCTCCAGCTTGACCAGGTTCCAGCCGCCGGCCTCGCGCGCCAGACGCAGGGTCCGGACCGCATCCTCGCCGGTGAAGCAACCGGCGGTGTTGGGCAGGAAGGTGAAACGATCCGGCTTCACATAGTCGACCAGCATCGGCTGGGACGGATCCGACAGGTTCACCCGGCGCAGGGCCACGGTCACGATCTCGGCTCCCGCGGCCTCGGCGGCGGCGGCGTTCTGGGCGTAGTCGACGTATTTGCCGGTGCCCACGATCAGCCGCGACGAGAAGGTGCGGCCGGCGACGGTCCAGGTGTCGGTCGTTTCGGCGGAGACGGCTTCAGTGGCGATGGGGGCGTGCGCGTTCATGCGCCTGATCTAGGCCTCCGGCGGCGGAAACGGAACCCGCGATTCACCCCCCGCCGACGAAGATCACCATCTCGATGCGATCACCGTCGCCGAGGACGGTGTCGGCGTGGAGGGAACGGGGCACGATCTCGAGATTGCGCTCGACGGCGACCTTGCGCGGGTCCAGACCCAGTTCTCCGACGAGATCCAGAATCGTCCGGGCGGAGACTTCTCGCGTATCTCCGTTGACTTGAATGCGCATACCGCTACGTCAGCCTTTCGCGCGGGTCGCTTTGACCTGCGCCGTCAGTCAGTTAAAAGGCCGCCCGATTCATGGGCGTTCCCGCGCCCGGAGCCTCACCGCAGGTAATGCCCGAAACGCCCGTCATCTACGTCCTGAACGGTCCGAATCTCAACCTCCTCGGGGTGCGTGAGCCGGATATCTATGGATACGAGACCCTGGCTGACGTTCAGGCGCTCTGTGAGAAGGCCGCTGAAGGCGCCACCGTCGTCTTCCGCCAGTCCAATCACGAAGGCCAGCTGATCGACTGGGTCCACGAGGCCCGCACCGAGGGTTCGGCCATGGTCATCAACCCCGCCGGCTATGGCCACACCTCCGTGGCCCTGCTGGATGCGCTGAAGGCCCTGTCGATCCCGGTGATCGAATGCCACCTGTCCAACCCGGCGTCCCGTGAGGAATTCCGGCACAAGACCTATGTTTCGCTGGTCGCGACCGGCGTCGTCGCGGGCTTCGGCCCGCAGAGTTACGAACTGGCCGTCAAGGCCGCGCTGAAGCTCGTTGCGGAACGCGCAGCGGCCGCCGCCCGTTCGTCCTGAGATCAAGAAGAAGGCTCGAGAGAACCCATGGCCGATCCGAAATCGTCCCCTGCCAAGCTCAAGAACGAAGAGATCGACGCGACCCTGGTCCGCCAGCTCGCCGACATCCTGAACGACACCTCCCTGACGGAGATCGAGGTCGAGCGCGGCGAACTGCGCATCCGCGTGGCGCGTGAGGTCGTCTCCGCCCCGGTGATGCAATACGCCGCCGCCCCGGCTCACGCTCCGGCTCCGGTCGCCGCCGCCCCCGCCCCGGCCGCCCCGGCCGCCGCTGCTCCGGCCGCCGCCCCCGCCGCCAGGGCCGGCGAGACGGTGAAGTCGCCGATGGTCGGCACCGCCTATCTGCAAGCCTCCCCGGAAGCCCCGCCGTTCGTGAAGGTCGGCGACAAGGTCAAGAAGGGCCAGACCCTGATCATCGTCGAGGCGATGAAGACCATGAACCCCATCCAGGCCCCGCGCGACGGCGTGGTCGCCGAAGTCCTGGTCGGCGACGCCCAGCCCGTCGAATACGGCGAACCCCTCGTCCTGCTCGAGGCGTAAGCCATGTTCACCAAGGTCCTGATCGCCAACCGCGGCGAAATCGCCCTGCGTATCCACCGGGCGTGCAAGGAGATGGGCATCTCCACCGTCGCCGTGCACTCCGAGGCCGACCGCGGCGCCATGTGGGTGCGGCTGGCGGACGAAAGCGTCTGCATCGGCCCCGCTCCGGCGGCCAAGAGCTATCTGAACATCCCCTCGATCATCGCGGCGGCCGAGATCACCGGCGCCCAGGCGATCCACCCGGGCTATGGCTTCCTGTCCGAGAACGCCCGCTTCGCCGAGATCGTCGAAGCCCACGGCATGACCTTCATCGGGCCCAAGCCCGACCACATCCGGGTCATGGGCGACAAGATCAGCGCCAAACAGACCGTCAAGGACGCCGGCATCCCGGTCGTTCCCGGTTCTGACGGCGAGGTCGAGACCGTCGAGGCCGCCATCGAGGCGTCCAAGTCCATCGGCTTCCCCCTGATCGTCAAGGCCGCCGCCGGCGGCGGCGGACGCGGCATGAAGGTGGCCCTGACCGCCGACGACCTGGTCGAGGCCGTCCAGACCGCCCAGACCGAGGCCAAGGCCGCCTTCGGCAACGGCGCCGTCTACATGGAGCGCTACCTCCAGAAGCCGCGCCACATCGAGATCCAGGTCGTCGCCGACAGCCACGGCAATGTCGTCCACCTGGGCGAGCGCGACTGCTCCCTGCAGCGTCGCCACCAGAAGGTTCTGGAAGAGGCCCCCTCGCCCGCCCTGTCGGCCGAAGGCCGCAAGAAGATCGGTGAGACGGTCAACAAGGCCATCGCCGCCATCGGCTATCTGGGCGTCGGCACGATCGAGTTCCTGTGGGAGGACGGCGAGTTCTTCTTCATCGAGATGAACACCCGCCTGCAGGTCGAACACCCGGTCACCGAGGCCATCACGGGCGTCGATCTGGTGCGCGAACAGATCCGCATCGCCGCGGGCCTGCCGCTGTCCTTCACCCAGGACGACATCCATTTCGAAGGCCACGCCATCGAGGTGCGGATCAATGCCGAGAACTCGGAAACCTTCACCCCGTCGCCCGGCACAATCACCGACTTCCATGCCCCCGGCGGCCTGGGCGTGCGGCTGGATAGCGCTATCTACGCCGGCTATTCGATCCCGCCCTATTACGACAGCCTGATCGGCAAGCTGATCGTGCACGGGCGTGACCGGGCCGAATGCGTGGCGCGGCTGAAGCGCAGCCTGGGCGAGATCGTGGTCGGCGGCGTCGACACCACCATCCCCCTGTTCCAGCGCCTGCTGGCCGAGCCTGACATCCTCAGTGGCGACTACGACATCCACTGGCTGGAGAAGTGGGCCGCCAAACGGGCCCCGTCAGCCTGAGCGACCCGGGCTTCAGCGTCGGTCCCTTCGGCGGCTTCGGCCCCGAGGAGCTGCTGAACTGCTATGCGACGGGCGTCTTTCCCATGGGCGAGGCACGCGACGATCCGCGCATCTTCCTGGTCGAGCCGGACCAGCGGGGCGTCATCCCGCTGGACGGCTTCCACATCCCGACGCGACTGAAGCGGACGGTGCGGGGCGAGCCGTTCGAGGTGCGGGTCTCCACCGCCTTCGACGCGGTTCTGGACGCCTGCGCGGCCCCGGCGCCGGGGCGTGAGGACACCTGGATCAACGGCCCGATCCGCCGCCTGTATCTGGCGCTCCAGGCCATGGGCCACGCCCATTCGATCGAGTGCTGGAAGGACGAGCGGCTGGTCGGCGGCCTGTACGGCGTGACCCTGGGCGGCGCCTTCTTCGGCGAGAGCATGTTCAGCCGCGAGCGGGACGCCTCAAAGGTCGCCCTGGTGCATCTGGTGGCGCGGCTGAAGCGGGGCGGCTGGCGGCTGCTGGACGCCCAGTTCCTGACCGAGCATCTGAGCCAGTTCGGGGCGGTGGAAACGCCGCAGGGGGCCTATCTGAAGCTGCTCAAGGCCGCGCGGCCGTTGAAGCCCAACAGCCGGTCCCTGTTCGAACCGATGACCGGAGAGGCGGCGGTCTTCTACGCCTTGCAGCCCACGACCCAGGCGTCATAGAGCGGGTGCTGCAGGCCGCTGATCGCCGGCGTGGAGGCGAACATCCAGCCGCGGAAGATCTGGCGCGGCTCGCGGACGGTGGTCGTGCCCTTGGGCTCCAGGCTGACGTCCACATAGGCGATGGCGTCGGAGACCAGCTCGTTGTCGGCCGAGACCTCGCAGGCGCGGACGCTGAAGATCAGGCTGTCGTTGAAGCGCACGGCGCGGCCGCCAACCACGACCTCGAAACGCATCCGTTCGGCGGTGATCTTGTCGATGGCTTCGATGACGGCGACGCGGCGACGCTGACGCGGCAGGGGCGTGTCGGCTTCCTGGATCTTCTCGTCGGCCGGGACCTTGGCGTCGTCCTTGGCCTCGGCGACCTCCGCGACGGTCTCCTGCGGGGCGCCGGCGATCTCGACCGGGGCGGTCGGGGCGATGGCGACCGGAGCGGAAGGCGCGGGCGCGCCGGCCGGGGCGGTCTCGACCGGCGGGGCGTTCCTCAGGATATCGCCGACCGGGTCGTTCGACGGACGCGCATCCTGCGGCGGGCTGTTCTGAAGGCCTCCGGCAACGACGACGCCCCCCGCCCCGACGACGGTCAGGGCGACGACGGCGATGCCGATGAGCCGGGCGCGGTTCACTATTCGGGCTTCCAGGCTTCGTAGTCGCCCGTGGCGGCCGGGCGCACGCCCTCGGCGGCCAGCGAACCCGGCGGACGCCAGGCCAGCGGGGTGCCGGTCAGGTTCGGCTGGTGGTCCAGCTCCCAGGCGCGGCGCTTGAGCGGCTCGGCGGTCGGCGGCTCGTCGAAGGTGTAGTGCAGCCAGCCGTGCCAGTCGGGCGAGACCTTCGAGGCCTCGGCATAGCCGTTGTAGACGACCCAGCGGCGCTTGCGGCCGTCATAGCTCTTGTTGTCGCGGCTCTCGTAGTAGCGGTTGCCCATCTCGTCCGTGCCGATCAGGTTCGCGCGCTTCGCGATCGTGAACAGGGTGCCGATGGTGGCGCCGTTCCACCAGGTGAAAATCTGAGCAAGCACTGAGTGGGAGTCCCATCGAATCCGTGGCGCCGGTCGGTCCGGCGACGCTGGCGCGATCATAGAAACCGGGAGGCTCCACGTCCAGCGCGACGGGCTTTTCGCGAACATCAACATCTTGGGGGTAACCCCCGCCGCGCCCGCAACATCTATTGATGGCTGTGTCCTGCCTGCCTAGTCTGGGGAACCTTTCGGCGGAAAGAGACCCGCATGCGCTTCGCCTCCCGCTTCATCGAGCCCGCGAGCCTGATCGCGACCGGCCCTCGCTGGGTCGAGCGCAGCGATTCGGTGGTCGAGATGATCGCGCCGGACGGCTGGTCCGACGCCCGGGTCGAGGCCTGGATGGACTGGGCCGACGGCCTGCCCCAGGACCTGCCCACCGGCATGGCGGCTGAGACGGTCACCCTGGGACTCGAGGTGCTGGGCGGGCGGATTTCGGGCTGGGCCGGGCGGCTGGCCGTCTGGGGCCGGTCCACGGGCGTCTTCGCCGGGGCCGCCGACGCCCGCACCTTCGCCGAGGAGCTGACCGCCAGCGTCCTGCTGGGCCTCGCCGCTCCCGCCCGGGGCCTCAAGGACGGGGTGCGCCTGCCCGCCAGCATCGGCGCACCGCCCGCCGCGACGGTGCTGGATCTGGAAGAGGCCACGGACCTCAAAACCCTGACCACGGCTCTGGACGCGCGCCGCGCCGCGAAACTGGCCGAGCGCGCCGCAGAGGCCGCCGCCCGCGCCCTGTCCGCCGTCGCCGACGCCGTGGACCGCTGCGAAGGGTCGCGCGCCGACTGCGGCGATCCAGCCCGCAACCCCGCCCTCGCCCGCGCCGCCGCCGCCGCCCGCCGCGCCGGGGCGAGCGATCTCGACATCCTGCGCGCCATCGACGGCGAGCGGATCGTCATCGACTTCCCGCCCCTGCCCGCCGAGCGGATCGTCGCCGTAGCGGACCGCACGCCCTTCGCCGCCGCCACGGAGGCCGGCCTCGCGGGCCGCGCCGCCCTGACCGGCGACCTGATCCTGACCTTCGACGCCGCCGACGCCCGGGCCGTGGCGGACCAGCCCCTGGCCGCGGCCTGCGCCCTGAACCTGCCGGCGCTTGCGGCGCTGGACGACGCCTCCGGGTTCGCCCCCGCGCTGGAGGCCCTGACCCGGCTGTGGACCACGGCGCTGGAGATCGAACTGACCTCCGGCTTCTCCGCCACCGTCGATCAGGCGCGCCGACGTCAGGCGATCCGCCCCGTCGCCCTGGGCCTGTCCGGCGCGGCCCAATGGCTGCTGGCCCAGGGACTGGTCCCGGACGAGGCCGGTCAGGCGGCGCTGGCCGCCGTGGCCGGCGTGGTCTCGGCGAGCGCCGCCCTGACCGCCTGCGAACTGACCGAAGCTCTGGGGCCCTGCCCCGAAGGTCCGGCCCTGGCCGGAGAGGCGCTGGACGCCCTGCAGCGCCGTCAGGGCCTGCTGGCCGCCTCCGACGCCCGCCAGTCGACGCCTCTGGCCGCCCATGCGGCGAAACTGACCGCCGCCGCCCGCAAGGCGATGAAGCGCGACGGACGCCGCCACGGCTCCATCTCCCTGCTGGTCGACGACGCCGAACTGGGTCTGAGACTGGGTTCGCCCGCCTTCGCCCACGCCGCCCTGTTCGAGACCGCTGACGGCGCCGTGGAGCGCCACCTGTCGCCCGCCCTGATCGCCGCCATGGACGAGACGGACGCCGCCGCCGCCGAGCGCCGCCTGCTGGGCCGCCGCACCCTGGTCGAGGCGCCGGGCGTGGACCACGAGGTCCTGCGGAGCCTCGGCTTCACCGACGCCGAGCTGGAATCGGTCGAGATCGCCCTGGCCCAGGTCGAGCGGCTGGAAGACGCCTTCGGGCCGCTGGTGCTGGACCCCGGCTATGTCCGCGACGTTCTGGGCATCGAGGGGGCCGGCCCCCTGCTGCCGCGTCTGGGCCTGTCCGCCGAGGCCCTCGCCGCCGCCGAGGCCTATGCCCTGGGCCATGCCGATCTGGCCGGCTGGGACGACGCCCCCGCCGCCCTCGTCGAGATCCTGAACCGCGCGCCTGCTGAGATCGAACGCGACCTGCGCCGCGCGATCGAGCCGTTCAGCGATACGCCCGACGTCACGCCTGACGCCATCAGCTGGCGCGCCACCGCCGCCGAGGCCTCCGCCATGCTGGCCGCCGCCGCGAGCGAGGGCCGTCGCGCGGTGCGTCTGCTGCCCGACGCCGCGCCCTCGGGCCAACTGCTCGACCTGCCCGAGCTTGAGGCCGCGCCGCGTCGTCCGGAAGCCGCCGAGGCCCCGCCCACCGAGAAGATCGTCGAGCGCGTGATCGAGCGTGATCGCACCCGCCGCAAACTGCCCGACCGCCGCAAGGGGTATATCCAGAAGGCGGCCGTCGGAGGCCACAAGGTCTATATCCACACCGGCGAATACGACGACGGCGAGCTGGGCGAGATCTTCATCGACATGCACAAGGAAGGCGCCGCTTTCCGCAGTCTGATGAACAACTTCGCGATCGCGATTTCCATCGGACTTCAATACGGCGTGCCGCTGGACGAGTTCGTGGACGCCTTCGTCTTCACCCGCTTCGAGCCCGCCGGACGGGTCACCGGCAACGACCGCGTCGGCTCGGCGACCTCGATCCTCGACTACATCTTCCGCGAGCTGGGAGTCTCCTATCTGGACCGGACCGAACTGGCCAACGCCGACGCCGAGCCGCTGGACGCCGACGGTCTGGGCGCGGGCAAGGCCGACGAACTGGTCCCCGCCGCCCACTTCATCTCCAAGGGGTTCGCCCGGGGCGCGGCGCCCGACAATCTGGTGGTCCTGCCCTTCGGCAAGCGTGAGCCGGAGCCCCGCGTCGTCTCGGTCGCCAACGCCGACGCCTGCCCGGCCTGCGGCGACTTCACCCTGCAGCAGCGTGGCGCGGTCCGCGTCTGCGACAGCTGCGGCGCGGCGGAAACCGCAGGCCACGGATCGTAAACACCTCTGCGGTATGGGTCTTTCAAAGATCACAGAACCGGCCTCGCCGGTCCGGAGCCTGTCCGTGAAGAACGCCCTCGTCCTGATCGCCGCCGTCGCGGCCGTCGCTACTCCGGTTCTGGCCCAGAACGCCGGTCAGATCGCCAGCGTTCGCTCGGGCCACGACTGCCGAGGCTGCAACCTGTTCCAGGGCGATTTCTCGAACTTCGAGAAGCGCGGGCTGAACCTGACCGGCTCGCGCCTGCGTCAGGCTGACTTCAGCCTGGCGGTCATGAACCGCACCCGTTTCGCCAATACCGACATGCGCGACATCGAGGCCTATGGGGCGGTTTTCTCCAGCTCGAACTTCTCGGGCGCCAACCTAACCAACGCCAGTTTCGTCGGGGCCTATCTCGAAGGCGCGTCCTTCGCGGGCGCGACCCTGGCCGGCGCAAACTTCTCGGGCGCCCAGCTCGCCCGGGCCACCGGATTGACCCAGCGTCAACTTAATCAGGCCTGTGGCGACGAAGCGACTGTGCTCCCCGGCGGTCTGCATATTCCCGCCTGCTGAGCGGCCCGACTGTTACCGCGATTTAAGTAGGCTTTCAGGGGGTTCCGCTTCATTGAGGCGATGTGAAACAGATCGCAGCACTAATCCGTAACGCCTCCGCCGCCGCCCTCGGGATGGCCGCCGTGGCCTGCGCGACCCAGGCGGCCGCCGAGGTCCGCTTCAGCCTTCAGGACGGGGTGTCCCGCACGGTCACCCTGGGCGGATCCTGCAACCGCTGCGATTTCTCGGGCCGGAACCTGTCAGGTGCGACCCTGACCGGCGCCACCTTCATGAACGCGACCCTGGTGGGAACCAATCTGCGCGGCGCCGAGCTGACGGGCGGCAACTTCACCAATAGCGATTTCAGCCGCGCCAATATGACGGGCACCGAGCTGAACGGCGCCAACTTCACCTCCGCCGTCTTCGTCGATGTGGCGATGAACGGGGCTGAGGCCACCGGCGGCGTCTTCGCCAACGCCAATATGGCCCGCGCCGTCGTGACCGGGGCGGAAATGAACGGCGTCAATATGAACAGCGCGGTTCTGCAGGACGCCCGCCTAGACGGCGCCGAGATGTTCGGCGCCACCCTGGCCAACGTCAACGCGCGCAACGCCTCGTTCCAGCATGTCGAGATGCAGGCCTCGAACATGACCTCCGGCGACTTCTCGGGCGCCAATTTCCGCGGAGCCACCCTGGACGGCGCCCGGTTGCGGGACGGCAATTTCGCCCGCGCCAACTTCACCGAGGCTTCCCTGCGCCGGACCGATATTCGCGGCGTCGATCTGTCCCGCGCCAGCGGGCTGACCCAGGACCAGGTCTCGGAGGCCTGCGCCGACGAAGCCACTCGCCTGCCGCGCGGCCTGCAGATCGGTAACTGCCGCAGTCGGGTCATTGTGCGTGTGAGCCCGCCGGCCCCGCCGCGTCCGCCGGCTGTCCCGACCCCGCCCGTGCGCCACTACGCCTCGAACGACTGAGGCGGCGGACAGCCCGGACAACAAAAAAGGCGGCCCTCGCAGGCCGCCTTTTTCTTTTTCAGACCGTCGCTTCCGGTCAGATCTTGATCGGAACGGCCGTGCGGATGTGGACGTCCTTCAGCTGACGCTCCTGCGCCTCGGTCGGGGCGTTCATCAGCAGATCCTCGCCCTGCTGGTTCAGCGGGAAGGCGATGACCTCGCGGATGGCGGTCTCACCGGCCAGCAGCATGACGATGCGGTCGATGCCGGGCGCCAGACCGCCGTGCGGCGGCGCGCCGTACCGGAAGGCGTTCAGCATGCCGCCGAACTGCTCCTCGACCACCGAAGAGTCATAGCCGGCGATGTTGAAGGCCTTGAGCATGATCTCGGCCTTGTGGTTCCGGATCGCGCCCGAGCACAGCTCATAGCCGTTGCAGACGATGTCGTACTGGTAGGCGCGGATGGTCAGGGGATCCTGGGTCTCCAGCGCCTCCAGACCGCCCTGCGGCATCGAGAACGGGTTGTGCGAGAAGTCGACCTTCTTCTCTTCCTCGGACCATTCGAACATCGGGAAGTCGACGATCCAGCAGAATTTGAACTGGTCTTCGGCGACCAGCTTCAGCTCCGTGCCGACGCGCGTGCGGGCCAGACCCGCGAACTTGGCGAAGGTCGTGGGCAGGCCGGCGACGAAGAAGGCGGCGTCGCCCTGGCCCAGCCCCAGCGAGGTCATCAGGGCCTCGGTCGGCTCCTGACCCAGGTTCTTGGCGATCGGGCCGCCCCAGGCGTTCTGATCGTCCGACCAGAAGATATAGCCGAGGCCCGGCTGGCCCTCGCCCTGGGCCCAGGAGTTCATGCGGTCGCAGAAGGCGCGGCTGCCGCCGGTCGGGGCCGGGATGGCCCAGACGGCGTTTTTCTCGTCCGCGCCCAGGATCTTGGCGAACAGGCCGAAGCCACCGTCGCGGAAGTGATCCGAGACCACCTGCATCTTGATCGGGTTGCGGGTGTCCGGCTTGTCGGTGCCGTACCAGGCCATCGACTGGGCGAAGGTCAGCCGTTCGAAACCGGCGTGCTCGAACTGCTCGCCGAAATCGTTGGTGAAGGTATGTTTGCCGTCGATCGGCGACACCGGCAGGCCGTTCGAGAACTCCTCGAAGACGCCGTGCATGACGGGCTCGATCGCCGCGAAAACATCCTCTTGCGTGACGAAGCTCATCTCGACGTCGAGCTGGTAGAACTCCAGCGAACGGTCGGCGCGCAGGTCTTCATCGCGGAAGCAGGGCGCGATCTGGAAATAGCGGTCGAAGCCCGAGACCATCAGCAGTTGCTTGAACTGCTGCGGGGCCTGCGGGAGGGCGTAGAACTTGCCCGGATGCAGACGCGAAGGCACCAGGAAGTCGCGTGCGCCTTCGGGCGACGAGGCCGTCAGGATCGGGGTCTGGTACTCCAGGAAGCCCTGACCGACCATGCGCTGGCGGATCGAGGAAATGACCTTCGAACGCAGGACGATGTTCTTGTGCAGACGCTCCCGACGCAGGTCGAGGAAGCGGTTCTGCAGCCGGATCTCTTCCGGATATTCCTGATCGCCGAAGACCGGCATCGGCAGTTCGGCGGCTTCCGACAGGACTTCCAGCCCGGCGACGCGGACCTCGACCTCACCGGTCGGCAGAAGCGGGTTCACGGTCGAGGGGTCGCGCATGACCGCCTCGCCGTCGATCTTGATGACGCTTTCGGCGCGCAGACGCTCGACGATCGCGAAACCCGGGGTCGACGGGTGCAGCACCAGCTGGGTGATGCCGTAGTGGTCGCGCAGGTCGACGAACAGCAGGCCGCCGAGGTCGCGCTTGCGGTGGACCCAGCCCGAAAGACGCACATTGGCGCCCGCGTCCGAAGACCGGAGGGCGCCGCAGGTGTGGGAGCGATAGGCGTGCATGGGGAAATTTCGTCTGAATCGGCCGGAAACCGGCGGGAATTGGAAGGCGCGGAAGGGCGCATCATCGCCCCCGAAAGTCAAGGTCGGAGCCGATCTTGCGACCTTGTCCACAGGCCGGCGAATCCACATATCAACGGGCGTCCAATCCCTCGGAAGTCCCAGATGTTCCTGATCGAGATCACCTACACCCGCCCCATCGAAGAGATCGAGGCGAAGACGGCCGAGCACCGCGCCTGGCTGGACGAGCGGATCGCCGAGGGCCTGCTGATCCTGACCGGCCCCAAGGTGCCGCGCACCGGCGGCTTCCTGATCGCCCGCGGCGGCAAGTCGCTGGACGAGGTCACCGCCATCATGAGGGAAGATCCCTTCGCCGCCCACGGCCTGGCCGACTACCGTGTCGTCGAGTTCGCGGCAGGCCGCATCAATCCCGCCCTGGCCGATTTCGTCTGAAGCCACCCACAGGACGACCCGTCTTGTCCCCGATGTCCCCCGTTTCCGCCGCCCGCCAGTTAACTGCGTTTCCGACGCGGGGTGGTAGGATGACACCATGCCGGGACGTCTCGCCATGACCGATCAACTCCGCCTGCCGCTGCAGAGCGACGTGCCCCAGGGCGCGTCGACCTTCGTGCGTTCGGCCTCCAACGAGGAGGCTGTGCGGGTGCTGGAGCGCTGGCCCGATGCGGCGGGTCAGGTGATGGCCATCTGTGGTCCCGCCGGCTGCGGCAAGAGCCATCTGGCGTCGATCTGGGCCGAGCGGGTCGGCGCCGTGGCCCTGAACGGCGCCGAGGCCGCCCATGTCGATCCGCTGGAGCTGGAAGGCCGCCCGGTCCTGCTGGACATCGCCCAGGACGCCGACGACGAGACCCTGTTCCACCTGATCAACCTGGCCCAGGCCGACGGCGGCGCCCTGCTGCTGGTCTCGCGCCCCTCGCCGCGTTTCTGGAAGGTCCAGGTGCCCGACCTGCGCTCGCGGCTCGACTCGATCCGGGTCACAGCCATGGAGGAGCCCGACGACGTCGTCCTGGCCGCCATCCTGCGCGCCCGATTCGCCGAACGCAGCATCACCCCGACCGACGAAGTCATCGACTATCTGGTGCGGCGTATCGACCGGTCCGCCGCCGCCGTCGAGGACGTCGTCGCCCGTCTGGACGAGCAGCACCGCCCGGTGACGCGGGCTTTGGCGCGCCAGGTCCTGGAAGCGGTCGGCTCCGAAGACGACGAAGAGAACTGAACAGCAAGGTTGCAGCCGTCATGAACGCGCTCCACAACCTGTATCCATGTCCGACGCCGTGATTGCCGACACCACCACCGGAGAAGAGGTTCCCTCTTCCCGCGCGCCGCAGCTGGCCCTGTCCGAAGAGCTGATGGCCTCGCCCGAACGGTTCTTCAACCGCGAGATCAGCTGGCTGAAGTTCAACGCCCGGGTGCTGGAGGAAGCCGCCAACCCCACGCACCCGCTGCTGGAGCGGCTGAGGTTCCTGTCGATCTCGGCCAACAATCTGGATGAGTTCTTCATGACCCGGGTGGCGGGTCTGAAGGGTCAGGTGCGCGAGCGGGTGCGGGTGCTGTCCTCCGACGGCCTGACGCCCGCGGAACAGCTGGAAAAGGTCAATCTGGCCGCCGGCGAGCTGATGGCCGAGCAGCAGTCGCGCTGGGCCCAGCTGCGCAAGGAACTGACCGAGGCGGGCATCGAGGTCATCCACTCGGCCAAGATCACCCGCACCGAGCGCGACCGGCTGGAGCCGGAGTTCCTGAACCAGCTGTTCGCGGTCCTGACGCCCCTGGCCATCGACCCGGCCCACCCCTTCCCCTTCCTGCCCAACCTCGGCTTCTCTCTGGTGCTCAAGCTGCGCCGGCATGCCGACAACCGGGTGCTCTACGCCCTGGTGCCCGTCCCGACCCAGGTGCGCCGCTTCTGGGAGCTGCCGGTCGACGGGCGCTCCAAGTCCGGCCGACGCCGGTTCGTGACGCTGGAAAGCCTGCTGCTGCTGTTCATCGACCACCTGTTCCCGGGCTGCGAAGTGCTGGAGCGCGGTCTGATCCGCCTGATCCGCGACTCGGACATCGAGATCGAGGAAGAGGCCGAGGATCTGGTTCTCGAATACGAGGAGGCGCTCAAGCAGCGTCGTCTCGGCGAGGTGGTGCGGGTCAAGATCGAGGCCTCGACCCCCGACGATCTGCGCGACTTCATCGTCACCGAGCTGAAGGCCGCGCCGCAGGACGTGGTCATGGTCCAGGGGATGCTGGGTCTGGCCCAGCTGTCCGAACTGATCCCGCCCGGTCACCCGGACCTGAAATTCCCCGGCTATGAGCCGCGCTATCCCGAGCGCGTCCGCGACCAGGGCGGCGACGTCTTCGCCGCCGTGCGCGAGAAGGACATCCTGATCCACCACCCGTTCGAGAGCTTCGACGTGGTGGTGCAGTTCCTGCGTCAGGCCGCGCGCGACCCCAACGTCATCGCGATCAAACAGACGCTTTATCGCACCTCCAAGGACAGTCCGATCGTCGCGGCCCTGATCGAGGCGGCAGAGAACGGCAAGAACGTCGTGGCCCTGGTCGAGATCAAGGCCCGGTTCGACGAGGAGGCCAACCTGCGTTGGGCCCGGGCCATGGAGCGGGCGGGCGTCCACGTCGTCTTCGGCTTCGTCGAGTACAAGACCCACGCCAAGGTCAGCGTCGTGGTCCGGCGTGAGGGCGATGCCCTCAAGACCTACTGCCACTTCGGCACCGGCAACTATCACCCGGTGACGGCCAAGGTTTACACCGACCTCAGCCTGTTCAGCTCCGACCCGGTCCTGGCCCGCGACGCCGGCCGGGTGTTCAACTACATCACCGGCTATGCAGAGCCGGAGGAGCTGGAGGCCCTGGTCGTCTCCCCCATCAATATGAAGGCGACCCTGATCGAGCTGATCGGCAAGGAGATGTCGGCGGCGGTCATGGGCAAGCCCGCGGCCATCTGGGTCAAGCTGAACGCCCTCGTCGATCCCGAGATCATCGACGCCCTGTACCGCGCCAGCCAGTGGGGCGTGCGCATCGATCTGGTGGTGCGCGGCATCTGCTGCCTGCGCCCCGGCGTGCCCGGCCTTTCGGAGAACATCCGGGTCAAGTCGATCGTCGGCCGCTTCCTGGAGCACAGCCGCATCGTCTGCTTCGCCAACGGCCGCGACCTGCCGCACGACAAGGCCAAGGTCTTCATCTCCTCGGCCGACTGGATGGAGCGGAACCTCAATCGCCGGGTCGAGCTGATGACGCCCATCCGCAACGCCACCGTCCACGATCAGGTGCTGGACCAGATCATGGTCGCCAACCTCAAGGACGACGCCCAGAGCTGGACACTGGACGCCGACGGGAACTATGTGCGCGTCACCCCGGCCGATCCGGAACGGCCCTTCTCGGCGCACAAATACTTCATGACCAACCCCAGCCTCTCGGGCCGCGGCCGCAAGGTGAAGAACAAGCCCGAAGCCCTGCGCTACGTGCGTCCCTCGCGTTGAGCCCGACCTAAGTGATCGAATCCTACATCGCCCCGCGTGAGGCGGCGGTCGTCGATATCGGCTCCAACTCCGTGCGTCTGGTCCTGTACCGGCTGGAGGGGCGCGCCATCTGGACCGTGTTCAACGAAAAGGTTCTGGCGGGTCTGGGCCGCGACCTTCCCGCGACCGGCAAGCTGTCGCCCGACGGCGTCGAGATGGCTCTGACGGCGTTGCGCCGGTTCGCGGCGGTGCTGGAAGGGGTGCGCCCCGCCTATCTCCACGTCGCCGCCACCGCCGCTGTGCGCGAGGCCATCGACGGTCCGGAGTTCTGCAGCCGCGTCGCCGCCGAGACCGGCCTTCAGGTCCGCGTCCTGTCGGGCGAGGAAGAGGCCCGCTATTCGGCCCTCGGCGTGCTGGCGGGCGATCCGACGGCCGAGGGCGTCGCGGCCGACATGGGCGGCTCCAGCCTCGAACTGATCCGGCTGGAAGGCCAGACGCTCAAACCCGGCATCACCCTGCCGCTGGGGCCGTTCAGCCTGGCCGATCCCGCCGGTTTCGACACCGGTCGCCTGCGGGCGACCATCGCCGAGCGGCTCAAGCCCGCGGCCAAACCCTTCGCCACCGACAGCCTGCACGCCGTCGGCGGCGGCTGGCGCTCGCTGGCCCAGCTGCACATGGCCATGAACGGCTATCCGATCCGGATCGTGCACCAGTATGCCATGAACGCCGAGGACGCCCGCGGCGTGGCCCGGCTGGTGGCGCAGCAGTCGCGCGCCTCGCTGGACCGCCTGCCCGGCCTGTCCAAGAAGCGCGCCGAGACCCTGCCCTACTCCGCCCTGGTGCTGGAGGGGCTGATCGACCGGCTCGGGCTCAAGACCATCCATTTCTCGGCCTGGGGCCTGCGCGAAGGCCTGTTGTTCGAGGCCCTGGATCGCGACGAGGCCGCCGAGGACCCGCTGATCGCCGGCTGCGCGGCCCTGGGCGGTCGTCAGGGCATCTCGCCCACCCTGCCCGGCGCCCTGCGCGGCTGGCTCGGGGACGTCATCGCCGCCCTGCCCCCGGCGTTCGGCAGACAGCGCGACGAGGTTCTCGCCTCCGCAGCCTGCCAGCTGGCCGACCTCGGCGCCCGACTGCATCCCGACCACCGGCTGGAGCTGGTCTTCGATCAGGTCCTGCGCGCCCCGATCCCCGGCCAGAGCCATGCGGAACGGGTCTTCCTCGCCTGCGTCCTCAACGCCCGCTACGGCGGCTCGGCGGCGACGCCCGATCCCGACGTGGTCGAGAAGCTGCTGGAGGAGCCCGCCCGCCAGCGCGCCCGCGCCCTGGGTCTGGCCATGCGCCTCGGCTGCGACCTTTCGGGCCGCTCGCCCCAGCTTCTGGCCAACGCCTCGGTCACGGTCGATCGCGGTCTGCTGCGCCTGACGGCCTCCGAAGGCTATGCCGACGTCCTGCTGGGCGAACAGACCCGCCGCCGCGCCAAGGCCCTGGCCGAGGCGATGAAGCTCAAGCTGGACATCTGACGAGCGCCGGTATCATTCTCCCCGCGAAATCAGGGGGAGATGACCATGGCGGTCACCGGCATCGGCGGATTGTTCTTCAGGGCCAGGGATCCCAAGGCGCTGGGCGCCTGGTATCTGGAGCATCTCGGCGTCGGCGCGCCCGAGGGCCAGTTCGTCTGGGATCAGCAGGCCGGCCCGACCGTCTTCGCCCCGTTCAAGGCCGACACCGACTACTTCCCGGCCGAGAAGCAGTTCATGATCAACTTCCGCGTCGATGATCTCGACGGCCTGCTGACCAGCCTGCGCGCCGCCGGGATCGACATCATCACCAAGGCCGAATGGGACAGCCCCGAGGTCGGTCGCTTCGCCCGCATCCAGGATCCCGAAGGCAACCAGATCGAACTCTGGGAACCGGTGAAGTAGGCCCTTTCGGGCCTACTCGATCTCGACGACCTCGACCCGCGGGCCGTTCAGGACCAGGGCGATCTCGCCGCGCTTGAGCTTGAGGGCGTCCTCGCCGAACAGCTGACGGCGCCAGCCGTGCAGGGCCTCGACCTCGGCGGTGTCCGACAGGGCGATCTTCTCGAGATCGGCGACGGTGGCGATCAGCTTGGAAGCCACGCCCGCATTGTCGCTCTTGGCCTTGAGCAGGACCTTGAGCAGCTCGACCACCGACGGCGGGGCCGGCTGGTTGTGCGACGGACGATCCAGCTTGGGCGCATGGGCCTCGGGGTCGGCCATGACCCGCTTCAGCTCCTCGATCAGCTCGAGCCCCAGACGCGAGCCGCCGAAGCCCTTGGGCACCGAACGCAGGCGGTTGAAGGCCTCGATGTCGGTCGGGGCCTGGGTGGCGATCTCGTCGATGGCCTCGTCCTTGAGGATGCGCCCGCGCGGCTGATCGCGTTCCTGCGCCGCGGTTTCCCGCCACACCGCCGTCGCCTTGAAGGCCGCGAGGTATTTGGCCGAATATTTCTTGGGCCGCAGACGCTTCCAGGCGTTGTCGGGGGTGGTGTCATAGAGGGCGGGATCGACCAGATCCTCCATCTCGGACGTCACCCAGTCCAGACGGCCTTCCTTGGCCAGCCGGTCGCGCAGCTTGGGATAAAGGGCCGCCAGATGGGTCACGTCGCCGATGGCGTAGGTCAGCTGGGCCTCGGACAGCGGGCGCCGGGCCCAGTCGGTGAAGCGGCTGCCCTTGTCGAGGTCGACCTTCAGCATCTGGCGCACGAGCGAGTCGTAGCTGACCTGATCGCCGAACCCGGCGGCCATGGCGGCGACCTGGGTGTCGAACATCGGCTTGGGCATGGCGCCCAGCTTGACGAAGATCTCGGTGTCCTGACGCGCGGCGTGGAAGACCTTGATCACGGCCGGGTCGCGCAGGATGTCCAGGAAGGGCGTCAGGTCCAGACCGTCCGCCAGCGGATCGATGATCGCTTCGTGCGTCGGGGTCGCGGCCTGGATCAGGCACAGCTTGGGCCAATAGGTCGTCTCGCGCATGAACTCGGTGTCCACGGCGATGAACGGGGCCTGCGCTACGGCCTCACAGAATGCAACGAGCGCGTCATTGGTGGTGATTGGCGTCATTCGGATGCTATAGCCCCGCGCGACGCCTTTGTGGCAAGAGCCGCAACACATTTCAGCACTGATTCAGGCCCCCGACCTATGACTGACAGCCCCGAAACGCTGAAAAACGGCCTGACCTACGCCGATGCGGGCGTGGATATCGACGCCGGCGAACAGCTGGTCGACGCCATCAAGCCCTTGGCGAAGTCGACTCGCCGCCCCGGAGCCGAGGCTTCGCTGGGGGGATTCGGCGCCCTGTTCGACCTCAAGGCCGCCGGTTTCGAGGATCCGCTGATCGTCGCCACCACCGACGGCGTCGGCACCAAGCTGAAGATCGCCATCGAGACGGGCCGCCATGACGGCGTCGGCGTCGATCTGGTCGCCATGTGCGTCAACGACCTGCTGGCCCAGGGCGCCGAGCCCCTGCTGTTCCTCGACTACTACGCCACCGGCAAGCTCGAGATCGACGCGGCCCGCCGCGTGGTCGCCGGCATCGCCGAGGGCTGCCGTCAGGCCGGCTGTGCCCTCGTGGGCGGCGAAACGGCCGAAATGCCCGGCATGTATGCGGGCGGCGACTATGATCTGGCCGGCTTCTCCCTGGGCGCCGTCGAGCGCGGCCAGGCCCTGCCGTACCTCGACCGCCAGTTCGCCGGGGACGTCATCATCGGCCTGGCGTCCTCGGGCCCGCACTCCAACGGCTATTCCCTGATCCGCAAGGTGGTCGAGAAGTCCGGCCTGTCGTGGGGCGACGACGCGCCCTTCGCCAGGGACCGCTCGCTGGCCCAGGCCCTGATGGAGCCGACCCGGATCTACATCAAGCCGGTCCTGCCGCTGATGAAGGCCGGTCTGGTCAAGGGCGCGGCCCACATCACCGGCGGTGGTCTGATCGAGAACCCGCCGCGCTGCATCGCCGAGGGCCTGAGCGCCGAGTTCGACTGGGACGCCTGGCCCGTGCCGCCCGTCTTCCAGTGGCTGGGCGAGGTCGGAGGCATCTCCGACCATGAACTGCGCCGCACCTTCAACTGCGGCGTCGGCTTCATCCTCATCGTCGCGCCGGAGAACGTCGAGACGGTGCTGGAAGGCCTGCTGGAGGCCGGAGAGACGGCCTTCGTCTGCGGACAGCTGGTCTAGTTCATTCATTCCGAAGAGGCGCCGATGCGAAACCTGATCCTGGCCGCAACGGCCGCACTCCTCGCCCTCCCCGCCGCTGCCGCTCACGCCCAGACCTCGGTCGCGGCCGAGCAGCCGCTGCTGCGTGAGATCGCGGGCCAGATCCAGCCCGAGCGGATGCGCGCCGACATCACCAGCCTGATCGGCTTCGGCACCCGGCATACGATGTCCGACACCGTCTCCGAGACGCGCGGCATCGGCGCGGCCCGCCGCTGGACCGAGCGTCAGTTCCGCGCCATGAGCGCCGACTGCGGCGGCTGCCTCGAGATCGCCCTGCCCGCCGACACCGTCACCGGGCGCCGCGTCCCGACGCCCACCGAGGTCGTCGATGTCCTGGCCATCCAGCGCGGAACCGGCGATCCGAACCGTGTCATCGTCATCTCGGGCCATATCGACAGCCGCGTCACCGACGTCATGAACTTCACCGCCGACGCCCCCGGCGCCAATGACGACGCTTCGGGCGTCGCCGCCGTGCTGGAGGCCGCCCGCGTCCTGTCGAAGCAGAAGTTCGAGGCGACCCTGGTCTATGCCGTCCTGTCCGGCGAGGAACAGGGCCTGCTGGGCGGCAAGATCCTGGCGGACTACGCCAAGGCGCAGGGCTGGGTGGTCGAGGCCAATCTGAACAACGACATCGTCGGCAACTCGCAAGGCATGTCGGGCGTGCGCGACACGACCCGCATCCGCGTCTTCTCCGAAGGCACCAAGACGGTCGAGACCCCGGAACAGGCCGCCACCCGGCGTTATAACGGCGGCGAACTGGACAGCTCGTCGCGCAACCTCGCCCGGTTCGTGGACTCCATCGCCGACCGCTACCTGACCAATTTCGACGTCGAGATGATCTATCGCACCGACCGCTTCGGACGCGGCGGCGATCAGGTCGAGATGCTCAAGGCCGGCTTCCCCGCCGTGCGCATCACCGAGGGGGCCGAGAACTATAACCACCAGCACCAGGACCTGCGCACCGAGAACGGCATCGTCTATGGCGACACCATCGACGGCGTCGACTTCGCCTATCTGGGTCAGGTGGCGCGGCTGAACATCGTGACCATGGCGGCTCTGGCCTCGGCCCCGACCGTCCCGACGGGCGTCGCCATCTCCGGCAACGTCTCGCCCGACACCACGGTCAAATGGACCGCCGTGCCCGGCGCTGCCGGCTATCGTGTCTGGTGGCGCACGACCACCGCACCGCAGTGGACGAACAGCCGCTGGGCCGGGTCGGCCAGCGAGCTGGTTCTCAAGGACATCCCGATCGACGACTATTTCTTCGGCGTCTCGGCGGTCTCGGCCGACGGCTATGAGAGCCCGGTGGTCTTCCCCGGCCCGGCCGGCGCCTTCGTCTCGGAAACGCCCGCCCCGGCGGCGCCCGCCTCCTGATGTCTGATGCTGCGAACGGCCGGGTGAAGGTCGGCGTCCTGATCTCCGGCGCCGGGTCGAACATGGCGGCCCTGATCGACGCCAGCCGGGCCGAGGGCTGCCCCTATGAGATCGCCCTGGTGGTTTCCAACAGGCCGGACGCGGGCGGCCTTCATGTCGCCCAGGCCAAGGGGATCGCCACCGACGTCGTCGACCACCGCGACTTCGGCAAGGATCGCGAGGCCCACGAACGCGTCGTCAACGCCGTCCTGATGGCCGAAGGCGTCCAGGTCGTGGCCCTGGCTGGCTATATGCGCATCCTGACCCCTTGGCTGGTGGCGCGCTGGGCGGGGCGGATGCTGAACGTCCACCCCTCGCTCCTGCCCCTCTATCCGGGTCTCGACACCCACGCCCGGGCCATCGCGGCAGGCGACGCCGAGGCCGGCTGCAGTCTGCACATCGTCACCGACGGCGTGGACGAGGGCCCGATCCTGGGTCAGGCCCGGGTACCGATCGTCGCGGGCGACACGCCCCTGTCGCTGGCCGAACGGGTCCATGTGGCGGAGCACCAGCTCTATCCGCGCGTGCTGGCCGACTTCTGCCGGGACCTGCATTAGATTTTTGTAATGTAGGCGTTTCCGCCGCGACAAAATGCCTCGCCGGGACCAGTCTCCGCCCCAAATTCGAAATGGGGTCTCCATGAAACGACACGCTTCCCTCCTGGCCACGGCGGCCCTCGCCCTGGCCTTGTCCACGCCCGCGTTCGCCCAGACCATGCCCGGGGCGACCGGCCATGCCGTCATCGGGACCTGGGGCTTCGACCCGGCGACCATGGACACCTCGGTCAAGCCCGGAAATGACTTCAACCGCTTCGCCTCGGGCGGCTGGATCGACGCCACCACCATCCCGGCCGACCGCCCGTCGTGGAGCCCCTGGGACGTCCTCTATGACCAGAGCCAGGAGCAGCTGAAGGCGATCATCGAGAACAGCGCCGCCCATCCGGAAAGCTCGCCCGAGGCCCAGCGCATCGGCGACTTCTACGCCAGCTATATGGACGAGGCCCGCGTCAACGCCCTCGGCGCCAAGCCGCTGGAAGTTGGGCTGGCCGAGATCCGCGCCGCCCACGACCGCACCGACATCGCCCGCCTGATGGGCGCCAGCTTCGGCAAGGCCGGCAGCAGCCTGTTCGGCGTCTATATCGATGCCGACCTGAAATCGCCCGACGCCAACGCCGCCTATCTGGGCCAGTCGGGTCTCGGCCTGCCGGACCGCGACTACTATCTGGAGGCCTCGTTCGCCGACAAGAAGACGGCCTACCAGGCCTATGTCGCCCAGATGCTGGGCAAGGTCGGCTGGGCCAATCCCGAAAAGGCCGCCGCCGACATCGTCGCCTTCGAGACGCGGATCGCCGAAAAGTCCTGGACCCGCGCCCAGTCCCGCGAGGTCGACGACACCTACAATCCCATGACCCTGACCGAGATCGCGGCCTACGCCCCGGGCTTCGACTGGGCGACCTGGGCCACGGCCGCCGGTCTGCCCGCCGCCGCCAAGACCGTCGTGGGCGAAAAGACCGCCTTCCCGGAACTGGCCCGCATCTTCGCCGAGACCGATCTCGACACCCTCAAGGCCTATGAGGCCTTCCACTACGTCGATCAGTCGGCGACGGTGCTGTCGCAGGACTTCGTCGACGCCAACTTCGCCTTCCACGGCACGGTGCTGAACGGCGTCGGCCAGAACCGGCCACGCTGGAACCGGGCGGTCCGCACGGTCAACGGTTCGCTGGGCGAGGCGCTCGGCAAGGAATACGTCCGCCTGCACTTCCCCGCCTCGTCCAAGACGGCGATGGAAGCCTTGGTCCAGAACCTGCTGGCCGCCATGACCGAGCGCCTCAAGCGCCTGGAGTGGATGAGCCCCGAGACCAAGGAGCAGGCGCTCTACAAGATCGCCCACTTCGGCGTGAAGGTCGGCTATCCCGACGAGTGGCGCAGCTACGACGGTCTCGTGATCCGCAACGACGACCTGTACGGCAACACCGAGCGCGCCGGGGCTTTCGAATGGGCCTTCCAGGTCGCCAAGCTGGGCAAGCCGGTGAACCCCAAGGAATGGGGCATGACGCCCCAGACCATCAATGCCTACTACAACCCGCCGCGCAACGAGATCGTCTTCCCGGCCGCCATCCTGCAGGCGCCCTTCTTCGATCCGAACGCCGACATGGCCGTCAACTACGGCGGCATCGGCGCGGTCATCGGCCATGAGATCACCCACGGCTTCGACGACCAGGGCCGCAAGGTCGACGGCGACGGCGTGCTGCGCGACTGGTGGACGGCCGAGGACGCGACGAAGTTCGAGGCCCAGGCGAAGATCTTCGGCGCCGAATACGACGCCACCTTCCCCCTCCCGGGCATGCATGTGAACGGCGACCTCACCATGGGTGAGAACATCGCCGACTTCGGCGGTCTGCTGATGGCGCTGGACGCCTATCACCTGGCCCTGCACGGCCAGCCGGCGCCGGTGATCAACGGCCTGACCGGCGATCAGCGCCTCTTCCTCGGCTGGGCCCAGGTCTGGCGCGAGAAGGCGCGGGAAGCCGCCATCCAGCAGCAGCTGGCGACCGACCCCCATTCGCCCGCCGAAGTCCGCGCCTCCGTGCCGATCCGCAACATCCAGGCCTGGTACGACGCCTTCGGGGTCAAACCCGGCGACGAGAAGTACATCGCCCCGGCCGACCGGGCGGTGATCTGGTAGCCGCAAACGGGCTTTCGCCAGTCGAGCGGCCATCCGGGCTCAAGCAGGCCGAAGGCCGATAGCCCAAAAAGAAGAACGGCCCCGGAGCGATCCGGGGCCGTTTTCATGCGTACGCCTGATGTTTAGTGCGGGCGGCGGGGGGTGGTGGCCGCGCCCACGGCCGCGCCGGCGACGGCGCCGCCCACGGTGGCGGTGGTATTGCCGCCCAGCACCTGACCGGCGACGGCGCCGCCCAGGGCGCCGGTCGCGGCGCGTTGTTCCATGGTGGAGCCACAGGCGGCCAGCAGGCCGACGATGGCGACGACGGGGGTAAGCTTCAGGATGGTCTTCATTGTGAAATCTCCGGAACGTCTCGGGGGAACGACGTGTGGAGAACAAACGAAACGACCCCCGCCCGGTTCCCCGGACGAGGGTCGTAATGTCAGATACCGCGCCGTTTCCGGCGTGGAACCAGAGCCTTAGCCGACGATCTGGTCGTCGGTGAAGAACTGGGCGATCTCGATGCCGGCGTTTTCCAGCGAGTCCGAACCGTGGACCGAGTTTTCGCCGATCGACAGGGCGAACTGCTTGCGGATGGTGCCTTCGGCGGCCTGTTCCGGGTTGGTGGCGCCCATGACTTCACGGTAGGCGGCGACGGCGTTCGGGCCTTCCAGCACCTGAACGACGACCGGCTCGGCGGTCATTTGCGACACCAGCTCGCCGTAGAACGGGCGCTCGGCGTGGACTTCGTAGAATTTCTTGGCCTGGGCCTCGGTCAGCTTGATGCGACGTTGCGCGACGATGCGCAGGCCGGCGCCTTCGATCACGGCGTTGACGGCGCCGGTCAGGTTGCGGCGGGTCGCGTCGGGCTTGATGATCGAGAAGGTGCGTTCGGTCATGGTGAGACTTCTTGTTTGGGAGTTTCGGGTCGCGGGCTTATAGACGCGCCCTCAGTCATTTCCAAGGCGTCCCCGCCGCTTCCGGCTCCCTCCCCCAAAAGGGTCGTTCGCGTGTGTCGCAGGACGCCCAGCTCAAGTCCGTCCAAACCATGCTCCAGATCACCGACCTGACGTTCAGCGCCTGGGGCCGTAAGTTCCTCGTCGACGCCTCCGTCAGCCTGCCGCCGGGCTCCAAGGTCGGCCTTGTGGGCCGCAACGGCATCGGCAAGTCGACCCTGTTCAAGCTGATCCTCGGCGAACTGGCCGGCAACGGCGACGAGATCAGCCTGCCCAGGACCGCCCGCATCGGCTCGGTCGATCAGGAGCACCCGGCGACCCCGGTCAGCGTCCTCGACACCATCCTGGAGGCCGATGTCGAGCGTCACGACCTGCTGGGCCGTCTGGAGACCGCCGAGCCCGAGGAGATGGGCGAGATCTGGGCCCGGCTGATCGAGATCGACGCCGACGCCGCCCCGGCCCGCGCCGCCGAAATCCTCGTCGGCCTCGGCTTCGATCAGGAGAACCAGCAGCGCCCGATGTCCGAGTTCTCGGGCGGCTGGCGCATGCGCGTGGCCCTGGCCGCGGCCCTGTTCGCCGAGCCGGACATGCTGCTGCTCGACGAACCGACCAACTACCTCGACCTCGAAGGCGCCCTGTGGCTCGAGGCGCGGCTGAAGAAGTACCCGCACACGGCCCTGATCATCTCGCACGACCGGGAGATGCTGAACGAGGTCTGCACCCACATCCTGCACCTCGCGAACCACAACCTGACCCTCTACACGGGCAACTACGACCAGTTCGAAAAGGCCCGCGCCGAGAAGGCCCGCCTCCAGCTGTCGGCCAAGGCCAAGCAGGACGCCGAGCGCGCTCACCTGCAGGCCTTCGTCGACCGCTTCAAGGCCAAGGCCTCCAAGGCCGCCCAGGCCCAGTCGCGCATGAAGCGGCTGGAGAAGATGCAGCCGGTGGCGACCACCATCGAGGAGCGCGTCGCCCCCTTCACCCTGCCCTCGCCCCCGCGTCCGCTGGCGCCGCCGCTGATCCGGCTGGAGCGCGCCAATGTCGGCTATGAAACCGGCAAGCCGATCCTGCGCAATCTGAACCTGCGCATGGACCTGGACGACCGCATCGGCCTGCTGGGCGTCAACGGCGCCGGCAAGTCGACCTTCGCCAAGATGATCGCCGGCGCCCTGAACGTCTCGGACGGCGAGTTGCACCGCGACCGCAAGATGAAGGTCGGCTGGTTCCACCAGCACCAGATCGAGGCCATGGACCCGACCGACACCCCGCTGGAAATCATCCGCCGGGCCATGCCGGACGCTTCGGAATCCAGCCGCCGCTCGCGCCTCGCCCAATTCGGTCTCGGCTTCGAGAAGCAGGAAACGACCGTCGACAGCCTGTCGGGCGGCGAGCGTGCGCGCCTGCTGCTCAACATGGTCGCCATGGACGCGCCCCACGTCCTGATCCTCGACGAACCGACCAACCACCTCGACATCGACAGCCGCCGCGCCCTGCTGGACGCGCTGAACGACTACAACGGCGCCGTCATCCTGATCACCCACGACCGCTCGCTGATGGAGATGGTCGCCGACCGCCTGTGGCTGGCTGCCGACGGCACGGTGAAGCCCTTCGAAGGCGACATGGACGACTATGCGAAATTCGTCCTCGACCGCGCCAAGGCCGCCATCGCCAGGCCCAGCCAGATCAAGAAGGAAGAGGCGACGCCCGCGGCCCAGCCTCAAGGCGGCGGCAACGCTGGCGGCAAGGGAAACAACAAGAAATCAGGACCTTCGCCTTCGACTCTGCGTCACGCTGTGAAGAAGGCCGAGGAGCGGATGAGCCAGCTGACCGCCGAGATCGCCCGCATCGACGACGACATGGCCAACGCCTCGGTCAACAATCCCAAGGCGCTGGAAGGCCTCTCCCGCGCCCGCGCCAGGACCCAGTCCGACCTCGACGCCGCCGAAGCCGCCTGGGTCGCCGCCGAGGAAGCCCTGGCTGAGGTCAGCTGACCTCCTCCCCGTGCGAAGCTTGGGGAGGAGGCGCGTCGCGCTTGCGACGTGACGGAGGGGGCGACACGATATCGCTCGTGAGTAGTTGCAGGATCAGATCATGAAACCCGCCGAACCCATCGAATTCTCAAAGGAAGAGATGCGCGACATGGTTCGGCGGGTGCAGGCGTATTTCGACACCGAGCTGGATCAGGAGCTGGGCGCCCTGCCCGCCGAAATGCTGATCGCCTTCTTCGGCCGCGAGGTCGGAAGCTTCTTCTACAACCGCGGCCTTCGCGACGCCCAGGCGGTGTTCACGGCCAAGGCCGAGGACGTCGCCGACCAGATCTACGGGCTGGAGCAGAAGACCGGCGGGCGCTAGCGCTCGGCGATGCCGAACAACCGCTCCGGCGCGGCCTGTTCGGCGGCGAGGAAGGCCGTCGGACTGGACAGGCAGAGATCGCGAAAATCCCGGGCCATATGCTGGTGGTCATAAAAGCCGGCGTCGATCGCCAGCGTCAGCCAGTCCAGCGCGGGATCAGCGTTTCGGGCTCGGATGATCCGATCCAGCCGGGCGATGCGGCCAAACAGTCTGGGACTGACGCCCAGCCGGTCGCGAAAGGCGCGCAGGAATGTGCGCTGGTTCAGTCCCGCCTGCCCCGCCAACCGATCCAGAGACCGCGCCGTCCCGTCGATCAGTCGCGACGCGGCCCAGTCGATCGCGTCCGCCTCCGGCCGATCCCCATCGAACCGGTCCTGCAACCAGGTCTCGGCGATGTCGATCATTTCGAGCGGGGTGCGGGCGTCCTCGATGCGGTCCGCGGTCTCGCGCAGATCAGGAAACACCGCCTCCGCATCCAGGGTCTGGTCCGTCAGCGGCGCCAGCGATCCCCCGGTCAGCACGCGCAGCCCCCCGGGCTCGAATTCGATCTGATAGACGCAGAAGTCCGCACCGCCCCGGCGATACCCGAGCACCGACGGCTGGCCGATCAGGGCGGCGCGTGGCTTGACCATCAGGATCGCCCCATCGGCGTCAACGAGCGTCTCCCGGTCACGCGGGTAGAAGGCCAGGGCGGCCGCCGGTCTGGGCCAGTAGGGCTTGGTCGGCGCGGTTCCTCCCGCCGCGAACCTGAAGCGGATGATCTGATGATGCCGCACCCGGCCCCGTAACGCCGGACGCGGCGGCAGGGTCAGGAATTCGGCAATCATCGCGCGCCCTCCTGCCAGCCTCGCTCCGGATCAGACGCCAGCATGACCCGGATCGATCGGCGGGCCAACCAGCCGCATCCCGTGGTCGGCGAACAGGGCGGCCTCAACATCGGGCGCAGGCGGCCCCTGCAATCGGGAAAGAGCGCGGAAATAGTCCTCCATGTCGCCCGCCGGGGTGAACATGAACAGCATCCGGCCCGTCTCGCTCAGTTGGGCGAAGGCGTGCGGCACGCCGCGCGGCAGGAAGATCACCCCGCCCGGTTTCACCACGGTGCGCTGCCCCCCGACCTCGAACAGATATTCGCCGTCCTGAACGAAATAGATCTCGTCCTGATCCTCATGCAGGTGGACCGGCGGTCCGCCCCGGATCTTGCCTGCATATTCGAACACCCCCAGCCGGCCGCCGGTGTCGTTGGCGGAGATCTTGATGTCGTTGGGGCAGCAGCCGAACAGGACGGTGCGTTCGTCGAAACGGGCGGTGTCGGCGGCCACGAAGAAGCTCGGTTGCGATGAAGTCGTCATGGGAAGCTCCGATGTGAAGCCGGACCTTCGCACGCGGTTCCAGATGGTGGTGGTAAGGAACGGACACCCGGCCAGCTCCATCATTGCAAATCGTTCGCATCTAAGGCAATCCCCTGTCCGAACCGGAGACAGACCATGCGGACCCTGCGCAACGCCGCCTTCACCAGCTTCCTGATGGCCCTGACGGCCGGTCAGGCCCTCGCCCACGTCCCCTATGTGCGGCCCAACGTCATGGACGCCACAGGACGGGATCATGTCACGGTCGAGGCCAGCTTCACCGAGGATGTCTTCGCCGCCGAGGTGGTGATGCGCTCCGACGCCTGGCACGTCGTGGGCCCCAACGGCGACACCCCCATCACCGCCGTCACCTATCTGCGCGACCTGGCCGTGTTCGAGGCCGCAACGCCCGTGGACGGGACCTACCGCATCTCCTCCGGGCCTCGCACTGGCCGCATGGGCCAGATGTACAAGGCCGCCGACGGCAGCTGGAAGATGGTCGGCGAGGAGGACGGTCCCGCCCCCGCCGGCGCCGAGATCGTGCCCGTGCAGAGCATCACTACCGCCGACGTCTATGTGACGAAGGGCGAGCCCACCGCAGACGCGCTGGAACCCTCAGGCCACGGTCTGGAGGTCGTGCCCTGGGTGCAGCCCGGCGACATCATCGCGGGCGAGGACCAGACACTGCAGATCCTGTTCGATGGCAAGCCGCTGGCGAACACCCCGCTGGTCGTCTACCGCGAGGCCGGTCTCTATGACGGCAAGAAGGTCGAGGCCGAGCTGACCAGCGACGCTGAGGGCAAGGTCACGGTCCGCGTCGGCGATCCGGGCGCCTACATGACCCTGGTCCGCTACCGCGCCGAGGCCCCCGCCGGCTCCGGCGTCCGTTTCCGCAGCTACAGCCACAGCCTGACCTTCGCCGCCCAGGGGGGCTGACCGCCCCCTCGACGAACGTCGGCATTCGATCGGACGGAGCCCCGCGAATCGCACCAGTCTGGACGCAACCCTGACTGGAGGCATTCCATGCGCACCGCCCTCTTCGCCCTCGCCGCCCTTTCGCTCGTCGCCGGCGCCGCGTCGGCCCAGACGGCGTCCGACCGCTATACGGTCAAGGTCTCGGTGATGTCCGACGGGGTCGAGGTCGCTGCGGGGCGGACGGTCATCGTCGAGGGCGGGCAGGCCGAAATCCTGCTGACGGGCGCGGATGGACAATACAGCTTCACCGCCGACCTTCAGCCGGAACAGGGCGACGGCGAGGACGGCCGCCTGCATCTGGAAGCGTATCTGAACCACGATGGCGACGATCTGGCCCATCCGACCATGGTGCTGGCGCGCGGCGCGCGGGCCATCGCCCAGATGGGAACCAAGGTCGAGGGCGCCAGCGTCCTGACCAGCGGGGTCGAGATCGAGCTCACGCCCCTGCCCGCGCCTTGATCACCAGCCGGAAAAGCGACGGGCTGTCAGCGTGACGACCCGCCGCCCTTGACGCCCGGGTGCGACGTGGCCGAGGTTCCCTGTCCCCCGGCTGTTCCGAAAGTTCCTGAATGTCGCGTCTGCTCCTGTCCGCCTGCGCCGCCACCCTGCTCGCCTCGCCCGCGCTGGCCCAAACCGCCGCGCAAACCTTCCCGACAACCGGAACGCCCATCATCGCCGACGCCAGTCAGGCGCCGCTGGCCCTGCCGCGCGCCCAGCCGGCCATCCCGGCTCCGGTGGATGCGCCCTACCCCGGTGTGATCCGCTACAAGGCCGACGTCACCGATCTGGAGCGCAAGATCGTCACGGTGACGGAGAACATCCCCGTCACGACCGGTCCCCTGACCCTGCTCTATCCGGAATATCTGCCGGGCAACCACGCGGCGACCGGGCCGATCCAGCTGATCTCGGGCGTCACGGTCACCGGCGGCGGCAAGCGCATCGAATGGCTGCGCGACACGATCCAGCCCTACGCCTTCCACCTCGACATCCCCGAGGGCGTCACCGAGATCGAGGTCACCTTCCAGTGGCTGACCCAGCCGGACAACGCCAACTGGCGCGTGACCATGACGCCGTCGATCGTGAACATGCAGTGGGAGAAGGCCCTGCTCTATCCGGCGGGCCACTATTCGCGCCGGATCACCTTCGCCCCCTCGATCCAGCTGCCCGCCGGCTGGGGCTACGGCACGGCGCTGGAGACCGAGAGCTTCGAGAACGGCCTGGCGACCTTCAAGCCGACCGACCTCTACACCCTTGTCGACAGCCCCATGTATGCGGGCGCCAACCATCGCCGCGTCGACATCGATCCGAACGGCGAGGCCGTGCACATGGAGATCGTCGCCGACAAGGCCGCCAACCTGGCCATCACCGACGAGCAGATCGGCCTCTATCAGAACATGGTCACCCAGGCCGACCGGCTCTTCGGCGCGCGCCACTTCGACCACTATGACGTCCTGATGGCCCTGTCGGACCAGCTGGGCGGCATCGGGCTGGAGCACCACCGCTCGTCCGAGAACACCGGCAATCCGGCCTTCTTCACCGAATGGGACAAGAACGCCGGCGGCCGGGCCACCATCCCGCATGAGTTCACCCACTCCTGGAACGGCAAGTTCATGCGGCCGGCGGACGAGCTGACCGCCAACTACAACGTCCCCACCCAGAACACCCTGCTGTGGGTCTATGAGGGCCAGACCGAATACTGGGGCCACGTCCTCGCCGCCCGCTCGGGGATCCACACCATCGAGGAAGAGAAGATCCTGCTGGCCGGGGTCGCCGCCTTCTATGAGAACCAGCCCGGCCGGGAGTGGCGCGCGCTGCAGGACACCGACAATCACAACCTGCTGGGCTATCGCGTCCCCGGCCTGTGGACCTCGTGGATGCGCGGCACCGGCGACTACTACCGCGAGAGCCAGCTGATGTGGCTGGACGCCGACACCCTGATCCGCGAGGGCACCGACAACAGGAAGTCGCTGGACGACTTCGCCAAGGCCTTCTTCGGCGTCGAGGACGGTCGCTACACCCCGCGCGGCTATACCTTCGAGGAGGTGGTGGCGGCCCTGAACGGCGTCTATCCGCACGACTGGGCGACCTTCCTGCGCGGCCGGCTGGACGCGGTCGGACCCGATGCGAAGGCGCCGACGGACGGCATCACCCGCGCCGGCTATTTCCTGACCTATACGGATGCGCTGACGGCGCTGGAGAAGAAGGTCATGTCCGGCTGGGCGACCGACTTCCAGTATTCGCTGGGCTTCACCCTGTCGGGGCCGACCAACCGCCTGTCCAACATCCGCTGGGGCAGCCCGGCCTTCAACGCCCCGCTCGGCGCCGGCTGGGACCTGATCGCGGTCAATGAGGTGGCGGCGACCCCCGAGGTGCTGCGCGACGCGGTGACGGCCGCCAAGACCTCCACCGACCCCATCGTCCTGCTGCTCAAGAACGGCAGCCGCTACCGCACGGTCAGCTTCGACTACCACGAGGGCCTGCGCTACCCGCGTCTGGCGCGCAACGAAGGCACGCCGGACCGTCTGGCCGACATCTGGGCTCCCAGAAGGCGCTAGGAGCGACACCCCGACATCTCGACGGGGCCGCGTGTCTCCTCAGGCTTTGAGCGCGGTCAGCAGGGCCTCGGCCGCTTCTCGGGACGAGCCCGGGTTCTGACCGGTGATCAGCTTGCCATCGACCTGGATGAACGAGCCCCAGTCGGCGCCCTTGGCGTAAAGGCCGCCATTGGCCTTGAGCATGTCCTCGACCAGGAACGGCACCACCTCGGTCAGGCCCACAGCCTCTTCCTCGGAGTTGGTGAAGCCCGCGACCGCACGGCCCTTCACCAGTGGCTCCCCGTTCGCGGCCTTGACGTGCCTCAGCACGCCGGGGGCGTGGCAGACGGCGGCGACGGGCTTGTCGGCCCCGGCGAAGGCCTCGATCAGGGCGATCGACGTCGCGTCCTCGGCCAGGTCCCACAGCGGGCCGTGGCCGCCCGGATAGAAGACGGCGTCGAAATCGGCCGCCTTCACGCTGGCCAGGGTGACCGTATTGGCCAGAGCCTTCTGGGCCGCGGCGTCGGCCTTGAAGCGGCGCGTATCGTCCGTCTGGGCGTCGGCGTCATCACTCCTGGGATCCAGCGGAGGCTGACCGCCCCTGGGTGAGGCCAGGACGATCTCCGCCCCCGCGTCCCTGAGCGCGTAATAGGGCGCCGCGAATTCCTCCAGCCAGAAGCCGGTCTTCTTTCCGGTGTCGCCGAGTTCGTCGTGCGAGGTCAGAACCATCAGAATCTTCATCGGGGCGTCCTTCCTGTCTTGGAGAGGACAGATGGTGGCTCGTCCCGCCCGACGCCACCCGCCCGAAATGCAAACGGGCCCGGCGATCGCTCGCCGGGCCCGCTGAAGTCTGAGCCCTCCCGAAGGAGGGACCGAGAACCGATCTTACTTGATCTGGATCTTGGCGCCGGCTTCTTCCAGCTTCTTCTTGATTTCGTCGGCGGTCTGCTTGGAGACGTTCTCGACGACGTTGGCCGGAGCAGCTTCGACCAGGTCCTTGGCTTCCTTCAGACCGAGGTCCGAACGCACGCCACGGACTTCCTTGATGACGTTGATCTTCTTGTCGCCACCGTCCAGCAGGACGACGGTGAACTCGGTTTGCTCTTCAGCAGCTTCGGCGGGGGCGGCGGCGCCACCACCGGCGGGCATGGCCATGGCGACCGGAGCGGCGGCGGAGACGCCCCACTTTTCTTCCAGCAGCTTGGACAGTTCGGCGGCTTCGAGGACGGTCAGCGAGGACAGGTCTTCGACGATCTTGGACAGGTCGGCCATTTCAGTATTTCCTTCGGAGGATTGGGTTGGTTTGGATTTTTGCAGAGATGGAAGCGGGGTCGCTTACGCGGCGTCCTTGGTGGCGTACGCGTTGAACACGCGGGCCAGTTGGGCAGCCGGGGCTTGAACGACGCCGGCGACCTTGGTCGCGGGAGCGTTGAGCAGGCCGAGCAGCGAAGCGCGGATCTGGTCCAGCGACGGCAGCTTCGACAGGGTCGAAACGCCGTTGGCGTCCAGAACGGTCTCGCCCATGAAACCGCCCAGGACGACGAACTTGTCGTTGCCCTTGGCGTAATCGGCGGTGACCTTGGCGGCGGTGACGGCGTCGGGGGCGTAGGCGATGCCCACCGGGCCCTTGAACAGGCCGTGGTAGGCAGAGCCTTCCTCGACGTTCAGGGCCTTCAGCGCCAGGCGGTTTTTGACCACCTTGAACGCGCCGCCGGCAGTGCGCAGCTTGCCACGCAGGTCTTCCATTTCCGCAACGGTCAGACCCAGGTTGTGGGTCACGACCACGGCGCCGGCGTCAGCGAAAACGCCTTTCAGCGTTTCGATCGACTCGGCCTTTTGTGCGCGGTCCATTGCGGTCTCCAGTCTTGGTGTTGCCGCCCGGGCTTATTCCCGGACGACGTTTGGCCAAAGCGTTCCGCATCGCTGCGAGACGTTGTGGCCGGTCTTATTGTCCGAAGGATGCGACTGAGGCCGTCATCCCGACAGGCGGGCCGACAGCAATCCAGATTTCGCGTCCCCATCTCCCCACGGCGCCAGAGGGCTCTCTGACAGTTACGGCATGGGTGGCCCCCACGCCCCGAAGTTCTCGGACAGGACCGCCGAAACCAGAGGTCTCGACGGAGAAGCGGCGCTCTTACAGGCGATGCGGCGAAAGATCAACCGCCCTCGCGCACGACCTGCGCCGGCGCCTCGCCTGAAATCTTCGCGAAACAATCCGCACCCAAACCATAAGGCGGCGGCCCGGGCGTGACGTCATAGGACTGTAGAGTTTTGTCGACGAGTGCGGGGGCGCTGGGATGACCGGAAATTTGGGCGGCCGACAGGCCGATCTGCTGCGCCAGGCCGGGGAATTTCTGGCCCGGATGGACGCGCCCGGAGCCCTTCGCCTGCTCGACCAGGCCGACGCCATCGGCCCCACCCACAACGGCATTCTGAACCGGTCCCTCGCCCTTCGTCTTCAAGGCGATTTCGTGGGCTCGCTCGCCCTGATCGACCGCGCCCTGTCGATGCAGCCCTATGATTTCATCGCCCTTCTGGCCAAGGGCGCCCTGCTGGAGAAGATCGGACGCGGCAAGGCGGCGGCGGAGGTCTATCGCAACGCCCTGAAGATCGCCCCGCTGCGCGACCGCTGCCCGCCGGCCATCCTCAAACAGCTCGACTACGCTGCGGAGTTCGTCAGAACCCACGCCCAGGCGCTGCGGGACCATATGCTGGCTGAGGTCGCGGGCCTGCGCGGCGCCGTCGATCCCGAGACCCTGGATCGGTTCGACGAAGGCCTTGAGATCTACGCCGGGCTCAAGTCGCCGCCGAAGCAGGAGCCGATCCTGCTCAACTACCCCCGCCTGCCCGCCATTCCCTTCTACGACCGCACCCTCTTCCCTTGGCTGGGAGAACTGGAGGCGGCGACGGAGATGATCCAGAACGAGCTGACGGCCCTGGTCGAGACCGACCTCGACCGCTTCGCACCCTATATCCAGTACCCGCCCGAGGCGCCGGTGAACCAGTGGGGAGAGCTGAACCACTCCCTCAAATGGTCGTCCCTCTTCCTCTGGAAGGACGGGGCGAAACAGGACGACGTCTGCGGCCGCTGCCCGGGGACAGCCGCCCTGCTGGACCGCCTGCCGATGGCGCATCAGGACGACTTCGCCCCCACCGCCGTCTTCTCGGCCCTGCAGCCGCACACCCACATCCCGCCGCACACGGGGTCGGCCAATGTCCGGCTGCTCTGCCACCTGCCGCTGATCCTGCCGGGCCCTGCCCGCTTCCGGGTCGGCAACACCACCCGCGACTGGAAGATGGGTCAGGCCTGGGTCTTCGACGACACCATCGAGCACGAGGCCTGGAACGACGCCGACGCGCTGCGGGTCATCCTGATCTTCGACGTCTGGAACCCCTATCTGGCCGAGAGCGAAAAGGCCCTGATCACCGCCATGATGAAGGCCCAGCGGCGCTTCATGGCCGCCTGATCAGTCGTCCAGCTCGGCGCTCGCGAAGCCACGGATCAGCTCGGCCAGATCCGGCTCCATCACCGAACCCGCCGCCTCCTCCAGCGGCATCCAGCGCCGGTCGCGCTCGGCCGCCTCGGGCCATGCGCCCAGCTGGATCAGAACCTTCATCGGATAGACCGCGACCACGCACAACTTGCTGTCGCCGCTGCGCAGGCGTTTGGCGTAGCGGAAGGCGCCGATGGGCGTCTGGGCGATCTCACCCTGGACCCCGGCCTCCTCCATGGCCTCGACGGCGGCGGCCTGGGGATCGGTCTTGCCGACCATGCGGCCGCCCTTGGGAATGACCCAGCGGCGCGTCTCACGCGAGGTGATCATCAGGACTTCGCGACCGCTCGCGCCAATGCGCCACGGCAGGGCGGCGACCTGTCGGGTTTCGGATCGGGCGGACCTTTTGACCGCCTTCCCGCTCAAGTCAGGAACAGCCCGCCGAAGTGGTAGGCGACCGCGGCGACGGCGGCCGCCGCCGGAATGGTCACGAACCAGGCGAAGACGATGCTGCGGGCCACGCCCCAGCGCACGGCCGATACGCGTTTGGCCGCGCCCACGCCGATGATGGCGCCGGTGATGGTGTGGGTGGTCGACACCGGGATGCCCAGACCCGTCGCCAGGAACAGGGTGATGGCCCCGCCCGTCTCGGCGCAGAAGCCCTGCTGGGGCGTCAGGCGGGTGATCTTGGACCCCATGGTATGAACGATCCTCCAGCCGCCGGTCAGTGTGCCCAGGGCGATGGCCGAATGGCAGGCCAGGACGACCCACAGCGGCACGCTGAACTCGGTACCCGCCGGGGCGCGCGACAGCAACAGGACGGCGATGATTCCCATGGTCTTTTGCGCATCATTTCCTCCGTGTCCCAACGAATAGGCGGAGGCGGAGAAGAACTGCAGCACGCGGAACACCTTGTCGGCGACCGCCGGATTGGTGCGCACGAACAGCCAGGACACGATCAGCACCAGCAGCAGGGCCAGCAGGAAGCCCAGCGCCGGCGACAGGAAGATGGCTCCGACGGTCTTCAGCGTGCCCTGAAGGACGATGACCCCCGGCCCCGCCTTGGCCACCCCGGCGCCCAGCAGCCCGCCGACGAGCGCATGGGAGCTCGACGACGGAATGCCCGCCAACCAGGTCACCACATTCCAGGTGATCGCTCCCATCAGGGCGCCGAAGATGACCTGGTCCGAGATGATTTGCGGATCGATGATCCCCTTGCCGATGGTCCCGGCCACATGCAGGCCGAAGAACAGGAAGGCGATGAAGTTGAAGAAGGCGGCCCAGCCCACGGCGAAGGCCGGCGGCAGGACGCGGGTGGCGACGATGGTCGCGATCGAGTTCGCCGCGTCGTGCAGGCCGTTCAGGAAGTCGAACAGCAGGGCGACGCCGATCAGGAAGACCAGGATCAGGAGCGCGTGGTCCACCTTACAGGTGCTCGACCAGGATGCCGCTGATGCGGTCGGCCACGTCCTCGAAGCGGTCGATCACCTTCTCCAGATGGTCGTAGATGTCGGCCCCGATGACGAAGTCCAGCGCCGTCGGCGCGGCCTTCTGCGCCGCATAGAGGGCTTTCATTCCCTGGTCGTAGAGGATGTCGCTTTCGTTCTCGAGCTGGGACAGCTGTTCGGTCAGGCTGTTCACCCGGTCCTGATGCTTCTGCATGGTCGGCAGCAGGGACACCGCCTCGACCGTCAGGGCGGCGCAGCGCACGGCGATGTCCCCCAGCTCGCGCATCTGCGGCGAGAACTCGCGCAGTTCGTACAGGGTCACGCTCTTGGCGGTCTTCTGCATCTGGTCGATGGC
This sequence comes from Brevundimonas sp. GW821-FHT12E07, assembly GCF_058807035.1. Taxonomy (NCBI): domain Bacteria; kingdom Pseudomonadati; phylum Pseudomonadota; class Alphaproteobacteria; order Caulobacterales; family Caulobacteraceae; genus Brevundimonas; species Brevundimonas sp. GW821-FHT12E07. The sequence continues at coordinate 7,383 of NZ_JBXAQH010000002.1, read as the reverse complement.
GTCGTCCAGCGACTCGGTCAGGCCGCGGATGTCGGAGCGGTCGAAGGGCGTGATGAAGCTGCGGCGCACCGCCAGCAGCACCTCGGCGGCGATCTTGTCGGCTTCGTCCTCGTAGTCGACGATCTTCGCCGTCCAGGCCGGAACCTCGTTCCCGCCGTCCAGCATATGGCGCATCGCGTCCGCGCCCTTGGTCAGGGTCGCCGCATGGGCGTTGAACAGACGGAAGAAGTTGTCTTCCTTCGGCATCAGCGCCTGGAACCAGCTCAGCATCGGCATCCCCTGTTGCGTCAGGCCGGGTGCGACCTTTCGCCTCGAAACGCAATTCCCCTAACCCAGGTCGCGCCGCCGTAGTGCGAAGGTTTCACGTCAGTGAGATACGCCGATCGAACGCGACCTGGGCCTCCACCACCTCCGGCATCCGGCTCTCGGCCCAGTCGACCATCGGCTGCAGGGCCGCGACCAGGGTCTGGCCCAGAGGCGTGATCGCATAGGTGACCGAGATTGGCACCGTGGCCTCGACAGACCGGTTGACCAGCCCGTCGCGCTCCAGCTGGCGCAGGGTCTGGCTCAGCATCTTCTGCGACACCCCTTCCACCCGCCGCTTCAGCGCGTTGAATCGCATCGGCCCGCCTTTCAGCGTCGTCAGCAGCAGTACGGTCCATTTGTCGGCGATCCGGTCCAGCAGGACCCGGGTCGGACAGTTCTTCGCATAGACGTCCCAGGCGAGCTCAGGCTCGGGACGGGTTTCCTGCGGGTGACCAGATGAGGTTTCGGTGCCTTCTTGCATGGTCGATCTCCATATCTCACTTGGTCACTATTGGAAACCACGGAGTTCAGTCCATGAAGATCGCAGTCCTCGGCGCCAGCGGTCGCGCCGGATCGGAAATCACCAAAGAGCTGGCCTCGCGCGGCCATTCGGTCACCGCCATCGCCCGCAAGCCCGAGGCTATCCCGGCCGTTGACGGCGTCACCGCCGTACAGGGCGACGCCTCCGACGCCACTGCCCTCGCCGAACTGATCAAGGGGTCGGACGCCGTGGTCAGCGCCCTGCATTTCGACGTCCCCGCCGCCACTCTCCTGTCCGCCCTGACGACCGCCGGGGTCCCTCGCCTGCTGGTCACCGGCGGCGCCGCCAGCCTGGAGGTCGCACCCGGCGTCCGCCTGATCGACACGCCCGAGTTCCCAGAGGAATGGAAGGTCTTCGCCCAGGGCGGCATCGTCTTCCTCGACGCCCTGAAAGCCGGGACCGACATCGACTGGACCTTCTTCTCCCCCGCCGCCGTCATCGAGGAAGGCCCTCGCCTCGGCCATTTCCGCCTCGGGACCGACCAGTTGGTCACCGACGACAAGGGCGAGAGCCGCATCAGCTTCGCCGACTACGCCATCGCCATGGCCGACGAGGTCGAACAGCACAGACACCCGAAGGCGCGCTTCACCGCGGCGTACTGAGTCACGGCGGGGTTCGTGGCCGGTCAGGCCCCGAACCCCTGCCCGGTCAGTTCTTCGCCTTGGGCGCCGCCCTGGCCTCCGACGCCCCGCCGTAGCCCGCCGCGGCGATCCCGGCGTTCATCCGCGCGCGCTGCTCGTCGGTACAGCCCAGATCCTTGCACATGCTTTCGACCATGCCCTGCATCATCTCGGGCATCATCTCCATGACCAGCTCCGTGACCCGCGGCGCGGCGGCATAGCTTTTCTCCATCATCGAACGGCCGACATCGCTCTCGTAGAAGTCCACGAGCGCGGTCAGTTCCTCCATGGTGAAGATGTCCGCATAGATCGGCGTCATCGCATCGAACAACCGCACCGTCATCTCGGTCGTCGCATTGGCGGCCGCGCGCTGAAGGGCTTCCTGCTGCGTCGGGGTCAGGCCTTCCGCAGGCGGCGTCAGGGACGCCGTCACCCCGCCCAGCATTTCAGCCATCTGGTCCGTCTGCAGGGCGGCGATAAAGCGTCGCGCCAGACGCAACTTGGCGGCGGCCTCGTCCCGAACCGCAGCGGTCGGCGGCGTGGGCTCAAGTCCCTCCGCGTGGCCCGCCGCCGGACCGGCCAGCAGCGCAACGGTCGCCAGTCCGGCGCACATCAGTCTTTTCATGGTCATCCCCCTCGATAGAAGCCTGACCATTCCCGCTTTCCGTGTACGCCGCAAACGAAAACGGCGGCGGAGATTGCTCTCCGCCGCCGTAATCAGTTCTGAGCTGGAAGCTCGACCTTAGCCCAGCGAGGCCGGATCGACCTTGAAGCCCGGGCCCATCGTCGAGGACAGGGTGATGCGCTTGACGTAGGTGCCCTTGGCGCCGGCCGGCTTGGCGCGGTTCAGGGCGTCCACATAGGCCTTCACGTTGGCTTCGAGGGCTTCCTGGGTGAAGGAGACCTTGCCGATGCCGCCGTGAGCGATACCGGCCTTCTCGACGCGGAACTCGACGGCGCCGCCCTTGGCGTCCTTGACCGCTTGCGCGACGTTCGGGGTGACGGTGCCGACCTTGGGGTTCGGCATCAGGCCGCGCGGACCCAGCACCTTACCCAGACGGCCGACGAGGGCCATCATGTCGGGCGAGGCGATGACGCGGTCGAAGTCCATCAGGCCGCCGTTGATCTGCTCGTACAGATCCTCGGCGCCGACGTATTCAGCGCCGGCGGCGCGGGCTTCGTCAGCCTTGGCGTCCTTGGCGAAGACGGCGACGCGGACGTCACGGCCGGTGCCCGACGGCAGGTTGACGACGCCACGGACCTGCTGGTCGGCGTGACGCGGGTCGACGCCCAGGTTGACGGCGATTTCGATCGACTCGTCGAACTTGGCCTTGGCGTTGTCCTTGACCAGCTTGATGGCGTCCGAGAACGGCATCAGGGCCAGGGTGTCGCCGGTGCGGGCTTTTTGAGCCTTGGTTTGCTTGGCCATGTGCTTAGCCCTCCACCACGTTGAGGCCCATGGCGCGAGCCGAGCCTTCGATGATCTTCGTCGCGGCGTCCAGGTCGTTCGCGTTCAGATCCTTCATCTTCTTTTCGGCGATCTCACGCAGCTGGCTGCGCTTGATCTTGCCGGCGACTTCACGGCCCGGCAGCTTCGACGCCGAGGTGATGCCGGCGGCCTGCTTGATGTAGTGGGTCGCGGGCGGGGTCTTGGTGACGAAGGTGAACGACTTGTCCTGATAGACCGTGATCACGGTCGGCAGGGGGGTGCCCTTCACTTCCTTCTCGGTGCGCGCGTTGAACTCCTTGACGAAGCCCATGATATTCACGCCGCGTTGACCCAGAGCCGGGCCGATCGGGGGCGAAGGCGTAGCCGAACCGGCCGGCACCTGCAGTTTGATATAGCCGAGGATCTTCTTGGCCATTGGTCTCTCCTGTGAATGACCCCGGAGCTAACCGGAGCCGGTGAGCCGTGGTCTGGCATGGCTGCCTCCCACGGATTTGCCCCTGCTACGCAAGGGAGGCGCGCGTGTAGCAAACACGGGCCCCAAATGCAAACGGCGGCTCCGGGGAGCCGCCGCTGCAAATCGTATCGTCGAAACCGGGCTTTAGGCCGCGGTCTTCTCGACCTGATTGTATTCCAGGTCCACCGGGGTCGGGCGGCCGAAGATCGACACGGCGACGCGCAGGCGGGCGGCGTCTTCGTCGACGCTCTCGACCTGGCCGTCGAAGCTGGCGAACGGGCCGTCGATGACCTTGACGGTCTCGCCGATGTCGAAGCGGATGGTGGGCTTCGGACGCTCGACGCCCTCTTCCACGGCGCCGATGATGGCCTGGACCTCACGCTCGGTGACCGGCAGGGGCTTGGTGCCGCCCGCGGCGCCCAGGAAGCCCGTGACCTTCGGGGTGTCCTTGACCAGGTGGTAGGCGTCGTCGGTCATCTCCATCTTCGCCAGGACGTAGCCGGGGAAGAATTTGCGTTCCGAGTTCACCTTGCGGCCGCGACGGATCTCGATGACGTCCTCGGTCGGAACCAGGATTTCAGAGAAATTGTCTTCCAGACCGCGTTGCTTGGCCTGGTCGCGGATGTGCTGGGCGACCTTCTTCTCGAAGTTCGAATAGGCGTGGATGATGTACCACTTGTGCCGCGGGTTGGCGGGCTTGGTATCGGGCGCTGCATCGGTCATGTGCGCGTCTCCTTATTGGCCAATGGCGAGGATGACCTGCGACAGGAACGTCAGGCCGGAATCCACGATCCAGAAGAACAGCGTGGCGATGAGAACCATGATGAAGACCATCACCGAGGTGATCCAGGTCTCCTTGCGGCTGGGCCACACGATCTTGCGGGCCTCGGCGCGGACCTGGCTGGCGAACTGCGGCAGCGAGGTCTTCTTCTTCGGCGTGGCCGAATCCACGGTGACCGTCTGGACGGCCGGAACCGTCTGGGGCTTTGCGCCCATCTGCCGACGTCCGGGTGTCTTGGCCTTGGCCATCAATGGTCTCTTCAAACGCTTCTAACCTGTCGCACCAGATGGGAAGTCCCATCCGGCGGCGACAGGGGGAAAATGGCAGGAGTTGGGGGATTCGAACCCACGACCCCCGGTTTTGGAGACCGGTGCTCTACCAGCTGAGCTAAACTCCTGGAGCAAAACGCCTCACGCCGTGGGTTTCCCCTCGGCGTGCGCATTCGCCAGAGGGGGGCGTATGCCCCAGAGGCCGGGCGATTTCAAGCGGAATGCAGCTTTGCGATGACATCAGGGGCGTGCGATCCCTTACCGATGCCCACGCCGCCGAAAGCCTACGTCCGCAAGGCCCTCGCCTACTGTATCGACGGCGACCGCCTGCTGGTCCTGCGCCATATCGATTTCGGTCCGGAGGAGGTCGGCCTTCAGGTCCCGGGCGGATCGATTCGGGAGGACGAGTCGCCCGCCTTGGCCGCCCTGCGCGAACTGATCGAGGAAACGGGCCGCACGGACTTCGCCTTCGTCGCCGATCTCGGGACAGGGACCTGGGACATCACCCCCTACCGGAATGAGGTGCAGGAGCGGCATTTCGCCCTGTTTCGCCCCACGGCCCCCCTGCCCGACCGCTGGTTCTGCCATGAGGCTCATGACGGGGTCGGCGCTCCCACCCGACTGGAAGCCTTCTGGCTCCCGCTGGCGCAGGCCCATGTGCTTCAATCCGGTCAGAGCCAGCGCCTGTGGAAGGCGATCGAGGTCCTCGGAAGGCTTCAGCCCTCGTAGTGCTCCGCCACGGCTTTCTTCTCGTCCTCGGCGTTGACGACCTGGCGGAAGATCAGCTTGTCGATGCGGCGATCGTCCATATCGACGACCTCGACCTCGAATCGACCCAGCTGCAGCACCTCGCCCTCGTCAGGCACGCGCGACAGCTGGTGCAGCACCAGGCCGGCGACGGTGTGGAAGCTTTCGTTCTCGCCGAAATCCTCGCCCAGCAGGTCGCACAGCTCGTCCAGATCGGTGCGGCCGTCCACCAGCCAGCTGCCGTCGGCGCGCTCGACCACGAAGGAGTGGTCGTCGTCGTGGCCTTCGTTGAAGTCGCCGGCGATCATTTCCAGAATGTCGGTGGCCGTCACCACGCCTTCGAAGGCGCCGTATTCGTCGACGATGAAGGCCATGTGGACATGGGTGCCCTTCAGGATCTCCAGCGCCTTGAGCACTGAGGTCGACTGCGGAATGAAGGCCGGCTCGGCGACATGTTCGGCGATCGCCATCTCGCCCGTGGTCAACAGGCTGTCCAGCAGGTCCTTCTTGTGGACCACGCCGATGGGGTGATCCAGGTCGCCGTCGCGGGCCACCACGATGCGCGAATAGGGGCAGACGCGAATCTCTTCGCGCAGCACGGCCGGATCGTCGTCGATGGCCACCCAGTAGACGTCGGTGCGCGGCGTCATCGCCACCCGCACCGGGCGGTCGCCGAGGCGCAGGATTTCCTCGATCATCACCTGCTCTTCGGGCTCGATCAGGCCGGCGGAGGTGCCCTCCGCGAGGATGGTCTCCACCTCTTCCTGGGTCACGTCGGACCCGTCGCGGTCCTTGACGCCCATGACCTTGAGGATGGCCGAGGTCGAGGCGGTCAACACCACCACGAAGGGCTTCAGGATGATGGCCAGCAGCGACACCGGCGCGGCCATCTTGGCGGCGATCGGCTCGGGGAAGATCAGGGCCAGGCGTTTGGGCACCAATTCGCCCACGATCACCGACACATAGGTGATGCAGACGACGACCACAGCCGTGGCGAAGAATTCGGTATAGGCGATCAGGGCCGGGAAGGCCTTTTCCAGGATCTTGTCCAGTTCGCCGGCGATGGCGGCCTGACCGTAGGCGCCCGCCAGAATCCCGATCAGGGTGATTCCCACCTGGACGGCGGACAGGAAGTGGGTCGGCTCCTCGGCCAGCTTCAGGGCCGCGCGCGCGCCACGATCCCCCTTCTCCGCCCGGCTCTGCAGCTTGGATTTCCGGGAGGACACGACCGCGAGTTCGGTCATGGCGAAAAGGCCGTTGAGCACCACGAGGAGCAGAACGACGACGATGGCGATGAGTAACATCTAGGGGGAGGAGAACCAGCGCGGCGCAACAGTCGGCGTCCGCTGTTCGTTCCTAGCCGAAGTCGGCCGTTTCCGCCACGTTTTCCTTGTGCGGACGGTCAGGACCGCCCTGCCCTGTCCGCTCGACGGCGTCTCAGCCGCCGGTGCGCCCGGCCTCGACGCTTCCATAGGCGCCCGTCCGGCCCGTATCGGCCCCGTCGACAGCCGCGCAGGCGCACATTCCGATCAGGGTGCCGATGAACAGGCCGATATGAAGCGCGCGCCGCATGATGCTTACCAAAACATTAACGTCCGATAAGCAGACATGCCTGCAAGCCCCGGGCCCGCGCAAGGTCCCGCCCCGGGACAGACGCCCCTTAACCGCGCTTATCCCCTGTGACGGGACTTCCCTCCTTCAGACCACCCTCTCCCACAGGGAGAGGGCTTGAGCGCACGGCGGCGAAGCCGTCGTCCTTGCGCGAAAGGCTGAGGGGTAATGTCGCTCACCGGTGAGGGCAGAACCCCTCACCCTCCCACTCGCTTTGCTCGCGGGTTCCTCCCTCTCCCTTTGGGAGAGGGGCCCAGAAAGCAAAACGGCCCCGGAGATTGCTCTCCGGGGCCGCTCTGTAAGCTACTGTGTCTTGTATCTTTTAGGCGATGATCTTGGCGACGACGCCGGCGCCGACGGTGCGGCCGCCTTCACGGATGGCGAAGCGGAGCTTCTCTTCCATGGCGATCGGGGTGATCAGCTCGACGTTCAGCTCGGCGTTGTCGCCGGGCATGATCATTTCGACGCCTTCCTTCAGGTGAACGATGCCGGTCACGTCCGTGGTGCGGAAGTAGAACTGCGGGCGATAGTTCGTGAAGAACGGCGTGTGACGGCCGCCTTCTTCCTTGGTCAGGATGTAGGCTTCGGCAAGGAACTTGGTGTG